>CAYZQO010000045.1:0-53854 GCA_964480725.1 uncultured Polyangiaceae bacterium | reverse complement strand
GCGCGCCCCGGTGGATTCGAACCACCGGCCTACGGATTCGAAGTCCGTTGCTCTATCCAGCTGAGCTAGGGGCGCGTGCGGCGCCGTGCGGGCGGCGCCAGGGTCGCCTTTCCGTAGAACGCGGCGCCGATCGGGTCAAGGCGGGAGCCGGGCCGCGGGGCTAAACGCCCTTTCAGCCCCGGCGGCCCGGGCGTCGCACGGCGGGACGGCTCCGCTAGCCAGGCCGACCGGGCACCGATAGCGTCGAGGGAGCATGCCGAGCGCCGAGTCGATCCCGCCGCCGTCCATGCCGCCCGCGACGATCGACTCCACCGAGGTGCTCGCGCACCAGCGTGTGAGCGACCCGGACTTCTGGGTCGCGGTGGCGTGCTGGGCGCTGATCGTCTTCTCGTGCCTGCAGGTGCTGCTCTTCTCGTTCGGGCGTGACCAGTCGATCTACGCGATGGTCGGGGACGGGATCCTGCGCGGCCAGCTGCCGTACCGGGACGTCTGGGACTTCAAGCCGCCGGGGATCTTCGTCGCCTATGCGCTGGCGCAGGCGGTGTTCGGCAAGACGATGCTTGCCATCCGGCTGCTCGAGGTGGCAGGCCTGCTGGGCGTCGCCTTCGCCTACCGACACCTCGCCGAGCTGGTGCTCGAGCAGCGGCGCGCGGGCGACGTCGCCGCCGCCGTTGCCGTCTTCGGGCATGCCCAGCTCGAGTTCTGGCACACGGGGCAGCCGGAGGCCTTCGGCGGCTTCCTCGTGGTCTACGCCGTGATGCTCGTCTTCGGTGAGCACCCCGGCCAGCGGCGCTTCCTCCAGTGGGGCGGCGTGGGGGCGCTCTTCGGCGCCGCGTTCCTCTTCAAGCCCACCATCGCCGGCGGGGCGTTCGTGGCGGCGCTCTACCTCGCTCGGCGAGAGCTGGTGCGCACGGGGCGCTGGCGGGCGGCGGCGCACCCCCTGCTGGTGGCAGGCGGGGCGAGCCTGCTGCCCATCGCCGCCTGCGCGGCGTGGTTCTGGCTGGCGGGCGCGTGGGACGACCTGGCCTGGACGATGTTCGTGTTCACGCCGGGTTACTCCGGCCTCTTCCCCTACTACACCGCCGCCGAGGCCTTCTTCTACGCCCTGCACGAGGTCCTCTTCCGCTTCACGCCGGTGGTGGCGGTCGGCTTCCTCGCCGCCATCTCGATCCGTCCGCTCCACGGCCGGGAGCGCGAGATCTTCCTCGTGCTGCTCGGGATCATCGCTGTGAACCTCGCCGGCGTGGCGATCCAGAACAAGTTCTTCCAGTACCACTACTCGGCGACCCTCCTGCTCGTCTCCTTCATCAGCGGCGTCGGCGTCTACAAGCTCTGGCGGCGGATGCTGGGGGCCGGCACCGGGGGTGTCGCCGCCCTGATCGCCAGCCTCGTGTTGGTGCTCGGGATGCGCCCCATCGTCCACGATCTCGGCGACTCCTTCTGGACCCGCTCCGCGCGCCGCCTGCGCTTCCTCGCTCACCCGCACTCGATGGAGGCGCAGGAGTCCCTCGACCGTGACCTCTACCGCGTCGGCGACTTCTCGCTGGACGACGATCGCGCCGTCGCGCAGGAGCTCCAGGCCCAGGTGCCGGAGGGCGCCCCGATCTTCGTGTGGGGCTTCGAGCCCGCGATCTACTGGCTCGCCGAGCGCCCGGTCGCGTCGCGGTTCGTCTACGACGTGCCGCAGCGCACCCACTGGCAGCGCGACCGGTCCCGCGCGACGCTCCTCCGTGATCTGGCGGCGCGCCCGCCGGCGGCGATCGTCGTGCAGTCGGGGGACCGCTTCCCCCGAGTGACCGGGGACGATCTCGATTCGGCCGCGGCGCTGGCGACGTTCCCCGAGCTCGTGCGCCTGCTGACGGAGGAGTTCACCTACGTCGGTGAGGTGCGAACCTTCGGTGTCTACGTGCGCCGTGGCGTCGCCGCGCCGTGAGCCGCGCGCCGTGACCCGCGGCGCGGGCCGCCGTCGCTCAGTCTTCGCCGCGCTTGGCCCGTGAGTCCCCGAGCCCGAGGCGGAGCCGCCACACCATCCCCACGGCCTCCGCGAAGATCGCCGCCGACATCTTGCT
This sequence comes from uncultured Polyangiaceae bacterium, assembly GCA_964480725.1. GTDB lineage: Bacteria > Myxococcota_A > Polyangia > Polyangiales > Polyangiaceae > JAFGBI01. The sequence goes on along the minus strand of CAYZQO010000045.1, from coordinate 51,785 downwards.
CTGTCCCACCCGCCGGTCCACGAAGAGGATCGGCACCTCCACCACCCGAAGGCCCGCACGCAGGGCCCGGTAGGTGGTCTCGATCTGGAAGGAGTAGCCGTTCGAGCAGAGGGTATCGAGGTCGATGGCCTGGAGTGCGCGGCGCGTGTAGCCCTTGTAGCCGGTGGTCAGATCCCGCACGCGGACGCCGAGGATCACGCGGGCGTAGAGCGAGCCGCCGCGGCTGATGAAGTGCCGGAGCGGACCCCAGCCCTCGACGCCGCCGCCCGGCACCGCGCGGGAACCGACCACGACGTCGGCGCCGTCGGTGAGCGCCGCCAGCATCGCCGGCAGTCGCCCGGGATCGTGCGACAGGTCTGCGTCCATCTCGAAGAAGTACCGGTACCCGGCGTCGAGGTGGGCGCGGAACGCCTCGACGTAGGCGGTGCCGAGCCCGCGCTTGCCTCGCCGGTGCATCACGCGGACGCGCGGGTCGTGGGCAGCGAAGGCCTCGGCGACCTCTCCGGTGCCATCCGGAGAGGCGTCGTCCACCACGCAGACGTGCGCGCCCGGGAGGACGCCGAGGACCGCCTCCAGCAGCCGCGGCAGGGTTTCGCGCTCGTTGTAGGTCGGGGTGACGACGAGGACGCCCTCGCCGAGCGGCTCCGACTCCGGGCCCGCCGCCATCGGCCTACTTCTCCTGCTCGCGGGCGCGCCAGGCGTCGTTGAACTCCTTGATGGTCGACTCGGTGCGCGGGTTCTGCAGCATCTTGCGCAGGATCCCGGGCGGCACCGTGACCACGTGCGCCCCGTGCTGGAGCGCGTCCACGACGTCTCCGGGCTGCCGGATGGAACCGACGATGATCTTGGCCGGCAGCCCCTCGCGGTCGAGGATGGCCCGCGTCTCGGTGATGATCGGGCCCACGTCGTAGCCCATGTCCCGCACCCGCCCGCTGAAGAGGCTCACGTAGGTCGCGCCGGCGAGCGCCGCCAGGTAGAGCTGGCTGAAGTTCATCATGCAGGTCGCGTTGGTGGCGATCTCGCGCCCCACCAGCTTGTGCAGCACCTGCAGCCCCACCTCGCAGAAGGGCACCTTGATGCAGATTCGATCGGGCGCCCACGCGTGGTAGGTCAGCGCCTCGTCCAGCATGTCGTGTGCCGTCTCGGTGGTGAGCTCGACCGAGACGGGGCCGATCGAACGGGCCACGATCTCGCGGACGCACGTCTCCAGATCCACTCCGCCGAGCTCGCGGGCGATGATGAGCGGGTTGGTGGTGACGCCGGCGACGATGCCGAGGTCGAAGGCGGCGGTGACCTCGTCGGGGATCGAGCTGTCGAGGAAGAGCACGGTGTTCTCCGCGTTGGCGCGCCGCTCCGAGCAGCGACCCTGCCAGCATGAGGGGACCTCGGGGCCGCCGCAATAGGGCCGATGACCCCGCGCTCGGGCGCCCCCGGTCGTCAGCCGCGCGTCGCGGCGACGATGGCCGCGGCCACCTCGTCGAGGCGGGCGCCGAGGACGTCGGGGCGCTCGGTGGGGCCATAGCGCTGGGGGCAGAGCTCGCAGCGGTGGGGGGAGAAGACCAGCCCCGCGCGCAGGCCCGCGGCGCGCGCGGCGCGCACGTCGTCCGGGGAGTCGCCCACCATGAAGCTCCGGGCCGGGTCGAGCCCCAAGCGCCGCACCAGGGTGAGGAGCATCCCCGGGCGCGGCTTGCGGCAGTCGCAGGGGCCGATGAGCTCGGGCAGGCCGCCGGGGCCTCCCGTCGGGTGGTGCATGCAGGCTTCGACCGCGGCGATGACGATCCCGCGCCGTCCGAGCTCCTCCACCAGCGCCCGGTTCGTGCGCTCCACGGCGGCGACCGAGTATTGCCCCTTGGCGGGCCCGGGCTGGTTGGTGGCGACGCCGAGCACGAAGCCGGCGGCGGTCAACGCTGCGAGGCCCTCGACCACGCCGGGCAGGATCCGGAGCTGCGAGGGGTGAAACGCCACCGACACCGTCCCCGTCTCCTCGTTGCGGACCACGTCGATGAGGGTCCCGTCCCGGTCGAGGAGGACGCCCGGTCGGAGGGGGGTCATCCGTCCCCGTTCTCGAGTCGGTCCCGGATCTCGTAGTTGTCGCCCCGCCGCTCGCCGACGCCGAGGGTGCGCGCCAGGCGGATGAAGGTCCACACGGTGCCGGTGAGGCGGCGGAGCTTCGAGATCCCGACCCGCTCCTGGTAGTCGATGGGCACCTCGACCACGCGGTAACCCGACCGCGCGGGCCAGAGCAGGGTGTCGATGGGGATCGCGTCGCCCTCGCCGTCGAAGTCGAAGCCCCGGATGGCGCTCGACCGGTAGCCGCGCATCCCGCTGTGCAGATCCGCCACCGGCACCCCCTCGAGCGCTCGCGCCGCGTAGACGAAGGTCTTGTTGGCCACGTAGTTGGCGAGCGGCATCGCGGCCGGGCGGGTCCGGGTCCGCGCGGCGTTCACCACGTCGGCGCCCTCCTCGAGGATCCGGCGCAAGGCGGGGATCACCGCGGGCGGGTAGGTGAAGTCGCAGTCGAGGTAGACGAGGGCGTCGCTCTGGGCGGCCGCCTCGTACAGGAGCAGCTCCATCGCGGGGCCGTGCCCCCGGGGCGGGAGTTGGCGGAGGACGCGCGCCCCCTTCTCCGCCGCGATCACCGGAGTCGCGTCCCTCATGGAGCTGTCCACGCACAGGATCCGGGCGTCCGGCGCGACGGCGCGGATCTCGTCGATCATGCGCGCGATGCTCGGCTCCTCGTCCATCGTCAGCATCCCCACCGTCAGCGAGAGGGGTCCCGGCTTCGGCGGCCGCCGCGCGACGACGACGTGCTGGTAGGCGAGGGCGCGTGGCGACAGCTTCGTGAGCTCCACCTCGAGGGGGCGGACGGCCTGGAGGTAGAGCTCGTAGGCGGGCAGGTCGCGGAACCCCGTTGGCGACTCCTCGCCCTCGCGCAGCGTCAGATCGAAGGCCTCGCCGACCAGGGCGCGCGCCGCCTTCAGGAGCAGCGGGTTCTGGGCCACCGTGAGCAGCTCGAGGCCGGCGGCGCGGACCATCCCCTCGAGATCCCCGCGGCGGAGCAGGCCGAGCCCGCCCTCCGGCAGCCCGAGCTCGGCGCCGCCGAGCCCCACCCGCAGCGGCCAGGCCTCGCGGTTGCGTGCGGAGGCGACGAGCCGCCCCTCGGGCCCGACGTAGGCCGCGAGGCTAGCCACCAGCGCCGCCGGATCCCGCGACCGCTCGAGCGCGTCCGGGACCAGTACCAGATCAAAGGTGCGGTCCCCGAGCCGGGCCCGGAGCGCCTCGGGATCGTCGAAGTCGACCGCCTCCACGCGGTCGAGCAGCCGCCGCGCGCGGTCGAGCAGCGCGGGGTCCCGCTCGACGGCGATGACCTCCGCGCCCCGCTCGGCCGCCGCCAGCGCTGCGAGCCCGGCCCCGCACCCGACGTCGAGCACGGTCCGGGGGCGCCCGATGGCGGCGACCAGAGCCGGGTTCACGTCGTCGGTCGGCTGCTTCCGAGGCATGGCGCCGCAAGCTAGCAGGGCCGCGGGGGGCAGGGGAGGGCTCGCGCCGCCCCGCGGGCGGCGGGGAGTCACTCCCCGACCCAGGTGACCGGCAGCGGCGCGCGGGCGGGGAGCCGCCGGTAGCCGACGGCAGGGTGCCCCAGCGTGAACACGACCTGCGGCTCGCGGTCGGGCGGGATCCCGGCCGCCTCGCGGGCCGCGCGCCGACCGCGCAGCCCCACCTCCGCGTAGCCGATCCAGCAGCCCCCGAGGCCGCGGGCCGTCGCGTAGAGCCGCTGCTGATCGCCGGCGATGGTGGCGTTGACGCGCCCGAACTGCCGGTGCCGTCGCGGAGTGGTCAGGATCACCACGGCGGGGGCGTCGAAGAAGAGCCAGTCCCGCCCCTGGGAGAAGTCCGCGACGTGCTCCCGCACCCGCGCGATCTTCTCCGGGTTCCGCAGGTACGCGCGGGCGGGGGTGAGCCAGAGCAGGAGGCGCACCAGGGGGCAGTCGAGCAGGCGCAGGAGGCCCGCGTAGTAGGCGTTGACCTCGGCGGCCACCGCCCGCACCCGCTCGCCGCGGAGCACGATCGCCGCCACGTCGCGCGCGTTCGAGGCGGTCGCCGCGTGGTCGGCGACGGCGAGGATCTCCGCGATCAGCGCCGGATCGACCGGCTCGGGGCGGTAGCGCCGGACCGAGCGTTGCCCCACGAGGAGGGCCCGCACGGCCTCCGGGTCGAGGTCGGGGGGCGTCCAGGGGGCGAAGGCGCCGGCCTCCGACCGCACGGCGTCGTAGTTGCAGACGATCCCGCAATGGCCACAGGCGATGCAGTGAGCCGGATCGATGGTCGCCTTCTCCCCGCGGACCGCCGCGCCCGTGGGGCAATCCTCCACGCAGCGGAAGCAGGCCGTGCAGGCGCTCGGATCGATGGAGACGGCAGGCCTTCGGGACACCGGGCCGGCGTCATACCGCAACTTGACGCCCCCTCGCACCCCCGCACCCCGCGTGCGGGCGCCGGGAGTCCCCGCCCCAGACCCCCCAGAAAAAAAGACCGAGCCCCCCGTCACACTTTGCGTCCGGTCCCCGACGCACCGAGGATGTTATCGATGTCCACGGATCCGTCCCCGGTCGTTCCGCGCCGGGACCTCATCGCCGACGCGGCCCTCCGCGCGCGGCTCGTCCGCCTGGTCCGCGGGAAGGTGCCGCCGGGCGAGGTGGACGACGTGGTGCAGGCGACCCTGACCGAGGCCCTGGCCGCCGAGGGAGCGCCGGAGGACCCCGCCCTGCTGGGGCGCTGGGTGCTCGGCATCGCGCGGCACAAGTGCGTGGACTTCTACCGGCGACGGCACCGCGAGGTGCCGGTGGAGGGCGCGGGCGAGAACGAGATCGCCGGCGAGGCCGCGCCGCCGAGCGCGCGGGATCTCCTGCGCTGGGCCGAGGAGGAGCTCCCCGAGGGCGAGCCGGCCGAGCGCACCCTGGAGTGGATGCTGCGGGAGGCGGACGGCGACAAGCTCGAGCACATCGCCGAGGAGGAAGCGGTCCCCGCGCCGCGCGTGCGCCAGCGGGTCACCCGTCTGCGCCGGCATTTCCGCGAGCGCTGGGCGGCGCAGGTGGCCGCTCTGGTGGCGGCCGTCACGCTCCTCGTGGTCGGCATCGCCCTGTACCGGCTGTACCGGGGCGTTGTGCCCGGGCCCACCCCCATCGCCAAGGAGCCGCCGCGGCTCGAGCTCGAGCGCGCGCGCGAGCTCCGGCAGGAGGGGCTGCGCCGCTGCGACGAGGGCGATTGGCGGCCCTGCCTCGACCGCCTCGACGAGGCCGCCCAGCTCGACCCGGCCGGCAACGTCGGCGGCGACGTCCAGCGAGCGCGCGCTCGCGCGAAGGCCGAGCTCGAACGCACCGTCTCCCCCACGCCGAGCGCCGCGCCGTCGCTCCCCGTCGACCCGTCGCCGGCCAAGCCGGTGCCCAGCGCCATGCGACTCGACGATGGGAAGGCGAAGGCCACCCCGAAGCCGCCGAACCCCTCGAAGGAGAACTACGATCCGAAAAAGGCGACGCCGATGGCGCCCGAGTCCCAGTGGGACTCGTCGTGGGCGCCTCAACCGGCGCCGAAGGATGGTCGCGCGAAGGGGGAGGAAGGGCGCCTGGGCAACCCTGCGGACGATGTCGCCAGGCCGCCCCCGGTCGCCCCCGTCCGGCCTCAATCGACCGCGCCCCGGAAGGACAGCTCGCTCGAGGGGAAGTGAGGGGGCGCGAGGAGGCGGCCGCGGTCGAGACGGGGCGCGCCGGCTTCGCTTGGCGGCCAGCCGTGCTACCGAGCGATGGATGCCGCGCCCCGCCCGCCCGCACCCGCTCGATCTCGGCGCCGGCGGCTACTCGTATCTCGAGCGCCCCAACGCGACGCTGCTCGCGCTCGCGGGGCGCCACGTCCCGTCGGCCCACGTGCGGCCGCGGCTCCTCGACATCGGTTGCGGCGCGGGCGCCAACGCGCGGGCGCTGCGGGAGCGGGCGCCGGGCGCGGTCCTGGTCGGGATCGAGCCGGATCGGGGCGCGGCCGCGCTCGCCCGTGAGGCGTGCGACGAGGTCTTCGCCGGCCGCGTCGAGGACTGGCTGGCCGCCGACGGCGCGAGCGCGGCGCCGTTCGACGGCGTGCTCCTGAGCGACGTCGTCGAACACGTCGTCGATCCGCTGGCGTTGCTGCGGTCGCTCCTGGCCGCGCCGGCGCTCGCGCGGGCGACGTGGCTCGTCTCGGTCCCGAACTACGCGGTCTGGTACAACCGCCTCCGCACCCTCGCCGGTCGCTTCGACTACGCGCCGAGCGGACTGTACGATCGCACGCACCTGCGTTTCTTCACCCGCGCGAGCCTCCGGGGCCTGCTCGCCGCGGCCGGGCTCGAAATCCTCGAGGAGGCGTCGACCCCATCGCTGGTGCAGGCGGCCGCGCCTTGGCTCCGCCGCGCCTTCACCGCGGAGCTCGCCGGCGGCGACCACCTCGCGCTCGAGTCCTCCGCGCTCTATCGGGTCTACCGAGACGCGCTGGAGCCCGCCGAGACGGCTCTCTGCAGGCTCTGGCCGTCGCTGCTCGGGTTCCAACTCGTGGTGGCGGCGCGGCGCGCGGGGTGACGCGCCGCAGCCGCGACGTCCCCGCGTCGCCCTCCCCCGCGATTGACGCCCGCACCCGCGTGGCGTCTCATCGGGGCCCATGAAGACGGGCTGGTGCTGGGTTTCGGTCCTCGCGGGGGCGATGGCTGTCGCGGGCTGCGGCGGTGACGACGACGAGGGCGAGGAGGGCGGCAGCGCGACCGGGGGAGCGGGGCAGGGGGGTGACGAGCCCGGTGGCGCGGCGGGTGCGGCCGCGACCGCGACGGGCGGCGCGAGCCTCGGGGGAGCGGGCGGAGCGGGCGCCGACCCCTGCGAGGAGGGCTGCGTGGAGACGCTGGCGGCCGACTGCGACAACGGGCCCGCGTCCGCGGCCGAGTGCGAGCGCGACTGCCGGTCGCTGCTGGCCGGGGCCTGCGGCGCCGAGTACCGGACGCTCCAGGCCTGCGCCGCGGGGGAGGCCATCACCTGCGACCCGCAGGGGATCCCCGTGATCGAGGCCTGCGCCGCCGAGCAGTCCGCGTTCGTGGCGTGCCTCGGTTAGAGCGGGATTACCGTTGCTCTGCACGACGCGGGGGATCTGAGTCGCGCGGCCGGCGCGCCGCTCCGGCGGCCATCGACCCCGCTCCGAGGCAATTCCGCCCCCCCGCCGGCCCGCCGCCCCCCCCCGGAGAGCCGGCCCCAAATGCGCGGATCCCGGGGGTCCGGGGGCTGTCCGCCGAGCGTCCGGCTCGGTGGCGACGAGATGTCGCTCGCCCGAATCGCCCATTCGCGCTAGGACGCCGCCGCACTGGTTCCCAGATCTGTCGCCTGTTCGGTTCGATCCGCTCGGTACCGCTTCTGTGACCCGGAAAGCCCCCTCACTCTCGAGGGGGGTCGGAGTGAGCACTGGCGCCGGCGTTCGTTCGACTGAGACTTCTAGGCGTATTGGTTAAGGGATTCAGCACAACATGACGACCAAGCTCTTCGTGGGTAACCTCTCCTACTCGACCATGGACCAGCAGCTCCGGGACGCCTTCTCGGCGTTCGGCAGCGTGTCCAGCGCGACGGTCGTGCTCGACCGCATGACCGGGCAGTCTCGTGGCTTCGGCTTCGTGGAGTTCGACAACGACGACGACGCGCGTCGCGCGGTCAAGGAACTCGACGGCACCGCGCTCGATGGGCGCAACATCAACGTCAACGAGGCGCGCGAGCGCAGCGGTGGCGGCGGTGGCGGCGGCGGGCGCGGCTTCGGCGGCGGCGGTGGCGGTGGCGGCTACGGCGGCGGCGGCGGTGGTGGCGGACGCGGCGGTCGGGACGGCGGCGGACGCGATCGCTGGTGAATAGGGCCGGGGGGCTCCGCGCCGCCGGCGTGGCGTCCCCTCCCTCCGAGCCGTGCCCGTGGACCGAGCCCCGCCAAGCGGGGAGCCCGTCACCGGCAACTCGCCGGTGGAAAGCCTGCGCTCGGTGGTGCCCGGGCGGGATGCCGAGCACGCGGCGCTCCGGTGGCTGCGCGGGAGGTGCTCGTCCGCACGGTCCGACGACTTCGATGTGGTTGGACTGTTCGAGGAGAGCTCGAACTGGCTTTCAGCCGGGCCCGGGCATCCGGCTCTCCCTCGTCCCGCCGCGTGAAGGCACCGATCCGCGGGCACGCGGCGCTTGGACCCAATCGCGGTGCTCGCGTTGACTCGAGGGCGGGACCGGCTACGGTAAATGCCGGGACGGCGGGCGAGCCAAGGATGAGGTTCAACGACCATGGACGCTTCGCAGGCCGGAAGCCGGCACATCGGCAAGCAGAGGATCGCTAGGCTCTTCGCTCGCGCCGTGGCGCTGGGGCTCGTGTCCTGTGCTTGGGGCTGCAGCTCCAAGGACGATGGGGGACCCGCCGACGGCGGCGCCACGGGAGCGACGACCGCCACGGGTGGCAGCGGCGTCGGGGGTGTCGGCCTGGGCGGCAGCACCGGTGGGGTCGTGGGCGTTGGGGGCGTGACCGGCGGCGGCCCCGGCGTCGGCGGGGCGACGGGCGGGATTTCCGGGGTTGGCGGCGCGACGGGCGGCGTCCCCGGTGTCGGCGGCGCGACGGGCGGCGTCCCCGGTGTCGGCGGCGCGACCGGCGGGGTCGGTGGCGTGACCGGTGGGGTGCCTGGGGTTGGCGGCGCGACCGGCGGCGTCGGCGGTACGACGGGTGGCGGGCCCGGAGTTGGCGGCGTGACCGGCGGTGAGCCGGGGGTGGGTGGCGCAGCCGGTGGCACCGGGGGTGACCCCGGCGCGGGTGGAACGGGCGGGGTCGGCTCGGGTGGCGACGCCACCGGCGGGATGGCGGGCGGCGCGGGGGGCCAGGGGAGCGACGCTTGCACCCACGAATGTCTGGACCAATGTGTCGAGTGGGGCGGAACGGAGCGGGATGGGCTCTGTGAGGGCGCCCAGGTGTGCTGTGAAGGGGCGACCCAGCCGCCGGAGAATCCGCTCGCACACCTGATCCCCTCGGCGCGCGAGGTGGGGCTCCTGCTGGCCGATCGGTTCCGTCGGCAGACCCTCTCGTTCAGCTCGGTGGCGAACCTTCCTGGTGATGGCTACAAGACGGCCTGCGAGTGGTACGGCTCGCTCGGCGTGGCGAGCCTGACGGACAGTCAGGAGTTGCTCGACGCCCTGGTCACCAAGTTCGATCCGTTCAAGGGCGACTTCATCAACGCGATGACGGGCGGAGAGGCGCACGTCGACCGCTACATCTTCGGCATGGTGCCGCTCGAGATCTACCTCCAGACCGGCGACGAGAGCTACCTGTCGCTGGGGACGGTGACCGCGGACACGCAGCAGACCACCAACCAGACCCGCGGCGCGATCGACGACATGTTCATGATGACCGGGCTGCAGCTGCAGGCCTATCGCGCGACGAATGACGCGAAGTACATCAGCTTCATGTCTGGCGTCATGGTGGACTACCTGGCTGCGCAACAGCCGAACGGCCTCTTCTTCCACAACGAGACCGAGGCGCGGGTCCATTGGGGCCGTGGCAACGGGTGGTTCGCGGCCGGCATGGCCGAGATCATGCGCGACCTTCCGGCTGGCACGGGCGACTACCCGGCGATCGAGGCCGGGTACAAGCGGATGATGGAGGGGCTGCTGGCCTATCAGGGACCCAACGGGCTCTGGTACCAGGTCCTGGATCTGCCGAACGACTCGAGCAACTGGGAGGAGAGCTCGGGGTCGGCCATGTTCACCTACGCCATGGTCGCCGGGGTCCGGCGTGGCGTGCTGGACGCGGAAACTTACGTGCCGGTCATCGAGGCCGCCTGGGCGGGCTTGCAGACCAAGATCTCGGCTCAGGGTGACGTCAGCGGTATCTGCGTCGGGACCTGGTACAAGAGCACCCCCCAGGAGTACATGGGCTTGACCCGGCTCACCGGAGACGGACACGGTCAAGCGCCGATCCTCTGGATCGCGGCCGAACTGCTTCGGTAGTGTCCGCGCGGCCCGGGTGAGGGCGCCGTCGCAGCTGCCGTCGTGCGTGTGCTCGGTTGTCTTACCCTGGCCTACCACGGCATCCATCGGTGCTACCGCGCCGCGGTCGATCCAGCGGGGAGGATCGGGGTCGACCCCTCGCCAGATCGTTTCTGGACCGAAACGGAGCGGGGGGAGATGCGCTTCTCCCGGTCGCGGAATTGTGCAGGTGGCAGGGGAGAAACACGCCTCCTGCCCTGTGGCGACCTCGCGTCCCAGACTCCTGGTGCCGCCGCGTCCGGGCGCTACCGGTGAAAGCGCCCTCCCTCGGTCGCGATTGCGGCTACTCCCCCCCCCAAGGAGAGCAGCGGGCCCATGACGATCAGGCACGACCTCGCGACGCGACGCTCGGCGACGACCCTTCTCGCCCGGGACTGGCTCCCGCTCTCTCTGTTTCTGCTAGCGGTCCTGCCGAGTTGCAGCGGTGATCCGGACGACGCGACGCCGGGCCTGCCTTCGGGCGATCTCGAGGACGGGACCGGTGGGCTGTCAGACAGTGGTGGCGCTCCCGGGAGCGGGGGAGCGGCCACCGGTGGCGCGGCGACGGGTGGCCGGGCATCCGGTGGCGCCAGCAGCGGCGGTGGACTGACCGGGGGCACGCCTCCGACGGGGGGCGCGGCTCCGACGGGGGGCTTCGCCCCGACCGGCGGCGTCGCACCGACGGGTGGGGTGGAGCCCACCGGCGGCTTCGCCCCGACCGGCGGCTTTGCGCCCACGGGCGGCAGCAACCCGACTGGCGGCAGCAACCCGACCGGCGGCTTCGCGCCGACCGGCGGCTTCACGCCGACGGGCGGCTCCACGCCGACGGGCGGCGACGGCCAGGACGGCGGCAGCCATCCGACGGCTGGCGCAGCCACCGGGGGCCGCGAACCCATCGGCAAGTACGTGGGCAACATCACCACCGGCTGGAATGCCTCCCTGGACACGGCGGGCCTGACCTACTCCGACTACTGGAATCAGGTTTCTCCGGAGAACGCCGGCAAGTGGGGCTCGGTGCAGTCTTCGCCGACGGCTGAGTTCAGATGGGACACGCTGGACGCCATCCACGACTACACCGTGGACAAGGGCATCCTCTTCAAGGAGCACTGCTTCATCTGGGGGGCGCAGCAGCCGGAGCCGCAGTCCAGCATCACCGAGACGCACGTGAAGGCCTGGATGGGGGAGTTCTGCGCCCGCTACCCGGACGTGGCGATCATCGACGTCGTCAACGAGCCGCCGCCGCACACCAACCCGGGCTACGCGAACGCCATCGGCGGTGGGACGAACGGCGACTGGGCGTGGATCGCCAACGCCTTCAAGTGGGCCCGCGAGGCCTGCCCCAACGCGATCCTGGTCCTCAACGACTACAACAACATCGAGTGGTCCGGGGACAACCAGCACTCCATCGACATCGTCAAGGCGATCCTGGCCGCGGGCGCGCCCATCGACGCCATCGGGGCCCAGGCCCACGACCTCGACCACGGGTCGATCAACTTCAACAACGTCAAGAACCTCCTCACCAAGCTGCACAACGACACTGGGCTCCCCATCTACATCACGGAGATGGACCTCAGCTACACCGACGATGCGACGCAGCTCAGCAAGTACCAGGAGTACTTCCCGCTGTTCTGGGAGGCGGACTACGTCAAGGGCATCACCATCTGGGGGTGGATCTACGGGCAGACCTGGAGCATGGCGCCGAACAGCGGCCTCGTGCGCGACGGGCGCTCGCGCCCGGCGATGACCTGGCTCATGGATTACCTCGACCGCCCGGCACCGTGAGGCGGGCCCGGGCGGCTTTCGATACGAGGACGGCGCTAGCGCCGTCCCGCGCGGCGTGATCAAAGGGGTCGGTCGCCGGGGGGGACGCTCCGCAGGACGGGCTGCGGCGCCGGTGCGCGGCAGTTTTTGCCCTCGGTTCGCTTCCAGGGTGATCCGTTCCCCGCCGGCGCGCATCATTACGGCTCGGGTCCCCCATGCGCCTCCCTCCCCTTCGTCCCCTCCCGCCTCTCCTGGTCCTCCTGGTCGCCTGCGGCTCGCCCAACGAATCGGTCGGCGACGGGGGTGACGCCACCGGTGGTGCTCTCGTCGCCACTGGTGGCGACTCCGGCGCCACCGGGGGCTCGACCGATGGCGTGGGCGGAGCCGCCGCGGGTGGAGTGGGCGGCCTCGGCGGAGCGACGGCGGGTGGGGCGAGTGGCTCCGGCGGAGCCACCACTGGTGGAGTGGACGCCGCTGGGGGCTCGACGGGCGGTACAGGCGATGGGTCCGGTGGTTCTACCAGTGGAGGCGCGAGCGGTTCCGGCGGGACCGGGGGAGCGATGGGCGGCTCCGGTGGCGCGATGGGTGGTTCCAGCGGCGCGATGTTGGGAGGCGCGGGCGGCGCCGGCGGCGTCACGGGCGGTTCGGGAGGCGCCGTCGCGGGGGGCTCCGGCGGTCTGGCCACAGGGGGTGCGAGCGGTTCCGGCGGCGCGGCGGGCGGCTCCGCCTCCGCGCTCGCGGAATGCCGCGGAGTGGTCGCGGTGCGCTCGGGCGACGGCAATTACGTGGGTTGGCGTCTAAAGGCGACCGATCCCCCGGAACTCGCCTTCAACGTCTACCGCGGGACCACCCTCGTGAACGGGTCGCCCATCACGGACTCCACGAACTACCTCGACGACGGCGCCCCCGTCGGGAGCATCTACGAGGTGCGCCCGGTGCTCGACGGGGTCGAGCAGGGGAGCTCGGAGGCGGTCACCGCCAGCTCGACGAACTACCTCTCGATCCCGCTCGACGCCGGCACCAGCCAGGCGGGCCGCTTCGCTGGGGTCGGGGATCTCGACGGGGATTGCCAGTTCGAGTTCGTGCTCAAGCGCTCCGACGGCGACCGCGACGTCACCCAGAGCGATCCCTACCCGGAGGAGACGATCAAGATCGAGGCCTACGACCTCGACCGCGGTCTGCTCTGGCGGCGCGACCTCGGTCCCAACGTGCGCCCCGGCGTGTGGTTCTCGCCGATGTTCGTGTACGACCTCGACGGCGATGGGCGCGCCGAGATCGCGATCAAGGCAAGCGAGGTCCCGACCGAACTCGGCGGCGAGGGTGACCTGAACGGCGACGGTGTCACCGACTACCGGGACGCGGCTGGCGACGTCAGCTGGAGCGAGCACCCCGACGCGGAGTTCCTCGAGGTGTGGAGCGGCGAGACGGGGGAGAGCCTCGCCCGGGCCCCCTGGATCCCGGTGGGCCCCTGGGGCACCGACGGCTACCGGTACAACCGCAACCAAATGTCGCCCGCGTACCTCGACGGGCAGCGCGCGAGCGTCGTCATCACCCGGGGCGGCAACTCGCGGGACGAGATCCGCGCCTACGATTACGCGAACGGGGCGCTGACCCAGCGCTGGGTCTGGGTGGCCGCGGACGGGGGGGGCAACTACGGGCACAACGTGCGCGCCAGCGACATCGACGGCGACGGGCGCGACGAGTTCCTGTTCTTCAACGTCGCCATCGACGACGACGGGCAGAGCGTTCTCTGGAACACCCAGGAACAGCACGGGGATCGCTTCCATCTGAGCGACATCGATCCCGATCGGCCCGGGCTCGAGGTGTTCTACGTCCACGAGTTCAATGACAGCTACACCCACCCCGCAGAACTGCGCGACGCGGCCACCGGCGAGCTCGTCTGGGGGCCGACCGGTGATTGGGGCGACGTCGGACGTGGGCTCTGCGCCAACATCGACGACCGCTACCGCGGCCTCGAGTGCTGGGCCGCCGGGGACAGCCCCCTCTACGACGCGCAGGGAAACGACCGCGGCGCCCGCCCCAACACCCCGAACCTGGCGATCTACTGGGACGCCGACCGCGAGCGCGAGCTCATCTCGGGCACCACCATCGGCAAGTGGAACGGCTCGAGCGTCGCGAACGTGGCGAGCGCCAGCGGCTGCGCGGTCGGCAACCGCGACTGCCCGATGGGCGTCGCGGACGTCCTCGGCGACTGGCGTGAGGAGGCCTGGTGGCTCTGCGACTCCAACCGCGAGCTCAGGATCTACGTGAGCACGGCTGTCACCTCCTTCCGCCTGCCCACTTTCATGCAGGACCCCGAGTACCGCACCGGCGTGGGCGAGATGACGCAGGGTTACCTGCAGTCGCCGCACCCGAGCTACTACGTCGGCAGCGACATGGACCCGCCGCCTCCCCCGCGGCTCGCGATCCCCGCGGGGACGTAACGGACCTTCACGCGCCCCGTCGCGCCACCGCCACCAGCTGCTCCCCACCCCACGGCAGGTTCAAGTAGAAGAGCGGGTGGAGGAACCGCGCGGCCGCGCCGTAGGCCGCGCTGAGCCGGGTTCCGACCTCGGGTGCCGCGTCCGTCGCGGTGGGGTCCGTCGGTGTGCGCCAGGCCCCGTCTTCCACGTCGCGCACCCCGCTCGGCCGGTCCGCGGGATCCGCGTCTAACGGGTCGCGGGCGTCGGGACCGCCGTCGCGGCGGTCGGCGTCGGGCGCCGACCGGAGCCGCCACGCCGAGGCGACCCGGACGGCGGCGCGGTAAGCGCTGTGGAACGGGAACCCCCAGGCGACGATGGACTCCGGGTGGAGGCCCGCCACCGCGAGGAGCGTGCCGAGCTCGCGCGTTCCGTAGTGGCGGCGGTGGCCGATGCGGAGATCGAAGCGTGTCGGCTTGCCCCCCGGCACCGTCACCACCAGCGTCCCGCCTGGCGCGAGCAGCGCGCGGAGGTGGCGCACGGCGGTGCGATCGTCGCCGAGGTGCTCGAGCACCTCCGAGCAGACCACGACGTCGTAGCGGCCGAGGTGTGCCGATTGCTCCCTGGTGAAGCCGGGGGACTCGAGGTCGATCGGGAACAGCTCCGCCGGGACGCAGGCGCGGCGCGCGAGCTCGAGGCTCTGCGGTGAAAGTTCCGCCCCCGCGAGTTCGAGCGTGGGCAGCGCCTCGGCCAGGGCCCGGAGCAGGTGACCGGGCCCCATGCCCACGTCGAGCAGTCGTGGCCGCGCGGCGCCGAGGTCCCGCGCCCGCAGCGCCGCCGCGACTCGTTCGACCACCAGCCGTCGGCGGTGGCGCGCGGCGGGGCTCCGTGCGTCGAGCGAGGCGAACCGCGACCAGACCTCGTCATAGAAGGCCGGGGAACCGTCCTCGTGCGCGCCGGTCGGCACGGTGGCAACCGTACCCCGTCCGGTTGCCGCGCGGTACGCCGACCCCTAGGATGCCGCGTCGTGGCGTCGCCGTCCGCCCCGTCGAGCGCCCCGTCGGCCCCCCGTTGGCGGCGCGGTCGGCTGGCGCGGGTCACGGCGCTTGCCCGGAGCCCTCGCGCCTGGGCCCTGATCGCAGCGGCGGTCCTGCTGCTCTGGGGGGAGCTCCGAATGCTCGGTCCGATGCTCGCCCGCTGGGACACCTACGGCTTCCACGACTGGGACGTGGCGACCGCCTACCGGCACATCACCACTGTCGCCCTGCTCGAGTACGGGGAGCTCCCCTGGTGGAACCCCTGGCTTTGCGGCGGCTTCCCCGCGTTCGGCTACATCGAGGGCGCGACCAACCTCGTCTCGCCGTACCTGCCGCTGTACCTGCTGCTCGACGTGCGGGCCGCGATCCGGATCGAGGTGCTGGGGGCGACCGCGACCGCGCTCGCTGGCGCCCACCTGCTCGCGTCGCGGTTCACGCGCAGCGTCGCCCTCGCGGCGCTGGTCGCCGCCCTCTTCGCGCTCAACGGGCGCTGGGCGTTCCAGCTCGGCACCGGTCACACCTGGCACCTGCAGTTCTGCTGGCTCCCCTGGGCGCTCTGGGCCTTCGATCGCGCCCAGGACCCAGGGCGAGGCCGGAGCGCGCTCCTCGCCGGCGCCTTCGTCGCCCTCACCGCGCTCCTCGGCGGGATCTACCCGCTCCCGTACACGGCGCTCTTCCTCACCGGTTACGCGCTGTTGCTCGCCGTCGGGCGAGCCTCGCTCCGACCGCTGGGCAGGCTCGCCGTCGCGGGTGGGGTCGCCGCGGGGCTCGCCGCGCCCAAGCTCTGGCCGGTGGTCGATACTATGGCGAGCGCACCGCGCATCATCGAGTCGCGGGAGGTGATCGGGCTCGGCGACCTGGTGGTGATGCTCACCGAGCGCGGGCAGCGCTACGGGGCCTTCCCGGTCCGAGTGCCCGCCTACAACTGGCACGAGTGGGCCCTTTACGTCGGCGCCCTGCCGCTCGCTGCGCTGGTGCTTGGCGCGCTCTTCGCTCGCGGTCCTCGGGCACAGGCGATCCGTTTGCTCGGCCTGCTCGCCTGGCTGCTCGGCCTCGGTGCCTTCCACCCCTATTCGCCGTGGGCGCTGCTCCACCGCGCGCCGATCTTCTCGTCGCTCCACGTCCCCTCGCGCTTCCACCTGGTGATGGTGCTGCTGCTCGCCGTCTCCTTCGCGGCCTGGGTCGGCGAGCGCCTCGACCGGGCGCTCCGTCGCTCGCCCTGGCTCGATTTCCTGCTGCTCCTGCCGGTTGGGGCCATCGTCGCCGACCTCGGTCGTGAGTCTCGTGGCGGCGTCGCTCACGCCTTCTGGATGCAGGCTCCGGACGCCATCGCTCGCGCGCCCGCCTTCGAGCACCGGCGGCTGCCGGTGGCGGAGTACGTGCGCCGCGACTGGGCCAAGCCCGTGCTCCTGCCGATGCTCGCCAACCAGGGTGTCGTCGAGTGCTACGGCATCCCCGAGAGCTTTCCGGTCGGGGCGATCCCGGTGGAGGATCCCCGGTACCGTGGGATGGCCGAGGTGGTGGGCGGGCCGGGGCAGGCGACCGTGACCGAGTGGTCGCCGAATCGCGCCCTCGTGGAGGTGCGCGGCGCCGAGCCCGGCGCCCTCGTCGTCTACGACATGAACTACGAGCGGAGCTGGCGCGCCGACGGAGTCCCCGCGTTCGAGCGCGAGCGTCGCGTCGCTGCCCGCCTCCGGCCCGGGGCGACGACCGTCGAGTTCCGCTACCGACCGCGACGGCTCGGCGCGGGCCTGCTGGTGTGCCTCGCGACGTCAGGGGCGATCGCCTTCGCCCTGCTTCGCCCCCGGTGGGGGCGCGTCCCCGGCCCTGGTCCGAGGACTTCGGATCCCACACCGGACACTTGACGTGCGGGCACCCATCGGAAACCCTTCTCGAGTCGGTCGAGAGGAGCCGGGGAATGACACCATCGCGCGCGCGACGGATCGTGCTGGCGGCTGCGACGCTTGGGCTGTTCGCGGCCTGCGGTGACGGCGACGTGCGCGGGGGCGATCAGGGTTTGATCCCGGATCCGCCGCCGAACGACACCCCGAGCGGCACGCCCCTCGATCGCCTCGAGGGCGTCCTGCGGAGCGTCTGCGATGCTGTGTACGACTGCGTCGGCACGGAGTTCTTCGACGAGTACGACGGGGTCGAAGACTGCACCGACCAGGTGATGAGCGAATTCGACTTTGACCCCGCCGTCCTCGAGGTCGTCGACGCCGGCTGCCTCGACGCGAGCTTGCGCTACCTCGAATGCTACGCCGGCTCGCTCCGATGCGTCGTGGAGGAAGGCTACCCCACCCTCGTCGAGAACGAGGGTGGCTGCAGCGCGCTCGAGGCCGAGGTCGAGTTGCTCTGCCCCGACCACGAGTGACGGCGGCATGCCGCGGGCGCGGCCCGGCTACCCCGTCGCGCGGTGCAGGTTGGCGACGATCCGGGCGCCGTCGAGGTCGAAGCGGAAGCGCAGCGGGCGGAGCCCACGTGCCCTCATCACCTCGACCAGGTGCCGGCGATCGGTGGGTCGCACGTAGAAGAGGAAGAAGCCGCCGCCGCCGGCCCCCATCAGCTTGCCGCCGAGCGCGCCGGCGGCACGCGCGGCCGCGTAGTCCTCGTCGATCATGGCGTCGGTCATCCGGCTGGCGAGCCCCCGCTTCAGCGTCCAGTGCTCGTGCAGCAGCTCCCCGAAGAGATCGAGCTCGCCGCGAACGAGCAGGCGGTACACCTCGCGGCCGATCTTCTCGATGCGGCGCATCCCGGCGATCGTGGTCGGATCCTGCGCGCGGACCCGAGACCCCTGCTCGGTGAGCACCGCGCTGGCCGGCCGCTCGATGCCCGAGTAGAGGGCGACCAGGTTGTTCTCGAGCTCCCCCATCACCTCGTCGCGGATCGGCACCGGTTCGGCATGCACGGTCCCGTCGGGATCGATGGTGAGCGCGGTCACATTGCCGAATGCGGCGATGTACTGATCCTGCTTGCCCACCGGATCGCCGAGGCGGACCATCTCGAGCTCGCAAGCCTCCTCGGCGAGCTGCGCTGCGGACACGAACTCGCGCTTGTAGGCGTGCAGGGCGTTGAGGAGCGCCACCGTGAACGTTCCCGACGATCCGAGGCCGCTGTTGGCGGGGACGTCGGCCACGCTGACGAGCTCGATCGCCCGCTCGATCCCCACCATCTCCAGGGCTGCGCGGAAGATTCGGTGCCGGATCGCGTGGACGGCGGGGACGATCTCCGTCTCCGAGTAGGCGAGCCGGATGTCGTCGTAGAAGCGGCGGTTAGCGAGCACGTAGACGTAGCGATCGATGGCGGCCGTCACCACGTACCCGCCGTACTGGCGGTAGTAGCTCGGCAGATCCGTGCCGCCTCCGCCGAGGGAGAAGCGCACCGGGGCGCGGGAGATGATCACGGCGCGGTAATAGCACGGGTCCGTCCCCGTCCGCCGCGGTCGCCGCGCGCACCCGATCCCGAGCCGTCGCTGCGGGGCGACATGACGCGGAGCGGTGCCGCTCCGCGTCGGGCCCGGAGAACGAAACCTCAGTGGGCAACCGGGCTCGCCTGTCCGGCCGGGCGAGGTACAATGCCCCCCGACGGGAGGAGTGAACGATGAGGAAGAACGGCACTCTCTGGACGATGCTCGCCCTCCTGGCGCTCGCATCGACGGCGGCCTGCGGGAACGAGGACGACAAGGAGGGAGGCACCGGAGCGGCCGGGAGCGGGGGCGCGGGCAGCGGCGGCGATGTAACCGGCGGCGCCAGCAGCGGCGGAGTCGCCACGGGGGGCACGAGCGGCGGCGGCGCGGAGGAGGGCGGGGAGGGGACCGGCGACCCCGGCAGCGGCGGCAACGAGGGCGGTGCGGGTGACGGTGGCCGGCAATCCGGCGGCGTTAGCAGCGGCGGCGCCGAGGAGGGGGGCGACGGTCCCGGGGGCACGAGCTCCGGTGGGAGCGAGGAGGGTGGGGAGGGGCCCGGGGGCACGGCGACCGGCGGTGCCGGCATTGGCGGAGCCGACGAGGGCGGCGCCGGTGCGACGGGCACGGGCGGCAGCGAGACGGGCGGCAGCGAGACGGGCGGCAGCGAGACGGGCGGCAGCGAGACGGGTGGCAGCGAGACGGGCGGCAGCGAGACGGGTGGCAGCGAGACGGGTGGCAGCGGCACTGGTGGGACCGACCCGGAGCAAGGCCCGGAGGCGGGCAACCCCGACGGCACCTGCGAGGTCCCGGCCGAAGCGGCGCTCGAGGACGTCTCGAGCCCCGATCAGGTCGTGGGCGACGGCACCCCGGAGAGCTGCACCTCGGCTCGGGTCGTCGCGGCCGTGGCCGCGGGCGGCGTCATCACCTTCGACTGCGGTCCCGAGCCCGTGACCATCCTGATGGACGAGACGGCGGTGGTTTCGAATGACTCCGAGCGCGTCGTCATCGACGGCGGGGGGCTGGTGACGCTCAGCGGCGGCGGCGTCCGCCGCATCCTCTACCAGAACACCTGCGATCGCGTGGTCGGCTGGACCACGCCGCGCTGCGACAACCAGGCCACGCCGGAGTTGACGGTGCAGAACCTCACCTTCATCGACGGCAACGCCAAGTGGTCACCCGATTCGGGCCCGGCCGGCAACGGCGTCTACGACGGGTACCTCGAGGAAGAGGAAGAGGACGTCTACGCCGAGGAGGGCGGCGGCGCCATCTACGCGCAGGGCGGTCGGATCAAGATCGTCAACTCGCGTTTCTTCAACAACGTCTGTGCCGATGAGGGCCCCGACATCGGCGGCGCCGCGGTCCGCGTCATGCAGCAGTACGAGGGCCTGCCCGTGTACGTGGTGAACAGCACCTTCGGCGGTGCGGAGGGCTACGGCAACACCGGCTCGAACGGCGGTGCGATCGGCAGCATCGGCGTCTCCTGGACCCTCCTCAACAGCGTGATGAGCCACAATGCCGCCATCGGCTACCGGGGCAACCCCGCTGACGAGGGGACGCCCGGCGGCGGCAGCGGCGGGGCCATCTACAACGACGGCAACACCATGACGCTGTCGATCTGCGGCGCGCTCATCGAGCAGAACACCGTCCGCGCCTACGGCAGCGCCATCTTCTTCGTTAGCAACGATCACAGCGGCAACATCGTCATCGACCGCTCCGTGATCACGAACAACACCGGGGGTAGCTGGGAGCCGACCTACCCGCAGATCTCGAACCACGAGGACACGCCCATCGAGGTCACCGACTCGACCATCGAGCAGTGAATCACCGGGTAGGCGGGGGGCCGCTCAGCGGCCCTCGCCCAGCGCCCGCTCGAGCTCGGCGAGCCCTGCCTCCGAGCCGATCTCGTAGAAGCGCTCTGGCGCGACGAGCGCCCGGAGGCGGCCGCTCGTGGCGAGATCGGCCTGGATGGCGTCGAGGCCCCAGGGCTCGTCGGGCGGGAGCGCCTCGATCACCGAGCGGCGGAGCGCGAGGGCGCCGTAGTCGATGTGGTCGAGCACGGGATCGGCGCTCCCCTTGGCGTAGCGGACCACGCGCTCCCCGGCGATCGCCGTATTGCTCGCGTCCCACCGCCCAGCGTTTGGGTACACGCTCAGGGTGCCGAGCGCCGCCGGGTGCCCCGCCAGATCGCGCAGGGGCGTCGCGTAATCGAACGGGAGGTAGCTGTCGCCGTAGGTGACGAGGAAGCTCGGCGCGAGCAGCGGCAGGGCGCGGCGGAGGGCGCCCGCGGTGCCGAGCAGCCGCGGCCCGTCGTCGCTGTAATGGACCGCGAGGCCCGCCGCGGCGTCGCCCACGTGGGCTCGGAGCGCGTCCCCCAGGTGGCCGACGCAGAGCAGGACCTCCGTGAACCCGCAGGCGGCGAGGCGGGTGAGCTGCCAGTCGATAAACGGCTGCCCCGCGACCGGGAGCAGGCTCTTGGGAAGACTCGCCGTGCGGGCGCCGAGGCGCGTCCCTAGCCCGCCGGCGAGGATCACGGCCTGCATCGGCTAGCCTCCGCGTTGGGTCCGGGTCGGCGGCGCGGCGTCGCCGCCGAAGACCTCCCGCGCTAGCGCTGCCACCGCCGCGGCGACGGCCTCGTCGCTGGTGTGGGTGAGCCGAAAGCCGAGCGCCGCCAGCCGATCCCCGATCATGCAGGAGCGCGGGATGTCGCCGGGCCAGCCCCGGTCCCCGCCGCGGTAGTGGATGGTCGCGGCGGGGTTCGGCGAGGCCGCGACGCAGAGCTCGGCGATGCGCGATACCGTGGTCACGTCGGGGGGGGCGATGTTGTGGACGGCGAGGCGTTCGTGGGCGTGGTCGAGCGTGAACAGGATCGCGTCCGCCACGTCCTCGACCCAGACGTAGGGCTTGGCCTGCCGGCCGTCGCCGAGCACCTCGAGCCGGTCCGGCGCGGTTTTGAGCCGGTGGAGGAAGTCGAGCGCGGCGCCGTGCGTGCCGCGCGGGCCGACCACGTTGCCGAAGCGGAAGATCCAGCCCTGAAGTCCGAAGCACTCGACGTAGGCGCTGACGAGCGCCTCGCCCGCCAGTTTGCTCGCGCCATAGAGCGAAATGGGGAGCCGGCCCAGATCGTCCTCGGCGCAGGGCTCCGGGGTGTCGCCGTACACGGTTCCCGACGACGCGAAAACGAGCCGCCTCGCCCCCGTGCGCCGCATCGCCTCGAGGACGTTGTGGGTCACGATCGTGCCCTGCTCGAGATCGAGCCGCGGGTTCTCCAGGCCCCACCGCGCCTCCGGGTTGGCGGCCAGATGGAACACGAGCTCGTGTCCGGCCATGACCCGCGCGAGCCGCTCGAGGTCACGGAGGTCGGCGACCTCGAGGTTCACCGCGCCGCTCGCCAGGTGTGGCGCCAAGAAGTCGCGCTTGCCCACGCTCAGATCGTCGTAGACCGTGCCTGGGCCGCGCGCGACCAACCGGTCGACGAGGTGGCTGCCGATGAACCCGGCCCCCCCCGCGACGAACCAGCGCCCGCTCGCCTCCGTCAAGGTCTCCGCCTCCCTAGCGAACGGACTCCCACTTCATCTCGTGACGAAGCAGGCGCGGGTGCGAGACACACAGGTGCCAGACGACGGCCTGGAAGGCCTCCGTGTGCGGGGTCACGGTCGCCGGGTTCACGGTGGGGACGAGCACGGCCGCGTGCGCCACCTGGGCGAGGAAGCCGCCGTCGCGGCCGACCACACCCGCGATCCTTGCGCCGACGGACCCGGCGAGCTTCAGCGCCTCGACCAGGTTAGGGCTGACGTTTCGCGCGAGATCGCCGCCGCCGACGGAGAAGACGAGGACGAGATCCGCGGGGCCGAGCCGGCTCGTGCCGAGCCAGCCGGAGAAGGTCGAGGCCCAGCCGTCGTCGTTCACGCGGGCGGTGAGCTCGGAGACGTTGTCCGTCGGCGCGTAGGCCTCGATCCCGCAGAGCTTGCGCAGGTCGTTGACGGCGTGGCTCGCGTTGCCGGCGCCGCCCCCGACACCAAGGACGAAGGCGCGCCCCGCTCGTTCGCGGACGGCCACGAGCTCGTCGACCAGCTGCTCGATGGCGGTGCGGTCGAGCGCCGCTGCGACGCGCGTGACCTCGTCGAGGAAGGACTCCGTGTACGTCATGCGCACCGGAACCTATCACGGCCTCGCCGCCTGTGGCACGCTCCGGACCACGATGGCCCGCGCCGCGTGGCTGTGGCTGCTCGTCCCGCTCCTCGGCTTGATCGAGCTCACCGCGCACGCGTGGTTTGCGCGGCGGGCCCCCACGGTCGCCGAGTGGGAGGCGCTGCGCTCCGAGCTCGCCGCGCTCCGGACCGCCGACGAGCTGGTGGTGGTCGCTCCCGGCTGGGCCGAGCCGCTCGCGCGCCACGCCTTCGGGGACCACCTGATGCCGCTTGCCCAGGTGGCGCGCGCCGACGCGAGGCCCTTCCTGCGGGCGATCGAGGTCAGCGCGCTTGGCGCCCGGTCCGAGGAGACGGACGGCTGGCGCGTCGTCGAGGAGGTCACGCGCGGCCGCTTCCGCTTGCGGCGCCTCGAGAACCCCGACCCGGCCCGGGTGCGCTTCGACTTCACCGCGGGCTTCGGTCCCGAGCGGGTGCGGGTCCTCGACGCGACCGGCCGTGACGCCTGCGCGTGGAACCCCGCGGGCCGGCCGCTCACGGGCGGCCTCCACGGCCCGGTCGCGGTGCCCGCCGCACGCTTCGACTGCCCCGGAGGGCCGTACCGCTTCGTTGGCGTCACCGTGATCGAGGACGAGCGGTTCCGGCCGCACCGCTGCGTGTCGGCCGAGCCGTTCGCGCGCCTGCCGCGGCGGATCCGGTACCGCGACGTGCCGCTCGGCGACGCCATCTGGGGCTACCTCGGCGCCTCCTGGTTTCTGGAGCGGGACGTGGTGGACGCGCGCGTCTCTCTCACGGTGAGGGTCGCGGGGGAGCCGCTCCTCACCACCATCGCGACCGACGCCCGCTGGGGTCGCTTCGGGGTCCCCACGGGGCCGCATGCGGGCACCACCGCCGACGTCGAGTTCACCATCACGAGCGAGTCCCCCGAGACGCGCCCGATCTGCTTCCATGCCGACACCCGCTGAGCCCCCCGTTGCCGCAGCGCCCCCGCGCGAGGGGGGGCGGGTCGCGATCGACGGCACGATCGCGCTCGCCCTCGCCGGTGGGTATCTCGCCTGGCTCCTCGCCACCGTGTCCGACCTCGGCTACGCCCGGGACGAGGGCTTCTATTACCAGGCCGCCCGCGCCTACCAGGCCTGGTTCGACCTCCTGCTCCAGGACCCAGCGCGGGCCCTCGCGCCCGCGGTGGTGGACCGGCACTGGCAGGTCAACCACGAGCACCCGGCGCTGATGAAGACGCTCTTCGCGCTCTCCCGCCGCCTGCTCTTCGAGCGCTGGGGCTGGTTCGCCGAGCCCGGCACCGCCCACCGCTTTCCGGGAATGGTGATGGGAGCGCTCGCGGTGACCCTGGTGTTCGTCTGGGGGCGCCTCGCCGTGAGCCGGCGTGCCGGGATCGTGGCGGCCCTGCTCTTCGCCCTGCTGCCGCGCGTCTTCTTCCACGCGCACCTCGCCTGCTTCGACGTCGCGGCGGCGGCGATGTGGACGGCCACCGCGCTTTCGCTCTGGCTCGCCATCGAGCGGCGGAGCCTCGCCTGGTCGATCGCCGCCGGCCTGGTGTACGGGCTCTTTCTCGACACCAAACACAACGCGTGGCTCTTCCCCGCCGTGGTGGTCGCCCTGACGGCACTCGACCTCTTCGACTGGCGACGGGCGCCGCTCCGGTCGCGGCGCCCGCCCGCGCCCTGGGCACTCCTCGCGGTCCTCTTCCTCGGTCCCCTCGTGCTCTACGCCGCCTGGCCCTGGCTCTGGCACGACCCGCTGGCGCGCGTCGCCGAATGGGTGCGGTTTCACACCCGGCACGACTACTACAACATGGAATTCCTCGGGGTCACCTACCACCGGCCCCCGATGCCGCGCCGGTACGCCTGGGTGATGACGGCGGCCACCGTCCCGGGGATCACGCTGCTACTCTGTCTCTTGGGGTTGGGGGCGGGGACTGTGCAGGACCTCGGCGCGCGGTGGCCTCGGCTCGCGGCGCGGCTCAGCGGCGTCGGATCGAGGGAGGACGCGGGGCCCGCTGCCGGTCCCGTCCGCGGCCGCACCACCGTCGGGCTCTGGCTACTGTCCATCGCCGTTGCCTACGCCCCCTGGTGGTCGACGAGCACGCCCATCTTTGGCGGTACCAAGCATTGGTTGACGGCGTATCCGTTCCTATGCCTCTTCGCCGGACTCGGGTTCGAGGTGGTGGTGAGCAGGCTGGAGCGCGCGCTCGCGGCCGCGGGTGCACGCGCACCCCTCACCCGGGCGCTGCCCCTGGCCGTCGCGCTCGCGGTGGTCGCGGGCCCGCTCGCGATCACCGGCGGCTCGCATCCCTGGGGGCTCACCGCCTACACGCCGCTCGTCGGGGGCGCGCCGGGGGCGGCGTCCCTCGGCCTGAACCGCACCTTCTGGGGCACCACGACCGGCGCCGTGCAAGGGGCGGTCGACGCGCTCACACCGCCCGAGGGGCGGGTGTACGTGCACGACACGGCGCTGCAGAGCTTCGCCCTCCTGCGCGAGGACGGCCGGCTGCGCGCGGATCTCCGGGGCACGCTCGACATCGCCGGGTCCGAACTACAGCTCTACCACCACGAGCCGCACATGAGCCGGGTCGAGCACCAGATCTGGGTCACCCACGGCACCGTCGCGCCCGCGGTCGTGGGGGCGTACCACGGCGTGCCCGTCGTGTGGCTCTACACCCGCCCGCGGTGACGCGCACGAGCGCTACTCGGCGCGGAGCTCGGCGCGGCCGGTGACGGCGACCGTCGCCGCGATCCCGTCGTTCCCCACGGTGACGGCGCGCACCCGGGGGCTTGCCAGATCGAGGTGGAGCGTGACGCCCTCGGGCAGCTCGGGGACGAGCTCTCGCAGGGCCCGATCGAGCGCGCCCCCGAGCGCGGCCAGATCCAGCGGCAGGGGCGCGGCGAAGGAGCCCTGGAGCTTGTCCGCGAGGTCGCGAGCGACGCGCCCCCGGCGGTCGCCCGCGGCCACCGGCGTCGCCTCGCGCAGGCGGAGCTGTCGGGAGCTCGCGTCGAACCAGGGCTCGGCGGCGATCCAGGAGCGCCGGGGGCAGCTCCCCTGCGAAGGCGTCACCCCGACCACGACCCGGGGCTGACCGTCCACCCGCGCGCCTCGCGCCTCGAGCGCGGTCGGGCCACTCCCCAGGGCCAGGTCCAGCGCAGCGCCCACCTCGCTCCAGGGGATCAGCACGACGGTGGCGAGCTCCACCCCCGGGGTGACGGCGTCGCGCCGGGCGAGCGGCGGCAGCGGGGGCACGGGCTCTGTCGACGCGGGGGCACAGGGCCGCTCGAAGGAGATCCGCCCGGTGACCTCGGCGCTGACCTGGAGCTCGCCGTTCCCCTCCGTGGGCCGGCCCTGGGTGACCGCCTCCGGGGTGAGCCGGAGGCAGGCCTCGTCGCCGATGTCCACCGCGCGGTGCAGCGACGCCCAGCCGGCCTCCACCAAGGGGCGGAGCCGCGGCACCTCACGGTCGATCTGTCTCCGAACCTCCGCGGTGGACTCCCGGGCGGCCTTGCTCACCTCGGGGGTGGCGTCGTAGCCGGCGACCACGCAGCCCTGGACGACCTTCACCGTGACCGCGGCGTCACCGGTCTCGTAGTCGGCGCCGAGCTGCAGGGGCATCCCGGCCCGAGCGTCGAGCGCCGGGTTGCAGCGCCCGTACACGACGCTGAGCGGGCCAATTCGCTTGGACACCTGCACCGCGACCGCCACTCGGGTCGTGACCTCGAGTCGATCGTCGACGAGCGCGGCGGAGAGCGGACCCCGCCGAACGACGTAGCTCACGACGCCGGGCGCTCCGATGTCCTCCTTCCCGTTGGCGAGCAGCTCCGGCACTGCCGCGGAGAGCTCGCGCTCGAGGCGAGCCCGGGTCAGGGAGGCTGTCAGCGCGACGCGTGAGGGAGGTGGGTCGACGGTCGGCAGCGCCTCGAGCTCGAGCTCAGTGGCCTGCGCCCCCTCGCAGCGCGCGGGGGTGCCGGCCGTGGGCACGGCCGGCCTCGGGTGGCAGGCCAGGATCGCCAGCGCGGCCGTGGCGCAATGGGCGTAGCGGTGCATCGGGCGGAGGATAGCGGAAGCGGAGCTAACCCGTTCGACGCGGGTGACCGTGGCAACTTCACAGTGAACGGCGGTGCACGGCCGCCGGCGGGTCCCGTCGCGCGCCAAGGGGCCGGACGGGGCCTGCCCGTCCCGTCCAGCGCCGAATTGACCGCTCCCAGGGCGGGTCGGCCCCCAGAATCCATCGTTCGCGAGCCGTGTCCGTCCAACCGGTATGGCAGTTGCTAGGCCCCAGGGTGAGGCTCAAGATGGCTAGCATGTCGCGCGCGATGACTCGGTCGTTTTTGGCGCTGGTCCTCGCTTGCGGCGTGGTCGCGGCGCCCGCGGTGGCGCGAGCGCAGACCACCGTGGTGGTGGACCACGATCCCACGGCGCTCGTAGTGTTTCAGGACGATCTCTCGCCCTACGGCGCCTGGGTCAATCACCCGCGGTACGGCACCGTCTGGGTGCCGAGCGCGGCCGTCGTCGGTCCCGACTTCGCCCCCTACGTCACCAACGGCCGCTGGGCGCTCGCCGAGGACGGCGACTGGATGTGGGTGAGCGGCTACCCCTTCGGTTGGGCGGTGTTCCACTACGGCCGCTGGGTCTGGTCGAGCGATCACGGCTGGGTGTGGATCCCCGGGCGCGAGTACTCCCACGCCTGGGTGGTCTGGCGCGTGCCAAGCCCGGGGTACGCCTACGTGGGCTGGGCCCCGGCGCCCCCGTCGTACGTGTGGGTGGACGGGTACGCGGTGAGCGTGTGGTACCGCCCCGTCGTCCCCTACGTCTTCTGCGAGAGCCGCTGGATGTTCCACCACCACGTGCACCGCTATGTCGTCCACGACCACAACCACGTCGTGCGCCTCGGCGCGGGCACGCGCCGCTACGTGTCCCCCATCGACGCCCGGCGTCGCGGGCCCACCCTGACCGAGGCGCGCGTCCCGGTGCGGTACGCGCCGACCGCACGCACCGCGGCGAACCCGCGGGCGCTCGCCCTGCGCGAGCGTCCCGGCTCCACCGAGCGGGTCCCGGCGCGGCCGCGGACGGCGACGCCAGGGGTGGAGCGATCGAGCCCCGATTCGGTGCGGCGGAGCGTTCCCGCCTCCGTCGGGCGCAGCGCTCCGGACGCGGCCGTCCGCCGCGACCCCGCCCGCTCCGCCGACGGAGCGGCGGATCACCGTGCCCCCGTCGCTCGTGACCCCGCGCGCCGCGCTGGCGCGTCGTCCCGCCCCTCTCCAAGCCCGCTCGTCGAGCGGCGCTCCGCGACACCGAGCTCCCGCCCCGCGAGTGGCCCGCCCTCGAATGCCTCGCCCGCCCGCGCCCAACCAGCGCCCGGTCGCGCGTCGCCCGCGCCCGCGTCTCGCTCGAGCAACGAGCAGCGCGCCGGGCGAGCCCCCTCGTCCAGCCCCTCCGCCGGGCGTCCCAGTCGTCCGAGCACGCCGTCCCGCGGCGCGAGCGGAGGGGGACGCTCGGGTGGGAGCCGCTCCGGCGCCAGCCCGTCCGCTCGCCCCTCCCGTCGCTGAGCCCGAAACCCGCCCACCGGATTGCCGCCATGCACGAGATCCCTCGCCTCGCCGCACTGCTGTTGGTCGCCACGATCCCCGCCTGCTACGTCGGAACGGAGACCGTCTACGTCGAACGCGAGCCGTACTATTACGACTCGGACGACGAGGACGAGGACGAGGTCCCGCTGCTCTGGATCGACAGCGACGCGGAGCTCGCGGAACTGGCGCCGGGCGAGGAGACGGGGCTCTTCATTGAGTACGCCTCGGGTGGACTCTGGCGCCTCTACACGACCTGCGGTGATCTCGATCTCGGGGACTGCCACTGGGACGTGGTCACCACCGTCCGCGGAGGCAGCTTCATCGGGACCGATCCCTACGATCTCGAGTACCAAGACCTGCTCTCGTCCGATGACCTCGGGGCCTGGGTCGATGCGTTCACCGGCGCGGACCTCGACGGGATGTACGTGCAGACGACGCCGGGCGCGAGCCTCGAGGTCGATGCGCTCCTCGACGGCGAGCCGGCGTGGGACTACGTCTTCTGGGTCAGCGAGGGTGAGGCGGTCTACGGCGTCCCCAGCAACCCCTTCGAGCTGCTCCCGACCGAGCCCTGAGCGGGCGCGGGGGGCGGACGCTCCACCGCCACGCCTCGCTCGTCCCCGTGGTCCGGATCGTGGGCCGGCTGCGCGGGAGGGTCGCGCGGCGCAGCGCGCGCGACCCACGCGGGGTCACCGTTCGATGGCGAAGTCTCCGCGGGTCGCCGCGACCGTGGTGTACGATGGAGGTGCCGTCAGGGAGAACGGAGCCTCATGACCGACGTCTCGCCACCGCCCGACGCCGCCCCGCCGGGCCGCATGGTCGCCCAGATCGCGGCGATGCAGGACTACGACCGCTACCGCGACCTGTCTTGGGAGGGCAGCTTCGAGGAATACCTGGCGCTCGTGCGCCAGCGGCCGGAGGTGACGCGCAACGCCTTCCAGCGCGTCCACGACATGATCGTGTCCTACGGCACGGAGGAGTACATCGACAACAAGAAGCGACTCGTCCGCTACAACTTCTTCCGGGACGAGATCGACGACGGCGCCGACGCGGTCTTCGGGCTCGACATCCCGCTGATGCGGCTGGTCAACGTCTTCAAGGCCGCCGCCGAGGGCTACGGTCCCGAGCGGCGCGTGGTGCTCCTGCACGGCCCGGTCGGGTCGAGCAAGTCGACCATCGTGCGGCTCCTGAAGAAGGGCCTCGAGGCGTACTCGCGCACCGCGGCCGGAGCGCTCTACACCTTCAAGTGGGTGAACCTGACCGACACCGGGCTCGCCGGCAAGGACGAGTCGGACTTCGACTCGGCGATGCACGAGGAGCCGCTGCGGCTCATCCCGCCGGCGTGGCGTGCGGCCGCCATCGGTCGCCTCGGGCTCTCCAGCGAGAGCTTCCGCGTGCGCGTGGTCGGCGACCTCGACCCGGCGAGCCGGTTCATCTTTCAGGGGCTGATGAAGCGCTACCACGGCGACTGGGCCCAGGTGGTCGACCGCCACGTCCGCGTGCGGCGGCTGGTGCTGAGCGAGCAGGATCGGGTGGGCATCGGCACCTTTCAGCCCAAGGACGAGAAGAACCAGGACTCGACGGAGCTCACCGGCGACATCAACTACCGCAAGATCGCCGAGTACGGCTCCGACTCCGATCCGCGCGCGTTCAACTTCGACGGCGAGTTCAACGTCGCCAACCGTGGCATCGTCGAGTTTGTCGAGGTCCTCAAGCTCGACGTCGCGTTCCTCTACGATCTGCTGGGTGCCTCCCAGGAGCACAAGATCAAGCCGAAGAAGTTCGCCCAGACCGACATCGACGAGGTCATCATCGGGCACACCAACGAGGCCGAGTACCGCCGCCTCCTCTCCAACGAGTTCATGGAGGCGCTGCGGGACCGCACCATCAAGATCGACGTCCCCTACATCACCCGCCTCGGGGACGAGGTGAAGATCTACGCCAAGGACTTCAATGAGCAGCGGGTCCGCGGGCGGCACATCGCGCCGCACACCATCGAGGTTGCCAGCATGTGGGCAGTGCTCACCCGCCTGGAGGATCCGAAGAAGCCGAACCTCTCGCTGCTCCAGAAGATGAAGCTTTACGACGGCAAGGTGCTCCCCGGGTACACCCAGGACACGGTGAAGGAGCTCCGCAAGGAGACCAAGCGCGAGGGGATGGATGGCATCAGCCCTCGCTACGTGCAGGACAAGGTGTCCAACGCCCTGGTCACGGACGTCGGCGAGGGCACCATCAACCCCTTCATGATCATGAACGAGCTCGAGAAGGGGCTGAGCCACCACTCGCTCATCACGAGCGACGAGCAGCGCAAGCGCTACCGTGAGCTCATCGGCGTCGTGAAGCAGGAGTACGAGGAGATCGTCAAGAACGAGGTCCAGCGGGCGATCAGCGCCGACGAGGAGGCGATCAGCAAGCTGGCGGCCAACTACATCGACAATATCAAGGCCTACACGCTGCGGGAGCGGGTCAAGAACCGCTACACTGGCCAGGACGAGGAGCCCGACGAGCGGCTGATGCGCTCCATCGAAGAGAAGATCGATATCCCCGAGAACCGGAAGGACGATTTCCGGCGTGAGATCATGAACTTCATCGGCGCCAAGGCGGTCGAGGGCAAGACCTTCGATTGGCAGACCAACGATCGCCTGCGGCGGGCGCTGGAGCTCAAGCTGTTCGAGGATCAGAAGGACAGCATCAAACTGAAGACGCTGGTGAGCGCCGTGGTCGACAAGGAGACGCAGGAGAAGATTGATATCATCAAGGCGCGCATGATCCGCTACTACGGGTACGATGAGGTGAGCGCGGCCGACGTGCTCAACTACGTTGCATCGATCTTCGCGCGGGGCGATGCGAAGGGGTGAGGGCCCCCGGGCGAGGTGAAGGGTATGGCTTCGCGTCGGCACCGCGTCGCGACGGCGCTCGCCCTGGCGGTGGCGGTGCTGGCCGTCCGCGCCCGCGCGCAGGGTGAGGCGGACGGGGCGGCGGCGTTCCCTCCCTTAGAGGCCGGAGCTCCGGCGCCCGCGCCGTCCGCGGCATCGCCCCCGCCCGCCGCGGCT
Source organism: uncultured Polyangiaceae bacterium (assembly GCA_964480725.1). GTDB lineage: Bacteria > Myxococcota_A > Polyangia > Polyangiales > Polyangiaceae > JAFGBI01. The sequence continues at coordinate 20,356 of CAYZQO010000045.1, read as the reverse complement.
ACAGCGCCCGCGCCGTCCGCGGCATCGCCCCCGCCCGCCGCGGCTACAGCGCCCGCGCCGTCCGCGGTATCGCCCCCGGTCGCGGCGGCTCCGGCGGCGCCGCTCGGGCCGGACGTCACCGGTCAGGGGCGCACGCTCGGTCCCTACGTACGCCCGCCGATGGAGGAGGACCCGCCGCGGACTCGTGCCGAAGCGGGTGGTGTGCTGCCGCGCGACCTCCCGTTCCGCCACGATGGGATCTACCTGCGAGCGGCGATGGGGATCGGCGTGCTCTACGATCGGCTCCGCACCGACGCCTACGGCTTTGCCTTTACCCGCCAGGACGGTCGATTGGGGAGCGCGACGTCCTTCGCTCTCGGGAGCGAGCTTGCCGTGGGCGGGTGCCTCACGGACGGATTCGTGCTGGGGATCGGCCTGTTCACGCTGCTCGCCCCGTACCCTGTCTTCGAGGCGTCCGGGGACGGCGACTGGTACGAGCTCGATCTCGAGCAGCTGGCGCTGGTGGCGCCCCACGTGGACGTGTACCCCTGGCCGAGCCGCGGCTGGCACGTCCAGGGCGCCTTCGGTGTCGCGGCGCTCACCGTCGGCGACGCTCCGACACCCGACGGCGTTTCTCGGCCCCTTCAGGATCACGTGGCGCTCGGACCGGGCCTCATGCTCGCTGCTGGGCATGAGTGGTGGATCGGGGAGCGCTGGAGCTTCGGGGGCACCGTCCGCTGGGAGCACGGCTGGGGCGCCGGCACCGGGTTCGATGGCATTCGCTTCTCGCACCGTGCGGGGGGACTGGTCGGGTTGGTCGGCTTCACGCTCAACTGACCCACGCGGTGGCATCTCTCGGCGAACACACCGCCCGCCCGCCCCCGCTGGCGCGACCGGGGTGAGCGAGGGCCCGGACCCCTTCCGGTCAGAACCGGGCGCGGAGCATGGTGCCGTCAAAGGACAGCCAACGGCGCCGCCCGGCGCGCGCGGTGACCCCCGACTCCGCGCGCACGAGCTGGCGGCCAGCGCTCAGGATACCCGCGGTGAGGAGGATGGCTCCCGCCGCCTGCAGGGCGCCGTCAGAGACGACGAGCGTCTTGTTGACGGGGTTGTTGAAGTCGTCGAGGGCCAGCCAGGGGCCCACCAGCGGGACGTACAGGTCGGCTGCGAACCGCGGCACGGCGACGGCGGTGGCGTAGGCGGACCCGAAGGCGACGCCGAGGAAGAGCGCGCCGGCGAGCCGCACTGACGCGGCCGCGTCGTGACGACTACGGACGACGTCGTAGCCACGGGGAACGGGGGTTCCGCGCCGGTACGGGCGCTCGGCGCACTCTCCGGTCGCGCAGAGGCCGCTCGCACAGTCGCTCGCCGCTTGGCACTTGCGGGCGAACCCGCAGTCGTGGCAGTCGCCGCCGCAATCCACGTCGGACTCCGGGCCGTTCAGGACCGCGTCGGTGCAGGTTTCTCCCGTCCCGCGCAGCGTTCGGCTGGGCTGGGTCTGCGCCACGGCGCTGCTGGTGACGCCAGCCAGGATCAGCCAGACCGCCGCGCATTGCAGGGGGAGAATGCTGGCGCGCCGAGGTAAGCCTCGGAGCGGCCAGGCGGCGCCCACGTGCGACGCTCTCACTCGCCTCCCGGGGTCGAGGCCGGATCCGGCGCTGGCGGGGGAAGGGACGGTGGAGGTTGGCTCGCCGCGAGCGCTGTGGGTGGGCTCATCGGTGGCGGCGGTCCCGCTCGCAGTCGGTCCCCCAGTGAGTCCCACCCGTCGTCGAGCGCGGAGCGCACCTCGGGCCTAAGCGCTCCGGGGCTCGCTTCCTCCACCTGGTAAGCGTAGGCGAGCCAGCGCTCTGCGTTCCGGAGGTCGCCGAGGCCGAGCAGGGTGAGCCCCCGGTAGGTCGCGTACTCGGCGCGGTCCTTAGGGGGAGCCTCCTCGATGAGGTACTCCGTGTGCTCGAACACCTCCGCGGCCTCGATGAAGCGGCCGTCGTCGTAGAGCGTGGCACCACGACGGAGATGGTTCGCGCACGCGACGACGCCCATGGCCACCACGGCCACCAAGCCGACCGCCGCCATCCCGGCACGCGACACCCGCCGATCATAGCGACAACGGCGCAGGCGAGCCACGGCGCCTCCGCGCCACCGGCACCCCGTCCTGGCGATGGGGTCAATCGGGAGGGGTTGGTCCCAGGTTCTCCGAGTCCCCGTTCCGCGACCCCCGGAACGGAACCGCGCGAAACTGCTGCGCCCCGTGGTAAGAGCCCCTCGTGAGCCTCGCCCAGCTGGTCCGCGACCGCGCCCAACGCTTGGCCCTCGAACGTCGGGTGGGCGCCCTCCTGAGGAGCCCCCATACGACGCGTCTGGTGACGCAGATCATCGCCGCGACCGGGTCGTTGCACGAGCGCCTCGGGGATGCTCCCGCTTGGCGCGATGCGGCGCGGACCCGTGCGCGCGCCTCGAGCCAGGCCCTTCGCTCGTTGGTCGAATCGGTCGGTCGCCTTGCGACGTCCACGCACTCTCGGGCCGTACGCACCGGTGACTCAGCGGGCGGCACAGCGGCCGGCAAGGGGTCGGATTCCGCGAAATAGACCGCTTCTCTCCGGGGGCTTCCCCCGTGGCACAGTGCCATGGCACACTCCGGCGCGCACGGCACAGGTTCCAGGATCGGGGGATCCTCGCCGGCAAGGAGAGAGCGAATGGACACGCGACCAGTCATCGCCAACGTGGGCGTTCTCATTGCCGCCCTCGCGCTCGTCACGGGCCCCGCGGCGGCGCAGCCAGACGACGACACCGTCGCTCAGGACGAGGAGGCGTCGAGCGACGACGAATCGGCCGAGAACGTCCCCGAAGACGAAGCGGATGACGAAGCCGGCGACGCTTCCGACGACGAGGAGCCAGCGGCGCGGAGCGCGACGCCGTCCGACGAGGCGAGCCCCGGGAGCGCCACCGCGGTCGACGGCTCGCCCGCGGAGCTGACGGGCGAAACCTACTACTTCGTCGGCGCCCGCTACCGCGCCCTCGTGGTGCCGAAGTTCATCCCCAAGATGTTCGCGGACGGCGGGATCTCCGTCGCGGTCCACGCGGTCGGACCCGAGGTCGGGATCCGCAAGGACGGGTTCGAGATCGTGCTGAGCCCGTGGTTCGCCAACTACCGGATGAAGCCCACGCCGTTCAAATCCAAGTCCGATCCCGAGTCGGCCTGGGAGATCGCCGAGAGCAAGATGAAGGTGCTCTACCTGACGGGCGACTTCCTCTGGAGCCACGACCTCAGCCCGGTGGTCGCGTTCAACATCGGCATCGGGGCGGGGTTCGGCATCGTCTTCGGCAAGCTCTACCGCCAGCAGGCGTTCCCCCCCGCGGGCGCCAGCGGCCCGGAGGACTACGAGCCGTGCCCCGCGCCGGGCGCTCACGCCTGGTGCGGCACCGACAACGAGCACTACGGCGACTACGATGAGCCGAGCTGGGCGGGAGGGGGATCCAAGCCGAACCTCTACCCGTGGCTGGCGATCCCGCAGCTTGGGCTGCGCGTCAAGCCTCACCGCAACTTCGTGGCGCGCTTCGACGCCGGCTTCGGAACCAGCGGGTTCTTCTTCGGCCTGGGCGCCGACTACGGCCTCTGAGTGCGCACCGCGCGGCGCCACGGGCTCCCCACGTGTCTCTCACGTTCCCGCCACGGTACGAACCGCTACGCTGCCTCGGGCGAGGTGGGGGCGGCGAGGTCTGGTCCGTCCGCGACCGCTACGTCGGCGCCGATTTCGCGTTGAAGGTGCTCGGTGACGACGCGAGCGAGCCGGAGATGGCCGCGCTCGTGCGCGAGGCCGTGGCGCTCTCGGGCCTGGAGGGCCTCGGGGTCCCCCGCGTGCAACGCTTCGGGCGCCTGCCGGGGACCGGGAGGCCCTTCATGGTGCGCGAGCTCGTGCAGGGGGAGAGCTTGCTCGACGTCATCGAGGGCGGGCGCGACCTCCCTCGTGCGCTCGACGCCATCGCGCGCGCCGCCGATCAGCTGACCGACGTGCACCGGGCGGGGCTCTTCCACGGGGACGTCAAGCCGGCGAACGTGATCGTCGCCGCCGACGGGGCGGCGACGCTGGTGGACCTCGGGCTCTCGGCGCCCTGGCAGGAGGGGGGCGCGACGCCCGAGGGGCTCACCCCGAAGTACGCTGCTCCGGAGCTGTTCGACGGGCGACCGCTCACTGCGCGCGCGGAGGTGTACGCTCTGGGGGCGACGCTCGCGGAGGCGCTCGACAAGGCGAGGTGTGCGCCGCCGGAGCGCTGTGCGCTGGAGGAGGTTTCTGCGCGGGCCATCTCCGCCGAGCCGGAGCGGCGGTTCCCGTCCGTCGACGAGTTCGCCGTCGCGTTGCGTCGTGCTGCCGGGCTGCGACAGCCCACCCTCGACGCCGAGCCGCCGCTGGGGTGGCCGGTGGTCGGCATCGACGCCACCGCGGGCCGGCTGCGCGACGCCACCTGCTCGCTCCCCCCTGGCGCTATCCTTCGTGTGCAGGGTCCCGCGGGCTCGGGGCGGACCGTGCTCGTCCGGCGCCTGGCGTGGTCGCTCGGGATCGAGGGGCGGCCCTTGGTCTGGCTCGACGAGGCCCTCGCCCGCTCGCCCGAGGCGATCCGCGCCGAGCTCGCCACCTTCGAGGCGTGGCGCGGGCTCGTGCTCCTGATCGATGACGCCGACGACCTCTCGGGTGAGGCGGAGGCCGAGGTGCGCCGCGCGCTCGCCGCGGGCGCGCGGTTGGTGGTCGTGGGCGGGGAGGCGCTCGGCGAGGGTTGCGATTTCTCGGTTCCGCCGCTCGAGGCCCGCGCCGCGGCGGACCTCATCCGGCGCGCGGTCCCGTCGCTCACGGAGAAGCTCATTGAGCGCGCCTACGATCTTGCCGGCGGGCGCCCCGGCACGTTGCGCCGCCTCGTGCGCCGGATCGCGCGCTCCCCGGTCGCCTCCGAGGCCGACATCCTGCGGGCGCTGGCGGGCAGCGCCCACGAGCCGTCCGGCACCGCGGGGGAGGGGAGCCCCCTCGGTCGAGTCCAGAGCCTGATCGACCGCGGTCGCTACACAGAGGCGCGCCCGCTGCTGGACGGGCTGGCCGATCGGGGCCTGTCCGCCGAGATCGAGCGCGCTCGCCTCGACGTCGGGCTCGGGAACGCGGCGCAGGCCTGCGCGCGGCTCCGCGCGCTGGCGCCCCTGGCGGACGCGGCGCTCGAGAGCGACGCGCCCGACGAGCGCGAGGCGGGGGTTCGCTGTCGCGTTTACCTCGCGCGGGCGCTGGTCGGGATTGCCGAGTACCGCGAGGCAATCGACCTGCTCGCCGGGCTCATCGAGGAGGTGACTCCGCTGGGCGTCGAGGCCCTCTCTTTTCACGGGTTGGCGGAGTCGTATCTCGGGCACCACGAGGCCGCGCGGCAGGCGCTCGAACAGGCGGTGGAGCGCGCGCGGGCGATCGGCACGGCCCGCACCGAGGCCGTCGCTCTCTCCTCGCTCGGCGTCGCGCTGCAGCGGGGCGATCGCGTCGAGGAGGCGCGTCGGGTCTATGAGCACGCCATCGAAGCCGCGGAGCGCGCCGGCGAGGCCGGGCTGCTCGGCACCGTCCAGCTCAACCTCGCCGGAGTGCTCAAGGTCGGCGGTGATCTGGCGCGGGCGATCGAGCTGTTCGAGGGCGCGGTCGACATGGGGCGCCGCTCCGGCCGGCTCTCCACCGTCCGCAACGCGCTCCTGAACCTCGCCAACACCGATCTGTACCTCGGCCGTCTCGGGCGCGCTCGCGCGAGCATCGAGGCGCTCGACGCACAACGCGACGAGTTCGCCCCCTTCGTGCAGGCGCAGATCGTCGGGCAGAAGGCCGAGCTCTGCGCGCGCAACGGCGAAGTGGAGCGAGCGCTGCAGCTCTACCAGGAGTGCGCGGGGCAATACGCGGCGCTCGGGCGCGACCTCGACGCGGCGGAGGCGCGGTTGGAGGGCGTCCTCGTCGGCTCGCGTGCGGCGTGCGCCGACGTGGTCGACCTACGTCGCCAGCTCGAGCTCGCCCGGTCCACCCTCGGGGACTCCCCGGTGCACCGGCCGCTGGCGCTGCTCGCCGCCGCCCGGGTGGCGTGGGTGGCGCGCGATGCGGCGTCCGCGGCGGAGCTGCTCGAGGAGGCGCTCGGTGCAGCCCGCGCCGCGGGGCAGCGGGAGTGGATCTGGCGCGCGCTCGAAACCCGGGCCGAGCTCGCGGACGTCGCGGGGCAGTCCGTGGCCGCTCGACGCGATCGGGAGGAGGCGCTGGCGGTGCTCGAGGAGATTGGCGCTCGGCTGCCGCGCGACCTGCGCGAGGTCTACTGGAACGACGCGCGCCGTCGCGCTCTGCGCGCCTCGGTCCAGACGGTGATGGGACAGGCGTCCACGGAGCGGCTCCAGCCGGCGATGTACTCGGCCAGCATGCCGGCGCCGGACCGCGGCGCGGTGGACCGGCGCCGGGTGACCGAGCGGGCGCCCACCCCGCCGGAGACCCGGCTCGCGCGCATCCTCGAGATCAACGGCGAGCTGGCCGGCGAGATCGACCTCGATCGTCTGACCGCCCGCATCACCGACTATGCGGTGGACCTCCTCCGCGCCGAGCGGGGGTTCGTCGTCCTCCTCGACGGGACCGGCGCCCTGACCGTCCACACCTCGCGCACCCGCCTCGGCGACGAGCCGCACGAGGAATTCTCGCGCTCGGTCGCCCGCTCGGTCCTCGCCAAGGGCGAGCCGATCGTGAGCCTGAGCGCGCGTGACGACCATCGCATGGCCGCGTTCGCCTCCGTGCACCAGCTCGCGCTGCGCTCGGTGGCCTGTGCGCCCATCCACGCCCCGTCGGGTCGCGCCATCGGCGCCCTCTACGTCGAGACCCGGCACCGTCCCGGGCTGGACTTCGAACGGGAGCTGCCCACGCTGGTGGCGCTCGCCAACCAGGTCGCCATCGCCATCGAGAACGCGCGCCTCCTGCTCGAGAACCGTCGCCGGGCGGAGGACCTCGCCCGTACGAACGAGCGCCTCGAGGAGGCGCAGGCCCGTCTTCGCGAGCTTCTCGGCGGACGCACCGAGCAGCTCAAACGCGCTCGCCAAAAGCTGCGCGAAACCCGCGACACGCTCTACGGACACTTCGGTTATCAGGGGCTGGTCGGGACCAGCGCCGCGATGCGGCGGGTGTACGCGTTGATCGACCGGGTGAAGGACGCAGACGTCCCGGTGCTGATCACGGGGGAGAGCGGCACCGGCAAGGAGGTCGTCGCCCGGGCGATCCATGACGCCTCGTCGCGCGCGAAGGGCAAGTTCCTCGGGGTGAACTGCGGCGCGATCCCGGACAACCTCCTGGAGAGCGAGCTCTTCGGGCACGTGCGCGGCGCGTTCACCGGCGCGGACCGGGAGCGCAAGGGCCTCTTCCGCGAGGGCCAGGGGGGGACAGTTTTGCTCGACGAGATCGGCGAGATGCCCACCAAGATGCAGTCCGGGATGCTCCGCGTGCTGCAGGAGCGCAAGGTGCGCCCGGTCGGTGGCACCAACGAGGAGGACGTCGACGCGCGCACCATCTTCGCGACGCACCGCGACCTCGAGGCGATGGTGAGCGCCGGGAAATTCCGCGAGGACCTCTACTATCGCATCCACGTCGTCGTGGTCCCGCTGCCGCCGCTGCGGGAGCGCCCCGGAGACGTGCCGCAGTTGGTCGACCACTTCCTCGGCCGCTTCGCCGCGCGCTACAAGCGCGAGCGCGGGACCGTCTCCCGCGACGCGCTCCGTGTCCTGATGGCCCACGATTGGCCGGGGAATGTCCGTCAGCTCGAGCACGTCCTGCTCAACGCCTGGATCCTCGCCGACGGGCCCGAACTCGACGTGGGAAACCTCGCCCTTCCCGGCGGGCCCGCGTCCAGCGACTCGCTCGCACCGCTCCCTCTCCCGGACTCGGCCGAGGTGCCTGCCCCGGCTCCCGTCGCGCCCGTCGGCGGAGGCTCGGTTCGCCGTCCGGCGCACGCCATCTCGCAGCACCACGCGGTGGAGCGCGACCGGATCATCCGGGCGCTCGAGGCCTGCAACTGGAACCGCGTCAAGGCAGCGGAGCTCAGCGGTATCCCCCGGCGCACGTTCTACCGCCGGTTGCGCGAGTACGGGATCCAGTGAGCGTGGCCGACGCCTTCGGCCCGGTCACCCGATCCCGAGCTGCCGCAGCTTCTTGTGCAGCCCCTCGCGAGTGATCCCGAGCGACTTGGCGGCGGCGGTCTTGTTGTTGCCGTGCTCGCGGAGCGCCTGCAAGAGGAAGAGCTTCTCCACGTGTTCGACCATCTCCCGCAACGTCCCCTTGGGGGTGCCCGCGGGGCCATGTTCGTCCTTCACCCTGCGTACCCGGGGGCTCACCAGATCCGGCGTCACCAGTCCGTTTTCGTCCGCCTGGATCACCAGACGCTGGATCTCGTTCTCGAGCTCTCGCACGTTCCCGGGCCAGTTGTAGGCGGTCAACACCTCCAGCGTTTCCTGGGTCAGCGCCCCCACGGGCTTGCCCATTTCGCGCGTGTAGCGGGCTAGGAAATGCGTGGCCAGTGGCGCGATGTCGTCCCGCCGCTCGCGCAGCGAGGGCACTCGGAGGGGGAATACCTTCAGCCGATAGTAGAGGTCCTCTCGGAAGCGCCCGGCCTCGACCTCCTGCTCGAGGCCACGATTGGTGGCGGCGACGATGCGCACGTCGACGTGCTTGACCGACGTCGCGCCGAGGGGCCGGATCTCACCCTCTTGCAGCGCCCGCAGCAGCTTCGCCTGGAGCGAAAGCGGCAGCTCCGTCACCTCGTCGAGGAACAGGGTGCCGCCGTCGGCGACGTCGAAGAGTCCGCGCCGGTCCTCCACCGCGCCCGTGAAGGCGCCCCGACGGTGCCCGAACAGGGCGCTCTCCAGGAGGTTCTCGGGCAGCGCTGCGCAGTTCTGGGCGACGAAGAGGCGGTCGCTCCGCCGCGAGCGGTAGTGCACCGCGGCTGCGATCAGCTCCTTGCCCACCCCCGTCTCGCCCTCGATCAGCACGGTGACGCGAGTGATCGCCACGCGGTCGAGCTGGGCCGAGAGCTCGCGCATGGCGCGGCTATCACCGATGATCTCGATCTGCCCGCGCTGGGCTCGCTCCCTACCCCGGAGGTAGGTGTTCTCGCGCTCCAGGCGCTCCTCCGCGGCCGTGAGGCGGCGAATCAGCCGCGCGTTGTCCACGGCGAGCGAGGCGTGATGCGCCAGGACGGACGCCACGTCCACGTCGCTCGCGTCGAACATCGCCGGCGCATCACGGTTGTCCACCTGCAGGACGCCCACGATCTGGTCGCCGCGCCAGAGCGGGACCCCGATCGTGCTGCGGATGCGAGCCCCGAGCAGCGACTCCGAGCTGAAGGACTCCGCGGGCGCGTCGGCGGCGAGGATCGCCGCGCGCCCGGCGATCACCTGGCGAAACACGCTGCGCGTGATCGGCACCGGCCCCGCGGGCGGTGCCGGGACTCCGTCGACGCGGAGTCGCGTGACGACCGGGGCGTACGATGGCGTCGCAGCGTCGCTGCTGTCATCTCGAAGGATCACCGTCGCGTGCGTCGCACGCGGGAGCAACTCGAGCGCAGCCTCGGCGACCACGGCCACGACGCCGTCCAGGTCCGGCAGGGACCCGATGCGCTGCTGGACCCGGGCGAGTGCGCGCAGCACCTCGCCGTTGCGCTGTGGGCTGTCGAGCTCAGTGGCAAGCTGTCCCAGCGGCCGCGTCGCGATGACGCAGGTCGAATCCACCTCCGCGGGGAGCCTGAGGAGGAGCACGGTGCTCTCCTCACCGAGTCCCCCGAGCTCGATCCGGTCCTCGTCCTCGACCCGCGTGCACCAAGCGTTGTGGGCCCCGAGCTCGATCCGCGCCTCGCCGCGGAGCACCGTGGTGCCGTTGGTGCTCCTGAGATCCTCCAGCACGACGCCGTCGGCCGCGCAGCGCAGCCGTGCGTGCTCGGTGGAGACGTGCGCGTCGGGCAGCACGAGATCGGCCTGCGGTCCGCGACCAATGGTCAGATCGCCGCCGTCCGCGTCGAGCACTGAGCCGCTGGCGGCGCCGGAGACGACCTCGAGGTGGAGGGTGGCGGCCATGATGACGGGGTGGAGCGAGCTATGACGCACGACGGGCCCCGGAGGGAGCGACCTCCGAGGCCCGTGGCGCGCGTGATGACGGCCGGGTTACTTACCGGCGCGGGCGCGGATCCGGTACATCACCTGCTTCAGGGCCGCGTCGCCCTGGATGCGAGCTTGGTCCGCGGTCTTCGCGTTCGCCTCGATGATCTTGTCGAGGCTGTCGGCGATCTCCGCCGAGCCCTTGGGCAACAGGTAGTCGATGGCGGCCGCCACGGCGTAGCGCACCGAGGCGTTCTCGATCGCACCGAGCCGCTCCACGATTTGGGCGGGGGTCTTCTCGTCACCGTGGATGGCGAGCATGTAGGCGCACTTGATGCCCTTGAACTGGGTGTCCTTGGCCTGAGAGTCGCTCTTCTCGATGGTCGAGAGGTAGCACGGCACCCGGTCGCCGCAGGCCTTGAGGACCTCATTCGCCTGCTCGAAGAGCGGCTCTTCGAAGTACTTGTACTTGCTCTTGGCGTCTGTCTGCTTGGTGCCCCACTCGCCCATCAGCGCCTTCAGCGCGGGCATCTGGTTGGCCTTGGCGAGCTTCAGCGCGGTGGCCAGGATGGTGGAGCGCAGATCCTTGAGATCCTCCTGGTTCGAGGCCTTCAGGCCCTTCCCGAAGTCGATCAGCCAATCGATCATCGTGGGGTCGTAGAAGCGGGTGACGGAGTCCGACACCAGGATTGGTAGCGCCTTGCCGCCACCGGGGACGGAGACGTCCAGATCGAGCATCTGCATCCCCTCCTGGAAGCCCGCCTTGGACTCGGTCGTGGCGGGGATCTTCGCCAGCTCGGAGAGGAGGACGGCCCGGTTGGACTTCACCTCCGTGGTCTTGATAGCGGTCAGCATCGGTGCGATCGCGCTCTGGTTGCCGGACATCCCGAGCACGATGGCGGCCATCGGGACCCAGGGCTCGTCCTTGGGCGGCTCCTTGAGGTTGCCGAGTTTGACCAACCGCTGCAGGTGGAAATCCCTCAGCTGCGTGTCCTTGCCCTCGAGCAGCTTCATAGCGGCGTCGACCGACGGCTGACCGATCTTGACCAGCGCCAGCAGCGAGGTCTGGGCCACGTCGCCCTTGGACGGGTCGAGGATCACCCGCATCAGTAGCTCGACCGCCGACTTCTCGCGGAGCTCGCCGAGGACCTGGGCCGCCACCGTCTGCCAGAAGAGCTGATCCTTGTACGCGTCGACGCTCTCCGGCTTCCTCTGGTCCGGCGGCGTGATCTCGGCCTTGAGCATGGACTTGAGCGGCTCCGCCCACGCCGCGTCGGCGGTGGCGAGCATGGTCGCGTTGAGATCCTTGTAGGTGATGCCCCCGAGCATCGAGCTCGTCTTGAGCTTCTGGAACACGTCGATGATCGACGGGGACAGCCCGGGCAGCTTCAGATCGCCCTGGGCGCGAATGGCCCACTTGATGTCCTGCTCTTCCTGCTTGCCGGTGGGCTTCTTGGCGAACTCGTCGAGCGCCTTCTTCAGGGCCGGTTCCGTCCGCTTGTCTCGGAACGAGGCGACGAGCTTGATGAGGGACACGCGAGTCTTGGTGTCCATGTCCGCGTAGCCGTCGACGTAGGTCTTCGTCAGCGGCTCGACCATCTTGTCGAGCAGCGCCTTCACGTCGGCGCTGGAGGCGTCGTTGCCCGCCTTCGTCAGCCCGTCCTGATAGAACTGGTCCAGGCGCTTGATGGCTGGCGCTCGCCACTTGGGGTCGGCGAGCTTGTCCACCCAGTACTCCGGCTGGCTCTCGTCCTTGCAGCCGACGAGGGTCGTGGCCAGGGTCGCGGTGGCCACCAAGGTGGCGGTACCGAGCGTGAGGTGACGAAGGAGCGAGGCGACGGTTCGCGTCGTTCGGAGCATCTGTTTCCTCCCAGAGAGGCAGTTGAGTGAACAGGCGGGCAGTGACGCCAAGAGCCCATAACCCCTGAGGATCCGGCGTTCCGCACGGTAGGCTGGTCACTCACGCGGTGTCAACGAACGGTCGCTTGCTGTGCCATTATGGCAGGGTGATTTGCCAGGTTGGCCCTTTTCCCGAGGCCCGGCGGCCCTGAAGGGATTGTGCCCCGTCCTCCGGTTCGTCGCCGAATCGAGTCAGACTGCAAGGTTCGGCTTGCAAGGTTGCCGGCGCAGGGGAGCGAGCTGCGCGAGGAGCGCGTCATGCAGGCGACCGTTGCTGCCGAGTAGCCCCCGATCGTTGACCAGATCCCTCGCGCGGTAGGTCACCGGCGAGCCGTCCGCGTCCGTGAAGCGGCCGCCCGCCCCGGTGACCAGGGCGTCGATGGCGCACGCGTCCCAGCGCTTGCCGCCGAAGAAGGGGGCGACGTAGGCGTCCGCGGCGCCGGTGGCGACCGCGATGCCCTTCAGGCCGGCGCTCCCAAGGGTCGTCAGGGACCGTACCCCGAAGCGGCGAGCGAGCTCGCCGGTGACTCCGACCGGGTACTGGCGGGAGGCGACCACGCGCGCCTCGGCGAGCGAGGAAGTCTCGCTCGTCCGGAGTGGAGAAGAGCCGTCGTTCGCGTCGAGGCGCGCTGCCCCGAGGCTCGGACCGCCCCAGAAGGCCACGTCCGTGGTCGGATCGACCACCACCCCGAGGGTCGCCCGTGCCCCGTCGAGCAGGCCGATCATGGTGACGAACTCGCCGCGTCGGCCAACGAACTCCCGCGTGCCGTCCAGCGGGTCGACGAGGAAGACGGTGGGGGCCTGCTGGAAGCCGGCGAAGCTCACGGCTTCGCTCTCTTCCGCCACCACCGGGGTCCCGGGGAAAAGCCGGGCCAGGGCCTCGCAGATGACCTCGTTCGCGCGGCGGTCGGCGAGGGTGACGGGGTCGCCCGGGCTCTTGTACTCGACCTCGAACGGTCCCGCGTACACGTCCCGGATCACCGCGGCCGCGCGCCGGAGGATGCCGACGAGCTCGAGGACCAGAGTCTCGGTCATGCATCGACCCCTGCGTCGCGCAGGCGCGCGGCGAGGGAAGTGAGCTGGGTGCTTCGGAGGTAGGGGGGGCCGCGCCCGGCCTCACGCACCAGCTGGTCCAGCTGCACCACGCTCCGCGGCCCCAGCACCACCGACGTGACCGCGGGCTGCGCGAGGACCCACCGCACCGCCGCTCCGCGCAGGGTCGCGACCTCGCCGCGCACGAGCGGGCGCAGCGCGTCGAGCTGGCGAAGCCGGAGCCGGAGCTCCTCCGGCGTCCAACGGTCCGCACGGTGGTCTCCGGCCGGAAACACGCGGTCCGCGCCCCACATCCCGGCGAGCAACCCGTACCCGAGGGGTGAGTGCGCGAGGAGCCCGGCGTGCGCGGCCGCCAGGTCATCCGCCAGGGCTCGCGCGGCGGAGGAGTTGAACGCGTTGAGCGCGATCGACACCACGGACGCTCCCCGCGCGAGCGCCGCCCGGGCGACCTCCGCCGAGCCGGCGCTCACGCCCCAGCAGCGGACCCGCCCGTCCCCTTGCAGCCCGACCAGCGTCTCCGTCGCCTCCCCCCGCTCGACGGTCGCGAGCGAGGGGTGGTGCAGGAGCAACACGTCGAGGGTCGGCCGACCGAGGCGCTCCGCGCTCTGCTCGAAGGCGCGCGCAAGATACTCCGGGTCGAACCGCTTGCGTGGTGGCGACCCCTCCCGATCGGTGCCGAGCTTGGTCACGATGCAGGCCTCGGGCACGCCCGCGAGGAGGCGACCGAGGCGCCGTTCCATGGCGCCGCACGCGTAGCTCGTCGCCGTCTCGAAGCAACGGATGCCGAGGTCCACCGCCCGCTCGATCACCCGGTCTTGCTCGGCCTCGGGGACTGGTCCGTACCCGTCCCCGCAGAGCCCCCAGGTCCCGAGTGCGAGCTCCGTCAGTCGGAGATCCGTCCCGCCCAGGGCACGCCGGCGCATGGGGCTGCATATAACACCGATCGGGCGCACCGCCCCGCGGACGCCGGTCGCTCGCGCGCGCCTACTCGACGGTCCAGTAGTGCAGGGCCGTGAAGGTTTCGTTCCCCGCTGCCCGCACGGTCACGGTCAGGGCGCCCGCCGGAGTCCCCGAGGTCAGCGGGATCGTCCGCTCCTCCCAGGTGCCGTCGCCCGCGAGATCGAAGGCAGCGTGCACCCCCTCGGCTTCGACCTCGAGGTGCACCGGGGCGCTCGCGACCCACCGCGCGATCCAGCGGGAGCCGGGCCGCGCCGCGAGGACGAACCGGTCCACGCTGCGCCCGGACCGGGCCCCCTCGACCCTGCCGTCATCGCCAACGAGCACCAGATTCTCGGCCTGGGTCGCGTCGAGCAGGGCGTAGTCGTGGTCCGCCTCGCTCGCGAGGTCGGCGACGTCGAGCTCGTCGCGGATCGCGCCGGCTTCGACCCCGCGCGGGAGCGCGCCGGAGCCGAGCGCGTCCCACCGCGCCGTGTAGGCGGTCATGGTGGCGTCGCCGAGGATGGTCGCGTTGCCGACGTACCGGTGCGTGAGGTACGCCCCGAGCACGGGCTCCACGTCCAGCCAGCGATCGTAGATGACGAGGTGCGTCGGCAGCCGCGTCGTGCCGAGCCGCTCGTAGCGCTCGAAGCGTGACCCGGGCCCCGCGACCCAGTGGCGGGCCTCGTCGCGCGTCGTCAACCCGACGAGGTCGAACGTGCGGCGGCCGGAGAAATACGCGAGAGCCCCCGCGTCGTTGACCCCGAGAACCGCGCTCTCCGGCAGCTCGGTCGCGGCCCAGCGCGCCAGCGACACCTGCTGGTCCTGGATCGCGGCCGCGCTGGTGCCCAGATCGTCGAAGGTCCAGGGCAAGTGGCCCGCGAACAGCCCGACGAAGGCGCCTCCCAGCAGGGCGCGAGTGGTTGGGACGGATCCCCCGCAGCGACCGGCGAGGTGGCCCACGGCGTCGGCGAGCGCCCCGAGCCCGATGAACCAGGCGGTGGCGAACGGCCAGAGGTACCGAAGCCGGTTCACCAGGAAGCTGTCGTAAGTGGTCGTGAAGAGCACACCGAGCGCGACGGCGAGCAGGGCCGCTCCCCGCCAGCCGCGCCCCGTCCGGGCCGCCGCCCAAATCAGTGCGGGGAGGGCGAACCAGGCCAGCCACTTGCCGCCGCGCGGGAGGAACACGCTGCTCCAGACCTCCCCGTTGAGCAGGGTGTTGAAGAAGACATCGAGGTGATAGCGGAGCGTCCCGGTGATCCGCGCCGGGTAGGGGGTCGCGAACAGCCACTTGGCGGTCACCGTGGTGGTGGAGAAGTCACCGGTGGCGATCCAGTTCACGAGCCCCGGCACGAGCGGACCCGCGAGAGGAACGATCGCCATCGCCCGCCAGCTTCCGCGCGGGAAGACGGCCAGGGTGGCGGCCACCAGCATCGACGCGAGCGCGCCCTCCGGCCTCATCGCGGGCGCGAGGAAGGCCAGGGCGACGAGCTCGCACCGCGCCGCGCGTCGGGCCGGGCCGCGACCCTCGGCGTGCTCCGCCACCCGACGGGCCGTGCGCAGGAGCAACCAGGCGAGCGGGATCACTTCCATCCCGCTGGCCGCGCACCAGACGTGGCCGCCGAACGCCAGCACCATCGCGGTGGCGGCGGCGCCGGCGGTTGCGGAAAGCAGGCCCCGCGTGGCGTGCCAGGTCTCGTGGGCGAGCAGCCCGAGCGCGGCGAAGCCGCCCATCCAAGCCACCCAGATCAACGAGGCCCCGCGCAGCCCCACCGCGTGGAACGGCGCGAGGAGGGCCGGCCAGAGCAGGCTCGTGGCGCCGGCGACTCGGGGCGCGCCCGGGCTGTACTCGAAGGGCCGAAGCTCGGCGAAGCACCGCGCGAACTGGAAGTGGATGAACGCGTCGTCGAGGGGAACCGCCGGGGCCCCGCCCGTCGCCGTGAGGATGCTTCCGGTCGCGAACCAGGCGAGGACACTCGTCGCGGCCGCGATGGGGACCCAGGGCCCGCGTGGGGGGAGGCTGGCCAGGAGGAAACGGAGCGTGGACGATGACATCGGCGCGACAGGTCCGGGACCGGGCGGACGTTACCACGCGCGCTCGGAGCGGCTTGCCCGGTCCCTCGGACGGGTGTACGGCCCCCTCCTCCGCCGCACCGCACGGCGTCCGACGCGACCATGCACGACGATCGCTATGCGCATGCCCCTCGCCTCCCCGAAGGATCGGCCGTCGATCCAGCGGCGCTCGTGCCCGTGGCGACGGGCCCCATCGAGCTCGAGATAGGGCCGGGGCGGGGCGGGTTCGTCGTCGAACGGCTCGCCGCTGTCGAGGGCGCTGGCGTGATCGGCCTCGAGGTTCGCCGGAAGTGGGCCACCATCGTCGACGATCGCCTCCGCGCGCGGGGGCTCCACGGTCGAGCTCGGGTGTTCGCCGAGGACGCGAGGACGGCGCTGCCGCGGCTGCTCCCCGCGTCGCTGGCGGCGGTGTTCGTGCATTTCCCCGACCCGTGGTGGAAGAAGCGGCACCACAAGCGGCTGCTCATCACCGAGGAGCTGGTCGAGCAGCTAGCTCGCGTGCTCCGGCCGGGCGGGGAGCTGTTCGTGCAGACGGACGTGCCGGATCGCGCCGACGCCTACGAGCAGCTGATCGCGCGGTCCGGGCGGTTCGTTCCCGTGACCGGCGACGGACCGCGCGTCGCTGACCACCCCTTCGTCGCGCGGAGCCCGCGCGAACGACGCGCCATGGCCGACGGGATTCCGATCGTACGGCTCCGGTTTCGACGCCGCGTCGACGCGGGCACCCCCTGAGCCGCCACCCCCGGTGGCCCGGGGCGCGGGGGCAGGGAGGCGGCGCGGGCCGCGCTTGCTGCGCTCCGCGGCTTGCTGCTACGCTCCAGCGCGTGCTCCGTCGCGTCCTGTTCGCTGTCCTGCTCGTCACCATCGCGGGCTGCGCGACCTATCGCAACGACCTGAATCGGGGGCATCGCCTGTACGATGAGAGCGAGTACGAGCGGGCGCTCGCGATCTGGCGCTACCTGGAGCACGACCTCGACTCGCTCTCCTTCGCCGACCAGGCCCGCTACGCGTACCTCCGTGGCATGACCGACTACCGACTCGGCGGCGGCAAGGGGGGCCAGGACGTCGAGTTTCGCGCGCATGCCCGTCACTGGCTTGCGATCGCGAAGGCCGTCGAGCAGGAACACTCGGGCGCCCTCACCGACCAGTGGAAGCAGCTCCTCGAGGAGGCCCTCGCCGACCTCAACGCCGAGGTCTACGGCATCGAGCGCGTCGATGCGGCGCCCGTCACCGCGGCCTCGCCGGACGAGCCAGCCGCGGAGGCGGAGGCTGCCGCCGCACCGGCCGAGCCGGCGGCAGCGGACGCCGGTGCTGGGGGTGCCGCGCCGCAGGCGGAGAAGCGCTGCGCTGCGGACGCCGACTGCCCCCCGGGGCAGGCCTGCCGCGCGCAACAGTGCGCGGCCCCTTGACCCGGTGGCCCGCTGGCTGCGCAGGGCCCGTCGAGCTCAGAGCTGCCGCCGCAGCGTCTCGATCTCGTCCTTCGCGTTGAGCTTCAGCTTCTTGAGGTCGGTGATCTGCCGTTGTTCGTCCGGACTGAGGAAGGCCCTGCGCTCGAGCCGTGCGACCTCGCTCTTGAGGTCACGGTGTCTCTGCTCCAAGAGGCTCAAGCGCTGGGCGATCGTTTCCTCGACCATGAGTGCAAACCTCCCTTGTGCGCTGGGTGCCGTCTCACCGTGTCATCCCGGTCTCCAGTTCGCGAACCGGGTCCCGCCACGTGACGCACGCCACCACAGCCTGTCACCAGAAGGAAAAGCATCGGGGTCCCCAACGGGAAGGTCAACCCGATTGCTCTTCGTCCGGGGTCGGAGCAGAACCCGGGGGCGACGCCCCGAGAGTTTCCGTGTTGGCATCGAAGTCCCAGACCCCCCCTGTACGGTCCACGAGCCACCCGGGATCGCCGCCGGTCGGTAGGAGCTTGGCGACATCGCGAGGCCTCGGGGTTGGGCGAGGCTCCGCCAGGCGCCGGGCCGGCGCGATCCTCGGGGGACTCCTGCTCGGGGTCGCCTGCGCCCGTCCGGCGCCGCCGGCGGTACCGCCGGCGCCCGCGTTGCCGGCGCCCAGCGCCCGTCCCGAGGAGGTCGTCGCGCGCACCGTCGTGACTCCGGAGGAGGCGCTCACCATCGACGAAATCTTCGCTCGCGCGGAGCAGGCGCTTGGTCGCGGCGACGCTGCCGCCGCCGTCACCGACCTCGACCGGATCGCGCGAGCGGATCCCGACGGCGCCGCGGCGCCCCGCGCGCTCCTTCTCGCCGCGGAGGCCGTCGAGGCGCAGACGGACCACGCCGGCGCCGCGCAACGACTCGAGCAGCTCGCGCGGCACTTCCCGGCCGCTCCCGAGGCGCGGGAGGCGCTGGTAAGGGTGGTGCGCCTGCGCGCCTTCCTCGAGCAGTGGGAAGCCGCGGGACGGGCAGCGGACGCGCTGCTGGCGAGATACCCGGATCTGGGAGTGACCGAGCAGATCGTTGCCCGGAGCGGACGCGCGCTGCGGTCGGTCGCGGCCGGCGATCTCGAGGCGGCGAGCCGAGAGGTCGAGCGAGGGCGGAGCGTCGTCGAGGACCACGGGCTCGATCGAGCCGGGCGTGTCTCGACCGACGTGGCCCGGCTATTCTTCGCCCTCGGGGAGGTGCGCCGCGCGCGCGCCGGGGCCATCCGGCTCGCGCCCGCGCCCCCGGATTTCGGCGCGGCCCTCGAGCGCCGCTGCCAGCTGCTGCTCGACGCGCAGAGCGCCTACTCCGCCACCATGCGCGCCTATGACGCGCACTGGTCCGCCATGGCGGGCTTCCGCACCGGGGAACTCTACCAGTCGCTGCACGCGGAGCTGATGACCGTGGAGCCTCCCTCGAGCGCGGACACACCGGCGCGGCGCGACCTGTTCGAGGGAGCCATGCGCCTCAGGTACTCGATCCTCCTGGAGAAGGCGCTCGCGATGATGGACCACACGCTGGCCATGGCGGCTCGCACGGGTGAACGTTCGGGGTGGGTCGAGCGGGCGGGGGCGGCGCGCGCCGAACTCCAGGTGGTGATGGCGCGCGAAGGGGCCGCCCTCGAACGACTGCCCTACACCCGCGAGGAGCTCATGCGGGCCATGGACGCGCTGTCGGGGGGCCGCGCCCCGTGACCGGGTCGTGGGCGTGCCCGATGGCGTAGGTCCGCAAATCGCGTTCCGTGGCCGGCCAATCGGCATGTTCTCTCGGTGCGAATGGGGTGTCGTTCGGTCGCCGTCCTGAGCCCGCCGGAGCCAGGATTGTTCTGCCCCCCGCGGGCAAACCCGCCGGGTCCGACACCCCGCCGATCCCCGCCAACGATCCTGGACGGGGGCTGCGGTACGGAACGTGCTTGACAACGGCGAGTCCCGAAGCTACCACCGCCCGGCCGTCGTTTCGGGTCCCCGCCAACTAGTCCTCGGTTGCTCGCTCGGGTGGCGAGCCAACGGGGGCGAGGGTGGGGTGTCCCCATTTCACGTCGCCCCGCGCAGGCGACCTGCCGCACCCCGCGGCGCTGGAGGGCGACCATGGATCTGTCCGCTGTGAAAGGAGCGCGACCCGACCACCTCTCACCCTGGCGGGGCCGTTCCCCGCGCCGAGCCGCGGGACTCCTCGGGGTCCGTCTGCTGGCGTAGCTCAACCCGGCAGAGCACCGGTTTTGTAAACCGGCGGTTGGGGGTTCGATTCCTCTCGCCAGCTCCAGTGACCACCCCTCGCGCTCCGGTCCGCCTCACCCCAGTCCCCGCACGTCATCGCCTTGGACCGTCGCCCGACAGAAGAACAACCGTTCAGTTTGCCAAGATTGCCTCGTGATACTGGTGGGTTGCCCGAGTGGCCAAAGGGAGCAGGCTGTAAACCTGCCGGCATCCGCCTACGTTGGTTCGAATCCAACACCCACCACTGGCGCCGAGAGCGCCGGGAAAGGACCGGCCAGGCCGATCCGGGACATTCGGTCGAAGAACCATTTTTTCTGTGGCCGGGGCGGTGGCCCAGGGGTAAGCACGCCCCCCCCTCCCGCGGGAGTAGCTCAGTTGGTAGAGCGTCAGCCTTCCAAGCTGAACGTCGCGAGTTCGAACCTCGTCTCCCGCTCCGAGAGCCGAACCGACCCTCCTCACGACCCGCCCACCTAGCTCAGTCGGCAGAGCGCGTCCTTGGTAAGGACGAGGTCACCAGTTCGATTCTGGTGGTGGGCTCCAGGGCCCGGTCGGACAGAGACAGCGCAGCCTCAAGAGAACCGTTGCAGCACTAGAGAGAGCAGAGAGCGATGGCCAAGGAGAAATTCGTACGCACCAAGCCCCACCTGAACGTCGGCACG
>CAYZQO010000044.1:23915-54375 GCA_964480725.1 uncultured Polyangiaceae bacterium | reverse complement strand
TCGCGCCCACCTACCGGCTCGTGCTGGGGGTGCCGGGTCCCTCGAGCGCCCTCGCTGTCGCCGCCCATCTCGGCGTGCCAGCGCCGGTGGTCGCGCGCGCCCGCGCGCTGGTCCCCGAGCAGGCTCGCGCGCGCCAGCAGCTGCTCGAGCGCCTCCACGCGGAGCGGGAGGCGCTGCACCAGGCGCTCGCCAGCGCCAGGGCGGACGCCGACGAGCAGGAGCGGCTGCGAGAGGTCCTCGCGGCGGAGCTCGACGCCGCCAAGCACGGGGAGCGGCGGCGCCTCGCGCGGGAGGCCGAGCCCTTGATGGCGGAGGTGCGGGGTGCGCGGGCCCGACTCCGCGACGTCGTGGCCCGCCTGGGCTCGACGCCGGCCGCGAACGTCCCGGCGCTCGAGCGAGAGATCGACGCGGCGGCTCGCGTGGTGGCGCTGGGCAGCGAGCTCAACCAGCGGACCGCGCCCGTCGGCCCGGCGCGGCGCCCCGCGGCCGCCGCGGAGCTCACGCCCGGCGTGCGGGTGTTCCTCAAGCGGCTGGAGCGGACAGCGGAGGTCATCGATCCGCCCGCGCGTGGACAGGTGCGGGTCCTGGCGGGGGTGCTCAAGCTCGTGGTGCCGCTGGGCGAGGTGGAGCTGCTGACGGGAGGCGGGGGTGGCGGCGCGGCGGTGTCGGGCGCGGCGCGGCGCGGCGCGCGCCACGCCCGCAAGCCCGCGGCAGCCGCGACGTCCACGCTCGGGGCCGGCTTCGTGCCGGTGCGGACCCAGGACAACACCCTGGATCTGCGCGGACACCGCGTCGAGGAGTCACTCGATCTCGTCGACGGGTTCCTCGACCGTCTGCTCGATCGCGGCGAGCCCGTGGGGTACGTGCTCCACGGGCACGGCACCGGGGCGCTGAAGCTCGCCGTGCGCGCCCACCTCAGCAGCTCGCCCTACGTGCGGCGCTCCCACCCCGCCGAGCCCGACGACGGCGGCGACGCCTTCACGGTCGCCTGGCTCTGCGAGTGAGGCAGGGCCAGCAGACGCCCGAGCCTCAACCGTCGGGCTCGACCGCGCGCAGCTGACTGTATGTCGCCTCGAGGTACGAAATGAGATCCTGGTACCGCGCGCTCGTGGCCGAGTCGTTGACCAGATCGTAGAGCATGGCGTCCTCTCGGCGCGCGTGGCGCTGGAGGGTGGCGGCCAGGCGCTCGGCCGCGGCGCCGTTCCAGCCGTCGGCGCCCGACGCTGCGAGGCCGGCGAGCTGGCGCCGAATCCCCTCGTGCTCCTCGCGCAGCGCCGTCACCTCGTCGGCGAACTCGCGGGAGAGGAGCGGGAAGAGGTGCTTCTCCTCGGCCTCGAAGTGCGCGATGAGCGCGCTCTCGAGCTCGGCCTCGCGGTCGCGCCGCGTGGCCGGGTCGGCGCTCGGCTTGGCCGCGATGAGCGCCGCGATCAGTGCCTCGAGCCGCCGGTGATCGGCGGCCAGATGGTCGTGCAGGTCCATCAGGATCGCACCGTAGCATCGATCGGCCGCCGGCGTTGGCGCGCTCCCGCGGGGTGGCTGCCCCGGCGGCCGCTCGACCGCGCTGCGCTCGAGCGCGCGACTCGGGAGTCATCGCGGGGGGGCGCCCCGGTTCGCCACGCCTGGCCCCCAGGGACGGCGCCCGCTGGCTCCCCTGATCCGGCTCGCGGGTCGTGGCTGGGTGTCGCCCCCGGCGAACCGGCGAACCGGCCATGATCGGGCCCCATTCGCGATGCGCGGTTCCGGAGCACCGGGGCGGACCCAGAGCGTGGGCGCGGCCGTCGCCGCGCGACGCGGCGGCGCGCGGTTCGGCCTTGACCGCGGCACGCCCGGCGTACTGATCTCTGGCCTGACGCGCGCTCCGAACAGCCCGTTCGGGCTCGCGTCCCCCGGAGAGTAGCCTTGGCTCGAAGCACGACCTCCTCCCGTTCGCGCGCCCCGGCGCGCCCCACGACGCTCACGGCCCTCCTGATCTTCGCGCTGGTGTTCGAGACGCTGGTCGCGGTCTGGTCGTTCACGCATTTCGGCGCGGGCGCCTCGTCGCTCGCCGTGAAGCGGTTCCCGGAGTGGGGGGCCGAGGGGCTCGTTGCGATCGCCGCGAGCACGGCGGCCTGCGCCTGGTTCACGCTCAAGTGGCAGCGCTGGGCCGCGTGGGGCCTGCTCGGCGGCCTGGCTCTGCAGGTGTTCTGGTACTACGCGCGGCGCCCCCTGTCCGATGGGCTGCCGAGCAACCTGTTCCCCATGGTGCTCGTCCTGACCGTCGGGCTGGCGCTCGGCCTGGCGGCCTCCCTCCGCCCGATCTGGGGCGATCTCGAGCGCGGCTGAGCGCGCTCGACGCCGCTCCTGGCGCTCGAGGGGCCATGACGCCCGAGGACGCCGTCGCCGTCGAGCTGCTGGTGCTCGGCCCGCTCCAGGTGCTGCTCCCCTGGTGGCTCGCGCGGCGCGACCTGTCCGCGCTGCCGCCGGCGAGCCGGGCCCGGGCCTGGCCCGAGGCGACCCTCGGGAGCGCGGCGTTGCTGGTCGGTCCGCTCGCCCTGCTCTTCCATTTCCCGCTGGCGCGGCGCTCACTCCAGGGTGTCGCTCTGGGCCTGCTCTGGACGACGGCGGTGTTCCTGGCGCTCTCGGCGGTGGACTGGGTGCTGCTGAGCCTGCTGCCCATCGAGGAGCCGCCGCGGGCCGCGGCCGCGCGAGTCTCGGATCGGGCGGAATAGACGCGGCGACTCGATTGTCTCCGGGCGCGGCCTCGGGTTATACGCCGGCCTGGTCGGTGGCCGGTCGGAGGCCGAAACCGCGACCGGGTGAACAGTCATGCAGGACGTCCGCGCATTGAACGAGATCGTCGAGCAGGAGAGCGCCTTCGTCGACGAGCTCTTGAGCGAGGTGAGGAAGGTCATCGTCGGCCAGTCGACCATGGTCGAGCGCCTCCTGGTCGGACTGCTCGCGGGGGGTCACGTGCTGATCGAGGGGGTACCGGGGCTCGCCAAGACGCTGACGGTTCACACCATCTGCGACGCCATCAGCGCCCGCTTCGCCCGCGTCCAGTTCACCCCCGATCTGCTGCCGGCGGATCTGGTGGGCACGGTCATCTACAACCAGCGAACCGGCGACTTCACCAGCAAGCTCGGCCCCATCTTCGCCAACCTCGTGCTCGCCGACGAGATCAACCGGGCTCCGGCCAAGGTGCAGAGCGCGCTCCTCGAGGCGATGCAAGAGCGGCAGGTCACCATCGGGGACCAGAGCTACCCCCTGCCGGACCCCTTCGTCGTGATGGCCACCCAGAACCCCATCGAGCAGGAGGGGACCTACCCACTGCCCGAGGCGCAGGTCGACCGCTTCATGCTGATGGTGAAGGTGGACTACCCGACCCGCGATGAGGAGCGGGCGATCATGGATCGCATGACCGGCAAGGTCGTCGCCCACGCCAGGGCCACGACGACGCCGGAGCAGCTGGTCGCGGCGCGCAAGGTCGTGCGCGACGTCTACGTGGACGAGCGCGTTCGCGATTACGTCGTGGACGTCGTGCTGGCGACGCGCGAGCCCTCCCGGTACGGCATGAAGGATCTGGGGCCGCTGATCGAGTACGGGGCGAGCCCGCGCGCGAGCATCGCGCTCAACCTCTGCGCGCGCGCCCACGCCTTCCTGCGGCACCGCGGCTACGTCACCCCGGAGGACGTGAAGGCCGTGGGCCCGGACGTGCTGCGGCACCGCGTCGTGCTGAGTTACGAGGCCGAGGCGGAGCAGGTGACGGCCGATGACGTCGTCCGGCGCGTGTTCGAGATCGTCGAGGTCCCGTGAGCCTCGCCGAGCGCGGCTGGTGAGCGATGACCCCCCGCGAGCTGTTCCAGGCGCTGCGCAAGATCCAGATCGTCTCGAGCCGGCTCGCCTCCGAGCAGCTGTCGGGTAACTACGAGTCGGTCTTCAAGGGGCGCGGGCTCGCCTTCCACGAGGTGCGCCGCTACCTGCCCGGCGACGACGTGCGGACCATCGACTGGAACGTTAGCGCCCGCATGAACGACACCTTCGTCAAGGTGTTCGTCGAGGAGCGGGAGATGAACGTCATGCTCGTGGTCGATCTGTCCGCGAGCGGAGAGTTCGGCACCCGCGAGATGACCAAGGCGGAGCTGGCGGCTCGGGTCGCCGCTCTGTGCGCGTTCAGCGCGGTCAAGCACGACGATCGCGTCGGGCTCATCATGGCCACCGACCGGGTGGAGAAGCTGGTGCCGCCCATGAAGGGACAGAAGCACGTCGCCCGGGTGGTGCGGGAGATCCTTGGCGCCGAACCGGTGGGGACGGGGACCGACCTCCGGGTCGCGCTCGAGACGCTGCACCACGTGGCGCGGCGGCGCAGCGTCGCCTTCGTGTTCAGCGATTTCTTCACCGACGGCTACGAGCGCGCGCTGAGCCTAGCGGCGGCGCGCCACGATGTGATCCCGGTGATGCTGGTCGATCCGCGCGACGAAGCGCTCCCGGACGTGGGGCTCGCGACCTTTGAGGATCTGGAGACGGGCGCCGACGTCGTCGTCGACACCTCGAGCCCCGCCGTCCGCGAGCAGTATGCCCGCCGCATGCGGGAGCAGCGCGCGCGGCAGATCCGGCTGTTCCGCAAGCTCCGGCTCGATCACGTCGTCGTGCGCACGGATCAGCCCTACGTGCGGCCGTTCCGGGACCTGTTCGCGCGCCGCGCGCGGAGGGCGCGGCGATGAGGGCGCCCCGGGCTCGAGCCGTCCTCGCGGCGACGCTGGCGAGCGCGGGGGTCGCGCTGGGAGCGGGATCCGTCGCCGTCGGTGCCCCCGCGCCGGGGTCCGCCGCGCCCCTGGGGTCGATCGGCTCCGCGCTGTCCGCGCCCGTGGGGTCGGTCGGCTCCGCGCCAAACCTGGCGCCGTCTGCGGCTGCACCCGCCGCGGCCCTGTGTCGCGAGCACCTGCCGGAGGGTAAGGCACGGCCCCAGGTCAGCGAAGTGTTTCCCGAGCGTGGGCTCGCCGGCCACGCGGCGGTGCTGCGTGTCGAGGTGCGACACGGCAGCGGTGAGACGGTGCTCCCGGATGGTTTCCGGCTGGAGCACTCCGGCGATCAGGTCGCGGCGCTGGAGGCGGCGGGTTTCGTGATCCCGGTCGCCGGCGGGGGCGTCGCGCCCACGGTGGAGCGCACCGTCGCGGGCGGGCAGGCCTCGACCCGGATCGAGATCCCGCTGGTGCCGCTGCCGCCTCGTCCGGGCCGACAGTCCCTGCTGCTACCGCCGCTGCCCATCGCCATTGCCCGGGCCAGCGGGGATCTGATGACCCTGTGCACGGCGCCCCACTCCATGGTGGTGGAGGACCCGACGGCGAGCGCCGACGCACCGCCGCCGCGCCCGAACCCGCCGCCGCGCCGCCAGCTCGAGGAGTGGACGTGGCTCAAGCACGTCGTGATCGCGACGGCGATCGCGCTCCCGCTGGGGCTGCTCCTGGGCTGGCTCGCCGTCCGTTGGTGGCGGCGCCCCCGGCCGGCGGCGCCGCCGGCGCCGCCGCGCCCGGCCTGGGAGGTCGCGCTCGAGGGGCTCGACGAGATCCGGCGCGCGGGACTGCTCGAGGCGGCGCGCTTTGCGGAGCACCTCGACCGGGTGTCTTACGTGCTGCGCCGGTACGTCGGCGATCGCTACGGCTTCGACGGGCTTGAGAACACGACCTACGAGACGCTGGACGCCCTGCGCCGCGTCACCCCCCCGGTGGGCCCGCTGCCGGAGATCGAGCGCTGCCTGCAGCACGCCGACCTGGTCAAATTCGCCAAACTCGAGCCGACCGAGGCGGAGTGCGACGGGGCGCTCCGCGCCGTCGAGCGGATCGTCGTCGAGACGCGACCCGCGCCCGCGTCGGAGGCGGCGGCGCGGGAGCCGGCGTCTGCTGGCGGCCGGCCGCGTTCCGGGCGGCAGGGGGACCGGCGCCGACCCCGCGGCGGGCGAGGGGGGGCGCGATGAACGGGCCTGGCCGCGGCGGACGGCTTGCGCTGCTCGGCGGTGCGCTCCTGCTCGTCACGGCGCTCGGCTGGGCCTACCCGCTCGCGACGCGGGGGGCGGAGTTCGTCACCTGCGCTCGGAACCTCGTCCTCGGGCTGCCCGTTGCGCTCGGGCTCGCCAAGGGCCCCGCCGTCTTCGAGCTGTCCTGGCGGCACCCGCTCCTGCTCCTGGGCCTGTTCGCCGTCCCCTACCTTCTCTACCGGGGCACCCTCGGGGAGGACCGGACCGTCGCGCGCCTGCGGCTCGGCACCATCGCGCCTCTGGCCGCTGGTCCGCGCGGCGTCCGGGTGTGGCTGCGTGATCTGCCCGGCGTGGTGCGGGCGACTGCCTTCGGGCTGCTGGTGACGGCGCTCGCCGGGCCTGTCGACGTATCGACGCCGCAGGCGGTGGCCGAGGAGGGGATCGACGCCGTGGTCGTCCTCGATCTGTCGCGATCGATGCTCGCCGTGTTGGACAACGTCCCGCCGAGCCTGGAGCCGTACCTCGAGCGGCGCTCGCGGGCGCTCCGGCCGACGCGCCTCGACGTGGCCAAGGCCGTGATCCGGGACTTCGTCGCGCGGCGCCGCACGGACCGCATCGGCGCGGTCGTGTTCGGCAAGCAGGCCTTCGTGCTCTCCCCGCCGACGCTCGACTACGGGCTGCTCGACTCGCTGGTGGCCAAGCTCGACATCGATCTCATCGACGGCAGCGCCACCGCCATCGGCGACGCGGTCGGGGTGGCGACCGCGCGCCTCCGGCGCAGCCCCGCCCAGAGCAAGGCCATCATCTTGCTCACCGACGGCGACAACAACGCCGGCCGCCTCGCCCCGGAGTACGCGGCGCACCTGGCGAGCAAGGTCGAGGTCCGGGTCTACACGGTGCTCATCGGGCAGGGCGAGAGGGCCGAGGTCCTCGACGGCTTCGATCTGTTCGGCAACCCTCGCTACCGCACCGACGCGGGGTCGCCGACCAACCCCGAGCTCCTCGCCGAGATCGCCCGCCGCACCGGCGGGGAGGCGTACGTCGCGACTGACGCGGCGGGGCTGCAGGCGAGCTTCCACCGCGTCCTCGACGCGCTGGAGAGGACCAAGTTCGAGGCCGCTGCTGCCACCTACGAGGATCTCTTCCGCTTCCTGCTGGTGCCCGGTGTGCTGCTCCTGGTCCTCGACGCGCTGCTCCGGGCCTTGGTACTGCGGAGGTTCCCGTGAGGTTCGCCGCCCCGCTCTTCCTGCTCGGGACCCTGCTGGCGCTCGCGGTGGGCGCGCTCCTGATCGTGGGGGCGCTGCTGCTGGTCCGGGCGCGGCGCCGGTTCGGCGACGACGCTCGCGTGACGGCGCTGGTCAGCGGCCGGACCGGGCCCCGGCGCGCTTTCAAGGGGGTGCTCCTCGTCCTCGCCCTGGCGCTCGCCTTCCTCGCCGCGGCGCAGCCGCAGTACGGGCGCGGCACCCGCCGCATCCCGGCGACCAACCTCGACGTCGCGATCGTGCTCGATTACTCGAAGAGCATGTACGCGCGCGACGTCAAGCCCTCGCGCATCGAGCGGGCCAAGGCGGAGGTGGCCACCCTGGTGCGGGAGCTCCCGGGGGCGCGGTTCGCCGCGGTGGCGTTCGCCGGCGAGCCGATCCGCTTCCCTCTCACCAGCGACGGCGGCGCGATCGCGCAGTTCTTCCGGCAGCTCGAGCCGAACGACATGCCCGTCGGCGGCACCGCCATCGCCCGCGCGCTCAGCGCCGCCCAGGAAGTGCTGCGCCGCGACCCGCTGGCCCAGAAGCACCAACAGGTGGTCCTGCTGGTCACTGACGGCGAGGATCTCGAGGGCGACCCGGTGAGCGTCGCGACCGCCCTGGCCACGGACCACGTCCCCGTGCACGTGGTCCAGATCGGCGGGCGCACACCCGAGCCGATCCCCGACGTCGACGAAACCGGCGAGATCGCCGGCTACCGGTTCGACGAGTCCGGCCAGCCGCTGACCACCTCGCTCAGCGCGGAGGGGGAGGCGACCCTGACCCGGATCGCGGAGGCGGGCGGCGGCTCCGTCGTCCGCAGCAGCACCGGGGGGACCGGCATCGTGGAGGTGTCACGGCGGCTGCGCCGCCTGATGACGGAGGAACTGAGCGAGAAGGTCGAGACGGTGTACGCCGACGTCTTCCACCTGCCGTTGGGGCTCGCGCTCCTGCTGCTCCTCGTCGAGACGGCCGTGCGCGAGGCCGCGCGGCCGCGGCCCCGGCGGCCGGTTCCGCCGCCCCCGCTGCAGCGCACGCGGAGTCGGTCGCAGCCCGCGGCGCGGAACGGTGCGGCCGTGCGCGCCCTCGCCTCGGTGGTGGTGGGCCTCGCCCTGGTGGGGGCGCTGGTCCACCTCTCGGGCTGTGATTCGCGGACGGACCCGTTCGTGCGCCACGCGCCCGCCGTCGAGCAGGCGCTGGTGGCGTTCGAGGCCGGCGACGCGGGAGCCGCGGTCGACCTGCTGCAGCGGTATCTCGCCACCGGGCGCTGCGAGGCGGGTGAGATCGGCGCCCCCGAGTCGCTGGGCAAGCGCCCGAGCGCGACCTTCGACCTCGGCCTCGGGCTGTTCCAGCTCGGTGAGCAGTTCGGGCGGCGCTTCGGCGAGGAGGAGGTCGACGCGGGGGCGCCCGACGAGGCCGCCCTCGGTCAGCGCGGGGAG
This sequence comes from uncultured Polyangiaceae bacterium, assembly GCA_964480725.1. Taxonomy (GTDB): domain Bacteria; phylum Myxococcota_A; class Polyangia; order Polyangiales; family Polyangiaceae; genus JAFGBI01. The sequence goes on along the minus strand of CAYZQO010000044.1, from coordinate 45,745 downwards.
CAGGTGCGTTGCGCGCTCAAGGTCGTCCGCGCCATCAGCCGCGACGACGCTGTCCCCGTCGAGGTCCGGGCGCGGGCCCATTACCTCGCCGGTAACCTCGAGTTTCTCCGGCGGAGCTACCGTGACGCCGTCACCGAGTACGACCAGGCCCTGCGCCTGATCCCCGGCCGACCCGATGCGGGAGACTCCATCGGCGAGGACGCGGCGTGGAACCGGTCCATCGCCCTGCGGCGGATCGAGGACCAGCCCGACGCGGGCCCGCCCGACGGGGGCCCGGACGCGGAGCCGCCCGACGCCGGTCCCGACGCGGAGCCGCCCGACGCCGGTCCCGACGCGGAGCCACCCGACGCCGGTCCCGACGCGGGCCCGCCCGACGGGGGCCCCGACGCGGGCGGCGACTCGGCTCCACCCGATGCTGGCAGCGGCGCCGACGCCGGCGCTGACGCGGAGCCGGACGCGCCGGACGCGGGCGGGGGCACGCCGCCGCCGGCGCCCGAGCCGCAGCAGGATCCCACGCAGGACGAGCGCACGCTGGACCAGCTCGAAGAGGCCCCGACGCTCCAGCAGCACGACGCCCAGCGCCGGGCCCGCCAAGGGCGCCCGGTGGGCCCCGGAATGACCGACAAATGAGCCGCCTCTGGTGCTGGGCCGTCCTCGTCGCGTGCCTGGTCTGGGGGGCGCCGGTCCGGGCCCAGTCCGGGGTTCGGCACTCGCTCAGCGCCGACGCCCGGGTGGTCGAGGTGGGCGAGCCATTCCGCGTGACCTTCACGGTACTGGCGGAGGCGGGCGCTGCCGAGCCCACGGCGCCGAGCTTGCCGGCGCCCGCAGGGGTTACGCTCCGCGGGCCCTCCGTCTCCTCCCAGCAGCAGGTGTCGATCGTCAACGGCCAGATCGCGCGGTCCGTCGGGATCTCCGCGACCTGGGTCGCCACCGCCTCACGGACGGGGAGGCTCACCTTCGGCCCGGCCAAAGCTCGGGTCGGCACTGTCACCGTGCGCTCCGACCCGATCATCGTGGAGGTGGTGGCAGCGGGAAAGGGGACGGCTCCGTCCCAACGCCGGCGGACGCGCGATCCCTTCGGGTTCTTCGATCCGTTCTCATCGCCGTTCCCCTCGCTGCCGGGCTTCGAGCCCCCTGCCGCTGCGCCTCCAGAGGAGGAGGAGTCGCCCTGGGTCCCGGACGAGTTTCGCACCGAGCGGGCGCTCGAGGCAGACGTATTCCTTCGCTCGCTCGCCCGCCCGCGGCGCGTGGTGATCGGGGAGCAGGTTACTTTCACGGTCCTGCTCTACGCGCGGCGCTCCCTCCGGCTGGAGGGCTCGGTCAAGGAGCCGCAGCACCCGGACTTCATCGCCCACCCTATCGTCGAGAATCCGCGCGATCAGGCCGAGTATCGCGTTCGCATCGGCGACGAGGTCTGGACCGCCATGAAGGCGCGCGAGGTGGCGTTGTTCCCCGTGCGCACCGGCCGGCTCGCGATCTCGCCGATGACGATGTCCCTTCGGGTCGTGGGGTCCCGGCGGTCCATCGAGCGATCGACGTCGGCGATGGAGGTGGTGGTCGAGGAGCCACCGGCCTCGGGCCGTCCTCCGGGCTACGCCCTGGGTGACGTCGGCCGCTTCACGCTCGAGGCCGCGGTCGAGCCCCGCGAGGTGGCGGCGGGGGAGGCGGTGAGCGTCGTGCTCACGGTCCGCGGCAGCGGCAGCTTCCCGCTGCGGGTGCGCGTGCCGCAGCAGGCCGGCGTGGAGTGGCTGCCCCCGACCACCAGTGACGGTATCACCATGACCGATGGCCGCCCGAGCGGCTGGAGGCGCCTCTCGCACGTGGTCCGGCTGGAGCGGCCGGGGACGGTCGATCTCGGCGAGGTCACGCTGCCCCACTGGGATCCAGCCCGTGGGGCTTACGCCATGGCGCGGGCGCGCCTCGGGGTCGTGCGCGTGACGGGCACCGCGGCGGCCCCTTCGGCGGGGGGAGCGGGGGAGGCTCTGGAGGGGCTCCTCGACCTGCGGCCCGCGCTGGGGGCCCCCGCGCGGCCGCGGCTCGCCTGGGGCGATCGGGCCGGGTTCTGGGCGCTCCTCGCCGGCGGGCCGCTCGGCGTGTGGCTCCTCGGGCTCGGAGTCCGCGGCGGGCGCCAGCTCGCGGCCAGCTGGTCCCGGCGCGAGCCGTCCGCGTGGGCTCTGGCGCGGCGAGAGCTCGCCGCTGCGCGGCGGGCGGCCGGTGAGGGGGCGACCGCCGCGGTCGCGGGCGGGTGTGAGCGGGCGCTCCACCACGCGGTGCTGGCCCGGACCGGCGTGTCCATCCGCGGCGCGCTCCGCGCGGAACTGTCCGAGCGCCTCGGCGCCGCGGGGCTCGACGCCGGCGGCGCCGCTCGGCTGGTCGCGCTCCTCGACGACCTCGACGCGGCGCGCTTCACCGGTCCGGGCGCGGTGGACGCGCCCGCCTTCGTCGCTCGCGCCACCGCGCTCGTGCGGGAGCTCGAGGGGACGGGCTCGCGGCTGGGGAGGGGCGCGTCGTGACCCCGCGTTCGCGCCCCCTGGCGCTCGCCCTGGTCACGCTCTTCGTCGCGCTCACGGCCGTCGCGCGCGCCGATCCCCCGGAGACCGCGCAGCTCTTCGCCGATGGGGTCGCCGCCCTGGAGCGCGGGGCCTTTGACGACGCCATCGATCGCTTCGAGGCGCTAGCGGACGGCGGGTTCGTGCATCCGGACGCCAGCTTCGACCGCGCCGCCGCCTACCTCGGTCGCGCGCGCTCGCCCCAGGCCAGGCCGGGCGATCTGGGGCAGGTCGTGGCGGCGCTCACCGAGGTGGTGAGCCTCCGGCCGGAGGACGCGGGGGCCGCGCAGGCCCTCGAACGCGTGCGCAAGGAGATCGCCAACCGTCGTGTGCGCGACGGCCTCGAGCCGGCCGCTGTGAGCGTCTCGATCGGCCGCGCGGTGGTGGGGCTCCTCGACGAGGCGACCTGGCTCGTCGCGGCTGCGCTCGGGTCGCTCCTCGCCGCGCTCGGGCTCGCGGTCCTTGCCGTCACGCGACGCCCCTCGGCCCGCCTCGCCGGGGGGGTGTGCGCGAGCGTGGGCGTGGGGTTCTTGCTGGTGGCAGGGCTCTTCGCCGCCGCCGCCGGCCACTACCGGCGCAGCTCGACGCCGGCTGTCGTCGTTGCGCCCCAGGCGCGCCTGCTCACCGCGGACGGCGCCCCCCTCGAGCCGAAGACCGCGGGCGAGCGCCACCTCGCGGCGCCCGAGGGGGCGCTCCTCTTCGTGACCGAGCGTCGCGGTCGCCTCCTGCTCGTGGAGTGGGGGACGGCACGCGCGCACGTGGCGTCGAGCGACGTGCGGCTCCTGGCCCAGCGCTGAGCACCGCGGCGCGCGGCGCTGGACCCGGACCCATCTGACCCGGACCCGAACCCGGACCCGGACCCAAGCGCCCCTTCAGCGGCAGTCCTTGCGCATCTGATCGTAGGCGGCGTTGGCCGCCTGGAGCTGGCGCGCGAAGCCCTCGGTCAACGGCTGACCGTCCGTCTTCAGTACACTCGCGTGCTCGTTCAGCTCCCGTTGCGCCTTCTCGGCGGCGTTCCAGGTGATTTGCTTGGTTTCGAAGGAGCTCCGCAGGAGCTCCGCGTCCTGCTCGATCGGAGTCCACTGGGTGAGGCGGGCGGTCTTCTCCGCCTCCGAGAGCTCCTCGAAGGTGGCCGGAACCTTCCGTTTCGCCGCCGTGTTGCGGAGCTCCGCCCAGGTCTGCTGCATCTTCATGCGGGAGCGCTCACAGGCCTCCCGATCCTTGCACGAGGTGGCGCCGAGGAGCACGAGCGCCGCCGCTGCCACGAAATAGCCAATCTGTCGCATGGTCACCCCCTGGTGGTCGGGCCTTCGCCGGATCTGCCGGACGCAGAGGCGAAACGCACTGCGAGTCGGTCGGGCGCCCCCGAGCGGCCCGCGGTGGGTTCCGGTCAGCGCCCGGCGACCCGTCGACGAGCCGAGGGTACGCCCTTCAGAAGCCCTCGTCGAGCGGCGAGTCCTCGGCGATCGCGTCCGGGATGGCGCCGCCCCCGTCCTCGCTCGAATCGCCCTCCGTGTCGTCCTCGGGGATCGGGCATTCCTCGCCCGTGTGCCCCTTCTCGCCCTCCGGGATCCGGCAGGGGTGCACCTCGACGCGGCGGACGCGGGGGTTGTAGGTCACCTTGCGCGTCTCCTCTCGCTTCGTGCCGTCGCGGAAGGAGACGGCGCGGGAGACGGTGACCGTCCAGCCGATCGACCCCGCCTCCACCACCTTCTCCTCGTCCGCGGGCAGCTCCGCGTTCGCGACGTACTCGACGGGGGGCCGCTGCACGTCACGGCGCGGCGACACCGTCGCCTGGACCTTTCGTCCCCCGTTGTCCCCGAAGACCTGCACCTTGATGAAGGTGCCGCTGTACGTGCAATTGAGGAGCATCCCCGCGTCGGTGTCGTTCTTGAACACGAGATCCGGCTTCGGGTAGCTCAGGGTCGCCTCGTGCCCCATCGGGTAGCGCGCGAAGTAGTAGCTGTGCGGCGTGCGCTCGATGATGTCGTAGCCGCCGTGGAACACGGCGTTGAACAGCGTGGTCGCGAACTGGCTGATGCCGCCGCCGAGGCTGTCGACCATCTCGCCCTCCTCGATGGTCGGCGCGGGGACGAACCCGTTCTTCGCCGTGCGGGGGCCGACGGCGTCGTTCACGCTGAAGGTCTGCCCGGGCTCGACGAGCGTGCCGCTGAGCAGGTCGGCGATCCGGTGGATGTTTTCGACGCGCGGCCGGCAGCACGGGTGGTAGGTCGTGAACTCGGAGACGAGCCCCTTGACCCCCAGCGCTCGCAGGTCCGTCTCCTTCCGGGCGGGCTCCGCGGCGCGGTCGAGTGGCAAGAGCCCGGTGCGCCCCGGCGCTCGCGCGGCGAGGGCCAGCGCGTCCGCCAGCAGCGCGGGGTCCAGCCGGACCCCGGGCGCTTCGGGCACGATGTGCACCCGCTTCCGGTTGTCGATCTCGAAGCGCGCGTCGCGCGGAGGCTGCTCGAGGCGCTGGATGATCGAGCCAAGGCGATCCGCGATCACCTCCGGCCGGAAGAACGCCACCAGCTGCGGGCGTGGGGTCAGCTCGGTCCGGCCCGCGAGCGCCGCCTCGAGGTCGGCGGTCTTGACCTCGATCTGCTCCTGGGACGCCGGATCGATGAGCACGACCGGTCCGGCGACGAGGACGCGGCTCGCCGCCGCCGCGGCGGTCACCGCCGCCGGTCCGAGCGGCGGATCCACCTCTCGGAGCGTGACCTCGACCGAGCCGGTCGACGCCTCGGAGAAGCTCGCGGCGAGGGTGTCGCCGAGGCGCTCGCGATCCACGACGCGCCCCCCGTGCGGCAGGACCGGGAGCACTCGCCCGCGATCCACCGTGAGCCCGCCCCCGAACGGGCGATGCTCGATCACCTGGCGGTCGAGGCGGTCGGCGAGGGCGGCGACCTTGGCCGGGTCCACTGTCGCGGCGAGCCGCACCCGCTCCGGCGCGCTCCAGCGACGCCACCACCAGGCGGCGCGCGCGAGGGGACCGCCCGTTCGTCCGGCTTGAAGCGCCCGCGCGACTGTCGCGTCCACGTCGACCGTGAAGCGCACGTCTTCGGCTGCGACCTTCACCAGCGCTGGGCCGACCCGGACGGTCAGGGTGCGCCGCTCGAGGCGGCGGGCCTGCTCCGTCAGGGCCTGCTTGGCCTCCTCCTGCCCCAGGGCGGATAGCGCTACCTGCCCCGACCAGACGCCCCGCAGCACGCGATCGGCGAGCAGGCAGCGGTCCACCGAGGAGGGCAGGAGCGGGACGAGCGCCAGCGCCGCGACGAGGAGCGCGGCGGTCAGGGTGCGTCGCCGGCCTCGCCCCTCGACGAGCGCGCGCCAACCCGTCCCTTCGGAACGAGGGGTCACCGGTCGCTCTCCCATCGATCGTGCTCCACCGACGAGCCGGGGCCCGCGGCATCGCCGGCCTCTCATAGCCTAGCGGCACGGATCCTCAAGGAGAAGCGCAGGCCTTCGCCGACGTCGAGCCGGCGCTTCCCCGGCGGCGATCCATGCTAAGCATCCCCCGTGTGGGTTCGACGCTCGGCCATTCGCCCGGTTCCGAGCTATGCCCGGGTCCCGGCGCGTGCGCTCGACGCCGTGCGGGAGGGGCTGGCCGACGATGACGACGAGGCCCGGGAGCAGCTCGATGCGGGGCTCGCCCGGTTCGAGGAGGCGCAGCCCGTGGTGGCCGGTCGCGTGAGCGAGGCGCTCAGTCGCCCCCTGGACGAGACGGCCCTGGCCCTCGGCTACTTCCTGACGCTCGCGGTGTGGCTCGCCTTCGACGCGGCGCTCAGCGACCGAGTGGCCGAGGTGACCGAGCAGGAGCTGGCCGCGACCGAGGAGCTTCTCCACCTCGACGAGGAGCTCCGGTCCGCCGACCCGTTGGAGCCACTGGACAGCGACGACGTGGTGGCCATGGAGCAGCCAGACCTCTTGGCCTTCGTTCACGAGCACGTCGACGCGACGCTGGAGGCGCACGCCGAGGCGGTTGACGTGGACGACGTGGATGCCGTCTATCGGCTGGTCCTGGTGGAGATCCTGGCCCTCTCCTACGCGGTCCGCCGTCCGGTGGGCTTTCCCGTCGCCAAGACGGAGCTCCTGGCATGAGCGCGCGCCGGCGCTCGTCACAGTGGCGGGCCGGTGGCCCGCCGCGGTCCCCCGTCGCGGCCCTGCGCGGGCAGGTCGGGCCGCGGTAGGTGGCTCCGGACGAGACGTGGCCCCCACCACGGCAGGGTACCGCATCGGCGTCGACGAGAACGGGCTCGGGGCGCGCCTCGGCCCGCTGATCGTCACGGCGGCGCTGGCTCGCGTCAGCCCCGAGGGCGCTCGGTGGCTCGCGACCAGCGGTCACGCGAGGATGGCTGCCGAGCTCGGCGACAGCAAGGCGCTCGCCTCCCACGCCGACAGCCGGCTCGGCGAGGCCTGGGCCCGCGTGATCGCCGAGGCAGTCGGTCCGGGCGCGGCGCCGCCCGCCTCACCCGCGGAGGTCTTCGCGCGCCTCTCGCTCGAGGGCCCGCCCGCGCTCGCCGCGCGCTGCCCGCCGTCGGCTCGCGACCAGTGCTGGGGCACCGACGGCGAGGGGTTCCGGGCCGGCGACGCCCTGGTCAACCGGGTCCGGGGTCGCCTTCGAGAGCTCGCTGCCGAGGGTGTGCAGGTCGAGCGGGTGCTCACCAGCGTCGCGTGCACCGCGCGCCTCAACGAGGAGCGGACCGCGGGTCGCGGTCGGTTCGTGGTCGATCTGCACGCGATGGAGCGGCTCGTGCTCCGGCTGCGCGAGGGCGTGGACGCCGAGGTGGACGCGGTCTGCGGCAAGGTGGGGGGGATCGGCGACTACACCCGGTACTTCGGGCCGCTCGCCGGCCGCCTGCACACGGTGCTCTCCGCCGAGCGGGCCCACGCCGCGTACCGTTTCCCCGGGCTCGGACAGGTTCACTTCGTCATGAACGCCGACGCTACGGACGCGCTCGTGATGCTCGCCTCGCTGGTCGGCAAGTACGTTCGGGAGCTCTTCATGGGGCGGATCGGTCGGTTCCACGTCGGCGGTGGTGCCCAGGACCTGCCGAGCGGCTACCACGATCCGCGTACGGATCGGTTCGTCGTAGCGACCGCGGGCTCCCCCTCCCGCCGGCGCGTACCGCCGACCTGCTTCGAGCGAAGCCGGTGACGGAAAAAGACGAGGGACCCCCCGGCGCACACCGCCCCCCTCAAGGTCAGGCGCGCCACGGAGGTCCCAGAAAAAAGCGGGCGCGGAGCCGCACGGTAGGGTCGGCAGGGTGCGGCCCCGCGCTCGGCAATCAATGCCCGTCGCTCCAGGGTTCGATCACTTCCGATCGCTGACCGATATTCTTTTTTCTGCGACTACGGTGGGCTTAACAATTTCCGCCCTCGCTATCCGGCGGCGGTGCCCCGTGGGGGAGCTCCCCCACGGCCGATTCGGTGCGCCCGTCTCACCGCCTCGTCCCCCCGGCGGGTCGTGGTCAGTCGAGTCGCCGGACCGGGGCCCCCGTTCGCCTGCTCCGGAGCCGGGGTCCCTGCGCCCGACGCGCGGCGCGCTGGCGCCGGGATCGCGCGCGGGTACGCTCGCCCCCTCGTGAAGGCGGTCGTCACCATCCTCCAGTGTCGAAGAGCGGTCCTTCCGCACCTGTTCGTCAAGCACGTGCTGCCGCGCATGCGGCAGTGGTTCCCGGGTCCCGTCGACTGCGTCATCGTCCAGCACCGGGTCGATGCCTCGGGCGGCAACACCGCGCTGGAGTCCCTCGCGCAGGGCAGCGGCGGCATTGCCACCGTGCGCGAGTGGACGGCGGCTGGGCGCTACGCCGGCGCGGAGATCGTCGGCCACGAGATCGTCCACCGACCGTACCCCACCGTCCCCGGTTACCACCTCGCCGTCGCTGCCGCGCTGGAGCGTGAGGCGGACTTCCACCTCATGCTGGAGGACGACGCGATCGTGATCGATCCGGAGTGCGGGCGCTGGGACGAGCGGCTCGGGCGGAGCGAGGTGGGGGTCTATCGGCGGTTCCACGAGATCAACACGGCCTACTACGTCGCTCGCCCGAGCTTCGACCGGCGCCTCGTGGGCCAGCTCGCCAAGTACCGCGCCTTCACTTGGAGGAACCGCATGGAACCGTTCCTGCGCAGCCAGCTCCGGACCAGCCGCGCCTTCCTCGAGCCGTCCTACGCCGTGCGCTACCACCACCGCGAGTACCCCTTCACGGGGCTCCGCTACGTCGTCGATCGCATCCGCGCGCTCGCCCCGGAGGACGTCCCTCTGCTCGACGTGGACTTCGGCCCCGGCTGTGCCGATCTTCCGCCCGTCACCCCGGAGGAGCAGCGCCAGCACGCCGCCCGTGACGGCGCGCGCTGGGTCGACCGGCTCCGGCGCCTGCGGGCGGGCGCGGTCCAGGCGGCCTACGTCGCGATGGGGCGTTGAGCGGGGGGGGCCGTGGGAGGCGCCGGGCCCGGCGGGGCGCGGTTCCACGCTCGTCCCCCGTCGTCCGCCGCCGGGCGGCGTGCTAGGACGCCGCCCCATGTCAGAGCCCAAGGTCGATATTGCCAACCATTCCGTCGAGCTCGACGGCACCAGCTACCGGATCCAGGAGCTCGGCCCGGACAACTTCGCCGTCCTGGTGGCGGGGGTGCCCGTCGGACGCATCGTCTACAGCTGGGGTGTCGCCAACGGGGTGTCGGAGAGCGAGTCCGTGAGCGAGGACGCCCTCACCGCCATCGCCGAGGCCTGGTTCGCCGCCGCCGAAGCGGGCTGAGCCGCCCGCTGTCCCCGACGGCGTCGACCCGGGGGGGATTCTTCGCGGTTTCGCCGGTCGAGCCGGGGACTGGGGCCCGCGCGCGCGACGTTCTCGCTCTCTCCGGGGAAATCCGGGACAATCCACGGGTGGCGCAGGAACCTGGCGACCAGGGAGCGGGACCGGCCCAGCCGTTCGGTCCATTCTTTCTGGACAAGCGCATCGCCGTGGGCGGCAGCGCCGAGGTGTTCCTCGCGCGCCCCAAGCGGGGTGAGAAGCCGGCGCCGCGGCTGGTCGTCAAGCGGCTCCTGCCCTCCCTGCGGCAGCACAGCGATCTCGGGACCCTCGAGCGCGAGGCGGAGCTGCACCGGGCGGTGCAACACCCGAACGTCGTGACCGTCTACGGCGCCGGCGAGGTCAACGGGGAGCCGTACATCGCGATGGAGTACGTCGAGGGGGTCGACGTCTACCGTCTGCTCCGGCGGTCGGAGTCGGAGCAACGTCCCATCCCCGCGGCCCTGGCCGTGCACATCGCGCGTCAGGTCGCCGACGCTCTCGGCAGCGTCCACAGCGCCCGTAACGCGAACGGCCGGCGGCTCGAGATCGTCCATCGCGACATCAACCCCTCCAACGTGTACCTCTCCGTCGCCGGCGCGGTGAAGGTGGGGGATTTTGGCATCGCGCGGACCGGCGCGCCGAACCCGGTGTCGGTCGGATCGGGCAAGGGGCTCAAGGGCAAGTTCGGCTACCTGGCGCCCGAGCAGGTCGCGGGCGAGCCGTTCGATCACCGCGCGGACCTCTTCGCGCTCTCCATCCTGCTCGGCGAGATGCTGATCGGGGAGCGCATCTTCCCGGGCAGCGGGGAACTCGCCGTGCTGCTCGCCATCCGCGATGGGGACTACGAGCGTTTGCGGGAGCGGGCGGGCTCGCTGCCGCCCACGCTCTACGCGCTCTGCCAGAAAGGGCTCGAACGACGGCCCGAGGCGCGGTTCCAGAGCGCCGAGGAGATGTCCGCCGCGCTGCGCCCCTTCGAGCTCCCGTCCCCCGAGGAGCTGTGCCTCGAGCTCGCCGAGTGGGTGCGCTGGGCGCGCGATGACGGCGGCTTCTTCCGCAAGATCGAGGGCCGGATCCGGGACTCGGTCCAGCGGATGCGCGCGGCCCGCCTCGCCACTAGCCCGCCGGTGGCGAGCGGGGTGCTCCAGCCCCCGCCGTCGTCGTCGCAACCGCCCGTCGACACCGCCGCCCGCATTCGGCGCGAGGGTTCCGACCTCGTCGAGGTGGTCGCCTTCCCGAAGCTCCTGGAGATGGTGGCCACCGGCGATCTCGGGGCGCGCGACACGGTGGCGCTGATGGGCTCGGGGTTTCGCGCCATCGAGGACATCGACGACCTCGCCCGACACCTGTTGCCGTCCAACACGCAGACGACCCGCCAGCTCCACGAGCCGGGGGTCCCCGACTACCAGGCAATGCTGGCGGACACGCCAATGAACGCGGTCCTCGCCTACTTGCGCGGCAACCGGGAAACCGGGGCGCTCTTCGTCACTCGTCACGAGGGAGCCGTGGAGCGGCGCAAGGAGATCTACCTCCAGGACGGCCGCCTCCACCACGTCGCGTCGAGCGATCGCGCTGAGCTGCTCGGCGAGTACCTGGTGCGGCGCGGCGCGCTCGAGCGCAGCCAGCTCGACGCGGCGTTGTCCATCATCGCCCACCATGGAGGGCGCCTGGGAGAGACCTTGATCACCATGGGGCTGGTCGGTCCCGTCGATCTGTTCCGGGCCATCCGCGACCAGGGGCGCGACCGTGTCGCCGTGCTCTGCGCGTGGACCGACGGGAGCGCCGGCTTCTACCGGGGGACCGTCCCGGGGCACGTCGAGTTCCCGCTCGATCTCGACCTGACGAGCCCCATGATGGCCGGGGTGATCATCGTCTCGCAGGGTGACCCCTGGTCGCTCCTGTCCGACCGCGGAGCCCGGATCCGGCCCGGACCGCGCGCCGCGACCGTGGCCGACGAGCGGGAGCGCGGGCTCGCCCCGTCCTCGCTCCAGGCGGTGGTGGCGATGATCGGGGAGGACATCACCGTCGGGGCGGCGGTCGCGCGGATCACCGCGCCGCACACGGGCCGTGGCGCCCGGCAGATCCACGAGAAGGAGGCCTGCGCGGCGCTCCTGGTGGCGCGCGACATCGGCTGGATCGACCTCGACGAATCCGGCGAGCCCCGGTGACGGCGGGGGAGGAGGGCCTCGACAGCGCGGCGCTCGGCGCCTAACTTGTCGAGGGATGGCCGTCGAGACGAGCACCCGCGTCGTCACCTTCGAGTCGCGCTCCGACGACGGGCTCCACGCGCTGGTCCTCGCCGCGGTCCGCGCCGTCACCAGCGACGAGTTCGACGCCGGCGGCCTCCTGGAGTTGGTGCCGGTACCGGCGGAGGACGCCCCGGCCATCCGGATCGAGGCGTCGCTCTCGGACGACGGGCTCCGCAACGCGATCGCCCAGCTCGACGTGCACCTGTTGGCGCTGGTGGACCGCGTGGACGCGGCGCTAGTACGAGACGCCGCGGCGGCCTTCGGCGGGACCGAGTTCACGAACCTCTGTGTCGCCGGCGAGCCGCGGCTCGCCGGCGGCGTCGAGGGGGGCGACGCCGACGCGGCGCGGTGCGACGAGGACGCGCTCGACGTCACCGTCACCTTCCCCGTGGGCTGGCCGCTCTACGCACACAACCGGGCCCTGGTGCGCACGGGCTGGTCCGACGCGGAGCGGGCCGGCGCGGTGGCGGCGCTGCGGGCGCTCGGGGTCGGGTTCCGCCGGCGCCCCTCCGGCGTCGTCGTGCACGCTCACCAGCTCCGGCGCCGCCTCACCAGCCAGGCCCAGGCGGACGCCTTCGTGGCGGCGGCCGCGCCTGGGCTCTCCGCCGCCCTCTACACGGCCCGGATCCCCCCTTCGTCGAGCCTGCGCCTCGCCACCTCCCCCAGCATTGCAGGTCCACGGCGGCTCGAGGCGTGTGTCAGCTACGGCCTCATCGCCCACCGCGTGACCACCGAGGCGGACGCGCTGGCGATCCAGCGCTTCGCCGAGCGCCACTTCGCCTTCCGTCCGGCGGCGCGAGCCTGGCAGGTGACGAGCCGGACCTGGACGGGCGGCGACCCTCTCCGGGGCGGGGCTCCGGAGCCCGCCCCCGGGCGCGGTGGCTGAGTCGCCCGGGGGCCGGGGGCGCCCGACCCGCGGCCCGCGCTACACGAGGATCTTCTGCGCGTGCAGGATGTCGCTGTAGACCGAGTGCCTCACCAGCGCGGCGTTGCGCTGCGCGTCGGCCACGGCGCTCAGGATGTAGCGGTTGGCGATGAAGATCTTGCGGTCGTCGAGCTCCGCGTCGTCCAGCAGCCAGTATCCGATCAGCGCCGTCGAGTAGAGCTCGACCAGCGCCTTGGCGGCGACGTCGTGGAACGCGCCGTCGCGCCGCTCACCGATGGTCTGCGCGCACTCTCGGTATAGCTCACGGATCCCCTTGAGCTGCTCGGCGAGGCCGGCCAGGCCTCCCTGGTAGGTCTTGGCCTCCCGCTCGGAGAAGAAGTCCCCCATCACGTCGGTCACCGTCCCCCCGATAGCGGCCACGATCTGGAGCTGGGAGGTGCCCTCGTAGATGTTGGTGATGCGGGCGTCGCGGACGAGACGTTCGGCCTTGAACTCGCGCATGTAGCCGGTGCCACCGTGCACCTGCAGCGCATCGTAGGCGATCCGGTTGGCCGCCTCGGTGCACAAGTACTTGCAGACGGGGGTGAGGAAGCTCGCGATCTTGACCACCTCCTTGAGGCGGTTGCCGATCTCCGCGGTGCTCTTGCCCTCGGCCTTCAGCGCCTCGACCCGGTTCTCCATGCGCTCCTTGAGATCCACCATCTGGGCGGAGCGGTAGAGCACCACGCGGCTCGCCTCCAGCTGCACCCGCATCTCGATGAGCATGTTGGTGACCGCCGGGATGTTGAGGATGGCCTTGCCGAACTGCTCGCGCTCGCGGGCGTACTTGAGGGCCTCCTCGTAGGCTGCCTGGGCGATCCCGAGCGCCTGGGCGGACACGCCCATGCGCGCGCGGTTCATCAGGTCAAAGGTGTACTTGATGAGGCCGAGTTTGCGCTTGCCGACGAGCTGGGCGGGGGTGTCGTTGAACTGGAGCTCGCAGGTCGGCGACCCGTGGATCCCGAGCTTGTTCTCGATGCGGCGCACCACCACCGTCTCGTCCCGGTGGCACACGAACATCGACAGTCCGCGCGCGTCCTTGGTCCCCGCCTCGGACCGCCCCAGCACCAGCAGCACCTCACCGCCGCCGTTGGTGATGAAGCGCTTGCAGCCGCGCAGGTTCCAGCCGCCCTTTGGGTTCTGCACGGCCTGGAGCTTGATGGCCTGCAGGTCGCTGCCGGCGTCGGGCTCGGTCAGGGCCATCGCGCCGGTGTACTCGCCGGTGGCGAAGCCGGGGAGGAACTCCGCCCGCTGGTCGTCGTCGCCAAACTTGCAGACGCAGTCGCCGATGTCCTGTAGTCCGAAGAGATTCATGAGCGAGGCGTCCGCCCGCGAGGCGACCTCCACTGCGATGCAGTAGACGGTGAAGGGGATGTTCAACCCGCCGTACCGGTACGGCAGGATCATGCCCATCAGGTCGGCCTTGGCCAGCTGGGCGAGGTTCTCCTCTGTCCCCTTGGCGTAGCGGACCCTTCCGTTCTCGAGGTGGGTCCCCTCCTCGTCGACACCGGCCGCGCGCGGATCGATGAAGTTGGCCGAGATGTCGCCCACGATCTCGAGGACGCGGCGGTAGTTCTCCTTGGCGTCCTCGTAGTCCGTGGGCGCGTAGGGGAATGCGGCAGCGTTGGCGTACCCGTTCTCGATGAGGTCAGCGACCTCCCGCAGGTCGAGGTGCTGGAAGTGGAACTGGATGTCGACGTTGTCGGTGAAGAAATTGGGCATGGTGCGACCTGGGGCGAGCGCCTACTTGAGCCGCTGCTTGTAGACCTCGATGAGCTTCGGGATGACCTCCACGGCGTCACCGAAGATCCCGTAGTGGGCGATGTCGAAGATCGGCGCCTCGGGATCGGAATTGATGGCGACGATCTTGTTGGCCTCCTGCATCCCCGCGCGATGCTGGATGGCGCCGGAGATGCCGCAGGCGATGTAGAGCTTGGGGCGGACAGTGGTGCCGGTCTGGCCCACCTGGCGCTCGCGCGGGAGGAACCCGGCGTCCACCGCGGCGCGGCTGCCGGCCACCTCCCCGCCGAGGACGTGCGCGAGCTCGTGGATGAGCTGGAAGTTCTCGCGCGTGCCCATGCCGTAGCCGCCGGAGACGATGATGTTGGCGCCCTTGAGGTTGACCCGGCTCTCCTCGCGGTGTCGCTCGATGATCTCCACCAGCTCGTCGACGGGCTGCGGCTCGAAGGGGATCTGGACCACCCGGGACGGGTGGGGCGTTGCCAGCGGGGTGAGCTCCATCACGCCCTCGCGCACGGTGGCCATCTGCACCCGGGAGTCGGGGGTGATGATGGTGGCGATGATGTTGCCGCCGAAGGCGGGTCGGATCTGCAGGAGGAGCTGGGGGAACGTCTGCTTGAGGTAGGTCACGTCGGCGATCTGCAGATCGGTGCAGTCGGCGGTGAGCCCGCTCCCGGTGGCCGAGGCGATCCGCGGCGCGATGTCGCGACCGATGACGGTGGCCCCAAAGAGCACGATCCGCGGGGAGTGCTCCTTGATCAGATCGATGAGCACCCGGCTGTACGGCACCGTCCGGAAGTGCTCGAGCGAGGGGTGGCTCACCACCAGGGCCTCGTCCGCGCCGTAGCGGAACGTCCGCTCCGCCAGCTCGAGGGCGTTGGCCGCGATGACGACGGCCTTGAGCGTGCCGCCGATGGTGTCCGCGAGCTTGCGGCCCTTGCAGAGCAGCTCCAGGCTCACCTCTGCGGCCTTGCCATCGCGCTGCTCGATGAAGACCCAGACGTCCTTCGTAAACTTGTCGTTCATCGTGATCTCTCGTCGGTGATCGGGGTGCGGTCTGGGCTTCACCCGAAGAGGTGGTCGCGCGCCAGGGCGTCGATGAGCTTGCCGAGCCCGTCCTTGGTGGGCTCGATGCGCGCGTGGTCGCCGCCGGCAAGCACGACCGACTCGATCTTGTGCACCTTGGTGGGGGAGCCTTTGATCCCGCACCGGTCGGGCTCGACGTCGAGGTCGTCCGTGGTGAAGGTCTGGATGAAGAGGTTCTTGCCCTTGGCCTCGTGGACCAGACGATCGCTGTAGAGCAGCGAGTTTTCGTCCGCGAGCTTCTCGAGCTCCATCAAGGTGCGGGCGTTCTTGTACTGCATCACCCGCTTGGCGCTGTACGGACGCGGGACGGCGGCCTCCCCGACGACCGTGACCAGGACGGGCAGGCGCGCGCGGAGCACCTCGTAGCCGCCGTCGATCTTGCGCTTGATGGTGGCGCGCCCGTCGGACACGTCGAGGATCTCCTCCACGTAGGTGACCTGCGGCAGGCCGAGCTTTTCGGCGGTCTGCGGCCCCACCTGCGCCGTGTCCCCGTCGATGGCCTGGCGGCCGCCGAGGATGAGGTCGAAGCGCCCGAGTTTGCGGATGGCGCGGCTCAGGACGTACGAGGTGGCCAGGGTGTCGGCGCCCGCGAACTTGCGGTCGCTCACTAGGCAGACCTCGTCGGCGCCCATGAAGAGGCACTCGCGCAGCACGTCGGACGCCCGGTGCGGCCCCATCGTGATCGCGACGACCTTGCCGCCGAAGCGATCCCGCAGGCCGAGCGCGAGCTCGAGCGCGACGCGGTCCTCGGCGTTGAAGACGGCCGGGAGCTTGGCCCGGTTCACGGTGCCGTCGTCGTTCATCACCTTGCCGGAGATGTTCGCCGTGTCGGGCACCTGCTTGACGAGGACGAGGGAGGTGAGCATTCTCGTGGGATCCTGAGGGCTTGACACGCGTTCAAGGGACGGAAGGCCGGCCCCGTGCTGGCGGCCGGGCCGGGCCGGGCGCCGGCGAGATGACGCCACGGAAGGGGGCTGCTGTCCATCCCGGCCCGACGAGACCGCCCGGCCGGGGTCGGCTGTTATTAGTGGGCCTGGCCCCGATGATCAAACCAAACCGCCCTCGTTACCGGAGTAACGATGGCCCTGGCGGGGCGCCGCGGGGGGCGGCTCAGCGTCGACCCGTCAGGTACTCGCGCGGCGTCGTCCCCAGCAGGGTGCGGAAGACGCGGTGAAACTGCGCGTAGCTGCCGAAGCCGGCGTCGAGCGCCGCCTCCAGGAGGTTGCCGCCGCCCCGGTCCACCAGCGCGAGGAATCGCTCGAGCCGGAGGCGGTTCCGGTACTCGACCAGGGAGAGGCCCATCTCGGCCTTGAAGTCGCGGGCGAGCTTGCCGGCGCTGACCGCGAGGCGGCGGGCCAGCTCGCTGCCGTTCAGGGTCACGTCGTCGTGGAGCGCCTGCACCGTGGCCACGGCCAGCCCGTTCGGCGAGTCGTGCGCCACGCTCGGCAGGGTCGCCAGCAGCGGCTTCCAGGGCACGGCTTCGGCGTCCTGGCGCCTCAGGTCGAGGATGTTGCCGAGTAGGGAGCAGAACACGGCTGCCTGCGTCTGCTTGGCCTCGTCCAGCGGGCCCCCAGAGAGGGCCGTGTCGTTTGCCATGATCCCGAGCGCGCCCCGCGCCGATCGGATCGGAGTGAGCACCATCCAGCCGTAGCCGAGCACCCGGGTCTGGTCGTCGAGCTGCGCGGTGAGCGGCGCGTTCTCGAGGGCGAGCCAGCGCCCCAGCCCGGCCAGGGAGCGGGCGTGGGCTGCCTGGTGATTGGCGCCCCGGTCGAAGAAGATGTGGCGCTCGTCCGTCGTCTCACCTGCCAGGCCCGTGCCCCAGGTCCCGCACAGGTGCTTGCCGGTTTCGTCCTCGAGGAAGATGGCGACGCGCTCCAGGCCGATGCGATCGCGGGTGAGTTCGACCGCGCGGCGCAGCACGGTGTCGAGGTCCCGGTAGGTCACCAGCTCGTCGGCGGCCACCAGCACGCTCACCACGCCGGACGGGCGGCTAGACACCAGGGGGGCGCGCAGCTTGGCGCCGACCACGAGGGGCCAGTCCACCCGCCGTCGCTGCTGGGAGTCCGCCAAGGTCCGTGTTCGCGGGAGGAGGGGCCGCGATCCGATCGCCCGGAGCATATCCGGTCCCCGGCGGGTTGTGATGGGGGTTCGGCGGGGCCTCGAGTGAGAGAGAAAAGGCAGGATTCGGAGGCGTGGCGCGGCGGGTCGGGCGATGCTGAAGCAGCCCCGCCCCCCAACGGGGGCGGCGCCGAACGGAGGACTGCGATGTCGAGACGAACGAGCTGTTCGCGGAGCTGGGTGGGACTGGAGCGGTGGGGGCGCCTCGGCAGCGTTGGAGTCGCGCTCCTCGCGGCGGGGTGCGCCGCCGCCGCGCCCGCGCCGCCGCCGCCGCCGCCGGGCGTCGGGCCCGGCGCTGTCATCCTCGGCCAGGGTGGGGCGGCGCGGCGAGCACCGCCGGTGCCGCCGCTGCGCTCGAACCAGGTCGGCTACCTGCCGCAGTTTTCCAAGCGGGCGACCCTGGCGACGGCCGCGGACGCGCCGGCGACCTGGCAGCTCGAGGACGCGTCCGGTCGCGTCCTCGCCAGCGGCAGCACCCGACCGTTCGGCGACGACGCCGACTCGGGCGAGCGGGTGCACCAGCTCGATTTCTCCGGCCACCGGACGCCCGCCGAGGGGCTGCGCCTGCGGGTGGGCGCGGAAACCTCGACGCCGTTCGCGATCTCCGCGACCGTGTACGAGCCGCTGGTCCGCGACGCCTTCAAGTACTTCTACCACAACCGGAGCGGCATCCCGATCGAGCAGCCCTACGCCGGCGGAGAGCCGTGGACGCGTCCAGCGGGGCACCTCAGCGACCGGACAGCGGCGTGCGCGCCGGACGCGGGCTGCAACTACGTCCTCGACGTCTCCGGCGGCTGGTACGACGCGGGCGACCACGGAAAATACGTGGTCAACGGCGGGATTTCGGCCTGGACGTTGCTCGCCCTGTACGAGCGGATGGTTCACCACGCGAGCGGCGAGCTCGGGCGGTTCGGTGACGGCAAGCTCGGCATCCCGGAGCAGGGCAACGGCGTCCCCGACCTGCTCGACGAGGCGCGCTGGGAGGTGGAGTTCTTGCTGCGGATGCAGGTGCCCGAGGGCAAGCCCCGCGCGGGGATGGTGCACCACAAGATCCACGACGAGAAGTGGACCTCGATCGGGACTCGTCCGCCCACGGACACGGCGGAGATCGGGATGCGGCGCTTCCTCCGCCCCGTCAGCACGGCGGCCACGCTCAACACGGCCGCTGTCGCCGCCCAGGCGGCCCGGATCTGGAAGGGCCTCGACGACGCCTTCGCCGCCCGCTGCCTGCTGGCCGCGGAGCGGGCCTACGCCGCGGCGTTGGCCAACCCCAGGGTCTTCATCACCGACCAGGACGGGACGGGGGGCGGCGCCTACAGCGACGACCGCGTCGAGGACGAGTTCTACTGGGCGGCTGCCGAGCTCGCCATCACCACCGGCAAGCCAGAGTACGTGACCGCGCTGGTCAAGAGCCCCTTCCACCATCACGTCGGCGCGGGCGCGTCGCCCGGCACGGAGGACGACTACACGGCGATGACCTGGCGCAGTGTCGCAGCGCTCGGCACCATCTCCCTCGCCCAGGTGCCGAGCTCGCTCGGTGAGGCGGAGGTGGCCAAGGACCGCGCCGAGATCCGGCGCGAGGCGGAGCAGTACCTCGCCTTGCGCGATCGTCAGGGCTACCGGGTCCCGTTCGCCTCGACGCAGGGCCGCTTCCCCTGGGGCTCGAACTCCTTCGTCCTCAACAACGCGCTCATCCTCGGCCTGGCCAACGACTTCTTCCCCGATCGCCGCTACGTGGAGGGGATGCTCGACGCGATGAACTACATCCTCGGCAACAATCCCATGGGGATGAGCTACGTGAGCGGCCACGGCACGCGGTCGCTGCAGACGCCCCACCACCGCTTCTGGTCGCACGCGGTCAATCCCCTGAACCCACCGCCGCCGCCGGGGGCCGTCTCCGGGGGGCCGAACTCCTCGCTCCAGGATCCGACCGTGCAGGAGGCGGGGCTCGCCGGCTGCCAGCCGATGCGCTGCTATTTCGATCACATCGACGCCTGGAGCGTCAACGAGGTCACCATCAACTGGAATGGCCCCCTGCTCTGGGTCGCGGCCTACCTCGACCAGCAGGGTCGCACCGCGCCCTGACCCGGTGACCCACGCCGCGAGGGGACGGGCGGCGCGCCGCGCCTGGGGCTAAGTGCGCGGAGCGCCCCCGTCTGTTAGGATCTTCCGCATGCGCGGCGGCTTGCTTCGGGTCATGGCGACGGGGGTTCTGGCCGCACAAACCGGGGGCTGCTCCGACCCCTCCGACTCCGGACCCATCGTGCTGACGGGGACCGGTGGGACCGCCGGCGGCAGCACGAGCGCCACCGGCGGCACGCCGGCCCCGGTGGTGGATTGCCCGGCGGTCGAGGGCGCCGCGGGGCTCGGGAGCGTCTGCGATCGCCAGGGCTCCGTGTACGGCTCCAGCAATCGCTACTTCTTCCAGAACAACGTCTGGAACCCGCAGGGGAGCAGCCAGTGCATCGAGCCATACACGTTCGGTGACCACGCAGGCTTCCGCGTCGCCTCGGCCAATCATGTCGTGCAAGACGACGCCCCTGCGGGCTATCCCTCGGTGGTGAAGGGTTGGCACTGGGGCTTCAAGACGTCCGATTTCACCACGGGCCGGCAGCTCTCCACCATCACTGCGGTCCCGAGCCTGTGGTGTTTCGCCACTACCGTGGGCGACAAGTACAACGTCTCCTACGACCTCTGGCTTCATCCCACCAACGGCAACCTCGGCAACCAAGATCCCAACGGGGGGATGGAGCTGATGATTTGGCTCTTCCGTGAGGATCCGGACAACGGCGTCTGGCCGATCGGCAAGGCCCAGGATCGGTTCGAGTACCAGGGATCCTGGTGGAGGATCTACCTCAGCAGCGCCGAGGACAACCCGAGCTGGACCGTCCTAAGTTACATGAGGGAGACGGACGTCAACGCCGCTGAGCTCGATCTCAAGTTCTTCTTCGACGACGCCGTCGAGCGCGGCTACCTGACCAACAGCTGGTACCTGCTCGGGATCGAGGCGGGCTTTGAGATCTGGCGCGGGGGGCAGGGGCTGCAGAGCGTCGCGTACACGGTGTCCGTGCAGTGAGCTCCCTCGCCGCGGGTTGGGGGGCGGTGAGGCGCCGTCAGCGTCAGCCGCGGCCCGCGGAGGCGCCGTCCCGGGGTCGGGCGCGCGCCTCGGCCGGGAGCAGTCGCGGCGGACTCCCCGCGAGCGCGTGTCCTCGCTGGCCGCGCTCGTGCGCAGCGCGGTCAGCAGCGGCAGGCCGCGGGCGCCGGCGATCCCCGCCGACATCAGCGCGCCGGCCTTTGGGAAGCACTTCTGTGCATCCCCATCCTCGCTTTCAGGGAAACCGTGCACCCTCGGGCGCCCGCGGGTGACGGCGGCGTGATCCGCGGAGGGCCGCCTCCCGGCCGAAGTCCCCGCACCACTGCTCAGCGCCGACCGGTTCCCCTGCCTACCGCGTCGGTGCCCCTAAGAACGCCCCCGTGCGGGGCGAGGGGGCGTTCCTTGGGGCTCTTGCCTCGACCTTCTTCGTACCCGAACCCTTCGGGACGCCATCGGTTCACAGGCTTGATCTGACGTTCGCGACCGGGAACTCGACGGTCCCTTGACCGCCGCCCGTCTCGACCAGGACCTTGGCTTCGAGGATGTTATCCATGTTCATACCGACATTCTTCCACTCCTCGAAGTGCTTGGTGACGGTCATGACGCCGCAGGGCCGACCCGTCTGACGGACGCTCCAGTACTGGTTGAATTGGCCGGAGGTGCCGCAGCGATTGCCGCCGGTTCCACCAGTCATCCCCGAGTAGAACTTGTAGACCTCGCCATCGATGGTCGCCGAGCCTTTCTGTTGCATCCCCCAGGGACTGAAAGGCATGCCATTGAACGAGTCGTCGATGATGTAGTATTCGACACACGGATTGGTCGCCCAACCGTAGACGCCAATGTACGAGTAGCCGCCGCTGGAGCCCGTCTTCTTGTACGTGAACTCAGCGGTGATTTCGCCCAGCTGGGCGATGGACTTGCCACCCCACTCAATCCCGAGCCGCGCCAGGAAATCGCCATTGTTGTTCCATTTGGCGCTGAAGGCCGGCGTGTCGTAGTAGGTGATGCAATCGTTGCCGTTGTTGCTGTTCGACCAGAGCTCCCAGGAGAGGTCGCCCGCCCTGCCGGTCCGGTCGCTTCCGCAATGAGTGGTGCCGCTGCTCGTTGGCATCGCGGCTTCGCAGTCCAACGAGGCGCCCGCTGAGCCGCCAGCTCCGACCCCCGCGGTCCCCGCGCCCCCCGCCTCCTCGGCCCCCGCGGTTCCCGCGCGCCCCGCCCCCTCGGCACCGCCGGTGGAAACGCCGCCCGTCGAGAAGCCGCCCGTCGAGAAGCCGCCCGTCGAGA
>CAYZQO010000044.1:21078-23815 GCA_964480725.1 uncultured Polyangiaceae bacterium | reverse complement strand
CCGGTGGAAACGCCGCCCGTCGAGAAGCCGCCCGTCGAGAAGCCGCCCGTCGAGATGCCGCCCGTCGAGATGCCGCCCGTCGAGATGCCGCCCGTCGAGATGCCGCCTGTCGAGATGCCGCCTGTCGAGATGCCGCCTGTCGCCACGCCGCCTGTCGCCACGCCACCAGTCGAGATGCCGCTGGTGCCCCCCGTCGCGACGATCACAGCTCCACCGGTCGCAACCGTTCCTCCGGTGTTTGGAGAGCCGCCGACCGAGGGCGCACCGCCGCTCGCCACACCGCCGGTCGCTCTCTGGCCGCCGCTCGTCGGCGTGCCGCCCCCCGTGGAGGCTGCCGAGCCGCCAGTGCCGTCAGTGATCGTGCCGCCCGCGGCTGCCGAGCCGCCCGTTCCCCCGCCATTCGCTTCGTCGCCACCGGATGAGCAGCCGGCGCTTCCCAGAACGACGCCCACGATACCGGCAAGTAGGCCGCCAGTGATGTAATTTTCCGCTCTCATTTGCTTGCTCCTCGACATGGGGGTGCCTTGGGCCCGACCGCCGCCCGGCAGTTGCGTGTTCGCGGTGAAGTGGTCCAGCAAAGGAGGCCTAAGACCGTTTCGGGGCTCTGACCAGGAGGCGGCGCGAGCGACGGGCGCGTGAGGGAACCATGACCGGCGTCACCCTAGCCATCCGACGGTGTCCGACCGCTGCTTGCCGGGCAAGACGCCGGCGCTGCGGAGGTGCCCTTCGGGCAGTGCGCGTGACCGTCGCGGGCGCTCGCGGGCAGGGTTAGGTGCGAGACGCGACGTTCAAGCGGCGCGGCCTCGGGCCGTCCGAGAACCAGCGGCGCCAGGACCGCCCCATGAGCGAGCGATCGGCGGCGGTCGCCGCTCCAGACTCGACCGCGAACCCGGAGATGAACCGCCCGCTGCGGTGGGGAGGGGGGGCTCGACACCTCGGGCAGCACACGGACCCATGGGCCGCGATTGGAGGCGGGCGCGGCTCCGTCGTCGCTCGGCAGCGTGACGCTCGAGGGGCGGCCCGCACGACAGGAGCTGGGCTCACCCGGCGGTCACGCCGTGTCGAGCGTGATGCCCGCGTAGAGCTCGTCGACCGACAGGCATAGGCCCAGCGGCTCGATCTCGACGATTTCTCCCTCACCGACCTCACGCGCAGTCCACCCCTTGGCGTCGCGCTCGACGACCGTGACTTGGGCGCGGCGGTGCGACACGATGAGCACAGCACGAAGGCTGGCAAGCTGCTGGTAGTGGCTGAGCTTCTCCCCGCGGTCGTAGTCCTCGGTCGACGGGCTGGTCACCTCCACCAGCAACGTCGGGTTCACCACCGCGTTCCGATCCATCGTCGCGACCTCGCGCTCACCGCAAACGACCGTCGCATCCGGGAAGGTCGTCAGGTCGGTCGACTCGATGCGCACCTTGAGATCTGATGACGAGACGCGACAACGCCCCAGCAGAGCGTTGCCGAGCAAGCGCGTGACCGAGGCGGCGAGATCGGCGTGCGCGGGTGTGCCGCCGGCCATGGCGTAGATCTCGCCGTCACAGTACTCGAGCTTGACGCCGCTCAGCTCGAGGACGTGCAGGTATTCCTCGTAGCTGTGGTGGAGTCGCCGCGCCGTGGTCATGCCCGCATTCTAGCTCGGATCCGGGCTCGTCATGCCCGCGGCTCCGAGGCTCGGGTCCAGATCGCTTCGCGGCCCGCGCCGGACGCGCCGCATTACCCGTCGCCGCAGATCGCAGGCGTCACCGGCGGGCTCGGTTGCCACGAAGGGGGAGGATCGCAGCTTTCCCGGTCGCGGTGGAGCATCTCGTCCTCGCCAAGATCCGCGTCGCGCCGTAAAATTCTCCGGGATGACGGCGAGAACGGGGGGCTCGGCTGCGCGACTGGGGTGCTGGGTTGGGGGCGGGGTGCTCCTCGCCGCGTGTTCGAGCCCTGCGCTCCCAGCATCGCCAGGGGCCGCGGAGCCGCGCGCGAAGTGGGTTCCCGTCGTGCACCCGGAGCCTTCGAGCGCGTCCAGTGCCGCCTCCGTCCCCACGAGGTTCGGCGAGCCCCGCGAACCGGAGGAGCTTGCCCTCGACGCTCCACTCTCCCCGTGGAAGGGGCCCGCGCCGCCCCACTGCGGCCGCCTCGACCTCGGGTTCCCCTCGCCTCGCCTGCCGAAGGCGAGCGCCTGTGCAACGTTCGAGGACACGCAGGCGGCGATCGACGAAGCGCTCACGCCGCTCGCGACCGCGTGGGAGCGCCGGGAGGCGAAGCTGGGGACCTGCCAGACGGTGCCGTCGCGCGAGGAGCGCCACCGCGAGGAGCGCGCTGCCCTCCAGGCCGCCCTCGTCACGGACCGCACGCTCGCGGGGCTCGAACGCTGCGCGACCTTGCCGCGCGGCTTCGTCCGCACGCTGCGCGCGAGCCTGCTCCCGGATTGCGCTGACACCCTCGCGCGCGCCCCGCTCGAGCACCGCAGCGACCTCGAGCCGCGCTTCGTGCACGCGCTGTACGGGCTCGCGCTGGCCTCCCGGCTTGGGCGCACCACCGAGACGCCTCCGGCCTTTCGCCCTCGCTCTCGCGATCCCGCCGAGGCGACACGCTTCGTCGAGCACACGCTCGCGCCGTGGCTCGAGCGGGAGCACAAGCGGGTCGCCGAGCTCGGCGAGCTCGCGCTGGCGTCGGCGCATGGACGGCTCCTGGCGCGGTTCCGTGGCGTCGCCATCCCGACGGCCTGGAAGAGCGATCACGAGCTGCG
>CAYZQO010000044.1:0-20978 GCA_964480725.1 uncultured Polyangiaceae bacterium | reverse complement strand
CGCGGTTCCGTGGCGTCGCCATCCCGACGGCCTGGAAGAGCGATCACGAGCTGCGCACCAGCTTCTACACCGCGATCGAGCGGGTGATTCTGCCCCATCGGGAGCGGCTGGTCGCCGTCGAGGCGACGGCCCGGCGCGCCGTCGCCGTCGCTGGGCTGCTCGCGCCGCGCTCCGGGGAATGGCACCACGACCTCGAGGACCATTTCGAGGGTCTGCTCGCGCCGCGCGCGCCGGTGCCGAGGTTCACCCGCCGAGAGCTGCGTCTGGCCGTCTCCGCACCCCCGGCGTTACTCCCTGAGCTGCTCGGCACCCACGCTCATGGCTCGCGGTCGTCACCGCTGCTCAGCGATCCGGAGGTCGTGGCCGCGTCCCTGCACCGGGGTGGCTCTCCCACGCTGCGGGGGGCCCTCGGCGGCGCCGAGGATCCGGCTGTGCTCGAGCTCCTGGCGCGCGCCGAGATCGTGGTCGCCGCGCGGAGCGCCGACGCGGCGCGTGCACGAGCGGCGGCCGACCGCCTCCGCGCGCTGCCGGAGCCGAGCTCGCCCGAGCGCGACCTCTTCCTCGCGCTCGCCGCCGATCTCGCCGAGCTCCCGGCGGATCCTGGCCCGCGCAGCCAGGAGCTGAAGCTCCAGGCCGAGCGGCTCGCGAGCCTCGCTGAGCGCTCGCCGAAGCCCCTGATCGCCGCCTTCGCGGCGCTGGACGCGGGGCTCCTCGTGCTCACTCGCGCGCGAGATCCGGGGCGTTTCGAGCGTGCCTCTCGCCTCTACGCCCTGGGCGGCCGGCTCTACCCCGAGAACGAACCCCAGGACTGCCAGCGCATGGCACGGCGGGAGAGCAGGGGGTTCCTGAGCGAGCGCGGCTGCTCGTGCCCCTACGGGTTGATCCGGTAGCGGGCCGCCGGTTTGACGCGCCAGTGCGCGTGACAGCCGAAGCAATCGAGCCAAACCCCCGCTCGCGCGTGACACCGATCGTAGAAGAGGGTGCGCTCGGCGTGGCACCCGCCGCACGAGCGCATGCTGCGGCCGTGTGTGGCCACCGGGGAGGCCGGGTCCCACCTTCGCCGGCTTCACCGGCATCCAGGGGCCCACTCCGGTGGGGGCAGACGCGGCGCAGCGCTGCTTCCAGCGTGACGGCCTGGCTGAGTTGCCGAGGTAGCTTCTGGAAGCTACCATTTCTCCAATGCGGTCCGTCGGCCTGAAGGTGCTGAAGAATAAGCTCGCTGAGTACGTGCGGCTGGCCGCCAGCGGAGAGACCGTGCTCGTGACGGACCGTGATCGCGTGGTGGCCGAGCTGTCACCACCCCGCGTCGGCCGCGCGGAGAACCTGATGGACGCTCAACTGGCCGAGCTGGTTCGGGGCGGGCTCATCTCTCCCCCCACGCGCCCGCGGGGCGTGCCGCCACCTCGGCGACCCGTGGCAGCGACCGAGGACCTGCTCGCCGAGCTCAGCGCTGATCGGGACTCGCGATGATCTACCTTGATACCTCGGTCGCGCTCGCGCACCTGCTCGGGGAGACGCGGCGCCCGCCCGACGTTCTGTGGCAGCACCCGCTCGTTTCCAGTCGCCTGCTCCAGTACGAGCTCTGGACCCGCCTGCACGCGCGAGGGCTCGGTGGATCGCACGGGGAGGAGGCACGCGAGCTCTCGGCCATGATCGCCTACGTCGAGCTCGCGCCGCCGGTGCTCGCTCGCGCACTGGAGCCCTTCCCGGTGGCTGTCCGCGCGCTCGATGCTCTCCATCTGTCGACGCTCCTGTTCCTGCAACGTGAAGGTCTGACGCTAGAGCTCGCGACGTACGATGATCGTTTGGCTGTGGCCGCCACTCGGCTTGGCGTCACGTGCTGGCACGGTTGAGCAGCACGGCCACTCTGGATCTCACCCTGGGCCCGAGCATCCGCGCTCGCGATGGCGCATGGGTAGGAGTCCGTCGCCGGGGCGCAATCGCGTCACCGCGGTGTGAGGCCCCGAAGACTTCGACCGGGAGCGATCCTACCGCGTCGACCGCCTCTGGACAGCTCTTGTTCGGCGCTGCCACGACGGCATCGCAGTGAGCAGTAGGAGGGGAGTCGGCGAATGGTGGGGATGAGCAGCAGCGGTGGCCACCTCTCGCGTCGGCGAATCGCGTAGGATCGTCGATGGCGGCGACGGAGCACCGACCCATCATGGCGCCGACACCCAAAATACGTCGCGGACCCGTCCGCGAGGCCTGCCGTCGAGCGAGCCATCGTCGTGCGGCCCGCTCGGGGGGTAGGGCAGCTTCGGGCGTGTCCATGCGAACAGGGGAGAGGGGACACCTCCCAGCGCCGAGTGTACGGCGCGTGGGCGAGGCAGAGCGCGTCTGGCCGTCGGCTTGCTCGCGGAGCCGTCTCTCGGTAATCCCAGCGGGGACCGTCGGCGATCGGGGCTCAGGATACCTCGAATGCAGCCTGCTCCGGCCTCACCAGGCACTCCATGGCTCCGAAACCTGGCCACCTCGACTCGCCCCGGCTCGGCGCGGGAATTTGCCGACGTGGCGGTGGCGATCCACGCCGCGACGCGACTCGCCCCCGGGGCCTGGCTCCGGGCAGGCCTCGGAGGTCCCCATCCAGCTCGCGGGCTCGCCCCCGAGCGGCCCCCGGCGCGCGGACCGGAGTGACCCCATGAGAAGATACGTTGTTGCCGCGTGCGTCTGGGGGTTGGGAAACCGGATGAAGGCGCTGGTTTCGGCGATGCGCGTCGCGGATCGGTGCGGGAGGGAGTTGCTGGTCTATTGGCCGCGCAACGAGCACATGTGCTGTGCGTTCTCCGAACTCTTCGCCGTCCCCCTGGTGCAGATCGATGACGACGAGTTCTCGGGCATCGTGTCTCGCTCGGACCAGGTCCACCGCTGCAGCGGGTACGCGTTCGAAGCGGAGCGGAACGACTGCGCCTATGTGGTCAATGACTCCTGGCGGCACCTGCTCTTCCCCGACGAGCGGGTGCCAGCCGAGCTTGTTTGGCCTGCGCCATTGCACCTCTACGACGGCAGGGGTGCCGACGGCAGATTTGCCGCGGTGCCCGTGGCGGTGCGGAGTCGCCTCGCCGACTACTTCGAGCGCTTGACCCCGCGGCGCGAGTGCCGGGAGCGGGTCGCGGACTTTGCGCGCCGGTTCGACGCCCAGACGATCTCGGTGCACGTCCGGACCTGGCAGCCCGCGGCCAGCGACGACCCCGGGCGGGGGGTGTTCTTCCATCCTCGCACCCTGTTTTCGACTCTCGACCGGCACGAGCAGGGAAAGTTCTTCATCACGAGCGACTCGAGCGCTGTGGTCGAGGCGGTCCGGGCACGGTACCCGGGACGAGTGTTGGTCCATCCGGAGGATCGATTCGGGGAGAGCCGCCGGTCGCCGGAGGGTGAGGTGAGCTCACTGGTCGTGCTGCTGCTCCTGGCCCGCAATCAGCGGATGATCGCCAGCTTTGGGAGCACCTACTCCGATGTGGCCTGGTACCTCGGCGGCTGTGCGGCGCGCGTCACCGTGTTGCCGGTGACGGTGTGGGAGCGGCTCGCGTACCGCTTCCCCAGGGCGATCCGCCCGCTAGTGCGCCTGGCGCGCGGAGACGTTTGAACCCCCCCCCCGGCAATCACTGGGAGAGATCGCGTGCAGCGCCTCGGCCGCGGCATCGACCAGCGCGTCGAACGCGCTGGTTCTGATGGCCCGGCGACGACTTCCGGCCGTTCCTGTTCGCGGGCTACGAGAGTCTCTTCCCAGTGTCAGCCCCATCCGCTGGAGCTGCCGTCACAGGGTCGCCTTGCTGACCGACATGCCGACCGAGTCCGCAAGCATCTCTCGCAGGGCTTTGAGGGTCGCGTCGGAAAACTCCGCGACCAGGCCGGCAATGGCCGCCTCGTTCTTGGTGCGAATCATCCGCCCGCGTCCGGGGTGCGGAAGCGGTTCCACACCGCGACTCGTCTGGCCCAACTCGTCCAGCCCAGGTCCTCGGCAGCGCCGTGCGCTCCGGGTAGGGCTCCGCCGACCTCGACGTACATCGGCGCCAGAGCGCGCCTGACGCCCTGCAAGGGGACGGCGCTCGCGGCGGTGACAACGAGCGACCTCGTGTATCATGGCCCGCATGATGAGAAGGGCTCTCCTGGTGCTCGTGGCGGGCGCGCTGCTCGGTGGCTGTGCCAGCAATCGTCCAAAGCCGAACGGGGGCGGCGAGTCCGTCCTGTGCCCGAATGGCAGCGTCAACGCGGGCATGACGATCCGCACCGTCAACTGCTCCACGGTCGTCAGCTTCGACGGCAAGGAGATCGAGGGCTCGCTCGCCCTCAAGGAGCTGGTGTCCGCGGGGATGAAGTCGGCCGACACCGTGCTCCGGGAGATCGACCAGGCCGCGAGCGACGCGCAGATCCAGTTCACGCAGCTGTGCGAGACGTACAACGCGTGCAACCTCCGCAGCGAGGACTTCGACGCGCGGCTCAAGGAGGCGCAGGACCACTTCCGGGCCATCCGCGAGCGGCTGGAGCTCGTGCGCGCCGCCCAGGGCAACCCCGAGCTCTTGCGACAGGCAGTGGGGGACCTGTACGCGGCCGTCGTGCCGCCAGCCAGGCAGGCCGAGGCCCAGGTCGCCATGGAGCTCGTCGTCCAGGCCAAGACGACGGGCGGCGCGACCCGCGTGCTGCGTGGCGGAGAGACGTTGCACACCGGCGACCAGCTCGTCTTCGGCGTGCGCGTCTCCCAGCCTGCCCACGTCTATGCCTTTCAGCGCAAGGGACCGAACGCGGTCCTCGACGTCCTCTTCCCCAACCCTCAGATTGCGACCCTCGGCAACCCCATTCCCGGGCTGCAGCTCGTGCGCATCCCGCCCACCGGGCAGGTCTTCACGCTCGACGACCAGGATCTCGGGCGCGAGACGGTGTACATCGCCGTTTCGAAGACGGCGCTGACCGATCTGGACGCGGCGCTCAGGGGCGTCTCCACGGGCGGAGCGGACGCGCCGAAGGCGGTTGAGCAGGCGGTCGGCGACCTCTTCCAGCAGGGCAGCCCCGAGTGCGCCGGCCAGCCCCGGGGCCTCGAGGTCACCGCGGAGAAGGGCTGCGGGAGCATGACGCGGGGCCTCGGCGTGACCCCCGCCGCGGGCACGGACGACTTCTTCGGGGACGAGAGCTCCGTGGCCGCGCAGACGCGGCCCGGCGACGACGTGATCCTGCAGACCTTCAGCTTCGTCCACGAGAGGTAGCGGTGCTCGAGCCCTTCGCCCGGATCACTGTCGCGTTGCTCGTGCTGACCAGCGGGGTTGTGGCCACCGAGCTTGCATGGGCCGCGCCCGCGCCCTGGGTCTATCCCGAGGAGCGCTCCCGAGCGCTCTACTTCGACGAGGCGGACCTGCCGGGCATGAAGCTCGTCGAGCCGCCGTCCCGGTCGGAGGACGACGTCGACGCAGCTGGCGGGAACTACCTTGGCAAGAGCGGCTGGCAGGGGTCCCCCGAGACGCCGGCGCGGAGCGTCAACCAGATCGTCGTCACCCTCCCCACCGAGGCGGCCGCCACCGCGTTCCTCGCCGCTCACCTCCGCGACTACTCGGAAGGGCTGCCGCCGATGGCGGGGCCGCAGCTCGGCGACGAGGCCTACCTCTTCGGGCCACGACCGAGCGGCACGGACGAGACGGTCGCCGCCTACATCTGCGTGTTCCGCGTCGGCAACGTGGTCCAGAAGCTCGCGCTGGTGCAGGCGACACCGACCGGCAAGCCCGAGCTCGACGCGCTCCAGGTGGCAGCGATCGCCCAGCGCGCGGTGCGTCGCGCCAACGCGGTCCTCGGTCTTCCCGCGCCCGAGCCGCTGCCGGGCCCCGAGGGCTCCCCGCCCGAAACCGCCCCATCGACGTCTACCGAAACCCCGGCGACGACCACCGAGGAGCCTCGGCGGCGCCGGCACCGGCGCGAGCGCTCGGGCGATGGTCTCCTCGCCGACGTCGACTGGGACGAGTTCAACGAGATGCCGGTGCTGATGTCGGCGGGCGCCTCCAGGTCCACCAATGCGGCCCTGGCCGAGAGCCGGTGGGGCGTCGCGATGGGCCTCCGCAACACGCGCTTTGGCGACAATACGCCGCTGTCCTTCGGGTACGACTTTCGCGTCGCCTGGGCCCACTACCGGTGGGCGGACGCCCGCGGGCTCGTCGGCCTCGGCCTGCCGCTTGGGCGCCTATGGCTGGTGCCCGAGGTCGCACTGGGCATCGATGTCCTCGGCGGCCCCGAGCGTGACGTGGACCTGAGCTACGAGACGGCGTTCAACGTGGGCGCCGGCGGGCGCCTCATGCTCGCGATGAAGCCCTTCCTGTTCGAGCTCAAGGGAGAGTACCTCGGTCGCGGATCCATCACCTTCGAGCCCGCCGACTCCCCGCGGCAGGTGCGCCTCGGCGGGCGCGTGATGGTGGTCGGCAACGATGGGATGGGGGGACTGGCCTTCGACTACATCGACTTCGACGGGCGGGGCAACATGATGGTGATGGGTCTGGAGTGGGGAATATGAGGCGCGGCGTGGACCAGCGACGGCCGAGGTGCATGGGGCTCGTGGTGCTCGGGATCGTCGCCACCGGCGCGCTCACGAGCGCGGCCTGCGGCAAGCACCGTCCGGCAGACGGCCCCGCCACGACCGGTGCGGGGCGGTGCGAGCCGCAGCCAGGGACCAACGGCTCCGCCCCGCGGTTGGTCGTGCAGTCCGGGCACCTCAACGAGATCCTCGCGGTGGCGTTTTCCCCGGATGGGAAGCTCCTCGCCACGACCGGCCGCGACTCCTCGGTCCTCGTCTGGGAGCTCGGGTCGCGGCGACAGATCCACGCCTTCTACGGCCACCGCCTGGGCGCGCACACGCTGCGGTTCTCCCACGACGGGCGCCACCTCGTCTCGCTGGGGGGCGGCCGTGAGGCGCTGGTGCACGATCTCGACGCGGGCCGCACCGTCGCGCGCCTCGAGGGCCACGAGCAGGCGGTCGTCGACGTCGCCCTGGCCCCCCGTGGCGATCACGCCGTGACGGCTGACGAGAGCGGCCGCATTGCGGTGTGGCGGGTCAGCGAGCGGGCCCCCGTCGCCGTGCTGCGCCAGGGCACCGCAGGCGTTCGCGTCGCGGTGTCGACCAGCGGGGGCCGGTTCGCCGCCCTTTCTCCCGACGGCACGCTGGTCGTCCGGGACCTCGCCGGCAACGAGCTCTCGCGCGGCACCACCGTCGCGAGGGGGACGAGACTTGCGTACACCCGGGATGACGCCGCCCTGCTCGTCGGCGACGCCAGCGGCACCATCACCGTGCTGGAAGCTGGCGCGCTGACGGTCACCACGAGCTTTGTCGCGCACCGCGCCCCGCCGCCCCCGCCCGAGGTGGGGGGGATGACCACCGTCGTGAGCGCCGCCGTCGGCGAGCTGGAGCCGCTCGCCGACGGTACCCTCGTCTCGCGGGGTGACGACGGCCTCCGCCATGGCAAGCTCGACGGTACCGAGCTTGCCCGCTACCCGGGGCTCGACGTCCAGGCGCTCTCACCCCGTGGTGATCTGCTCGCGCGGGTGGGGAGCCCCCGTGAGAACCGCGATCGTTCGGTGCTCCTGCTGGCTCCGGCGACGAGCCAGGAGCTCGGCCGTCTCGAGTCGAGCCTGGTCGTCGGCCAGGCTCGGGTGGCAACGGCCGGAGGGCAGCCGGTGATTGGCAACGCGCTGGCCTCGCATCGGGCGGCCTTCCACCCGTCGCTGCCGCTGCTGCTCACGGCAGGGGCGGACGGGTTCGTGCGCGTGTGGGACCTGCGACGCGCCGGACCACCGCGGATCGTCGCCGAGCACGGGGACTGGGTGAACACGGTCGGGTTCGACCGGACGGGGGAGCGCGTCGTGAGCTGCGACGTCGGCGGTCACCTCGCGATCCACGCTACCGACGACGGGCGGGAGCTCGCGCGCGCTGACACCGGCTGCACCGCGTTCGCGTTCCGACCGGACTCGACCACCCTCGTGGTTGGCACCGGCGAGGGACGCCTCACCACCTTCGACTCCACCTCGGGGACCCGGCTGCTCGAGCTCGGCCCCGGCCACGTCGGGCCGGTCACCGCCATCGAGTTCATCGCCGACGGGGCCGAGATGCTCACCGCCGGGCTGATGGACGGTGACGTCAAGCAGTGGACGATGTTCCCGCTGCGGGTGGTCGCGGAGCTCACCGCCTCGCGGCAAGGGATCGGGGCGCTGCGGGCGAGCGGCCCGCGGGCGTTCGTGGGGGCGGGTGGGTTCAGCGTGATGATGGCGATGTCGTCGCTGGCGCCCGACAGCACCGTGCGCACCGTGCGGCTCGAGAGCGGCGAGATCGAGGCCGAGCTCCTGCCCCACCGGGGGCCGGTCACTTCGCTCGACCTGGCCCGCGGGACCGGCGCGCCGGGGCTGCTCGCCTCGGGAGACGCCGCCGGTCTGCTGGTGCTCTCCGACCCGCTCACCGGCGCCGCGCGATGGTCCGCCGCGGAGCAACCGGGGATCTGGTCAGTTTCTTTCAGTCACGACGGCAAGCTGGTGGCGACGATCGGAGACGACGGGGCGGTCCGCCTGTACGAGGCGGCCTCGGGCAACGGCGTGGCCACGGTGGTGGCGCTCGGACGGGACCACTACGCCATCGCCTTGGCCGATGGCACCTACTCGGCGTCCAAGGGAGGCCTCGCGCGGATCGCTTTCCGCATCGGTGACCGCGCGATCCCGTTTGACCAGTTCGACGTCGCCTTCAACCGCCCGGACGCCGTCTACGAGCGTCTCGGCTACGCCGACGCCACGCTCGTCTCCGCTCTGAGGCACGCCCGCGAGAAGCGCGCCGCAAAGCTCGGGCTCACCAGTCTCGACGAGGCGGCGCGCTACGTGCTCCCCGAGGTCGGGCTCGTCGACGAGCTCCCGACGAGCACGGCGGAGCGCGAGCTCACCTTCCGCGTCCGCGCGCGGGATCCCGCCTGCGCCCTCGACCGGTTGCTGGTTTCGGTGGACGACGTCCCGGTGTTCGGCCGCGCCGGCGTCCCGCTCGGGGCTCGGACGGAGGCCGTCGTCGAGGTGCCGGTGACGGTGACCCTCGGCGCGGGAGAAAACCACCTCGAGGTGTCCGCGCTGGGCAAGGGCGGCGCCGAGAGCCTCCGCATCGACCGTCGCGTCACCTACACCGGGACGGCGCCGGCGCCGGTGCTCCACGTGGTCGCGATCGGGGTAGGCAAGTACGCCACGCCCGGGCTCGATCTGCGCTACCCGGCCAAGGACGCCCGTGACGTGGTCGCGTTCTTCCAGGCCAACGGCGGCCGCTTCGCCCGCGTCGAAACCCACCTTCTCCTCGATCAGGACGCGACGCGCACGCGGGTCCTCGGGCTCCGTAGCGCCCTTGAGGCGACCGGCGTGGGCGACCAGGTCGTCTTCTTCCTCGCCGGGCACGGCGTCCTCGACCGGAGCTACGACTACTACTTCGTGACGCACGACTTCGAGCCGAGCCGCCCCGCCGCCACCGGGCTGTCCTTCGACGAGCTGGAGCAGCTGATCGACGGGATCGGCGCCCGGAAGAAGCTCATGCTCGTCGACACCTGTCACGCCGGCGAGCTCGATGCTGACGTCCCTCTCGCCACCGTCCCCACCCTTCCGGCGGGCGATCGGGTGAAACAGACGGCGTCGTTCCGCGGCCTCAAGCTCACCGCCGAGATCCCGCCGGTGAGGCCGGCGGCGAGCCGCGGCACGCTGACCGAGCTGTTCGCCGACCTGCGACGGACCTCGGGGACCGTGGTGATCGCGTCCGCCGGCGGCGCCGAGTACGCCTTCGAGTCGCCCGAGTGGCAGAACGGCGTCTTCACCTTCGCCGCCCTCGACGGGCTCCGCGCGCGCAAGGCCGACGGCAACCGCGACGGGCAGCTCCGCGTTTCCGAGCTCAAGGCCCACGTGACCCGGTTGGTCCAGGAGCTCACGCATGGCGAGCAGACGCCGACCACCCGCCTGGAGAACCTCGAGTCCGACTTCAGCGTCTACTGACCCGTCGCCCGCGCGGCGCGAGTCCGGACCGGCGCCCGGGTGCGTCGTGCATGGGATCGCTACCCGGGCCGCCGTTGCGTCCTTCGGGGTCGTCGACGAAAGCCACGTATTCCCCCCGTCCTCCCCCCTGCTGGCTCATAGGACGGCGTCAGGGCCGTCTCATGTCACGGATCGACGTAGAGGGACGGGAACTGGTCCTGGGTCCGGTCGGCCGAAGCCCCGAATTGCGCGCGACCGAGGTTCGGGCGGAGCTCGAGCGGGCCCGGTGGCGCCCCCGCGGCGGGGCGAGGGGACGCGCGGTGGTCTTGGCGCGAGGTATCGGCTAGTCCGGTGGCTACCATGTCGAACCTCCAGGAGCTCTCGGGGACTGCCACGGACTGGCTCGTCAACCACGGCCTGCGGATCGTCATCGCGCTCGCCATCGGCGCCACCGCGCTCTTCCTCGGGCGGCGCATCGTCTACCAGCTGTTCCAGCCCCTCGTCCACGCGAGCGAGGCGGAGATGCGCAAGCGCGCCGAGACGCTCCGCTCCCTCGTCCGCTCGCTGGTCACGGTCACGCTGGTCGTGGTTACCGTGATCGTGGTGTTGAGCGAGCTCGGGATCGACATCGGGCCGGTGCTCGCCGCCGCCGGGATCGTCGGCGTCGCCGTCGGCTTCGGGTCTCAGCAGCTCGTCCAGGACGTGATCAGCGGGTTCTTCATCCTCATGGAGGATCAGATCCGAGTCGGCGACGTGATCGAAACCACGGGTCGCTCGGGTCTGGTGGAGAGCGTCTCCCTCCGCACCACCAAGCTCCGGGACCTGGCGGGGAACGTGCACTTCATCCGGAACGGCAAGATCGACGTCGTCACCAACATGACCAAGGAGTTCTCCTACTTCGTGCTCGAGGTTGGCGTCGCCTACGGCACCGACGCGGACGCGGTCTTCGACGCCCTGCGGGTCACGGACGCCGAGCTCCGCGCCGATCCGGGCTTCGGCGGTGACGTCATCGAGCCGCTCGAGGTGCTGGGGCTCGATCGCTTCGCCGACTCGGCGGTGGTGATCAAGGCGCGGATCAAGACCTGGCCGGGCAAGCAGTGGCGCGTGGGCCGGGAGTACAACCGGCGCTTGGCCGCGACCTTCGCCGCTCGCAACATCGAGATCCCGTTCCCCCAGGTCACCGTCTGGACCGCGCCCGAGGCCGCGACCGTCGCCGTGGCGCCTCGGGGCGGATGAGGGCCCCGTGGCGGCGCGCCGTCGCGCCGTCGGGTGGCCTCGCGGTCACTCCGTGCCCAGCCAGGGACGGTGGATCCCGGAGGCGTCGTAGAGCCAGAAGCGACCGCGGTGGCTCCTGAGCGCGACCAACTCGGCGTAGGCGCCGAAAGTGCGCGCGCGCGGATCCTGCTCGGGGTCGTCGTCGGGCGTGCGCACCAGCACCCAGTTGAAGTGGGCGGCGTAGGCGGCGAGCGGATCGTAGCTCTCCGGGTGCCACTCGAGTCCGGAGGGGAAGCGGGGCGGTCGCTCGCCGGCGTCGCGGCGGCGCACCGGGAGGCTCGCGTACCGCGTGAAGTCGAAGGCGATCTCGCCGGGGCGTCTGACGACGTGATACGCGAGCTGGTGCACCCAGATTTCGCGCCAGATCACCGGTGAGGCCGAGTACGAGTGCATCACCGCGACCACCCGCGCCCCCGGCGGGATGTCGTCGATGATGGCGCTCGCGTCGCGTGCGCCCGGGATGGTCGCGAAGGCGCGGGCGGTGGTGAGCGAGAGGGCGAGCCCGGCGGTGACGGTCGCGGCCCGAACCGCCCGCGCGAGCGCGCCTTCGACGCGGGGTGTGGCCGCGACCAGGAAGGTGAGCCAGACGACCGGGAGCCGCTCGAAGATCCACCAGGTGCTCATGAGCACCCGCGGCGTGACCAGGTAGAGCAGGAACCACGCGGCGGCGAGGGCGCCGATCTCGCGGGCTCGCGGCGCCGCGGGCGCTCGGGGGACGAACGCGCTCGCGAGCCAGAGGCACAGCAGCAAGCCGAGGCTCGCCAGCAGCAGCGCCCGATCCGCCTGGTCCCCGAGGTTCCCGACGGCGAAGCTCGACAGGTTCCAGAGCTTCTCCCAGGCCGCCGCGTCGGTGCCGTCCTTCTGGGGCTCCCAGTAGATGTGCGGCGCGTGGCGGTGCGCGAGGTGGACCAGCACCGCGTAGGCCGCCGCCGGGAGGACCGGCCAGGGTGCGGTGACCACCTCACGCAGCCAGGCGAGCGCCCCCACCTCGCGCGGCAGCCGGCGCGCGAGGGTGGCGATGCCTACGCTGAGGCAGAGGCAGAGGAGCGCCAGGACGTGCGCGTAGGCGACGACCAACGCGCCGCCGACGACCCACCCGAGCAGGCGGCGCTCGCCGTCGCGCCAGCGCATCCACCAGGCGAGCGTGAGGAGCGCCACCGGGGCGAACAGGGCGTAGTTGATGAAGCCCCAGCCGACGACGTAGCTGTAGGACAGCGGCAGGACGAAGGCCGCGTACCATCGCGGCCGCGCCGCGACGTCCATCAGCGCGAGCGCGGCGCTGGCGGTCAGGATCGGCACCAGCGACAGCAGGATCTTGCCCGCGATCTCGACGGGCACGAGCAGTCCCAGCACCGCGACGAGCACGTGGAAGAGGCCGTTGTAGGTCAGGAGGGTGGCGACATACGCAGCGTGCTCCGGCGCAGCCGGGTCCAGCAGGCGGCGCAGGATGGCGCCGAGCGCGAGGTGCTGCGGGTAGTCGATGCAAGGGGGGGTGGGCGTGAGCCAGTACGCGAGGGCGAAGACGGCCACGGCGCACCAGTACGCGGCCGTAAGGCCCGGCGTCTCGAGCCGGCCGCGCTCGACCCAGTCACGCCACCAGGGCGCGCGGAGCGGCGGTTGGGCCGGAGTGTCGGGAACGGCTGGCGTCATCGGCGCCCGCTTTGGTAGCGGGTCGCCAGGCCAGCGGCTAGATCGGAGCGGTGCTCAGCGCGGATCCGGGCCCCGGCGCCGCCGGGCGAGCAGGAGCAGCGCGAGCGCGGCGAGCCCCGCTCCGGCCGGCGTCGTGGTGCGGCCGACCACTGCGCACCCGCAGCCGTCCTCGTCGCCCGCGTCGTCGGTGGCGCGGCCGGGCGCCGTTGGCGTCAACGGCGCCGTCGGCGAGCCACCGGTGGGGGTTGCTTCGCTTCCGGTGCTAGTCCCCGTGGTCGACCCGGTATCGAGCGGCTGCGCGGCGCTGCACGCGGGGTCGGTGGCCTGGTCGCAGTACTCGGAGGCGCCGATGTCGGGCGCCGCGCCGAGGTAGACCGGGTTCCCGTCGAAGTCCGTCCAGTCCATCCACGCGAGCGTGCTGCCGGCGTCGATGGCCGCGCTGCCGGCGTCGAGGCGATAGTCTGCAGTGAACGCCACCGCGGACTCGTCCACGTTGAGTTCGCCGGCCCCCAGCGTCCAGCTCGCGGCCGCGCCCACGAAGAGGTTGTGGTAGTGGTCGCCGTCGGGGACGTTGCCCAACTGGATCCCGCCGAAGCCGGCGCTCGCGCCCTGGACGACGGCGAAGATGTTGTTGCGGACGGTGATCTCCCCGGGCTCGAGCACCCCCGTGTAGCCCGCGTCCTCCTCGACGTTGAGGCCGAACATGTCGCGCGCGGCCTGCTCGATGAGGTGGTTGTTCGGCGTGTGGACGATGGTGTTGTGCTCGAACACCAGGTTCTTGAAATCCGTGTTGACCGGCTGCAGGAGGTACAGCCACATCGCGTCCACGGAGAGGTTGTACGCGATCAGGGAGTCCTCGATCTTGCCGTGGTTCTCCTGGATCACATCAGTGCCTTGGAAGTTGCCCGAGCACCCCTCGAAGAGGCCGACGCTCTGCTCGCAGTAGTTGTGGTGGAACAGGACGCCCGAGATGGTCGAGCCGGCCGTCCCGTTCACGATCTCGAGGCAGCCTCCCTCCGAGCCGCCGAGCGTGGAATTGGGGCCGTGCGCCTCGAGAGCGACGTTGAAGGCGATCTCGTTGTCGGAGGCCATCACCATGTAGGCCTCGGCGCCGCCGGAGGTGTTCATGTCGCCCGAGTCACCGCTCATGGCCGAGAGGTGGTGGACCACGTTGTGGTGGACGCGGTTGCCCTCACCCATGATCCCGAAGCCCAGCTCGAACGCGCCCCCGGAGCCGTCGACCTCGCAGTCTCGCACCTCCGCGCCCGGGCCCTGCACCGAGATCCCGACCCGACCGGAGCCGATCACCTTGATCCCATCGAGCACGCCGTTCTGACCCACGGTGACGCCCCCGAAGCCGGTCCCGGTGCCGGCGATGACGGGGCGCTCCGCCGAGTCCGGCCCGTAGCGGCTGACGATTGCGCTACGAACGCTGAGCCCGCTGGTCTCGTAATGGTTCGCGGTGCCGGCCTTGAGGTAGAGGGCCTCGTAGCCGCCCCCGCCGAAGCCGCTCCCCGCGACGCTCGCCAGCGTCCGCTTGGGGGTGGCCTCGCTCAACCCGTCGTTCTGGTCGTCGCCGGCGTCGGCGTCGAGGTAGTACTCCTGGGCGCTCGCCCAGGTCGTGGTGGTTAGAACAGCCGCAATCGCGATGGCGCTTTGCCCGAACGACATGGAAGGCCTCCTCGTTGCAGTTGAGTCAACGGTACCCCGCTGGCCCAGGCAGCGCCCCTCGAGCGAGCCGCGAATGACTTGCGCCTTGGTCGCAGAATTACCGTGTTGAGCGACGTGCACGCGGTCGATCGCGTTGACGGCCCGAACCCGGCACGGCATCGTCTCCGGTCGAGTATGGCTCCTCCGCACCGTGTTCTCCCGCGATTCTCGCTCGCTGCCTGGCTCCTGCTGAGCCCCGCCCTCCGCGCCGAGGAGCCCCCGACGACCGACGACGAGGGGGGCGCGGTCGAGGGGGTGGACCCCGTGGACGCCTCGAGCGCCGGGGACGTCGCGGACGAGGCCGAGGCGGACGTCACCCTCGACACGGACGCGGGCGCGAAGCGCGCCTGCACCCCTCCCTGCCGGGCCGGGTTCGCCTGCGTCGAGGGGCGTTGCCTCACCGCCTGTAACCCGCCCTGCGCCGCCGACGAGGTGTGCGCGGCGAGCGGCGCTTGTGTGCCCGCGAGCGATCTCGAGCCCGAGTCGACCGATCCGGCCCGGACGCTGACCGGTGTGCACGGGTTCGGCGGTGTGGTGCTCGGGAGCGGGTTCACGCTGCACAGCAACAGCCTTCCGGACGGGAGCCTGGACACGCCGACGACCTGGGGAGCCTTTCTCTTCGGGCTCCGCGTGGGCGTCACCGTCGACCAGGCCGAGGTGTCGCTCGAGTGGGCGCCGAATACCTTCCGGCCCATCATCGGCGACTCCGAGCCCGCCCTGGACAACGACGAGTCCATGCACAGCTTCACGGGCGGCGCCGGCTACCATTTCCCGCTCACTCCGGGCGCCTACTGGGTGCTGCGGCTCGGCGGGGGCCTCATCGCCACCGGCGACCGCACCGACTTCCAGGGACGCCTCGATCTGCTGGCCATCTCGGTGAAGACGAGGTACCTGCTCCTCGACTTCTCGTTCCCCAGCGCGCGCTACATGTCGGACTTCGATCGGTACCACCGCTGGACGGGCCTCTTCACCGTGGGCGTCGCGTACATCTCGCCGTGATTTCGAGCGACACGGAGGCGGGGTCGTGAGCAGCCGGGGGCGGCCCTACCGCACCGTCGTCATCGACGGCTTCGAGGTGCTCGTCGGGCGCAGCGCGTCCGACAACGACCACCTCACCTTCCGGGTGGCCGCGCCCCGCGACCAGTGGCTGCACGTCGCCGGGGGCACCCCGGGCAGCCACGTGGTGATCCGCAACCCCGAGGCGGAGGAGATCCCGCGCTCCGTCCTCGAGCGGGCGGCCGAGCTCGCGGCCTGGTACTCGAAGGCGCGGGGCGCGCCGCGGGTCGAGGTGCACTGCTGCCGCGTGGCCGACGTCTCCAAGGAGCGGGGCGCGCCCGCGGGGCAGGTCCTGCTCCGGCGCTTCTCGCGGCTGAAGGTGGTCCCGTCCGGGCTCGGCGACGACGACGGCGAGGGGTGACGTGTGCCGCGGCGGGCACCCGGCGTGGGCCGCGTCATCCCCCTGCCGTCCAGGTCCCTGACTCGGCGCCGTACTGGTTCGCGCCCGAAAGGCGCCCCGAGCCGCCGGACTCGGAGACGGTCCCGCTGATGCTCCCGCCGTACGGGTAGCTCTTGCCCTCGCCACCGCCGGTGGAGACGACGGAGCCGCTCAGCGTGAAGCGGAAGGTGCCGTCGGGTTCTGCCTTGCCGCCGCCGCTCCCGGAGACGCGGCTGTTGCCGTAGGTGCCGGCGATCGTGGCACGCACCTCCGCGCCCTGCTTGGTCAGGGAGATCGTGCCGGACGCCTCCTCCGTCCGCCAGGTTCCGGAGAAGACCCGCTTGGGCTGGCGCGTGCCCAGGTGCGTGGCCTTGCGCGCCTCATACGCCTGGTTGTGCTCCCACTTCGTGAGCTCCGGGCTGACGAACCTCTTGTACCCTTCGACGGCTCCCGCCGAGCCGACGACGGCGCCCACGGGTCCGCCCAGCCCGCCGACCGCGCCGCCGCCGAACGCGGCGCCCGTCTCGAGCCCCTTGTCGGTGACCACCGTGGCTGCCCCGACGTTGTCTCCCACGCTGACTCGACCAGCGGCCTCCCAGGCCGTCCCCCACCACTCGGCCACCGTCGTCACGATGCCGAGCCTCTTGAAGAAGCTGCTGCGCTTCGTCATCTGGTCGCGGTAGGCGTTGACCTGGGCCCCCTTGCCCTTGCCCTTGAACATCCCCCGCGCCTCGGCGCGACCGAGCTCACTCTGCCGCTTGTAGTAAGCCGAGGTCTGTTTCGCGGCTTGGTCGGTGCCGCCATGGGTCAGCGGCTCCGTCACCGGCGGCACCGGGTTCAGCACGTCCAGGATCGCCTCGTTGGTCTCGTCGGGGGTGGCGCCGACGAGCACCCTCTCCTGGTCGAGCGGAGACGGTGCGAGCTGCAAGGTGTCGCTGCTGTTCTGCGCGAGCGTGAGCCCCGTGAGCAAGAGTAGCGCCAGCGCGAGGCACCATGCCTGGCCGAGCTTCGTCGTCATGGGGTCCCCTTCGACCCCGCGATGAAGGCGGAGTAGCTCAGCAGATCGGCCCGCGCCAGCGTGACGATCCGACCGTGAACTTCGAACAACAGGCTGATGGATCGATCGGGGCTCGCCGCGATCGCGAGGGTCACGAGACGCTGCTTCTTGCTGCTCGAGTAGGAGACGACGCGGAGCGTCTTCCACGCGGCCTCTGGGAGCTCCTGGATCCTGCGGGCCGTGCGGGCGTCGGGCAGATCGACCAGACCGCGGTGCTCGATGAACCGCCTCACCTGCGTGCGGACGTCCGCCAGCGCGGGATCCCCGTTGCCCTCGTGGCGGTAGGCGCGCAGCTCACTGAGGTTCTTCGTCAGCAGCATCGCGGCGCCGGTCAGGTTGTCGGCCACCAGCGACGCGTTGGAGGCGCCGGGGAGCGCGGCGCGCCAGCGGTCGCTCTGCGCCGCGCTCCCGAGGAAGGCCCGTTCGAAGGCGTCGACCGTGAGCTTGGTGGACTCCAGCATCGCGGCGGGCCGGTAGGCGTCGGTCTTCCTCCACGGGCGTTCGGCCGCGAAGGGCGGCTCGCCTCGGCGCCGCAAAAAATCCCCCATGAAGACCTCCACGTCCTCGATCCGCGGCCCCTCCTCCTTGCTGACGCTCCACATCGTCAGCAGCAGGACGTCGCTGTACGGGTGGTAGAAGCCCACCGGAGCCCGCTCGCCCTGCGCCGGCGGTGCGACGATCACGCACGAGTTGAAGAAGTACGCCCAGCCCAGCGTCTCGTCCGCGAACGGCCAGAGTTCGTCACCGATCGCGAAGAACCGAACCACCGCGGCCTCCTTGCCGTACTGCTTCAGTCCGCGGAAGAAGTCGTCGGTGCCCTGGATCCTGAAGTCGTCGGCGGCCCTGAGCGCCAGGTACTGCCGACCCTTGGCGGCGTCGGCGCCGCCGCTTCTCCGGGCCTCACTGCTCGGGGGGGCGCCGCGTTGCGCGTAGTAGACGTAGCCACTCGCGAGGGCGACGACCACCAACCCAACCCCCACGATCCCGAGGCAGCCGACCCCCAGCAGCAGCCAGACCAAGGGGAAGCGTCGCCTTCGCGGAGCGGGCTGGGCGGGCGCGGCCGGCGGCACCGGCGCGCCGCACTCCGCACAGAAGCTTTCGGCGCCGGTCAGGGGTGAACCACATCGCTGGCACGCTGCCATTCCAGAGACTATTCACGCTCGCATCCTTCATCGCAACCTCGAGCCGCGCGCCATCGAGGCTTCGACGGGGCCTCGGGGATCCTGCGGGGTCCGCCGCGAGCGCGAGGCGTTGGCGAGCAAGGGCCCCACCAGGAAGGCCAGCTCCTGCTCCTCGAGGGACGAGGCGCCGGGGGTGCGCTCGTCCAGAGCGCACTCCGGTCCACACCCACGCACTCCGACCGAGGGGCTGATGAGATCGCTCCCCCCCGACGTTGCTCTCCCGGCCGAATCGAGCGGCGGCGCGTGGGGCGCTGGCCAAGCGGGGCCATTCGGCGTACGCAGCGGTCCTACGCTTCCCCCGCGAGGATCCCGCGTGACCAAGCCCCCCTCTTCGGCGCCGTGGCGCTCCGCTCGCCTCCTCCCCTCGGTCCCGCTTGCCGTGGCCATGGCCGTCGCCATCGGCGCCGGTTGCGGTAGCCTCGGGATCCAGCCCCGGCATCTCCAGGACGGCACGCTGCTGCTCGAGTGCGACGGCGCGCTGTCCGACTGCGTGCGCCAGGCCGAGGACTACTGCGTCGATGCCCGGGTCGAGGTGCTCGAGGGTCGGCTCCGGGATGGCCCGACTGGAAACGGTGGGGTGATGAGCACGAGCACCATCGCCGAGGTGCACTTCGTCTGTGGCAAGTCCCCGTTGCGCCTGGAGCGCCCGCTGTGGCGCAAGAAGGCGCCCCCGCCGGCTGCGTCGGCGCCGGGTCCAGTCGCGCCGGCCGCATCGGCACCGAGTCCAGTCGCGCCGACCCCGGCGGCGAGTCCCGCCGAGCCCGCGCCGGCGTGCGTCCCGGGCGTGACCCAGGCGTGCGCTGGCCCCGGCGCGTGCCGCGGCGGTCAGGCGTGCCTGCACGACGGCTCGGGCTTCGGTCCCTGCGACTGCGCGGGCGCGCCGGCGGCGGGCGCCGCGGCGCCCCGGTAGCGCGCCGCGGGAGGGACCGCGGGGCCGCGCGCGACGAGGGGTGTGTCGCGTGATACCCTCCGTGCATGCCGCTCGGTCCGGGGCCTCGTGGGCGAGCGTCGTCGCCCGCGCACGAGGCGGTGCGCGCCCCGTGGGCGCTCGTCGCGGTGGTCGTGCTCGCCTGCGGCGGGGAGGACTCGCGAACGTCTGCCGGTGCCTCGACCCCCACGGGTGGGATGGGGACGACCACGGGTGGGGCGACGACGGGTGGCGCCGGCGGGGCGCCGCTCGGCGGCATGTCCACCGGCGGCGCCGCGACGGGAGGAGCCATCACCGGCGGCGCGTCCCTCGGCGGCGAGGTATCGGGCGGGACCGTCACGGGCGGACAGTCCGCCGCGGGCGGCGGCGGCGGCTCGCCGGCGACGGGCGGAGCGACCACGGGTGGGCTGGCTGCCACGGGCGGTGCCACCTCGGGCGGCGGCGGCGGCGTGCCGGCGACTGGCGGCGCGACCACGGGCGGCACGGGCGGGGCGATCACGGGTGGCACGTCCAGCGGTGGCGGCCCGAGTGGCGGCGGCCCGAGCGGCGGCAGCGCGGGCGCGCCGCTGGGGGGCGTGGCGGGCGTCGCGGGCGCGGGCGGCGCCGGTGGCGCGGCGGGCGGGGCGAGCCCCGGGGGTGCGGGCGCGGCCGGCGCCCCCACGGGGCCGTTCTGCGACCTGCCCGACACGCTGC
This sequence comes from uncultured Polyangiaceae bacterium, assembly GCA_964480725.1. Classification (GTDB taxonomy): domain Bacteria; phylum Myxococcota_A; class Polyangia; order Polyangiales; family Polyangiaceae; genus JAFGBI01. Next base: position 1,101 of record CAYZQO010000044.1, on the reverse strand, counting down.
GCGCCGCCGGCGACTGCACCGGGCGCCTCGTCGGCGCGGCGCTCGCCGCCCACCGCCTCGGGGAGGCCGCCTACGCCAGCGCGGCGCGCGAGCACAGCTACGTCACCTGCGAGAACGAGATGAAGTGGGGGTCGATCGAGCCGAACCGCGGCCAGTTCGACTTCGAGCCGGCGAATGACGTCGTCGAGTTTGCCCAGCAGAACGGGATGCGGATCAAGGGCCACGCGCTGGTGTGGCACAACCAGCTCCCGGCGTGGGTGCAGAACCTCACCAACGCCGCCGACGCGCGGACGGCGATGCTCGACCACATCGCGGCCGTGGTGGGCGAGTACCGGGGCGAGATCGAGGCCTGGGACGTGGTCAACGAGGTCTGGCAGAACGAGGAGACGTGGGTGGACGGCCAGCCCGCGCTGCGCGACTACGTCTTCACCCGCCTGCTCGGCGACAGCTTCATCGACGAGGCCTACCGCGCCGCGCGCGACGCCGACCCCGACGCGAAGCTCTACTACAACGACTACCGGGCCGAGGGCCTCAACGCCAAGTCCGACGCGATCTATGGAATGGTGCGGGGCATGGTCGAGCGCGGCGTCCCGCTCGATGGCGTGGGGCTGCAGATGCACCAGGGTGCCCCGAACGGCGTCATCCCGCTCGCCGAGATCGTCGCCAACATGCAGCGACTCGCCGACCTGGGGCTCGAGGTGGTCATCAGCGAGACGGACATCCACCGCTGCGCCGGGCAGACGCCCGAGGAGCAGCGCCAAGAGTATCACGACATCGTGGCGGCCTGCGTGGCGCAGCCCGCGTGTCGGGCGATCACCTTCTGGGGGGTCGGCGACGCTTACTCATGGCTGCGCGACGAGGACGACACGGGCTGCGCCGCCGGCGAGGATCCCGCGGGGCTGCTCTGGGACGCCGCGTGGAACAAGAAGCCCGCGTACTACGGCGTGCTCGACGCCCTCACCGGGCGCTGAGCGCCCCCCGCGCCGTGGCTGTCGGGCGGGGCGATCTCCAGCACGGCGGCGCCCCGCTTGAACGACCGGCGCCAATCTCCGACGAGACGCAGCGGCGCCCAACCGCGGAGCGTCCCCACCAGGAGCAGCA
>CAYZQO010000043.1:43441-55175 GCA_964480725.1 uncultured Polyangiaceae bacterium | reverse complement strand
AGGCCCGAGTCGACCATGGTGCCGGGGAAACAATCCCACACCTCGACCGGGCAGGACTCGAACTCGTAGTTGTCGGCATCGGTGATCTGGTTATTGGGGTCGCGCAAAGCGGGGATGTCCACCCGAATGTCCGTGCTGTCCCACCAGTAGACCTGGCCACCGAGGTCGTCGTTGGGCTTGAAGAACGCACCGAGGAAGTTTGGATCCGTGACGCGCGCACTGTCGACGATCGGGTGCTCGGGATCGGGTAAGCCGTAGGGGGAGGGCTCCTGGCCGTGGTCGAAGACGTTGTCGCGCACGAGCAGGCGCTCAGCATCGCAGATGGGCCCGCGGTCGAGGTCGTAGCGGTAGACGCCGTAGCCCATGGTGGAGGCGTGCAAGGCGTGCGTGAGCGGGTTGAGCCAGAGATCAGTCACGGAGACGAAGTCCGGCATTCCGTCGCTGAACTCGTCCAAGACGACGCTGCCGTCGCCCTGGAAGACCCCGCGGAAGACGCCCACGTCGCTCGCCACGAAGAACACGGTCGAGTCGGCCGAGTCGATCGCGACCGCCACCAGCGGGATCGCGCCCGGATTGACCAGTGAGGAGCCGGAGATGGTGACTGGTGACCAGGTCTGGCCATCGACAGAGCGATGGAGGAGCCCGGTGTTCGTCACCGCGAGCACGTGCAGCGCGTCGTTCGGGTCCACGGCCAGAGCCGTCACCACGTCCGAAAGGGCCGCTGGCAACGGTCCCATTGCAGACCAGGAACCGGCATCGCCGCCCTGGTGGCTGGCGAAGATCGTTTGGCCGAGCAGGGTCCTTGTATACGCCGGGTCGTACTCGCCGGTCCACGCGTACACCGACTTGCGGTTATGGATCGCGTTCGGCGTGGCCGAGATGACGAGTTGGTGCTGCCCCTGCGGCCAGTTGGTCCTCAAGACGAAATCGCACTCCGCTGGGAGTCCTGATTCCCCGGGGCTGAGAACCGTGGTCCAGTCGACGCCATCCGTCGTGCGGATCAGGCCCAACGGGGGCACCTCTGCATCGGGAGGACTGTTCGCCTGGTTGGGGTCGCGAGGGGGTCGCTGAAACGCGAAAGCCACGCCACCTTCCGTCGGATCGGTGACAATGGGCGTCGCGGGTACGGGAACGCCTGCCAGCCCTGCGGCGGGAACGCCATCCACGCGCCAGAACCCGTTGTTCCCGCTAGCCCGCAGGTTGTCTGGAGCTATCGCCTGGGGCAGCGACACGTAGGGCACCGGTTCAAGGGTCATGAATGGCCAGTGGGCCTGGTCGCTCGCGTAGATGGTGAGGGGGTTCGCGGCGTCGACGGCGACGTACCGACCATCGCCGCCCACGATGGTGTACCAGGCGCGGTTGCCGAACGTCATCTGGGTGCCCTGGTCCTGGAGTCCGCCGGTCGCGAGCCCGGCCACCGTCGTGCCCGCCGCGATGGTGAAGAACTCCGACGAGCGCATCCCGTGCGACCGAAACTCCCAACTCCAGGCGCTGCCGGGTGCACCTCGCGGGGTGCTGCGGAACACGCCACCGTCGCATCCGACCCAGATCACGCCCGGATTGGCCGGATCGAAGACGAGATCGTGCTGGTCGTCGTGGAGCCGCTGGTGCTGGCGAACGTCACAGTCCTGGGGCTGCGATCCACAGCTGATGCTCGAAGTGCTCGTGGGCCCCCAGGTGACCGAGGCGGGGCTTTCGTCCGCGTTGAAGGACTCCCAGAGCTTGACGGCGCCGTAGTAGACGTGGCCGGCGTCGTTGGGGTCCACCTTGAGGAGCCGGGTGTACTGGGCATTGTAGGTGGGCTCCGGAACGGTCGGGATCTCGATCCAGGCGTCCCCTCCTGCAGCCGGTGGTTCGCCGGCCGTGTCGGTTCGGAAGAGTTGCACGTGATCGCCCCATAAGCCGGTCCAGGCTCGCGCATACAGGATCTGCTGCGGGCCGCTCCCGCTGGGCGCCCCCTGCCCGGCCAGCGCCAGCTCGATGCGAACTCTGTTGTCGGTGGAGGGGTAAGTTGATTTCGCCCCCTCCACCGCCTCGAGACCAGTGCCCTTCTCGGCCCACGATCCGCCACTGTACTTCCACACGCCCGCCCTGCCCTGGGCCGTCTCGGCGGCGTAGACGATGATGGGCGTCGCGGTCCGATCGATCTCGAGGTCGCGGATGTGGCGGGGGCACGGTGGCCCCGTCGGGCAGTCGCTAGCGGGGCCGAGCGGGAGCGCCAGCGAGTTGAACGTCCACGTCCCGCCGGACAGGATCCCCTCGTACACGCCGGCGCCGGTCGCGGCGTAGGCCGTGGTCGCGTTGGCGAAGGTGATGTTGTACGTGACGACGGTATCGAGCTCCGGCGGGCTCACGCGGGTCCAGGTGCCCGGGGTCCCGCTCACATACTTCCAGATGCCGTACTCGTCCGCCTTGAGGGGATGCGGCGGCCCGCTCGAGGTGCTGGCCGTCACCCCCTGGTCACCGTCGCCCGGGCCGACCAGCACCTCCGAGCCCCACACCGCCACCGCTCCGATGCGATCGGTGAACTGGTGGTCCGAGACGCGGCGCCACCGCCGGCCCGCCGTGGTCGATTCGTAGAGCCCGCCCACGGTCCCGGCGTAGATGACGTTTGGATCGACCGGGTCGATGGACAGCGAGATGACGCGCCCGGGCACGTTGGTCGGCCCCGCGTGGGTCCAACCGCAGGTCCCCACCCGGCTGCTCGCGCCCCCGGTCGACGTGCCGCCCGCCCCGGTCGCGCCCGCGCCCCCCGTGGCGGCGCCGCCGGTGCCGGCGCCGCCGGTGCCCGGGGTACCCCACTCGCTCTCCGGGATGCAGCCGCAGTCAATGGTTTCGCTGTCCGGGACGGTAGCCGTGCCCCCGGCGGGTGGGGAAACCGTGCCCGAGTTCCCGGGACACGTGGTGCAATACCCCGGATAGCAAGAACCTTGGACGCAGGGTTTCGGCGGGGGCGCGGGCAGCCCCTCCTCGCCGATGTGCACGAAGCCGCGGGCCGCCCGTTGCTCGCGCAGATCCGCGATGGCGGCGTGGCGGTTGGCGGCGACCACGTCGGAGTCGAGCAGCGGGTACGACCGCGGATAGACATAGCCATAGACCCACGCCCGGGCGTTGAAGCCGACCTCGCCCGGCAGGTTCGGCAGCAGCCACTGGCCGGTTTCAGCTTGCTCTTGCCCGAAGCGGAGGTCGTCCACCAGGTAGGTCCCCGGGGGCGCGTTCACCTGAATGCGCACCACGAGGTCGGTGTAGCTGCCCTCGAGCTTGGCCCGGAGGCTCTGGCTGAGCGCCCAGGAGAGCTCGGCGAACGTCCCCGGAGCGACCCCGACGAGGGAGGCGCCGCCCAGATCGGTCCAGTACTCGCCCGCCGAGGGCAGCTGGAGGACGACCCGCACCCGGCCCCACCCGGCCGCGGCCGGCAACTGCACCTGCAGGCGCAGGGTGTCGTCGACGTCCCCTATGCCGGTGAGCGGCCTGCTGACGATCTCCACCCACCCGTTCGACGCGAGCGCCAGCGAGCGTTCCCCCTCGCTCCGGGTGGTGCTCAAGGACTGGGTCGGAGTCCAGTCCGCTGCGGACTCGAACCCCAGCACGCGCGCGGAGTCCGGAGGCAGCGAGATGGCGCTGCGCGCTACTCCGACGACGCTACTGTCCCCCCCCCCCCGCACCCCGCGCCCACGGCGACCGCCAGGGCCAAGGCCCAGCGCCGCGGCGTGTGGTGCTGACCCCCCTTGGACGAAGCACGAAACGACCCCAGCCGCCCCTCGATGTCCCTGGCCATCGTCTTCCCCTTCCTTCTTCTCTCACGGGTGAAGCCGCAGCCGGAGCGGGCGCACCCGCTAGCCACCTCTGCACCCTCCAATCGCTCCCGCGCGATGGACTGTCGCGCCGCTCGCGGCTGGGTGTCAACGGCTTTCAGTCCCTCCGAGCCGGCATCTGCGAGGGGTGCTCCTTGGTCCGCCGCGGGTCTTGGTCCGACCGGCCGAGGTCGCAGCAAGTGCGCGCGTCGCGCGGAAGTCTCCCAGTTCCTTGCGCAATTCCCGACCGTTACGTCCAGACGAGTTTCGCGAAGTCGTTGCCGTCGTCGCAATCGCGAGCCAGTCGACTGTAGCTATTCCAGATTCGCACCAAATCGTACCGCGCCGATGACGGGGTGCGTCATCGGCCATTTCGGCCGAACACGGAAGCGCCCGTGACGTCGAGGCACTCGACCGCAGGCGACGGGGGCCCCCCGCGCCGCGGTGAAGCGGCGCTTGGGGGGCCGGCCGCGCGCAGCGGAGCGAGCACGGCCGCGTGCACGCCGGGGCCCGGCGCGGGGGGCAGCCAAGGCAGCACGTTCAGGCCACCGTGGAGCACGCCGGCGGCCACCGAGACGTTCTGGGAGTCGAGGGTGCCTCGCCCGCGCAAGCAGACGAGCGCGCCAGGGCGAGGTGCTCGGCGCCCCCCTCCGCGACGCGGACGGCGTCGGGGTGGAGGGCGGGGTCTGGCGCCGGGGCGACGCCGCCCTCCAGCGCGTTCAGCCGCGAGACTTGAGCGAGGCGAGCGTCTCGTCAGCGGCAACGTGTCGTTGGGCTGCCTTCGGCAGGGGCTCGACGTGCGGGGGCGGTGGCGACACGTGTTCGCGACCCGACTCCGCTTCGACTTCACGGAGCATTCGGAAGATGGCGCTGAGGTCGTAGTGGTGCTCGCGTGCGATCCCCTCGCGGATGGCACGCACCTCGTCGACAATCGGATCACGAGTCATGCGTCCTCCTCGTCGAGCAATTCGAACGGGGTGCAGATGACAGGAGGGCGATAGCCCGCCCTCCAGCACAGGACCTCGAGTTGCGGTCGGATGATGGCGTTCGCGATGTGCGTACAGTTCCAGGTCACGAGAAAGTCCATGCCGTGGACGGCGGCAAGGCCGACGTGAACCGCATCGATAGCGGCCTTGCTGGGCAAGGCAGCCGCCGAAAGAAAGCTCCCGGCGAGGCGTTCGGCATCGGGATGAATGGCCAGCACCGGAACGCCGTCGAGGAATCCGAGCCGTCGTCGCGCTGCGTCGCCATCACCCCGGCGGGCTTCCTCGAGCACCGCGTCGGATACGAACAGCTCGAAACGATTCCGGCGGGCCCACCAGTCTCTAGTGACTTGCTGGTTCCCTGCGATCACCACGTCGCGGCTGGGGAGCGCGGCGAGGTAGCTGACCACGGACGTTTCAAGATAGACCCGGCGGCCCATGGTGACTCCGTACGTAGACTAGCAGCATCTGGACGACCGAGCGATTGAGCGCGGCCAATCCGGAGCGGATTGTCGTCATCGGCGCCAAGGGCGAGTGAACGGCCAAGACCGCGACTACGGAACGAAGCGGTCCGCAGCGGCTGCCGTCAGCGTTGCGACCAGCACGCCGGCGGCCACCGAGACGTTCAGGGAGTCGAGGGTGCCCCGCCCGCGCAGGCAGACGAGCGCGCTGCACTCGGCGCGAACGCGCGCGGAGAGACCTTCCCGCTCGTGCCCGAGCACGAGGACCGTGGGGCGCCCGAAGGGGAAGCGCGCGGCGTCCTCGCCGCCCTTGCTCTCCGCCCCGATGACGGTCACGCCGCGCTCGCGCAGGCGGCCGAGCGTGGCCGCGAGATCGGTGGTGCGCGCCAGGGCGAGATGCTCGGCGCCCCCCTCCGCGACGCGGACGGCGTCGGGGTGGAGGGCGGGGTGCGGCGCCGGGGCACCGAGGAGCGCCGCGTCCACGCCGAAGAACGCCGCCGTCCGCAGGATGGCCCCCACGTTGTAGGGGTTCCGGACGCGATCGAGCGCGACCGCGGTGCCCGACCGGGAGAGGAGCAACTCCCCGAGCTCGCCGATGGCCAGGAAGCGACGCGCCCTGACCTCGAGCACGAGCCCCTCGTGGTGCTTGCTGGCGGCACGATGAGCGAGGCGCTCGTCGGACTCGACGGTCACCGCGATGCCCGGCAGGCGGGCGCGGGCGAGGGCGCCGCTCACCTCCGACCGCACGGCATCGCTGCACGCCGCCGCGAGGACGTCGCCCGGCCGCCGCTCGATGACGGCGAGCCCCGCGCGGAGCCCGTGGACCACGTCCCGCGGTGGCGTGGGGGTCGCCGCGCGGGGAGGCGCTGCGCGGGGAGGCGCTGCACGGGGGCGATTCGGTCGAGGCATCCTGGGGCCGAGGCTAGCTCATCGCGACGCCGCCGTGGGGCCGGCGGCCCCGAGTCGGAGGCCGTCGCGGCCGCGCGGCAGGCGCGCGCGTCACCGCAGCAGGCGCCCCTCCGAGTCCTTCGAGTCCGTGGTCAAGAGGAGGATCCCGTCGATCACCGGCCACAGCATGGTGGCGTAGAAGAACGCGCCGATCCCGCAGGTGACGATGGTGATCAGGGTGGGCAGCACGAAGCAGACCATCAGCTGCGCCAGCGCGAGCCCGGTGTGGCCGGTGTAGAAGCGCCCGACGCCGAAGGTGCCCACGAGCAGCTGCAGCAGCCCGGCCGCCACCTTCGACTTCTCTGAGTAGGGCACGCCGAGGACGGGGTGGATGCCGTAGGGCGCGCCGGGCTGCGCGAGGGCGGTGCCGGGCGGCGGGACGAAGCCCCCCGGCGCGGGGTACGCCTGCGGCACCGGCGGGGCCACCGGCTGGAAACCCGCGGGGCTGTTAGGGCCACCGTAGCCGCCGCCATACGACGAGCCATCACCGGGCGGTCCGAACCCGCCCGGAGGCGCGCCGCCGGGCGGTCCGTAGGGGTTGCCGCCACCGGGGGGATATCCGCCTTGCATCGTCGCTTCCTCTCGACCTCGGTCCCGAGGCGAGCATAGCACCTTGGCCGAGCGCGCCGCGACCGCGCGCTGGCTCGCCGATCCGGCGCGTTCTCCCCGCCCGCCGCGCTTTCACCGGCGCGAAGACGTCCCTTCCGAGAGCGGCAATCAGTTTGATTGCCGCGAAGAAGCAACGACCTAGAGCACCGATCGCGCAGCAGATCTAGCCAAAGGCGCCCCGTGAAACGCCCCCTTGCCCCGCGTGGGGGCGTTTTTCGGGGCGCCGATGCGGCTGGCAAACCGATTGGTGCTCTAGAACCGCGCCGGCCCCCTCCCCGGGCGCTCCTTCCGGGCGGAGGCCGGGGCAGTCGGCGCGGAGATTCCGGGGAGGTCCCGCGATTCGCTTGAAAATCCCCCCCGGCGCGGCAGGCTGCCGAGCGGCGTCCAAGCACCGCGCCTCCTTCGAGGGATCTCATGGAAAAACCCAAAGTCGCCATCCTGCGCACCAGCCCGGCCACCGTCCTCGAGGACTACCACCGGCTGATGAACCTCGCCGGGTACCAGGACGTCATCGCCAAGGACGCCGACACCGCGCTCAAGATCAACATCTCGTGGCACTTCTTCTACCCCGCGGCGTCGACCACTCCCTGGCAGCTCGACGGCGTGATCCGCGCCATGAAGCGCGACGGCTACGATCCCGACCTCATCCACGGGTGCCACAACCGCACGGTGGTCATCGACGCTCACCTCGGCGAGCGGGAGAACAAGCAGGTCGACGTGGTGCGGGCGCACGGCCTGCGAAACGTGCACCTGTACGAGGGCGAGGAGTGGATCCACGTGCGCGACGCCGTCGGTGATCTCGCCGACCGCTTCCTCTGCCTGAACCAGGTCTACCCGCAGGGCTTCTCCATCCCCAAGCGGTTCATCGGCGAGAACATCATCCACCTGCCGACCGTGAAGACCCACATCTTCACCACCACGACGGGCGCCATGAAGAACGCCTTCGGCGGTCTGCTCAACGAGCGGCGGCACTGGACCCACCCCGTCATCCACGAGACGCTGGTGGACCTGTTGATGATCCAGAAGCGGATCCACCGCGGCGTGTTCGCGGTGATGGACGGCACCTTCGCCGGGGACGGCCCCGGGCCGCGCTGCATGATCCCGCACGTCAAGAACGTGCTCCTCGCCTCCTCCGATCAGGTGGCGATCGACGCCGTGGCCGCCAAGCTCATGGGGTTCGATCCGATGCGGGACATCAAGTTCGTGAGGCTGGCCCACGAGCAGGGGCTCGGGGTCGGTGACCCGCGCGACATCGAGCTCGTCGGCGACGTGGACGCGGCCAGCCAGAGCTGGAACTTCGAGGGCCCCTTCAAGAACATGACCTTCGCCTCCAAGAACCAGCACCGGATCTACTGGGGCCCGCTGAAGAAGCCGCTGGAGTGGTCGCTGAAGACCTGGCTCGCGCCCTGGTCCTACGTGGCGAGCGTCACCTACCACGACGTGTTCTGGTACCCGCGCTACGGCGTGGACCGCGTCAACGCGGCGCTCGGCAGCGAGTGGGGGCGCCTGTTCGCGAACTGGGGCGCCGTCGCCCCGGACGCGGAGGGCCGCGGGTTCCCCGACGTCGGCGTCCAGCAGCCCGAGCTCGTGCGGGCGGGCATGAAGCACTTCCTCGAGGGAATGCGCCTCATCGGCATGGCCGTCACGGAGTCACCCGAGGTGACGACGCGGCGGAAGCCCCCCTCCGCCCACACCCCGGGCTGAGCGACGCCCCGCGCCCCCGGCGCTAGGGCACACGGCCGCGCCCCGGGCTCGTCGGACGAAGGGCGGAAGCGGGCTCGCCCTCAGGCCTTCAGTCGGGCCAGGAACGCCTCCGCCTCCGCCAGGCTCGGATCCTCGCTGAGCGCCTTCTTGGCGAGGAAGGCCGCCTTGCGGGGGTCCTCCTGGAGCTCGGCGATCTCCGCCTGCCGGAAGAGCGCCAGCGGGCGGGAGATCGGGGCCGGGGTCCGCATCGCCGCCAGCGCCCGCAACGCCTTGAGTGCGGCGTCCCAGCTCTGGAGCGCCATCGCCCGCATCGCCAGCTCGCTCGCCATCTCGCCGCTCTGTGGGTAGCTCTCCCAGGCAGCCTGCAGCCACTTGAGCTCACCCTCGTGGTCGCCGGTAGCGGCGAGCGCCCGCGCCATTCGGTGCTGAAGCGCCCCGAGATCCTTGGACCGCTTGTCGCCGTGCCGATCGATGGCGGACTGGAGGAGCTGCACGGCGTCCTCCGCGAAGCCGGCCAGGGTGTAGGCCTCCGAGAGCAGCACGATCACGCCCTCGTCGTTGGGCCTGAGATCGGCCGCTTCCATCAGCGGACCGATCGCAGTAGCAGCCGCGTTCAGCTGGTACATCCTGAGCTCCCCCGCCTCGCGCAAGAGCGCGAACCGGAGGTCGTCGTCATCGGTCTGGTTGGCCTCGACGATGATCAGGTTGGAGAGCTCCCGGAAGGCCTCGACCTTCTCGTAGAGGCGCCGCAGGCGGGACCGGACCCGAGCGTTCTGGGGATCGAGCTTGTGGAGCGATTCGAGGGTGGCCCGCGCCGCCTCGGGCGTGCCGGCCTTCTCGTAGGCGTCGGCGAGGAAGACGGCCGCGTCGGTCTGCGCCTCCCCCTCCTCCAGCTTGACCAGCCGGGTGTAGCCCAACGCCACGTCCTCCCAGCGCCCGGCCCCCGTGTCGAGGTCCAGCAGGGCGTAGATCGCGTCGTGGTCGAGCGGGTTCGCGTTGACCCAGCCCGCCACCACCTCGCGCGCCTGATCCTCCGCGCCGAGGTAGGTCTTGTAGGCCTTGGCCAGGCGCATGGTGAGCGAGCGGGAGAGGAGCTGGTCGCCCGCCGCCGCGGCGTCCGCCTGCGCGTGGCGGAGCGCGTCGCAGAGCTCCTGGCCGATGCCGTCGGCGCCAAGGGACATCGCCTCCTCGAGATCCTCGACCGACGCCGCGTGCTCCCCCGCAGTCGTGCGCACGTTGGCGCGCAGGCGCAGGAGCCGGACCCGCTCGGCGTCGCCCGCCGGGTGACGCTCGAGCGTCTCGGTGACGGTGTCGATCGCCGCCGGGACCTTGCCGGTCTCGACCAGGCAGCGGACGAGCTTGGAGACGAGCCCCACGTTGCTCGGCTGCATCGAGTGCGCCTCGCGGAGGATGTCGGCCGCGGCCGTCATGTCGTCGAGCCGCGTCCAGTGGATGCTGGCAGCCTTCTGCAGCAACTCCACGGCGTCGTCCTTCTGCTCGATGCGGAACGCCTCCTCGACCAGCCGCTCCGCCAGCCGCCGGAACTCGGCGACGATCTCCGGGTGGCGCGGGTTGATCCGGAACGCATGCTCCAGGGCGCGCTCCATCCCCGCCGGGTCCCCCTGCCGGTCGCGCGCGTGGACCAGCCCCAGGGCCAGCTCCATGGCCGGACCCGCCGTGCTCGGCTCCTCGAGGACGTTCCGGGCGTGGTGCTCGACGAGCCGCTCGAGCAGGTCCGAGCGCTCCTGAGCGTCGGTGTCCGCATCGAGCAGCGCCAGCAGGGCCTCGAGGACGCGGGGGTGGTCCGGCACCCACTCCAGCAGCGACCGGTAGGCGGCGCGCGCCTCGTCCTTGCGATCACGAGCCAGCAGGGCGCCGAGCCTCAGCGTCAGCCGCACACCGGCGTCAGCGTGGCGCTTCTCGCACGCCATGTCGATCTGCCGCTCCAGCAGCGCCGCCAGATCCTCCTCGCGCCCGCCGCGCTCGAGCAGGTCCGCCAGCAGCTCCCCCGCCACCGCGTGCTCGGGGTCGTCGTCCAGGACCTGCTCGAGGGTGGCGATCGCGGCGTCCATGCGCTCGGACGAGGCGAGCAGGAGGCGCGCCTTGGCGATCCGGAGCTGATTGCGGACCTGCGGATCGGTGACGGCCTCCGACACCTTGCTCAGCAGCCGCTCGTGGCGGTCGCGATCCCCCAGGCGCCGCACGATCTCGAGCGCCGGCTGCCACACCGCCTGGTCCGCCGGCGTCTCCTCGAGCAGCGCCTCGTAGGTGTCCGCCGCCAGCTCGAGGTTGCCGAGCGAGCTCGCCGCGATCACGGCGACGTCGCCGAGGAGCTGACGGGCCTCGACGGGCGGCGCCACGTCCGCCGCCTCGCGCATCCAGTGGATGGCGTCGTCCAGCTCGAACTCGTCGCGGCGGCGCTGGATGAGGTGTCGCAGCGCCCACAGCGCCTGACCGAGATCCCCAACCTCGTCGCGCGCGGCCTCGACGGCGCGGAGCAGCAGCGACTCGGCGACCTCGTCCTGACCCCGACGAGCCGCCAGGACGTATGCCTCCTCCAGCAATGCCTGGGGCACGCCGCCGAGCTCGCAGCGCCGCACCAGCGCGTCGAGGAGGAGCTCGTCGTCGTTCGCGCTCCTCGCGACCCGTTCGTACAGATCGATGAGCGCCTCGTCTCGGGGCGCGACCTCAAGGGCCTGCCGGAGCGCCCGCGCGGCGCGCTGGTGGTCCGGGGCGCCGCCGAGCGCCGCGGTGAGCGAGGATACGCCGGCGAACAGCGTGTCGGGAAACATCAGCTCGAGCTCGGCCAGCCGGTACCGGAGCTCGATGCGATCGGCGGGCTCGAGCTCGCCGGGCGGCAGCTCGGCGAGCTTGCGCAGCGTGCTGAGCTCGCCGGCGCGGTCGCCTCGCAGGCCCGCCACGCGCGCCATCGCGCGCCAGACGTCCGGCAATCGCTGCCCCGTCGCCTCCGCGCGGGCGTAGTGCTCGGCGGCCGAGTCGAGCTCGCCAAGCTCGTGCTCCTCGATCTCGCCGATGCGGACCCAAAGATCGCACGCCACCTCCCAATCGCTGTCGTCGGAGGCGCTCTTCACCGCCATGGTCAGCGTGTCGCGGTAGCGCTGCATCGCGTCGCCCCCCGTCGCGAGCCGCTTGGCCTGGTCGTGCAGCTCGGTCGCGGCGGGCCGGATCGCGATCGCCTCGAGGATGGCGTCGAACGCGGCCTCCGGCTGGCCCA
>CAYZQO010000043.1:9740-43341 GCA_964480725.1 uncultured Polyangiaceae bacterium | reverse complement strand
CGTGCTGGCGGCGCAGGATGAGCAGCAGCGCGTGGTACGCCCGCTCCGCCCGCTCGAGATCCCCGGCCTTGCGGTACGCGGAGCCGAGGAACCGCTGCACCTGGACGTTCGAGACGTCGACGCTGGCGGCCAGGCGCAGCTGATCGAGCGATCCCGCGACGTCGCCGGTGGCGTCGGCGATGCGCGCGAGCATCAGGTGCAGCGCGGCGCGCTCGGGCGCCCGCCGCCGGCCGAGCTCGGCGAGCACCCCCTCGGCGAGCTCGCGCGCCTCCGGGAAGCGCCCCGCGACGCGGAAGGCCTCGGCGAGCTGAGTGCGGATGTTCCGATCGTCGGGGTTGATCGCGCGCGCGCCCTCCAGCACCTTGATCGCCCGCTCTGGCGCGGCCAGGCGCTGCACGTACGTCCGGGCAGCCTCCGTCAACAGCTCGAAGCGCGCTGCTTCGTCCGGGATCAGCTCGGCGCCTTCCTCGAGGACGGCGACCAGCGCCTCCCAGTCGCCGGACTGGCGATAGAGCCCCACCAAGAGCTGACGCATCTCCAGGTTCGCGGGATCCTCCTCGAGCCCGTCACGGAGCTGGCGCACCGCGCGCTCGGTCTGCGCGGCGGCGATCTGGGCGGTCGCCAGCCGCAGGATGGTGTCGGAGCGGTCCCCCGGCCCCGCCACGGCGAGGCGCTTCTCGAGCCACTCGACCGCCGTGGCGTGCTCGCCGCGCTGCGTGTGGATCCGCGCTAGTGCGTCGAGCACCCCGGCGTCCTCCCGGAGGGCGACCACGCGCCGGTAGCAGGCGAGGGCCATCTCGTCCCCCTCGGCGAGCTGGATCTCCGCGACGTCGGCCGCCTTGGCCCAGAGATCGGCGGCCGTGGACGGCCGCTCGGCTTCGATCGCCTCCGCCTGCTCGGCGAGCAGGTCGGCGAGCTCCTGGTAGGCCTCGAGCTGCTCGAGCGCCGCGACGACGGCGCGCACGGACGGACCGTGGCCGGGACGCTCGCCGAGGTTGTCGACCAGCACGGTGACGGTGGCGCGCAGATCCTCGGCGTCCCGGAGCAGCCGCCCGATCTCGATGCGTAGGCTGAGACGCTCCTCGACCGAGTCGGCCTGACCGAGCTCGCGGCGCCGGAGATCGAGCAGATCGCCGGCCAGCCCGGAGCCCTCGTAGAGCCCCGCGAGCGCGGTCACGGCGGCCGAGTCCTGCAGGTCGTCGTCCACCAGGCAACGGAGCAACACGATGGCCCGGGTCGGGTCGCCGAACTTGTCGACGGCGAGCTTCGAGGCCTCGTGCAGCACGCGGCGCGCCTGCTCCCGCGAGAGCGTCGCGCTGCACCCCGCGAATTCTGCCGCGTGGCCGCCGCGCAGCAGGCTGGAGAGCGCCTTGGGTGACCAGGTCTTCGAGTCGAGCGCGACGATGGCCGCCACGTGGGGCAGCGCCTCGTCCACCAGCTCGTGCTCCAGCATGCGCCCGGCCACCTCGGCGTGAAGAACGCCGAGCTCACCGTCGGTCACGTGGGCGATGGCGGCGTTCAGCGAGTCGATCACGTTCCGCCAGCGATCGGTGCCGTCGTAGCGCGCGGCGAGCTGCTCGAGGGCGCTCGCGCGGGCATCGGGGTTGGAGGCCGGGGACGCCAGGATCTGCTCCAGCATCCGGCAGGCAGCCTCGACGGTCGACGCGTCGTCCAGGAGCGGCTCCACCGCCGCCAGCGCGCCAGCCGGGTCGTTCAGGTTCTCGAGCCAGCAGGCCGCGACCTGCTGGAGCGTCGCCAGGGACTCCTCGCCCGTCAGGGTGTTCAGTCGCTCGTCCCAGAAGTCGATGAGCTCACGGTAGCGGTGCTGCTGCTTCAGCAGGCGCTCGAGCGCGGCCGCGACCACCGGATCGCGGGGTTTGAGGTTGAACACCCGAGTGAGGTAGTCGACGGCGAGCTCCGGCTTGCCGGCGCTGTCCTTGGCGACGTGCGCCGCCTCCTCGAGCAACGTCGCCTTCCGTTCCGGATCCTCGGCCTGGGCGATGGCCCGGTCGTACTGCGCCAGCAGCTCCTCCCACCGCCCGCTGGCGGTCAGCTGGAGCGAGATCCGATCGAAGGCCCACTGGGCCGTGGGGTCGAGCTCGAGCACCCGGTGCAGCAGCTGGGCGAGCGTCGCCTCGTCCTCGATCCAGTCGTCGTGGTAGGCGACGGCCCGCTCCGCCACCTTGGCCGCGGTGGACGCGTCGAGGTCGCGAGCGAGCACCTCGCGGTAGCACTGCGCCGCACCCTCGACGCGGTTCTCGGCCCGCGCCGCGGCCTCCAGGGCATCCCACACCGCGTCGTCGCCCGGAGCACCAAAAACCGCCTCCCATGCTGCCTCGAACGAGCCGTCTGTTGCCACCGTGTCGCCTCTCGTTTCCTGGAGTAGCCGCGGAGTCCGTCCGTTCGCGTCCGACCCCGTGTCGCCCCGAACCGTGATGCGCAGTCTAACCGAATGCGCTGCGCGGTGGTCGACCAGACGCCCCAGCAACATGCGACGATCGCTGCGCGTGAATCGGAGTCGGTCGGAAGTGTAAAAGTCCCCTCTTGGTGCACGGCCGAGTCGCGCGCCCCGCAGCGCGCAACGGCGATCGACACGCTACGGACGAAACCGATCGCACGCGGGGTCGTTCGTCGCGCCGGGCTTGCGCATGGTACTGACCCTCATCGCGCCCGCGCGCCCCGGGGGAACGACCACCGCGCGGGGTCGCGATGGCCGCGACGCCCACGGCCCCACCCAAGTCCTCGACGTCGGCGCCACGGCGTGGTCGGCACGCGGTCGCCGTTGGGGCTCGCACCAGGCCCCACGACAGGCCGCGCGGAGGCGACAACTCCGCGCCCGTCTTTCGCGCCTCCGTCGTTGACAGCGGTGTCGGCCGCCGTTAGTGCAGAGCCCGCCATGACGAAGTCGACCCTTGACCGAATCCAGGACCGCATCCAGGCGTTCGTCGCCGAGATCACGGCCATCGTGGGCGACGGCGTCCGGGAGCGCGAGGCGCAGAAGCGGGGAGGTCGGCGAGGCGCTGGAAGGCCACGGGCCGAGACGGCCGGCACCCGGGCGCCTCGCCGGCGGACCCGTGGACGGCAGGGCCCGGCGCCCGAGCGAGCCGCGCTCGCCGAGCGGAGCGGCGGCAAGCGCAGCCCCGACGAGCTCCAGCGCCTGCAGGAGTCGCTGCTGGAGGTGATCGAGCTCAACCCGGGGCAGCGGATGGAGGCGCTTGGTTCGCTCCTGCGGCTCCCCACCCGGACCCTGACCCTGCCCATGAAGCGCCTGATCGCGAGCCGGCGCGTCCGCGCCAGCGGGCAGAAGCGCGCGACGACGTACACCGCGCGGTGAGCGCGCGCGGCGAGCCCGACGCCGCCTTCAACGCGCCCCGGCGCCCACCAGCCCGAGGAGCTCTTCGAGGTGCTGGATGGAGGCGTGCGGCTGCAGATCGCCCGGCTCCGGTGCGAAGTGCTCCGGCGGCGTCCAGCGGCGCAGTTGCACCATCGTCATCCCGGCGCGCCGCGCCCCCTGGACGTCGGCGAGCCAGTTGTCACCGACGAAGAGCACCTCGCCCGGACCGCACCCGAGCCCCGCGCAGACCTCCGCGAACGGTGCCGGGTGCGGCTTCGCGTGGCCGACGTCGCCGGAAACCACGACGACGTCGAGCAGCGGCAGGATGCCGACCCGCTCGAGGCTGGCTCGGATGGAGCGTCCGCAGGGATAGTTGGAGAGGACAGCCAGGCGGAACCGCTCGCGCAGCGCGTGGAGCACGGCGAGCGTCCTCGGCTCCGCCTCGGTGACGGAGACGAAGGCGTCGAAGCGCACCGCGACGAGCGCGTCGAGGTCGTCCGGAGTGGGCTCCCTCTCGTAGAGCGCCTCGACCAGCGCGCGGGTGATCTCCGGGAGCCGGCTCTCGCGGTACCCGTTCCGGTAGGGCGCGAGCCGGTTCGCTTCGCGCAGCGCGTGGAACCGCGCCTCGTCGTGGTCGCCGAAGCGAGCGCGGAGCGCGCGCCCGAGCGCCGCGTCGCATTGGTCGACGTGCCGCTGCCCAAACTCGACCAGGGTGTTGCCGTAGTCGAAGGCGACGGCGACAGGAGCGAACGAAGCGACGGCAGCCACGGGCAGGCGCCATCGTGCGGTGAGCACCCGGTGTCAATATCGCCCCCCGGATCCCCTGGCGCTGTCGCAATCGGGGACCGAGCACGGCCCAGCGGGGTGCGGGGGCGAGCCCCCTCGGGGGGGACGCGCGTTCAGCCAGGAGACGGCGCCGGGCGGGGGTCCTGCTCGCTCGATCACCGTCTCGGGGGCGCCGTGCAGCTGATCGAGCGCTCAGGTGTTCGCTGAACTACGGGCGCCAAGCACCCGGAATCGATCCGAAAACTCTCGAGGCCGACGGCGGGGCAGACGCGCCTGGAATTTGAGGCAGCGAGCGACCCGTGGGTGTGGGTCCATTGTGCAAGATGTCCCACTTTTTTCGGTTGATCTGCGCCAAGGCCGCCTTTTCTCTCTTTGCAGATGCACAGTGTTCAGGCATTCAGTTGACTCGTGACCCTGAACGTCGGGGCAGCGCTCGAGGAGGAGCACCGGAGCCGGCCAGGTGGCATCTCGGCGCGCCGAGCTCGTGATCCGGAGGGTCGACCGTGGGGGGCGCCGTGAGCAACCAGAGCAGCATCGGCATCAAGCCCAGTGAGGTCGTGGAGGTGGAGGATCCCGTCACCCGGGAGCAACGCCGGTCGCGACGAAAGCGAGACGTCCGCGCGCGCACCATCAGCGTGAAGCGCATGACCCGGCGGGAGGTGGATCTCGTGCGCAGCAGCGCGGCCGAGCCCGACTACGACCGCCCCAAGACCCGCGCCGATTGCGTCAACGGACCGAGGCCCTGCCCCTTCATCTCCTGCAAGTACCACCTCTACCTCGACGTCTCCCCGCGCACGGGCTCGATCAAGCTTAACTTCCCCGATCTCGACGTGGCGGACATGCCCGTCTCCTGCGCGCTCGACGTCGCAGATGCGGGCGGGGCAACCCTGGAGGACGTGGGCGCGATCATGAACCTGACCCGGGAACGGATCCGGCAGGTCGAGGTGAAGGCGCTCTCCAAGCTCGAGGCCCTGAACGACATGACCGAGCTCCGCGAGCACGGCGGCGACTCGAAACCCGCCGAGGGGCGGCACCTCGCCGTCGTCCGGTAGCGCGGGCGCCCGCCCCGACGCCCCCCCGCCCCGGCGTCCCCCCCGTTGCGCGTTCCCCGCGCGCGGCCCGGCCGCAGGCGGTGTAGATTGATGGAACGGCCATGCCACCGGAGCCCGCGGCCATACCTCCACGGCGCCCCTCCCCCGGCGTGGTGCGCGCCCTCGGGCAGAGCTCCGGCTGGATGCTCTTCCTCGCCGTCACCGGGCTCGTCACCAACGGGTTCGGCGTGATCTCAATGCTCACGTCCGTGGGCCAGCTCGGCGAGCTGCCCGCGGCCGCGGGCAAGGTCGCGCGCTGGATCACCCTGTTCAGCATCCTCCTCGGGATGGCACCGATGGTCTGTGCAGTACTCCTGCTGCGCGTCGCGCTGGTCGTTCGGCGCCTCGACGCCCGGTCGTCGCACACCGAGGTCGAGAGCGCGCTGGAGCGCCTCGCCACTTACTGGCACTGGTCCGCGATCACCTTGCTGCTGTCGGTGGTCGTGGGCGTGGTTTTCCTGTTCGTCGTCGCGGCCGCGGTGGCCGTGGCTGGGCGATGAGGCGGGGGCCCGCGGTGAGGACCGAGACGCTCTACCACGTCGTGTTCTCCGGCTCGGTGGCAGCGGGGCGCGAGCGCGAGGAGGTCCGGGCACGGCTCGTCGAGCTCTTCGGATCGCCCGCCAAGGTGGACGCGCTCTTCGCTGGCGGTCGGGTGCTGGTGAAGCGATACGTCCGCGAGGAGGACGCGCGGCGCTACGAGCGGGCCTTCGCGGCGGCCGGCGCGCCGTGCGAGCTCGTGCCGGTGGAGCTTCACGCGGGACCGGCCGCCGGCGGGCTGGGCAAGCGCACGATCACCTACGGCTCGCCCGCAGCGCGCCCACGGCGCACGACGCCCGTGTACGGCTCGCCCGTCTTCGCGGATGACGAGGCGGGGCTCGCGACCGGCGCCGAGCGCCGGTCGGGTCCACCACCCGGCGGCGCGATCCCCGACCTCGACCTCCCGCCGGCGCCCCGCGACCCGGTGCCGCCGGCGGCGGTGGCGGCCGGCGCGGCGGCCGCGGCAGCGCTCGTGAGCCCCGCGGTTGCGCGCCACCTGGAGTCACCCTTCGAGTCGGCGTGGTTCGTGCCGGAGCCACGCCCCGGCGCCCCCACACCACCGCAGGGACCGGATGCGAACGGCAGCACCGACCTCGGAGGCCCCGACGCCGTCACAGCGATCACGGCCGACGGTGACCAGGAAGACGGGCTCCCATCATTTCATCGCGTCGCGCTCGCGGCGTCCATCGACGACGCGGCGCGACTCGAGCCCGCCGACACCGCCCTCCCGTCCCTCGACCTGCGTGGGGCCTCGACCGTCGACCTCGCCCTGCCGCGGCTGGCCCGCGATCCCGACACCGGCAGGGTGGTTGCCACCCCGCCGACCCGACCGGAGCGTCCCGGCCGCTTCGCGGGACCGGGAGCGCCGAGGATTCTCGGCCAGCCCCGGCTCTCGGCTCCCGCGCCCGGCGCTGCCGCCGTCGCGGTCCCGGTGCTGCGCGGCGAGCTCGGCGGTGACGCGCTCGACTCCTTCACGCCGGCGATGCTCACGGCGCTCGAGCGGTCGCGGTTGGGGCTGACCGTCATCGCCGTCTCCCTCTTCGCCGGGGCGGCGCTGCTGGCCTGCGGCGGGTTCGGCTCCCTGGTCACGCTGAACGTGCTCGGCTTCGTCGGCGCGGTCGGCACGGGCGCCTTCTTCCTCGTCGGCGGGCTGCGGCTCTGGAGCGCGCTCCAGGCGCTGACGGAGGCGGTGGGGGGGGGCTCGGCCGCCGCGGCCGTGCGCTCGCTGGAAGAGCAGGCGCGGTTCTTTCGGCTCTGGGGCATCCTGCAGGCGCTCGGCCTCGCCCTCGGCCTGCTGGCGCTCGTCGCCGGGCTGCTCGTCGGCGCTGCCACAGGCCTCTTCGCCCGGTAGGGCGACGGTCAACCCGGCGGCGGTCTGCCGCGGCCTGTGGTAGAGGTCCGCGCCGCCCTCCCCCGAGTCCCCCGATGAGAGCTCTCGAGTCAGCGGTCGCGAGTCGCCGGACCTTCGCGATCATCTCCCACCCCGACGCCGGGAAGACGACGCTCACCGAAAAGCTCCTGCTCTTCGGCGGTGCTATCCAGCTCGCCGGGGCGGTGAAGGCGCGCGGCGCGCAGCGGCGCGCCCACTCGGACTGGATGAAGGTCGAGCAGGAGCGCGGGATCTCGGTGACGGCGTCGGCCATGACGTTCGAGCTCGACGGCTGCACCTTCAACCTGCTCGACACGCCAGGGCACCAGGACTTCAGCGAGGACACCTACCGCACACTGACCGCGGTGGACTCCGCGATCATGGTCCTCGACGGCGCCCGGGGCATCGAGGCGCAGACCCGCAAGCTCTTCGAGGTGTGTCGGCTCCGCGACATCCCCATCATCACCTTCGTCAACAAGCTCGATCGTGACGCGAAGGACCCGTTCGACTTGCTCGACGAGGTGGAGCAAACGCTCGCCCTCGAGACGAGCCCGGTGAGCTGGCCGATCGGGATGGGCCGCGACTTTCTCGGCTGCTACGACCTGCTCCACGAGCGGCTCCTGCTCCTCGACCGCGCGGACAAGAACGTCCGCGGCGAGGTGGTCGAGTGCCGCGGCCTGGACGACCCGGAGCTCGACGCGAGGCTGCCCGAGACGGCCGTCGCGACCCTCCGTGAGCAGGTCGACCTCGTCCGCGGGCTTTGCCCGCCGTTCGATCCCCGCGCGTACCTCGAGGGGCACCGGACGCCGGTCTTCTTTGGCAGCGCGCTCAACAACTTCGGGGTGAGGGAGCTCTTGCTGGGGCTCGCCGCGTTCGCGCCGCCGCCCCGCCCGCAGCGCGCCCGGGAGCGGATGGTCGCGCCCACGGAGGAGGCGTTCAGCGCCTTCGTCTTCAAGATCCAGGCGAACATGGATCCGAAGCACCGCGACCGGATCGCGTTCGCCCGCGTGTGCTCGGGCCGCTTCACGCGGGGGATGAAGGCCCTCCACGTCCGCTCCGGCAAGGTCCTCACGCTACACAACCCGGTGATGTTCCTCGCCCAGGAGCGCGAGCTCGCCGAGGAGGCCTTCGCGGGCGACATCCTCGGCATCCCCAACCACGGTAACCTCCGCATCGGCGACACCCTCACCGCCGGCGAGCCGCTTCACTACGTGGGGGTCCCGAGCTTCGCCCCCGAGCTGCTCCAACGGGTCCGGCCGCTGGATCCGATGCGATCGAAGCACCTCGGCCGCGCGCTCGAACAGCTGGCCGAGGAGGGCGCCGCCCGCGTCTTCAAGGCGCGCCTCGGGGGGTACTGGATCGTCGGCGTCGTGGGGGCGCTCCAGTTCGAGGTGCTCGCCGATCGGATCCGGACCGAATACGACGTCCCGGTGATCTTCGAGGGGACCAGCCTGATGACGGCGCGTTGGGTCGAGGCCGACGATCCGCGACGGCTCGAGCGCTTCATGGACGCAAACGAGGCGGCGCTCGCCGAGGACCACGCCGGCGCCCCGGTTTTCCTCGCGCGCAACGCCTGGCACCTCGACAAGGCGATCGAGGAGTGGCCCGAACTCCGGTTCCTGGCGACGCGCGAAACCCTGGCGAGCTGACGAGGCGGTCGGGGGGGGCGCCGAGCCGCGCCCCGCTCTACGGCGGGGCACCGCGCGATGCCCGGGAACCGCGAGGGTGACGCGAGAGCTGCCCTGTGCCAGAGATCCGGTCGAGGAGCCATGGCACCGCGCCACCTCGCGACCAGCGTAATCCTGTGCGTGCTCACCAACCCGGGTTGCGCGGGGTTGGCGGACGGCGACCCCGACCGTCCACCGCATGTGGACGCCGACGGGTACGCGCGAGGGAACGCCGGGGAGAGCGGCACGGGCGGGCGGCTCGCCGACGCGGCTGCCGGGCAGCCCGGGGTGGCTGGCGCCGCTGGGCGGCTCGGCGGCGGGGTCGCGGGTGCCGCCGCGGCGAGCGGGGCACCCATCGCTGGCACCGCGGGCGCCAGCGACGGCCGCATCGGACTGCGGGGAGCGCCGCTCGTCTTCACGCCGACGGCCCAGGGCTTCGGGCTCAGCGTCGTGCTCGAGACGGGGGATCCGTCCCGACTCCAGGCCCGCCTCCGGGCGGCGGGCGACGACGTCTGGGAGCCGCCGCTCGCGCCCCGAATCTCGGCGCCCGACCTGGCGGAGTGGACCTTCGACGGGCTCGCTCCCGGCACTCGCTATGAGTACGCGGTCGCCGAGGCCGACGACTCGGCCGTGCTGTACGCGGGCAGCGCCATCACTCAGCGCCCGGCGGGCGAGTCGTTCACCTTTGCGCTCCTCGCCGACAGCCACATCGGCACGGACCCGCTGTTCGGGAACCAGGGCGACTGGGAGATCCTGGCGGCGGTGAGCGCCGAGGTGGGCGCCGTGGCCCCGGATCTGGTGATCCACCTGGGCGACATGCTCGACTTCCACGACGTCGGCTTCAACGATCCTCCCCCGGACGGCTCGTGGACGCGGACCGCCTACCTCAACTACCGCACGCTGCTCGGCGACACCACGGCGCACGCCGCCCACTTCCCCGTCATCGGCAACTGGGAGGGAGAGAACGGCACTTACACAGACGCCGAGATCGCGTGGTCACGAGAGCAGCGCATGCGCTATCTCCCCGCCCCGGAGCCCGGGACCTACCCCGAGGGGGGCAGCCCCGGCGAGGACTACTACGCCTTCACCTGGGGCGACGCGCTGTTCGTCGTCCTCAACGTGATGAGCTACACGACGACCGAGCACCTGCTCGGCACCAACCCGGGCGTGGCGGACGACTGGACGCTCGGCGAAACCCAGCTCGGCTGGCTCGCGGACACCCTGGTCAACGCCCGCGCCCGCTGGCGCTTCGTCCTCATCCACCACCCGGTGGGCGGCGCCGCGGGCGACGACATCAACTCGGCCTACGGGCGCGGCGGAGGTCAGGCCGCCGCCGTCGGCGAGCAGGCGCTCGTCCATCAGCTGATGCTCGAGCACGGAGTGCAAGTCTTCTTCTACGCCCACGATCACGTCTTCACGGATCTGGTCGTTGACGGCGTCCACTACACGGAGCCGGGGAGCGCGGGCGCCATTTGGATGTTCACCGAAGCGGAGACGGGGTACGCCGAGGCTTGGCTGCAGTCCGGGTGGGGCCGCGTCGACGTGAAACCCGACGCCGTGGACGTGCAGCTCGTCGCCTTGGGCGGCGAGATCGTCCACGAGTACACGGTCGACTGACCGCCCCGCCAGGATCCCGACTCACGGTGCCGTCACCGCGGGGCCGACCACGCCACGCCGCATGAGGGCGCTCTCCCGCAACAGCACGCCACCGTCCAAGCTCTTGACCGTGCCGAACCCGCGCTGGGCCAGGATCCGCGCGGCGACGTAGCTGCGCCGTCCGGTGGCGCAGACCACCACCGTCGGCCGCGAGGGGTCCAGCTCCCCCAACCGCTCCCGGAGCTCGTCGACGGGGACGTTGACCACGCCCGACGCCTCCGGGATCGGGCGCCCCGCGACCTCCGAGGGACCGCGCACGTCGACCACCTGCCACCCGGCGAGGGAGGCCCCGGGCGGCATCGGGTCGAGGCGATTGTCGAGGACATTGCTCGCCGCGAACGCCGCCTGGTGCACCGGATCCCGGGCGGCCCCGAAGGGGGGCGCGTAGGCGAGATCGAGCCCCGCGAGGTCGCGCACGGTGCCCCCGAAATGCATCGCGGTGGCGATGACGTCGACGCGCTTGTCGACACCGGAGCGCCCTCCCACCGCCTGCGCGCCCAGCAGCTTGCCGGTTTCCGGCTCGAAGACCAGCTTGAGCACGATCTGCTCGGCCCCGGGGTAGTAGCCGGCGTGATCGCCCGCGACGATGGTGACGCTCCGAGCCGGGCGCCCGAGGCGGCGAGCGAGCTTCTCGGTCAGCCCCGTCACCGCCGCGACCCGGTCGAAGACGCGGACGATCGAGGTGCCCAGGACCGGGGCCATGGGCGCGGTGACCCGCCCCGTCGCGGCGTGCTCCCCCGCGACCCGACCGGCACGGTTGGCTGGCCCCGCGAGGGGGACCCGCGCCACCTGCCCGGTCGGACCGAAGACGACCTCCGCTGCGTCGCCCACCGCGTAGACGTCCGGATCCGAGGTCAGCGCCTGGGAGCTGGCGGCGATGCCGCCCGATGCGCCGATGGCGAGACCCGCAGCGGCGGCGAGCTCGGCACTCGGTTGTACCCCGACCCCGAGGACGACGAGATCGGCCGGCAGCCGCTCGCCGCCGGTCAGCTCCACCTCGGCGACCTTACCGTCGCCGTCGGCTTGGCAGCGGACGACGCCGGCGCCGAGACGGAGGGCGATCCGGTGGGACTCGAGCTCCGGACACAGCAGGTTACCGAGCTCCCGGTCGAGCAGCGGCAACACCTGGTCCATCAGCTCCACGAGCGTCGTCTCCACGCCGAGGTGGGCGAGCTGCTCCACCATCTCGAGCCCGATGAAGCCACAGCCCACCACGACGGCCCGGAGTGGCTCGCCCGGCCGGCGGGGGGCGATCGCCTCCGGCCCGACCAGCAGCCGCCGGACCCGATCGGCGTCGGCCAGGTTGCGCAGCGTCAGCACGTTCGCCGGCAGGGCGCCGAGCGCCGGCGGGACGATGGGGCGAGCCCCCGGGGCGAGCACGAGCTTGTCGTAGGGCTCCTCGAACCGTGCGCCGGTGGAGCGCTCGAGCACGCTCACGACCTTGCGCGCGCGATCGATCCCGGTCACCTGATGACCCACGCGGACCCGGATGCGGAAGCGTCGTTCGAGCAGCTCCGGCGTCGCCACCAGGAGCGCTTCGCGCTCGGTGATCTCCCCGCCCACGTAGTAGGGCAGGCCACAGTTGGCGAAGGAGACGTGCTCGTCCTGCTCGAAGAGGGTGATCGTCGCGTGCTCGTCGAGACGTCGCGCGCGGGTGGCGGCGGACGCGCCGCCGGCGACGCCGCCGACGATCACGATGCGCGGCGGGGTGTGGGATAAGCTCATCGGGGCTCCTCTCGCGGGAGGGGCGTCGCTAGTAGCCCGCACCGCGCCGGTGAGAGCCCCCGGACGGCGGTGAGGATTCGGTCGCGACCTCCCCGAAGGGATCGGGTGGACGGCGAGCCCCCGGGGCTCAGGGGGAGACGCCGAGCTCGAAAAAACCCGCGCTGGTGAGCAGGAATAGGACGCCGAGGACGACCAGGCCGACGAGGGCGACCGGCACCGCGGCCTGACGGCGACGGCTCGAGCGGGCAAAAAGATCGTCTGGGTCCCCCAGCTCGCTCACGGCCGCAATCGCCGCGAGCTCCGCGTCCGTCGGCGCCTCCTCACCGGCGAATGACCCGTCGGGGAACGCCCGCGCGGAGCGCGCCGACGACACGCCCGGGGTGGCGTCCTCGAGAGTGGGCGCAGACCGGGGCACGCCTCCCGGACCCGCGCCGGCCGGGTCGGGGACGGAGCCATCGCCGTCGCGGAGCCAGGTCCGCCTGAGCGACGTTCCCGTCACGTCCTCCTGGAGCCCACGCGCGACTGCCCACTCCGCGATCCCCTGGCCCAGCTCGCGGAGGGTACGGTACCGGTCCGACGGCCGCTTCGCCAACCCACGCGCGAGGATCCGCCAGAGCTCGGGCTCGTTCACACCGTGGGCGGAGAGCGGCGCGGGCTCCTCCTCCACGATGGCGCGCAACAGCTCGTAGTAGCCCTGCCCCCGGAACGGGCACTCGCCGGCGACGAGCTCGTACAGCACGACGCAGAAGCTCCAGAGATCCGCCGCCGGCGTCACCTTCTCGCCGCGGGCCTGCTCTGGGGAGAGGTAGTCGGGCGTGCCGAGCACGACACCCTCGAGGGTCAACCGCTGCAACCGGTCGGTGAAGCGGGCGATCCCGAAGTCCAGGAGCTTCGGCTGCGTGCCGAGATCGGTGGTCGCGAGGAAGATGTTCTCGGGCTTCACGTCACGGTGAATGATCCCGCTCTCGTGCGCCATCGCGAGCCCGTGAGCGATCGGCAGCAGCGTGCTCACCGCCGCGAGCGCGGGGAGGCGCCGCTCGCGCGCGAGGAGATCGGCGAGATCCTCTCCGTGGAGCAGCTCCATCACCAGGTAGGGATCGCCACGCTGGCTGACCCCGAAATCCAGGGTGCGCACGATGGCGGCGTGCCCGATCCGGGCCGCGGTGCGCGCCTCCTCGAGCATCCGGCGCGCGTGGACCTCAACGTCCCCGCCCTCGAGCGCCAGCAGCTTGACGGCGACGTGAACGTCCAGCACCCGGTCCCGCGCGATCCAGACGGTGCCCATCCCGCCGCCCCCCAGAGGCCGCAACAGGACGTACTTGTCCCCCACCGGGTCATTCGGCTGATAGCGGGGCCGACGGAGCGGTTCTTGGCCTGGAGCCGGCATGACTCACCGCCACGGGGGCGAGCACCCGCGGCGAGTCCCCAAGATACCCCGCCCGCCGGCTCAAGTCCGCGCCCGGGGCGGGACCGAGGTGAGACGGCGGCGGTGGCCCGGTTTCCCCAGGGGTGGCGCCCCCCCCGAGCGACGCGGGCTCAAAGCCCTTCGGAGGCGAGCTTGGTCTTGAGGGCGGGATCCCGCTCGAGGAACTGCGGGCTGAAGACGTGCAGTGGCGCTTTGAGCGCCTCCGTCACCATCGCCTGCATCCCAGCGGCCGGTCCGCCCGTGATCTGGCAGTGGTACCGCTTGACGGAGCCCTGGACGGTCCAGGTGCGGAGCACCTGGGAGGGCCCCAGCGCCTCACAGGTGATCGGGTTCGGCACCGTGACGTGGAACGAGGCGGCCGGACTCTCCTTCTCCCAGTAGCGAACGGTGACCGTGTGCGGTCCCGCCTGGCGCTGGCGCACGCACCACCGCTCCTTCGAAACCTCCTCGGCCTTGCCGCCGTCACAGGAGACGGCAGCAGCAGCGCCCTCGGGAGCGGCCCGGTACTGGCCCACCCAACCGAGGAACAGGTCGAGCACGGCCTTGTTCTCGGCGATCTTCTGCTGCTTCTCCGCCTCCGCCCGTTGCTTCTGTGCCTGGGTGTCGACGATCTCGCGGTCGAGCGCGGAGAAGTCCGAGTCCTCACAGAGCTTGAAGGCGCGATCACGCCAGCGCGCCAGCAGCGCCGTGTCGCCGGCCTTGAGGCTGGCCCGCACCCCCTCCTGAGCGCCGCGGCAGCCCTCCGCGTCCTTGCCGTCACAGCTGAAGCCGAGCAGCGACGCGCCCAGCGCCGCCGCGACGACGAGGCCGCCACGCAGCCACTTGCCCTGGGTATTGGCGATCTTGGCGTGATTTCGCATCATGGGTCCCTCGCGCGTTTATCCTACGGTTCCCCAGGCGAGGCAAGCCCCGCATCCCGGGCCTCACGCAGGGGTCCGGCCCCGGTTTGCCGCCGGGTCCCGGCGGGGCTACTCGGCGAGCCGGATGCTGAAGGACCCGAGCCCACCCCCGCCCCCCGAACGGCGGATCTATGCCAACCGGACCCTGAACCTGCGTGCCATCAAGGCGGTGGGGTTCGACATGGACTACACGCTGGTCCACTACCGGGTCGCGGAGTGGGAGCGCCAGGCCTTCGAGCGGGCCCGGCGAGGGCTCGAGGCGAGGGGGCTGCCGGCCGCCGACCTCGTGTTCGACCCCGAGTTCGTCACGCTGGGCCTCATCCTGGACCTCGACCTCGGCAACATCGTCAAGGCCAACCGGTTCGGCTACGTCACCCGCGCCTGCCACGGGACGCGGATGCTCGACTTCGAGGAGCAACGCCACGTCTACTCCCGCGTCGTCGTGGACGTCGGGTCGCCGCGGTGGCTCGCGATGGACACGCTGTTCTCGCTCTCCGAGGTGTCCCTCTTCGCTCAGCTCGTGGATCGGGTCGACGCCGGTCTGGCGTCGGTGCCGGGGGGCTACCCGGACCTGCACCGCGCCGTCCGCCAGAGCATCGACGAGGTGCACATGATCGACCAGCTCAAGGCGGAGATCATGGCCGACCCGGACCGCTTCGTGGAAATCGACGAGGACCTCGCGCTCGCGCTGCTCGACCTCAAGCACGCGGGCAAGAAGCTCCTCGTCATCACCAACTCCGAGTGGACCTACACGCGCGCCATGCTCTCCTATGCACTGGACCGGCTGCTGCCGCCGGGGCGATCGTGGCGCGATCTGTTCGACCTCGTGTTCGTCGGTGCGCGCAAACCCGACTTTTGGACGGCGCGGAGCCCGGCCTACGCGCTGGTCGACGAGAGCGGGCTCCTGCGCCCGCACCCGGGCCCGCTCGTCCTCGGCGGCGTCTACCACGGCGGCAACGCGGCCCAGGTCGAGCGCGATCTGGGGCTGGCCGGCGAGGAGATCCTCTACGTCGGTGACCACATCTTCGCCGACGTGTACGTCACCAAAGACGTCCTCCGCTGGCGTACGGCGCTGGTGGTGCGCGAGCTCGAGCGCGAGCTCCGCGCGATCGAGGGCTTCCGGGCCCAACAGGCCGAGCTCTCCGAGTTGATGGACCAGAAGGCAGCGCTCGAGCACCGCGCCTCGGTGCTGCGCCTCGCCGGGCAGCGACGGGAGGCCGGCTACGGGGAGCCGCCGGCGGTACGCCCGGAGTCGCTCCACCGGCGCCTGAGCGAGCTTCGCGCCGAGCTCACCGCGCTCGACGCCCGCATCGCGCCCCTCGCGCAGGCCGCGGGCGAACTCGTCAACCAGCGGTGGGGCACGGTCATGCGTGCGGGCAACGACAAGAGCGCGCTGGCTCGCCAGATCGAGCGGAGCGCCGACGTCTACATGGCCCGCGTCTCGTGCTTCCTCCACGAAACCCCCTTCGCGTACCTCCGCAGCGCCGGCGGGAGCCTCCCGCACGACGCCGGCCCGCGCGGCGCGACGTGAGACGCCAGACTCGAGCCTGGGCGCGACCGCCGTTCGCTAGTCCGAGCCCGCGGCGCGCCCGCTCAGGCCCTGCTTGGCGAGCTCGTCGGCGCGATCGTTCCAACGGTGGCCGGAGTGGGCGCTCACCTTGCAGAAGCGGATCCCGTCGAGCTTGCCGCGGAGGCGCTCCTGGTATCGCCGCGCGATCTCGCTGGTGGCGCGCCACTCACCGAGCGCCCAACGCCCCACGCCCTCGTAGTCATGGCAGACGACGGCGCGGTAGCCCTGCGCGCGGCACCATTCGATGGCCTGGAGGGTCGCCTCGAGCTCCCCGTCAATGTTGCGGCTGAGCGCCGGCCCGAGCGTGCGCCCCGACGCCGCGTAGAGCTCCTGGTCGCCGGCGACGACGACGAACCCCCACCCGGCGTGGCGCCCCGCGCCCGGTGCGTAAGAGCCGTCGACGTAGACGAGCACCTCGCCGTCGCCAACCGCCTCGGTCGCCGTGCCGCGGTCGTCCAGCCACGCCTCCGCCTCAGCGCGGGTCACGAAGCCCTTGAAGAGCGCCCCCTTCACCCCGCGGACCCTCGGCTGGCACTCCGTCCACGAGGCGTAGATCGCGGGCGGCAGCGTCCCCTTCACCGCGTAGAAGTTCTTCTTCGTCGTCGCCAAGGGATATTTGCCTCCGGGGCGCCCCCTCTAGCACGGCCGCGACACGGCGCGCAGGTGGCAGCGGCCGCCCGCGGTCGCTATCGTCTTGCCCATGCGCAGCTACCGCTACGTGATCGTCGATGTCTTCACGGATCGCGCGCTCGCGGGCAACGCGCTTGCGGTCTTCACCGACGCCCGCGGCCTCGACGGGGGCGAACTCCAGGCCCTCGCCCGCGAGCTCAACCTCTCCGAGACGGTCTTCGTGCTCCCCCGTGAGGCGGACGGCCAGGCCCGGATCCGGATCTTCACCCCCGCGCGGGAGCTGCCGTTCGCGGGGCACCCGGTGCTCGGCGCCGCCTTCGTCATCGGCGCCGCGGTGCCGCTCGACGTGCTCGCGCTCGAGACCGGGCGAGGGATCGTGCCCGTGCGTCTTACCCGCGAGGCGGGGCGCGTGACCTTCGGGTGGATGACGCAGCCCCGTCCGACCGCGGTGCCCTTCGACCAGGGCCCCGCGCTCCTCGCGGCGCTCGGGGTCGATCGCGTGGAGCTCCCACTCGGCGTCTACGACAACGGGCTGCGGCACGCCCTGGTGGCGGTCGCCGATCGGGAGCAGGTCGCTTCCCTCACGCCCGATCTCCCCGCCCTGGCGCGCCTCCCGGTGACCTGCGTGAGCGTGTTCGCAAGCGGCGGCGCCGCGGTCAAGTCCCGCACCTTCGCCCCCGCGGGCGGGGTGGCCGAGGACCCGGCGACCGGATCTGCGGCGGGGCCCATCGCGGCCCACCTGCTGCGC
The DNA here is from genome assembly GCA_964480725.1 of uncultured Polyangiaceae bacterium. Lineage (GTDB taxonomy): Bacteria > Myxococcota_A > Polyangia > Polyangiales > Polyangiaceae > JAFGBI01. Next base: position 25,903 of record CAYZQO010000043.1, on the reverse strand, counting down.
CACGGGCGGCTCGCGCCCGGCGCGACCCTCGAGATCGAGCAGGGCGCCGAGGTGGGGCGCCCCTCCCGGCTCCACGCTCGCGCCGAGTTGGCCATCGGAAGCGGAGCCGCCGGGGACGTCACCCGGGTCGAGGTCGGGGGCGCGGCCGTCGTGGTCGCCCGCGGCGAGTTCCGCCTCTAGCGCGTCCCCCCTCCGGGTCGATGGGGGCGTGAACCCGTTTCCCGGAACTTGCTGGGTTGGGGTACGATGGGCCTCATGACGAAGAGCGCACTCCGGTCAGTCCGCGCGCCGCGCGGGCTCGTCATGTCCACCCTCCTCGCCGGCGCCGCGGTGGCGCTGGTAGCGCCCGCGGCCCGCGCCGCGGAACCGGCCCGCAGCTTCGGCGCCAAGGGGCAACTCGCGATCACGGGCGAGGAGCTCACCGGCTACTGGGCAGAGCACAGCAAATGGGAGAACTACGACCGTCAAGAGCGGGAGACGAACCGCGGCGGGCTGTCTCTCCTGCTGCAGGAGGGCGGCGCGCAGGTCGGCGTCCACTACTTCCTGCTGCCGCAGTTCTCCATCGGCGGGACGGTCGGCTACGATCTTCGCATCGGCAAGAACACCATGGAGGACGGGGACGGCACCTACTCGACCCACCTCGCCCCCCGGAGCAGCCTCGATGTCGGCCTGCGTGCCGGCTACGCGCTGATGTTCACCGACGTGGTCGGCTTCTGGTTCCGCGGCGGGCCGGGGATGGAGCGGACGGTACTGCGCCCGCTGCCGACGAGCGAGGAGGACCGGGACCTCGACACAGTCTGGCTCGCGTCCCTCGACGTGCTCTTCGTCGTCAATCCCGTCCCCCATTTCGGGCTGTACGTCGGCCCCAGCGGCGACGTCGCCTTCGCCGGGCGGCACCGGGAGGAGCGCCTGGCGCCCCCGCCGAACGTCCCCGAGGACTGGCACGAGCACGAGTCGTTCCAGCGCATCGGCGTCGGGATCGGACTCATCGGGCACTTCTGAGCGGCGCTCCCCCGCCGCACCGAAAGAAGCGCCCACCCCAGAGAAGCGGACTAGCCGTCGACCTCGACGGTCAGGGCCGCGGTGCCGCGGCTGCCGAAGGCGTCGAGGACGGAGACGACGACGGGGTAGCGGCCGCGCCGGGGGTAGCGGTGCGACGCGGACACCAGCGGCAGGCGCCGCTCGGTGCGGCCGCGGCAGGCGACCCAGTCCGCGACCGCGATCCCGTCGGGGCAGTCCCACCCGACCGCCCAGGAGTCCACGAGCTCCGTAGAACGTTCCTGATCGAGGCCGATGCCAGCCGGAAGCGTACCGACGCCGTCGTAGCCGAGGCCGGCGAGCTCAATGTGTACACTGCGACCGTCCACAACGGCGCGGGCGCGGGGGCGCGGGACCGGCGACAGCGCGGCCTCGTCCAGGTCCGTACGGGCCACGGCGATCTCGAACGGCGCCCGGTCGGCGAGGGCCAGGAGGCGCTTGCGGGCGACGGCGACCGCGAGGGGGCTCGCGTCGCAGCCGAGCCAGCGCCGACCGAGCCGCTCGGCGACCACGAGCGCCGTCCCCGAGCCCGCGAAGCAATCGAGCACCAGCGACCCCGGCTCGGTCGACGCGCGCACCAGGCGCTCGACCAGGGCCTCGGGCTTCTGCGTCGGGTAGTCGACCCGCTCCGGCTGGTTGCCACGCAGCGCCGGCACGTCGAGGACGTCCCGACATTTCGCCCACCGATAGGGCCCCGCCTCGTCGACCAGGATCTCGACGTTCTTGAAGCCATAGCGGTGGCCGAGACGCGACTTCTCCAGCTCCGGGTTCCAGATGGCCCGCGCTGGGTCCTTGGCGAAGAAAAGGATGGTGTCGTGCTTGCGGCTGAAGCCGAGCCGGGCGGGCGTGCCCCCGGTGCGGTAGGCCCACACGAGCTCGTTGACGAACCCAGCGCGACCGAAGATCTCCTCGAGCAGGAGCCGGACCACCGCGCTCGCGCGCTGGTCCACGTGGACGTAGGCGCTGCCGCGCTCGCTCAGTAGCTCGTGGAGCAGGCGGAGCCGCGGCTCGAGCATGGTGAGGTAACCCGAGAGCCCCGGCCCCCAGGCGTCGCGGTAGGCGACGACCTCGCGCGGCGCGCCGCCCCCCGCGGCCTCACCGAGGCGCAGGGGCACCCGGTAGTCGCTGCCGGTGGCGAACGGGAGATCGACGGTCACCAGATCGACCCGCCCGTGGAGCTCCGCGTGGAGCGCCGCCAGCGCCGCCAGGTTGTCGCCGAGGAGTAGCCGGTTCGGACTTCGCCGTGGGGCGGCGCCAGTGGGCGGCCGACCGCAGCCGGGGACGCGCTCCACCAGCTCGACGCCGGCCCCCCCCAGGAGCAGCTCTGCTCGTCCGCGCTTGCCGGGCCAGCAGAGCTCGACGTCACGGGACGGGACGGAGCGGGCCATGCAAGGCGCGAAGGTCGCCGAGTTCCGCGGTCGAGGTCAACCCGGGAGCCACGATCAGCGCGCCGTGGTGCGTACCCCGAAAGAACCTCCTCGGATGGCGCCGCCCTCGACCCAGTTTCCATGCCCCTGCCAGCGGCCAAGTGGAGCGGGTCGGCGGCCAGGCCAGATGGGATCGGGAAGACGCGAGGGATGCTGCCCAGTAGCTCCGTCGCCACGGCCGCCGCATCCTCGCCCCAACGGCATCCCGGGACGGCGGGAGCTCGGAGCTCGTGTCGCCCGTGCCGCGATCGGCGCCATCAACAAGACGGTTCCGCACCTCCCCGCTCGTCGCGCGACGCTGGCGCTGTGCGGCGCTCCCTCCGAGGGTGCCCCGGATCGGCCAGCAGCGCCTCACCCTGAGGGCATGCCTCCATCGCGCCGGTTGGGGTGTCCACCAAGCGGAGGAAGGATCACGTCCCGGTCACTGCCTCCGCACACGGGAGGCTCAGCCGGGGTGGCGCGACGCCCAGGCCACCGGGCCACTGCATTCATGCATCCGGCGGACTCGTCGCGCAGCGAAACCCGGTCGTCGCATCACGCACGGAGGCTGGAAACACGTAGCGCGCCGGGATCCAGTAGACGTGGTAGCTGTCCTCGGGATCGCGGAAACTCCCTCCCCGCGCGATCCGCCACCTGTTGCCGAGATCTCCGGGCACGAACGGATCGACCTGCGGCTCACTCGGGTACGGCGCGGAAGCGTCGGCGACCCACTCGGTCAGGTTGCCGGCCAGGTCGTAGAGCCCAAAGGCCTCCGGCGGGAACGAGCGAGGCAGGCACGGCTCGGAGCGCCTGCCGACGCACGCGGTCCTCTCGTCGGGAGCGGCGTCGCCGGTCGCGTAGGGGCGCCGCGCAGTTCCCCCGCCGGCCACGTACTCCCATTCCGCCTCCGTGGGCAACCGCGCGCCCCGCCAGGCGCAGTAGGCCGCGGCGTCGGTGAAATCGACGCAGTCGCGGGCATGGTGCGGGGGCCGAGCGCGGGCGCGATCGCAGACGCCGCCCTCGAAGGCGGGCTCCCTGCACACCCCGGCGTCGACGCACTGGCGATATTCGGCGACCGTCGTCTCCGCCGCGGCCATGCAGAACGAGCTGATGGTCACCCGGTGGCGAGGTCGTGACTTCTCGGGACCCCGATCGGTTCCCATCTCGAACGTCCCGCCGGGGATCGCGTGCATCCCCGCCGGGCACGCGATCGCGGCGGGAGCCGACCCGGAACCCGGCCCGGAAGCCCCCGGCGCGCGCGCTCCCGCCACCAAGGACGACCCGACCGTGGCCGGGGCGGGCGGCGGCGCCGGCCCGCGAGCCCCCGCGCAGCCGAGCCCGAACCCCGCGACGCAGCACCCGATCGACGACCAGAAGCCGGTGCGTGACGGCCGGCAGGTCACCGCGGCGCCTCCGACTGCTCGCGGCGGCTCGGGCGGCGGCGCCGCGCACCCGCGAGCAGCACGCCGAGCGCTGCCCCGAAGCTCCACGGGTCCGCCCCGACCCCGCCCGGGATCGCGCAGCCGCACCCGCGCACCGATCTCTCGACCGGGGGCACACAGGGGGCCGCGGCCGTGGCCTGCGCGTCCGCCTCCACCTCGGTCGCGAGCGTGAGCCCCCGCGCTCCGCCGGCGAAAGGCGTGAAGCCGTCCGGCAGGGTGGATCGCAAACCCGAGTGCGGTCGCGCGAGCACCGCCGCCGCCTGGGCGACGACGGGCAGGCGCACCGTCGCCTCGCGGTTCTCCGCCCGGACGTCCGGGTGCTGGCGCTCGGCGGTCATGCGCGCCACCTCCTGCCCGACGTAGCGGCGAAGCTCGTCGGGATCGACGAGGCCGTCGTCGTCCTGGTCGGCGGCGCGGGTCGTCAGCGCCTGCAGGATGCCCCGGGTGAAGGCCCCGTTCCTGAGGGCGACGAACTCGTACGACCACTCGTCGCCACGAGAAGATCCGAGCTCGGTCGCACCGTGGTCGACGTGCAGTCGGCGGTGGATGTGCCGGTCGCCATCCCCCTGGACGATGGATTCGGGCAAGGGGATGCCGAACCGCTGCCGGTCGAGCGCCAGGGCGCGCACGAGCCTCGGTTCGAGACCCCGCGCCGCCTCGGGGGGCGCGTCGAACGTGAGCCCATCGGGGGGCAGATCTCCGGAGTGGCACGCATCGACGAGCAGGAGCTTGTGCCGCGGCGGGACCCGATCGACGAGCGCCTCGATGGTCGAGAAGGGGGTCGCCGTCTGTGCCAAACGTCCGAGATCGGTTTCGTGCGTCAAGAAGTAGTACCGGTCGGCGTGCAGCGCGTGGCCGGCGGCGAAGACCAGGAGCGTGTCGATGGGCCGCGCGTCGGCGACGAAGCCCCTGGCCCTCTCGACGTTCTCGCGGGTCGCCAGGTCATCGGTGAGAAGCAGCGCGCGCACCTCGGAGAAGTGCCCGCGCATGGCGGAGAGCACGACCCCGAGATCCTCGACGTCCTTCGTCGCGTAGCGCAGATCGTAGGCCGCGTTGTGGTACCGAGAGACGCCGATGCCGACGTAGTACAGGCGCGGCTTCTCGGAGCTCTGCGCCGGCCCGTGCACCGTCTGGTAGGCGCGATGCGACTCGCCTCCCTCCCGGTTGGTCGCAGAAACCTCGAGCCGGTGCTGCCCCGGCTCGAGCTCGACCTGCCAGGAGAACGCCTGGCGCGGCCCCTGCGCGGGGATGCCCGCGACCGGGCTCACGGCGACCCCGTCCACGTACACGTCCGCGCGCAGGAGCTCGGAGCCGGGAGAGTCGGCCTCGAAGGCGACCTCGGCGCGGTCCTTGGACACGACGACCCGGAGCAGCCGCACCGTCGGCAACCGCGGGAGCCTCGCCGCGCGGTCGTGCAGCCGGAGGCTCTGCACCCGGGCTCGATACAGACCGCTGAACTCCGCGATCGCGGCGGGCGAGCCCAGGCCCGTACGCGCCAGGATGAGATCCGGGCGGTTGTACAGGGCCGACAGATCCTCGGCCAGCAGCACCTCGCCGTCGCGAACGAAGGTCACCAGATGGCCACCGCCGCGGGACGCATCGAACAGGCCGTCGTCCGTGTAGACGAACCACTCGCGTCCCGCGACGACGATCGAGTAGCTAGCCCCGGTTACGAGGTTCATGATCCGCACCGTCCCGTCCACGTCGATGGCGGCCGCGCGCCGTCCATCGGCTGACGCGACGAGACCGATCATTTGCGCTCCCGGGAATTCCCAGCGGTCGAGCTCTTGGCACGTCTGACCATCGTAGCGTCGCAGCACTGAACCCCGGGCGAGGCTCAGGATACGATCCGTTTCGCGGGCCGTGGCGAAGGAGGCCGTCGTGGCACCAGCGGCGATCTCGCACACGAGCCGCCGGGTCGCGGCGTCATGCACGGCGGCCCCCCCCGCAGCGCTGCGCGCGAACAGCAGACGGCCGGCGGCCAGGGTGTCCCGAGGCGTCGCCGAGAAGCCCCCGGTGTCCAGCCGCGTCCCCGCCGCACCCGGGCGCAAAGGAGTCGACCAGGTCTCCCTCCCGTCCTTGCCGGCGACGGCCCACAGGACGGAGCCGCTGTCCGGGGAGAAGACGACACCGCGCCCGTAAGCATGCTGCAGATCGCCGAGCTCACGCGCGGCGTGCGCGAGCAGCCGGCCGCTGTCCACCTCCCAGACGGACATGCGCCCGCCGTGGCCCGTGGCGGCGGCGAGCCTGCCGTCGGCGGACATGGCGATAGCGACGATCGCGAAGCCAGACTCCCTCACCTCGTGACGGCCGCGGCTGAACAGCTCGATGGATCCGGCGTGCCCCAGCGGGCGGCTGAACTGGGATCCAGTCTCGATATTGAACAGCTCGATGCGGTTACCGACCTCGACCGCCATGCGCCGCGCGTCGGCGCTCAGCACCACGCGTCCCGTGTCGTTCACCGACTCCTCGCGCTTGGTGAGCCAGCGTAGGGGTTCGGCGCGCTCGACGTTCCAGAGCAAGGTCGGCCCGTCCGTGAGGGTCACGGCCAGGTGGGTACCATCCCCGTCGAACGCCAGGCCCCCGGGCCCGGCGACGCTCTGCTCCGTGAACTGCTCGAGGCGCTCTCCCGTGGTCGGGTCGTAGCGGAACAGGTTCGCGGGCGTGTTGCGCAACGGGTGGTTGCCCACCACGATCGACGCGCCGTCCGGCGCGAAGTCCACGGACTTCCACGGCATCGCCCAGCGCGTGCCGGAGGAGAACTGGCTCAGCCGCCGCCCCGAGCTGAGCTCCCAGAGCGCCACGTACTGGTCGCCACCGCAGGTGACCAGGCGCTGGCCGTCGGGCGACAGCGCAGCATCGGAAATCTCGTAGCGCTGCCCGGCGAGGCGAGCGGTCGGCTGCCCCGAGTCGGGGTCCACAACCAGGATCTGGTAGTTCGGGTAGGGGCTCACCACGATGCGGGCGTCACGCTCGGTGACGAGCACCTTCGCCCCCCTCGCGTCTTGGGGCAGCGCAAGGGAGGAACGGCGGCGCCGCTTCAGGACGTCCCAGATGATGAGCCGGCGGTGCTCTTCCCACGCCACGAACGGTCCCGTCGGCGCGAAGCCTCCCACCGCGTTCCACGCCCCGGGCAGCGGCTGATTCAGCAGGACGGCTCCCGTCGCGAGCTCCACGAGCTTCACCTGGTTTGCCCCCGACACCAAAAGCTGGGTCCCGTCCGGGGACACCGCGACGTCGGCGCCAAGCCCGTGCTTCGGGTACTCGCGAACCCGGACGCCCTGGTCCAGATCCCAGAGGACGATCTTGCCGCGCCCGGCCGACGTGACGGCGAGGTCGGTGCGGGGCACCAGCGCGATGTCCATGAACGTCCCAACACCCGGATCCGACAGGTGGTGGATGACCGTGCGCGTGCTCAGATCCCACACGTCGAGGGCATCGCTGATCGTCGCCAGACGGCGGCCGTCGCCGAGGTGGCGGATCCGAATGGCTCCGCCGATCGGGCCGAGCTGGCGCACGATGCGCAGCCCCGAAACCGACGGCGGCTCGGGCAGGGTCGCGGGGTGGGGCGCCGGCGGGGAGGCGCTCGCCGCGACCGTGGCCGGGCTCCCCACCGGAGCGCAGGGCTCGGTAACGCTCGCTCCGCAGCCAATCAGGGTCGCGACCGCAAGGCCCCAGAGGCCGCGGATCCAGCGGGGAATTCCGGCGCGCCCTTCCCGAACCACTCGACCGCGGTCGCAGTCCTCGTCCCCCCCCAACCCCCGCACGCCGGTCGAACTCCGGCAGCCCGATAGTGCACGGGACCGAGTCGACCTCGGCAACCTCACCGACCGCTCCCCCCCGCCGCGAAGCCGAGCCACAAGACCCTCTCTATCACGCGCGCCTCGCGAGAGTCACGAGCCGCGGGCGGGCCTGAGCCGGCGTGACTCGGGAGCCTCGGGCGGAGAACTCCTCGAATGCCGCGAAGGATCAACGACCCAGGCGCCGTGCGACCAGCAGTGGCACGCGCTGGCGGGCGAGAGACTCTTCCATCCACCAGATGACGCTCCTGGGCCTCGGCCAGACCGTGCGCCAGCACCCCGCGCTCCAGAGCGGGCTCTTGCCGGCGATGCGGATCGCGGCGCGGTGAGCCTACCGATTGCTGGAGATGCTTCCCGCCTGCAAACCGATGTTCCAAGTCCCCGAGGGACACGTCTACTACCCCATGCTGTTCGGTATCCCTGAGGTCCACTACGCACGGACCGCCCAGCGCCAGGGCTCGGCGAGGGTCCGCGGCATCAGTTGAACCACCAGCTCGCCACCGCGTTCCCATGCATCACGTTCAACACCCCTGCTAGCAGCAGCGAACCCACCCCCACCACCAGCAGCCCCACCCGTAGCCTTTGCAGCCGTCCCAGCACGAACTGCGACGGATTCCCGGGGTTGTACCTCACCTCCACCTCCTTCCCCGCTTCCCAGTCCCTCGACGTTCCCATCACCAGCGCGAGGTCTCGCAGCGTCTCGTTGCCCGGATCACCGAAGATCCCCACCTGCGGCTGCCCCTCTACCACGTAGTGCACCGTGATCATCGGATATGCGGTCGTGTTGAGCGTGGTGTCGTCCACGTCGTAGTCGTGCTGATCGACGGCTTGCACCACCCAACCTCGCGTCCGCCCGCGATACGTCGACGGTCCCAGCGCACGCCCCAGGCACTGCACGCCCCAACCCACGAACCCGAGGTTCACGAACACCGACACGGCCAAGAGCGCCAAGAGATCGCCCGGGCTGTCCGGCTCTTCCCTCATGAACGACGGCAGCGGCAGGTCCAGCAGCAACCCCGCCGCCAGGGATCCCAGCGCCACCACCGCACCGATCACGAGCTTGCGCTGGAGCGTCCAGCTCGTCTCTCCCGCCGTCGATGCCGCCACCACGGGCACCTCGCCGTCTTCGCCGGGCACGGTTGCCGCGCCGCGCGCGCTCCCGTCCAGCAAACGCAGCAGCGTTTCACCCCACTGGGCACGCGGCCCGCCAACCGTCGTCCAGGCCGACCGCAACACCGGAAGCGGCACGCGGTCGAGAGCGTAGTGACTCAGCAGCCGACTCGCCTCGGGGACCGTCAGCTCGCGCGTGGCCGCGCGCTGCTTGAAGCGTTCGAGATGCTCGACCCCCTCCTTCACCGCGGCGACGTACCCGTCCCTCGACACGATGCCGCAGAGCATCGCCGCGTGGATCGCGACGTCATGGTTGAAGCCGAGCAACCTCGCCAGGGTGGACAGTCGCATGAGCCGAGTCGCAGTCTAACCCCGATCCGGGGGTGTGATGGGGACGACGGTCGGCTCATTCGGAGTCGGCGTTTGCCGCTCTAGGACGCAAGGGACCAATGAACGGCCAAGGACCTGACCTCCAGCAGCCCGCATCGAAGCGCGCCAGTTCACCGGCGCAGGCTCAGCGGCGGTGCGGTGGGGGCGACCGGCGCAGTGAGCCCGAAGAACGAGCGGATCCGCCCCAGCATGTCCCGGCTCGCCTCGGCGAGCCGCCGCTCGTGCGCCGCGGCGTCGAGGCCCTCACGAACGGCCTCCAGCCCCGTGCGCCGCCGGGCGAGGATACCCGCCACCTGCTCGGCGAGCCCCGGGTGCCGCTCGATGATCGCCTGGAACGCGCCCTTGTCGAGGCGGAAGCACTCGACGTCCGAGACGGCCACCACCGTCGCCGAGCGCGGCGCGCCGGTCATCAGCGACATCTCGCCGAAGAAGTCGCCATCGTGCAGCCGCGCCACTTCCCGCTCGATGTCCCCCTCCGCCACCCGCACCACCGCCTCGCCGTGCACGATGACGTAGAGCCAGTGGGCCTCGGCCCCCTGCCGCGTCATCACCTCGCCGGCGGTGAACGGGGCCGGGCGCAGCGCTTCCGCGAGGCTCGCGCGATCCGCCGGCGTGAGGCCGTCGAAGAGCTCGACGGAGGCGAGCGCCGCCAGCCGCCGCTCCTGCTCCGAGCGCTCCTTGTGGGTGCGGCGCTCGTCGGAGTCCTGGGTGACGAAGAGCGCGTGCGCCGGGATGCTGAGCGGGATGTTCGCGCGCTTGAGCGCGAAGTAGACCCGGGTGCGCATGGCGCTGTCCGTCGGGTCGTCGACGGCCAGATCGGTGAGCCAGTAGCGGAGGGCGTAGCGGCCGAAGCTCTCGCCGAGCTCCATCAGCACGCAGGCCGGCCGCGGCTCGGCGGCGACGTTGGGGATGACCAGCCCGTCCAACGCCTCCTGCACGGCGGCGATCACGTCGGAGGGCGGGTAGCGGTAGTCCACGTTGAACCAGACCCAGCGCCGCCACTGCAATGGCTGGCCCTGGCGCCGCCCGAGCACCGAGAGCTGAGACTTGACCAGCACGCTGTTCGCGATCAGCACCGTCTCCCAGTTGCGCGTCTCCACCGCCGTGTAGCGCCAGCGGATCTCGACCACCCTGCCTGTCACGTCCCCGACCTTCACCCAATCCCCCACCTGCAGGCTCCGGTCGAGCTGCAGGGCGATGCCGCCCACGATGTTGCCGAGCGTGTCCTGCATCGAGAAGCCGACCACGGCGGTGAGCACCGCGGAGGTCGTGATCAGCCCCGAAAGCGGGAACCCGGCCTGGTTGGCGAGGAGGATGATGGAGACGGCCGCGCCCACCGCCGACGCCACGTCTCGGAGGATCAGCGGCGCCCGCACCCGCACCAAGGGCAGGAGCACGGCGAAGAGCAGCAGGGACAGCACCCCGACCGCGGCCAGCGCGGCGAGCACGAGCGAGGCGAGCCGGACCGCCGGGTAGGCCGCGGAGCCCCCCGCGCGCAGAGCCGCGGCCACCGGGACCAGCGCCAGGTGCCCGAGGGTGAAGAGCGCGACCGGTCGGAGGCGCTCGCGCTCCTCCAGGCGCACCGTGCGAACGAGCACGGTCAGCAGGGTCAGCGCGCCCAGGAGCACCAGGGAGAGCTCGTCCCAGAGCTCGGCGAGCAGGGCGTCCCACATGGGCCAATACCCTACGACGGTTCCCCGTGGCCTGTCATCGAGGGGAGGCCGCCGCGAGCCCGAGCCGGCGAGGCGGTGTAGGATCGCCGGGCATGGCTTTCGGCTCTCACCGCGTCGCCGCCGTCGTCGCCGCGCTCGCGGGGCTCGCTGGGTGCGGGGGGCGGGCGGGGCTCGCCGAGCTCGAGCCGCCCTCGGTGCCGGGGTTGCCGCTGGCGCTCCGGATCAACGAGGTGGTGAGCGACAACGAGGGCGTGTACGTCGACGAGCTCGGGCAGACGGACGACTACCTGGAGCTCTACAACGCGAGCGCGGAGCCGATCGAGCTCGGCGAGGTGTGGCTCGACGACGGTCGCCGGTCGATCGCGTTGCCCGCGGGGGTGCTGAAGCCGGGAGCGGTGGCCTTGTTCTGGGCCGACGGCGCCCCCGAGCAGGGGCCGCGCCACCTCCCCCTGAAGCTCGCCAAGGAGGGCGAGCGCCTCCAGCTCGCGCTCGCGGACGGGACGCTGTGGGACACCGTCTCGGTCCCGGCGTTGGCGGAGCACCACGCCTTCGCGCGCTTCCCGGACGGGACGGGCGCCTTCGTCGACTGCGGCTGGGCGTCCCCGGCGCGCGAGAACGGCCCCAGCTGCGAGCCGGAGGAGCCCGCGGAGCTGCCGGAGCTCGTCGAGTTCGCCGACCACGCCTGGCCGGAGCCGTGGCCCGCGACGCCCACGCCGCTCGCGCTCTCGGAGCTCGCGCTCCTCCCGGCCGGGTTTGTCGAGCTCGTCAGCACGGCGGGCGCCGCGGTGGACCTCGCAGGCTACGAGCTCCGCCTCGCCCCGAGCGCGGTCGGGCAGCCTTGGCCGCTCCCCGCTGACGGGACCGCGCTGGCGTGGCCGGCGGCGACACTCGCGCCCGGCGAGCGCCTCGTCGTCCCGGTCACGACGGACGACCTCGGCCCCATCGCTGCCGATCCGCGCTTCGAGGGCGTCGTCACCCTCTGGGACACGGCGACCGGCACGCCCGTCGACCGGGTCGACTTCGACCAGTGGCCGGAGGGGGCGGCGCTGGCTCGCGACGAGTCGCCCGCGGCACATTTCCGCTTCTGTGCCACGGCGACCCCGGGCACTGGGGGCGACGAGTGCGACGAGCTCCCCGGGCGCGAGGTGAGCGACCACCTGCGCGCCCTGCGCACCCCGGGCGACTTCGAGGCCCTCGCCGCCGCGCGGGCCCGCACCGGGATCGCCGGGGTGGAGTTCATCGTCGACATGGAGGCCGGCGACCGCGTCACGCTCCTCGACTCCGCCGACTGGGATCTACACTATCTCTTCGTCAGCGAGGTCATCGACGGCGAGCCGCACGTCGACCGCTGCACGCCCGAGGGCTACCGCACCTTCCACCAGGGCTGGTACGCCTTCAGCGTGGAGCAGTACTTCCGGGTCGAGGGGCGCCGATACCTGCTCGGCAACCTCGTCCACCACGCCGGCCCGGACCTTCACACGGTCGAGTTCGCGGTCGGCGACGAGATCACCTCGGCGCTGATGGAGCGAGCCTTCTACGCCGTGCTCCGCGCGGTGCCCGAGCCGACGCGCTGGGCCATTCGCCCCCAGGACGCGACGCAGGTGGAGCGCGCGCTCGAGATCGAGGGGCGGGTGCCGCTGGTCGATCCGAACGCGCCCTACCGGGACGTGACCTTCCAGCCCCTCACGCCCGCCGTGGCCTACGGCACCCTGCGCTTCGTGCGGGCCGGCGCGCTCGGCGACGCCGTGCTCGGACCGCACGACCTCCTGGTCACCGACCAGGTCCCCAACGATCTGCCCTTCGTCGCCGGCCTCATCACCGAGGCGATCCAGACGCCCCTCTCCCACGTCAACATCCTGAGCCGCGCCCGCGGGACGCCCAACATGTTCCTTCGGGGCGCCCGCGACGATCCGGCGGTCGCCGCTCTGCTCGACCGACTGGTGCGCCTCGAGGTCCGCGCCGCCGACTTCTCACTCCGCGAGGCGTCGGCAGAGGAGGCGATCGCCTTCTGGGAGGAGCGCGAGGCCGGCCGCGAACCCCTGACGCCTCGGCTCGACACCACGCTGCGCGGCCCTCAGGATCTCGCCGCCCACGATCTCGCCGCCTTGCCGGCGCTCGGCGGCAAGGCCGCCCAGGTCGCCGAGCTCGGTCGCGTGCCGGTCTGCGGCGACACCGCGCTGCCCGATCGCCCCGTTGCGGTGCCGCTCGTGCACTCGACGGAGCACCTGACCGCCTGCGGCGCCGAGGCGCTCCTGGCCGCGCGCCGCGCCGACCCGGACTTCGTCGCCGATCCCGCGGCGCGCGCCGCCGGCCTCGCCGAGGTGCGCGCAGCCATCCTCGCCCACCCGGTGGACGCGGCCCTCCTCGACGCGGTGATCGCCACCATCGGACAGTACTGGCCGGGCCGGCGGCTCCGCTTCCGGAGCAGCAGCAACACCGAGGATCTGGCCGAGTTCACCGGCGCCGGCCTCTACGACTCAGTGGCCTGGGAGCCCAAGGACGGCCCCGACGGCGTCGAGGACGCGCTCCGCACCGTGTGGGCGAGCCTGTGGAACGCGCGCGCGTACGACGAGCGGGAGGCCTACCGCATCGAGCAGAGCGCCGTGGCGATGGGGGTCCTGATCCACCCCGCCTACCACCACGAGGCCGCCAACGGCGTGATCGTCAGCCGCGACATTCTCGACCCGATGCGGGGCGACCGTTACTACGTCAACGCCCAGATCGGTGAGGCGCTCGTCACCAACCCGGCCCCTGGCGTCACCAGCGACGAGCTGGTGGTCGCGGCCGGCGATCCGACCCGGGTCACCTGGCGCGCCGAGTCGAGCCTCCCGGGCGACCACCCGGTGCTCGCGCCGAACGAGCTCGTTGAGCTCGTGTGCAGCATGCGTGCGGTCCACGATCACTTCCGTGCCCGCCTCGACCCGGACGGCGAGCAGGGCTACTTCGCGATGGACGTGGAGTTCAAGCTGATGGGAGGGGAGCGCGGGTTGGTCTTCAAGCAGGCGCGCCCCTACTCCTTTGGGGTGAGCGCGCCCGCGGGCTTCTGCGATCTGTGAGCGGGCTCACCGGGCGCCCGTCGCTGCGCCGACGCGGCGCGCGGCCGTCACGGCGGCGGCGGCGCCGGCGCGCTCTCGAACCGAGCAGCGGCCGCCCGGAGCTCGAGGAACTGGCGGTGGCGTGGCGCGGCGCCCTTCCACTGGCAACCGCCGACTCCGGCGTAGCGACTGATGGTGCCCGGGATGGTGCGGCAGGCACGGAAGCCGCGCCCGAGCAGCTTCGAGGCCGCAAAGGCGGCGTGACGCGTCGCCTCGAGGGAGGTCCCCACGAGCTTGTCCCACTCGTCCACGATCAGCGAGTTTAGCTGGAGCTGCCACAGGCTGCGCGAGCGGTGCTCGATCTTGCCCGTGACCGGGCTCCGGAAAGGATCGCACTCGAACGAACGGCAGCGCCCCTCGTGGACGTTGAGCGCGAACCGGGTTTCCCAGTAGGCCTGGGTCACCAGCAGCACGGACAGGTCGCGGCCGTCACCGGGCCAGTGGCGAACGCAGCCGTCGTCCGGCGCCGCGTCCGCGCAGGTGGCCCGCGCGCTCGCGTCGGTGATCGCCTGGGCGATCACCTCGATCCGCGCGCGACGCGCCTCGGGGGTCTCTTCGTCCAGGTGATACGCGGGCAGCCGGAGCATCACCAGGACGAGCACGTCGGCCCAGCTCACGCGCCGACCCTAGCCGAGGTCGGGCGGTTTGTTGACCCTCTCAGGGTGGGACTTGCGCTCGCTCGCGAGGATCGACGGGCCCACGAGGCGTGGTTTCGCGTCACGCGCTGCGCGGTAAGGTGGTGAAGTGGTTGAGTTTGGGCGAACGGACGGGTGGGTCGGCCCCGTGCCGGCGCCGGGCGTGACCCGCGCGCGGGAGGGCGCGGCCTGGCGCCCCCTCCTGCGACGCCGCGCTCACCTGCAGCTGTTGTCGGTGGAGCTCTGGAACACGTTGTTCAAGAGCGTGGTGCCGTCCCCACAGGGGCTCTCGTTCAGCACCGTGTCGATGAGGGTGAGGTTCGACAGAGTGATGCCCGAGCTGTTGGCGAACTCGTCGCGGGCGGCGATCCGGACGTCGCCGGGGCCCTCGATCCGCCCGGTATCGGCCGCGATGGTCACGTTGTAGCAATTCTCGAGCAGGACGGCGTTGCTGCCCGTGTCGGCGAGATCGACAGAGTCGATCACCGCGCCACCGCTCTCGGACACGCAGAACACGCCGCGCCCGCCGCCGCGCGCGTAGACCTCGCCGACGTGGACGTTGACGGGATACGCGTCCCCGATGCGGCCGTTGCGGTTGGCCATGCGGAACGCCGCGTAGCCGGTACCGGCGCCGCAATTGTCGCAGTGCACGGCGCCGATCTCGGCGTTGACCGACATGTTCAGCAGCACGCCGCACTCGCCGGTGTCGACCCCATCGAGGCGACCGAGGGTGAAGCCGTCGACGCCGTAGGTTTCGACGCCGTGGCTGCCCGTGGTCTCGGCGTAAACGGTGTCGATGGTGACGTCGGTCACGAAGGCTCCGCCCGCAGACGGGTTGTTGTCGATGCGGACGCCGATCCCGGAGCTCGAGCCGCCGAACCGGAGGTCGAGCTGGCCGAGGTGGATCCGGCTCACCTGGCGGAAGAACATCCCGTACTGGGGGTTGCCGGTGATGGTCGCGTGGGGGATGTCGATGTCGGTCGCGCCGCGCGCGTAGAAGGGCGAGCGATCGGACTGCGTGGCGGTGCCCGTGACGTTGAGGGTCCCGCAGAGGTTGACGATCGTGTAGCCAGGGACCCGGACTTGAGCGTCGGCGGAGACGTCGCCGGAGCCCTGGATGAGCACGCTCTGCTTGGTGGTCCGGCCGCTGCTCAGCGCGCCGTAGGCCGCCGTCATGGCCGCCGCCATGTCCGCGCCCGTGTAGCGGGTGCTGCCGCCGGCGGTGACCGTCCAGGTGCCACCCGACTGGATGGCCGTGGCGTCGTAGCCGTCCGTACTGCCGTCGCAGGGGAACCAGTCGTCGCCAGTTCCACCGGTGCCGCCCGTCTGCGTGCCCCCGGTCGCGGTCCCGCCCGTCGCCGCACCGCCCGTCGCCGTACCGCCCGTCGCCGCACCGCCCGTCGCCGCACCGCCCGTTGCCGCACCGCCCGTCGCCGTACCGCCCGTTGCCGTACCGCCCGTTGCCGTACCGCCCGTTGCCGTACCGCCCGTTGCCGCACCGCCCGTTGCCGCACCGCCAGTCGGCGTCCCACCCGTCGCCACGCCCCCGGTCGGCGTCCCGCCCGTCGCTACGC
>CAYZQO010000043.1:0-9640 GCA_964480725.1 uncultured Polyangiaceae bacterium | reverse complement strand
GTCGGCGTCCCGCCCGTCGCTACGCCCC
Organism: uncultured Polyangiaceae bacterium; assembly: GCA_964480725.1. Classification (GTDB taxonomy): domain Bacteria; phylum Myxococcota_A; class Polyangia; order Polyangiales; family Polyangiaceae; genus JAFGBI01. Next base: position 9,612 of record CAYZQO010000043.1, on the reverse strand, counting down.
CCGTCGGCGTCCCGCCCGTCGCTACGCCCCCCGTCGGTGTCCCACCCGTCGCTACGCCCCCGGTCGGTGTCCCGCCGATCCCGACGCCGCCCGTGCTCGCGCCGCCCGTGCTCCCGCCGCCGGCCCCGACGCCGCTCCCTTCGTCACCGGAGTCGTCCTCGCCGCCGCAGCCCAGCGCTGCCGCCACCAGGCCGATCACCAACGATCCCTCAACCCACCGTCGCGCTCGTCGCCCTACCATGACCTGTCGCTCGCTCCCTGGTTGGAAAGCCTGCGGGGCGCGCCAGCGGCACCCGCGCCCGATCCTCGTCCCGCCGCCGCACCGCTCACCCATCCGACCGCATTGAAGGGTAATGCGCGAGGGCCAGGAGTCGATCACGGTGGGCCCAGGTCGCCGGGCCGCCCGTGCGCGCGCCACGCACACCGAGCCGCTCGGCCGGTGCCCGACGCGGCTTCGCGGCACAGGGCCGAGCGGGGGGCGTCCTCGGGTCCGGCCCTGCCTCGCCGCTGCCAGCTCCTGGGCCAGCCGCTCGAGGCCCGGCGCGGCGCGCTCACCCCGGCATCGGGAGCACGGCGTTGGTGAGCTCGCCCCCGCGCCGCCCGGCCAGAAACTCCGCCACATTGCCGAGGGTCGTCTCCGCGATGTCGGCGAGGGCCTCCTCGGTGAGAAAGGCCTGGTGGCTGGTGATGACCACGTTGTTGAAGGTCATCAGCCGGGCCAACAGGTCATCCGTTATCACCTGGTCGGAGCGATCCTCGAAGAAGTACGCCTCCTCCTCCTCATACACGTCCAACCCTGCCGCGCCGATGCGGCCCGACTTGAGCCCCTGGATGAGCGCCCCCGAGTCGATGAGCCCACCGCGACTGGTGTTGATCAGCATCACCCCCGGTCGCATCCGAGCGATGCGGGCGGCGTCGATCAGGTGGTGGGTGGTGGGGGTGAGCGGCACGTGCAAGCTGACGACGTGGGCACGCGCCAGCAGCTCGTCCAACTCGACGAGGGCGACGCCGAGCCCGGCAGCGACCTCGGGCGGCACCCGCTCGTCGTGGGCGAGCACGGTCATGCCGAAGCCGCTCAGGATCCGCGCGACGCACTGCCCGATCCGGCCGAAACCCACCAGCCCCGCCACGCGACCGTGCAGATCGAAGCCGACCAGGCCGACCAGGCTGAAGTTGCCCTCGCGGACCCGCCCGTGCGCGCGATGGACCTTGCGATCGAGCGCCAGGACGAGCGAAACCGCGTGCTCGGCCACCGCGTGCGGAGAATAGGCGGGGACGCGAACGACGGAGATCCCCAGGCGCGTGGCCGCGGCGAGGGCGACGTGGTTGTAGCCGGCACAGCGCAGGGCGACGAGCTCGACCCCCGCCGCCGCGAGCCGCTCGAGCACCGGCTCGCCGAGATCGTCGTGCACGAACGCGCACACGATCCGGAACCCATGGGCGAGCGACGCCGTCGCCAGGCTGAGACGCGGCTCGAGGTAATGGAGCCGCAGCTCCGCGGGGACGCGAGCGTCGAAGCTCTGGTGGTCGTACGGCTTGGCGTCGAAGAACGCGATCCCCGTGCGCCCGTCGGGTCGGGCCGCGGCCTCCAGGGTGGCGATCTTGCGATTCTTGGTGCGCACCTTCTCGCCGAGGTGTGCGAGGATGGCGCGCCCGAGCTCGGCGTGGTCGGCGAGGAGCGTAGCGAGCGCGGGCCGGGGGATGATCACCAACGTCGAGTCGGCGCGCGCGCGGAGGGTCGCCGAGCGGCCTTGATCGAGCGCGACGCTGGTCAGGCCGCCGACCTCCCCGGGCCCGAGCACACGCAGGGGGACGTCCGCGCCCTGGTCCGAGCGTTTGGTGGCCTCGACCGCGCCGCGCTCGACCACGAAGGCGTACTCGCTCGGCGAGCTCTCCAAGAAGACCGTCTCCCCCGCGGCGAAGACGCGCCGCTCCGCCACCCGCGCGACCGCAGCGCGCGTCGCTGGTTCTAGGCGAGCGAAGAGCTCCGCCCGACCGATGAGCTCCAATAGGGCTTCGTCCATGACCGTCATCTCGGTGGGCGCGAGCGGCTCGACCGCGCCCACCCCCTCTATGCGGCCCCAACCGCGCGGTCACAAGCGCCGCGGTGCGCTCAGTCGCCGGCGCCGTCCCAGCAGTGGGTGCAGAGCCGCTCGCGCGGCAGGCCGATGGCCTGGATCATGTCCGACATGCGCTGGTAGCGGAGCGAGGTCACGCCCACGCGCTGGCGAATCAGCTCCACCATGCGCTGGTGGCGCTCGGAGTCCGGATCGGCGTACTCATCGAGGGCTCGGTTCGGATCGCCCTCGAGCTGCGCGATGGCCTTGCGGGCCGCGAGCTCCAGGTCCGAGGCCGACCGCGAGAAGTTGAGGTACTTGCAGCCGTGGACCAGCGGCGGGCAGGCGAGTCGCATGTGGACCTCCCGGGCCCCGTCCTCGAACATCCGACTGATGAGGTCCCGGAGCTGCGTGCCGCGCACGATCGAGTCCTCGCAGAACAGCAGCCGCTTGCCGTCGATGATCGACCGGACCGGGATGAGCTTCATCCTCGCGACCAGATCGCGGACCCGCTGCTCCTGCGGCATGAAGCTCCGGGGCCAGGTCGGCGTGTACTTCACGAACGGTCGCCGATACGGCAGGCCCGCCGCCGAGGCGTAGCCCAGGGCGTGCCCGATCCCCGAGTCCGGGATCCCCGCCACCAGGTCGACGTCGGTCGGATCGACGCGAGCCAGGGCGGCGCCACAGCGGTTGCGCACCTCCTCGACGTTGACGTCCTCGTAACTCGACGCCGGGTAGCCGTAGTAGATCCAGAGGAACGAGCAGATCTGCAGGCGATCGCCGGGGGCGGCCAGGCGCTCGGCGCCGTCCGGGGTCAGGCGCACGATCTCGCCGGGACCGAGCTGCCGGCTCACCTGGTAGCCGAGATTGGGTAGCGCGCAGGTTTCAAAGGTGGCGGCCCAGGCGCCCTCCTTGCTGCCGAGGGCGAGCGGGGTGCGCCCCAGCCGGTCGCGCGCCGCGTAGATGGCGTCAGGGGTCAAGAGCAGGAGCGAGCACGACCCGACGATCTCGCTCTGCGCGCGCCGGATGCCGTCGAGCAGGGTCGCCTCCTGGTTGATGAGGGTCGCCACGAGCTCGGTCGGGTTGACCTCGTTCCCGGCCAGCTCGCTGAAATGCGTGTTGCGGCCGCGGAGCGCGTCGGCGGTGAGCTCGTGCAGGTTTTCGATGCGACCGACGGTGACGATCGCGTAACGCCCGTGGTGGGAGCCGATGAGGAGCGGCTGGTCCTCCGTGTCGCTGATGACCCCGATGCCGAGGTTGCCGTGGTGCTTGGGGAGATCGTCCTCGAACTTGGTGCGGAACGGCGAGTTGGTGATGTCGTGGATGTTGCGCTTGAACCCGTGCTCGGGGTTGGCGACCACCATGCCACCACGGCGGGTGCCGAGGTGGGAGTGGTAGTCGGTCCCGTAGAATAGATCCGCGACGCAGTCGCACTTGGACGCCACGCCGAACAAGCCACCCATGGAGCGCTCCTTGCCGATTCGCCGCCCGTGATGGGAGGGGGACGAGCGGGGCGGAGTGTGGGGCAGGCACCGGGTCGGTTCAAGGAGAAGCGCGCACGACGGCGAGGCCGGGTCAGAGGCCGGACGCGGCCGCGCGGGGCCACCGAAGCCCACTGGTTCGTCCCCGCCCGGGACGGGGGCCGGAGCGGCGAGGACCCGCGAGATCGATGCCGACGATCGGGTCACCGTGGCGACCGAGAAAACCGGCCCGCGCGGCCGGGGCCGGGCGCTCACGGGGCCGGAGCGGCCTTGGCTCGGTCCGGCGCGCTGCCGTATCCTGCTCGGGCCGGGCCACACCGCGCCGGCGTTCGAACCGGAGCCGCGCCGATGGAAGACCAGATCCTCGAGGTCGCGTTGTTCGGGGAGCCGGGCCCGCAGCACACGGAGCGAACGTTCGAGATCGCCCGTGCGCGCCGGCGTGCGCTTGACGTCAGCCACGTAGTGGTGGCGAGCGACACCGGGAAGACGGCGCGCCGCGCGCTCGAGCTGTTCGGCAGCGATTGCGCGGTCACGGTCGTCTCGAACCCCACGGGGATGACGCTCCCCCTCGCCAAGCTCCACAGCTACCTCCCCCGCTTCGCGGCGCGCCGCGCCGCGCTGGCGCGGAGCGGCGTGCAGGCGGTGCCAGCGAGCCTGACGGCCGAGGAGGCGGCGGCGCTCGAGCTCGAGGGCGCGCGGGTGGTGCGGATCGATTGGCGGACCTTCCAGGCCTTCACCAAGAGCGGACTCCGACCGTTCGACTGGTACGGCGTGGGCGTGCGCGTCGGGCTCTGCATCACGGTCGCCGCGCACCTCGAGGGCGCCGTGCCCGCCGACGCCGAGGTGATCGCCCTGGCCGGCACCGGGTTCGGCGGCGGGGGCGCCGACACCGCGATCGTCGTGCAGACCGCCCAGCGCTGGAGCGACTGGCGCCTGCTCGAGGTGCTCGCCCGCCCCCGCGTGAGCCCACCCATCGAGGCGGGCTGACGGCGGGGACGGCCCCTGACGGCGCCCCCGCTCCGTGACCCATCGGGACGGCAGTTGCCGGGCCCGCCCGAAACGACCAAATTCCGCGCATGAGAGCGACGAAGGAAGCTCGGTGGCGTGGGGTTGGGGTGTCATTGGCGGTCGTGCTGTGCCTCGGGCTCGCGGGGTGCGGGAACGACGGCAGCGACGACGACGGCGACGACAGTGCCGTAACTGGGGGCCGTGACGGGACGGGCGGCAACGACGGCTCGGGCGGCAGCGACGACTCGGGCGGGGGACCCGGGACGAGCGGCGACACCGAGGATCCAGCGGAGGCGTTCCCGAACGACACCCGCGTCATCTACCTGCACCACAGCACCGGCGGCGTGATCTGGGAGGGCGGCGTCGCCGCCGCCGTCACCGCCCACAACGACGAGGCCGGGACCGCCTACGCGATCGAGGAGCGAGCGTACCCGAACAACCCTTACCCGTGGGAGAACTACCCCTACGACTACTACCACCTCTGGGTCGCGAACGCGGGCGACGCTGCCTACGAGGGGCAGGACACCCTCGAGCTATTGACCCATGACTACGACGTGATCGTGTTCAAGCACTGCTTCCCGGTGAGCGGGATCGAGGCGGACACGGGGGCGCCGGACGTGGCGTCGAGCGCCAAGACGCTGGAGAACTACCGGGCGCAGTACGCGGCGCTGAAGGAGAAGCTCCACCAGTTCCCCGAACACCGCTTCCTCGTGTGGACCGGCGCCGCGCTGACCGCCTCGAACTCCAACGCGGAGCAGGGGGCGCGGGCGCGTGAGTTCTTCACCTGGGTGAAGGAGGAGTGGGACGAGGCGGGTGACAATGTCTTCGTCTGGGACTTCTTCGAGCTCGAGACGGAGGGCGGCGATTTCCTCCTCGACGCCTACTCGGCGGACGGCGGCGGCGACTCGCACCCGAGCGCGGATTTTGCCGCCACCGTCGCGCCCCTGTTCGCCACTCGGCTCCTCGACGTGATCGAGGGGCGCGGCGACACCGGCACGCTGACCGGCGGTTGAGGCGGCCGCGAGACGCGGCTGGGGCCGGGTCGGGGGGGGCGGCTACTCCGTCAGCAGCCCCATGGCCCCGGCGATCTCGGGATCGATCGCGCCCGTGTCCGCGTCCATCACCATGAACCAGTGGGTCCAAGGGATCTCGAGCTCCGCGAAGACGCCGACGAGATCGGCGTCTTACGCGGTGCGGTCGCCCGTCGTGGAGCCGCTGTCCCAGGCGCCGAGCTCGTTACAGATGACCGGGACGGCGTGCTCGACGGCCCAGCGTTTGGCCCGCGCGACCTCGTTGTAGAGTGCGTTGCGGTTGCCCTGCCGGTAGTAGTTCTCGGCGCGGTCGATCACCCACGCCGGCATCACGTCGGGGTCGAAGCCGAGCTCGGCGAAACGCTCGAACCAACTCGCCGGCGAGCACGGGTAGGGCACGTCGTGGACGCGCTGCAGATCGGTCCAGCTCGTCCCCTGGTGGGTGAAGATGAACGGGTCGACGAACTCGCCGGCGCCGACGGGTTCCTCGATGCGTTCTCTCTAGAATACTCGTACCCCGCTGGGTCGCGCCGGAGCAGCGGGACCCACACCATCTCGGCCGCCCGTTACGTCACCACCGCACCCTGATCCCCGCGCGGCCGCGGTCCCCGCGGACGGGAAAGCTCATTGCGCTGGGGGCACGGACGAGTTCGCAGGGGGGGGAGCGGCCGTCCCCGGCGCTGGCACCGCCGTGGTGGGCGCAGCAGCCGCCGGCTCGGCGGCGGGAGCGCCGAGTGCTGGCTCGCTCGACGCCGCGGGAGGCGGCGCCGCTTTGGTCGTCGCGGCGGGAGCCGGCGCGACCGTGGCGGCCGGACCCGGGGTCCCGCTCGCGGCGATCGTCGCGGGGGGCGCGCCCGGTGTCAGCAGCGCGTTGGCGGAGGCCTCGGGCACGCAGGTGGCGGTGTTGTCGGCGTTGACGGTGCAGCGCTGGAGCCGCGTGGCATAGGGGACCCCGGCTCCCGTCACCTCCTCGACGTAGGCCACGTAGAAGGAGTCGCCTTCGGGCCAGGCGACGTGGGTGACGCCGCGCAGCGGCGGCGCGCAGCCGGCGGCGGTGACGGCGAACGCGAGCGCGGACAGGACGATTCGACGCATGGCGACCTCCTTCACTGCACCGTCTCCACGATCAGCGTGTCCTGGCAGTTGATGTCTTGACCCTGGGGATCCACGTCGCAGATCCGGATCACGTGATCGTAGTAGCCGGCCTTGGACGGGCTCTTGCGCAGGATGCTCGACACGCTCTTGGTGGTGTCGTGGACGTCCTTGACGTAGGCCTGCCCCCCGAGGATCTGCTGCGGCGCGCAGCCGCCCAGCGCAGCCACCAGCACCGCCAAAAAGAGTGCGTTTCTCATCATCACGGCTCCTCCTTCAATCGACGGCGATGAGGGTGGGGTTGCAGGGGCACTTGAGCTCCATCCGGGGGCCGCAGCTGCGGGTGCAGACGATCTGGGACCCCTGGTCGACGCAGGTCCAGAACTCCGTCCCCAGCCGGCTCCTCCCCTGCCAGAGCTCAGACTCGAGGTAAAGGACAGGGACCGTGGGGTGGGCCTCCATCCCGACGACCCGAGTGGTCGTGCACCCGGCGAGTGGCAGCAAGGCCGTGACGACGGCGGCGCGGATCAGGATCTTTGCCATGGCTCGGTCGCTCCTCTTGCGTCACTCGCCCTGCAGGACGAGCGCGACTTCGCTGCAGTTGGCGAGACTGCCATCGGCGGCGCGCTCGCAGCGCACCACCTTTCGCGCCTGGACGTTGCCGTCCTGACGAACGGCGACAAGATAGAGGCTCCGCTCGGTGGCGGCGGAGTCGATGATGACCTCCGGCCCCGATACGCAGCCGGCGAGAGCTGGAGCTCCGATCAGGAGCGCCACGATCCATGTTCCCTTCATCGGTACTCCCTTCGCTCGATGGGTGGTGCCGCCGTAGCCCGACCAACGTGGCCGTTCGGCAAGCCTCGCACCGGTCCCGGACGGCCCACTATCGCCTGGCCCGTCCTCGCGCGCACGCCTTTTTCGGGCGCTCCGGCGCGGCGCGGCCGCGTCCGGGGAACTGCAGCGCGGTCCCAGGAGCTGCCCCCCGACTGGAATCCAGCTCGCGGGGGATCCGCAGCGCCTCTTGGGTTCGGCGCCATCGGGACTCACACTTGCCCGGGATGGTGTCGAGCAGCGCACTCAGCGCGCCTCGAGATCAGCCGTCCCCGCCCCTGAAGGAGGCTTCGATGCGCCCCACTTCGCTGAAGATCGTGGTCCTCTCCTGGCTGCTCCTCTGCGCCGGCTGCGGCACGGACGAGAACGACCCCTCGTCGTCCGAGGGTCCGACGGGCGGCACCGCGCCCGCCACCGGCGGGGCCGGGCTCCAGGGCTCGGGGGGGTCGCAGCCGGCGACGGGCGGCGCGTCCGGCGCCGGGGGCAGCGGCGGCGAGCAACCAACGGGTGGGACGCCGCCCACGGGCGGCAGCTCGGGCACGGGCGGCGCTCCGACCGGCGGCCAGACCACCGGCGGCCAGAGCACCGGCGGCAGCGAGAGCGGGGGCGCGCCGACCGGTGGCCAGAGCACCGGTGGCCAGAGCACCGGCGGCCAGAGCGCCGGTGGGACCGAGAGCGGGGGTGCGCCGACCGGCGGCCAGGACACCGGCGGCCAGAGCAGCGGCGGCGACGGGGGCGCGGGCGCGCCGACCGGCGGCTCCGAGCCGGGCTCGGGGGGCGAGGCGACCGGCGGCGGCGCGACGGAACCCGAGCTCGTCACCTCGGGCCCGGACGACTACTGGAACACCGCGGCGACGGTGACCGAAGTGGCCAGCGGCACCGCCACCCTGACCGTCGACGCGGGCACGACCTTCCAGCTCTGGCACGGCTTCGGCGGGACCTTCAACGAGATGGGTTGGGACGCCCTCTCGGCCGTGAGCGGCGAGATCGCGACCGCGATGCGGCTCCTGTTCGACGCGGACGAGGGCGCCAACTTCATCTTCGGGCGGATCCCGATCGGCGCCAGCGATTACGCCATGAGCTGGTACACGCTCGCGGAGACGGCGGGCGACTACGAGATGGAGCACTTCTCCATCGAGCGCGACCGCGAAATGCTGATCCCCTACATCGAGGCGGCGCTCGCGGTGAAGCCCGACCTCCGCCTCTGGGGCAGCCCCTGGACCGTCCCCGACTGGATGAAGGACGGCATGAACATGCGGAGCGATCCGCAGACCCTCGAGGCGCATGCCCTGTACCTCGCCAAGTTCGTGGAGGCGTACGGCGAGGAGGGGTTCACCATCGAGGCGGTGCACCCCCAGAACGAGCCCGGCTACGCCAACGTCCGGTGGAGCCAGGCGGTGCTCATCGACTATTTCAAGAGCTACCTCGGGCCCAAGTTCGCGGAGCGTGGCCTCGATGCCGAGATCTGGTGCGGGACCATGTCCCACCCGGACGACGCGAACATCGCCACGGCGGTCGCCAATGACCCGGAGTCGATGCAGTTCGTCACGGGTTTCGGCCTGCAGTGGAACCTGCAGACCACCGTGGCCGAGCTCGCGCCCTTCGGCCCCGTCATGATGACGGAGCACAAGTGCGGCAACTACAACTTCGAAACCCCCTACTGGGATCAGAGCCGGTACGATCCGAACACGGCGCAGAACGACCACCTCTACGGCGAGGAGAGCTGGCAGCTCATCCGGGACTGGATCGTGGCCGGCGTCAACTCGTACAGCGCCTGGAACATGGTGCTCGACACCAACGGCCGGAGCCTCGGCAACTGGCCCCAGAACGCCCTGTTGGTGGTGGATCGCAACGCGCGGACGCTCACCGCAACGGCGGCCTACTACGCCTTCCGGCACTACTCGCAGTACATCCTCCCGGGCGCGACGCGCCTCGGGACCAGCGGCACCGACGACGCGGTCGCCTTCCAGAACGCCGACGGCAGCGTCGTCACCGAGGTCTACAACCAGGGCGACGCGTCGCAGTCGATGACCGTCGACATCGGCGGCGCGCTCTACCAGTTCGACGTCCCCGCCCACGGCTGGGCGACCCTGCGCGTCACGCCGTAGGGGG
>CAYZQO010000042.1:35272-56305 GCA_964480725.1 uncultured Polyangiaceae bacterium | reverse complement strand
CGTGGAGGCGACCGGCGGCGTGGAGGCGGCCGGCGGCGTGGAGGCGACCGGCGGCGTGGAGGCGACCGGCGGCGTGGAGGCGACCGGCGGCGTGGAGGCGGCCGGCGGCGTGGAGGCGACCGGCGGCACGGGTGCCGAGGCGGGCGCCGGTGCCGAGGCGGGCGCCGGTGCCGAGAGTGGCGCGGGCGGCGCCGGTGACGACCCGTCCATTCCGGTCGCACCCACCCTCGAGCTCGAGCCGACGGCCATCAAGCTCTTTCGGTTCACCTGGGCCGACGTCGCCGGGGAGACCGAGTACCGGCTGCTGGAGAGCGTGGACGGCGCCTCGAGCTACCTGGAGATCATTCGCCTCGACGCCGATGTGACGACCTTCGACCACGAGGTCTTCCTGCCGGGGCGGTTCAACGCCCGGTATGTCCTGCAGGCGTGCAACGCCAGCGGTTGCAGCGATTCCGAGGAGGTCACGGTCAACGACTCCCTGGTCGGGGCGGTGGGTTACGTGAAGGCCTCCAACACGGGGGCAGACGACCGCTTCGGCTACTCCGTCGCGCTCTCCGCGGACGGGGGAACCCTCGCGGTGGGAGCGGTCGGGGAGGACGGTAACGGCACCGGCAGCGGCGGCGATCAGATCGACGATTCGGCACCCGGTAGCGGCGCGGTGTACGTGTTCACCCGCGACAGCGCCGGGACCTGGTTTCAGCAAGATTACCTCAAGGCCTCCAACACGGAGGCAGGGGATGGCTTCGGCCGCTCCGTCGCGCTCTCCGCGGACGGGGGAACCCTCGTGGTGGGCGCCGATGAGGAGGGCAGCAGCGCCACCGGCATCGACGGCGATCAGACCGACAACTCTGCGCTCAGTAGCGGCGCGGTGTACGTCTTCACTCGCGAGGACGCGGGCGTCTGGTCCCAGCAGGCCTACCTCAAGGCCTCCAACACGGACGCCGGGGACGGCTTCGGTCGCTCCGTCGCGCTCGCTGCGAACGGATCCACCCTCGCGGTGAGCGCCGAGGGGGAGGCCAGTAGCACCACCGGGATCGGCGGCAATCAGGCGAACGACTCGGCGCCCGGCAGCGGTGCGGTGTATGTCTTCACCCGCGACAGCAGCGGGGTCTGGTCCCAGCAGGGATACATCAAGGCCTTCAACACGGAGGAGAACGACTGCTTCGGCCGCTCCGTCGCGCTCTCCGCGGACGGGGAAACCCTCGCGGTGAGCGCCGATCGGGAGGCCAGCAGCGCCACCGGCGTCGGCGGCGATCGAACGGACAACTCGGCGTCCGGCAGTGGCGCGGTGTACGTCTACCTGCGCAACAGCAGCGGGGTCTGGTCACCGCAGACCTACATCAAGGCCTCCAACACGGCGGCGGACGACAGCTTCGGCTTCTCCGTCGCGCTCTCCGGAGACGGAGGCACCCTCGCGGTGAGCGCCCGCAACGAGGACAGCGGCGCCACCGGCATCGATGGCGATCAGACGGACGATTCGGCATCCGGCAGCGGCGCGGTGTACGTCTTCACGCGCGACGGCCGCGGCGCCTGGTCCCAGCAGGCGTACCTCAAGGCCTCCAACACCGGGGAGTACGACTACTTCGGCCTGTCCGTCGCGCTCTCCGGAGACGGCGGAGTCCTCGCGGTGGGCGCCTCCTTGGAGGATGGCAGCGCCACCGGCATCGGTGGCGCGCAGGATGACGATTCGGCAGCAGACAGCGGCGCGGCGTATGTCTTCACCCGCAGCAGCGGCGGCGTCTGGTCGCAGCAGGCGTACGTCAAGGCCTCCAACGCAGCGGCCGGGGGCAACTTCGGCCGCTGCGTCGCGCTCTCCGCCGATGGAGGAACCCTCACGGTGAGCCCGGCACGGGAGGACAGCAGCGCCACTGGCACGGGCGGGGACCAGCAGGATCACGCCGCGGCCAACAGCGGCGCCGTGTACCTGTACTGATCCCGGGAGTCCTCGGGCCCCATGGACGACGTCGTTCATCTCGCGGGAGGGGGGCGGCCGTCTACTCGGGGGGCGGCGGCCAGCCCGCCTGGATGCCGACGCTCAGGCGGACGAACACCCCGCTGAGATCCACCGCGGGTCCCCCAGCGACGGCGTCGCTGCTGCCCGCAGGTTCCCCCACGGCCCACCGGGCGCGATCGAATTGCTGCGCCCAACCTGCTCTCGCGCCGTAGGTCAGCCGCTGCGCGCAAGCTCGCGATTGAGCGCCTCGTGGTCGTGGGCAAGCCTGAGCCACCCGACGCTGGTGCCGATCCGGAAGCGCCGTGGATCCAGCTGGTAGCGGTGGTCGCGAGCGGCGGGCTCGGGTGGCAGCATCCGCGCCTGCATCAGGTAGAGGTGCGGCACGTCGGCGTGCAGTTCCCGGGCGGCGGTCTGCTGCGGCTCGACGACGAGAACCGCTCGGGCGAACGCGCCGGCCTCGTCAACCGGTACGCCGAGCTCGACGGACACCGCCGCGTCGAGCGTGTTCCGGAGCGTGACCCAGGTGCCGCCGGGGACCGCGTCCACGGTGATGGCAAGGTACGGGGCGCCCGCGCCGGCGGTCAAGACCGGGACGAGCTGGTGAGACACGCCGCGTGAGGGCGCGGCCGGCACCAGGCAAACGCGCTCCCCGCTCGCGATCCGAACCGCCTCCGACGCTGGCCCGCCGAGCATCGGATGCACGCGCTCGGGTGCCGCAGTGACGCGCGGGGACCCGGTGCAGCTCGGGTCGGGCGCTGGAACGGCGCCCGACGCCCCCTCCTCTGCACGCGCGCCGCCGGCCAGCGATGCGAGCGCAGCCGCCAGCACGACCGCGAGCGCAGCGCGCGCGGACCGAGGCGCCACCGGCACTGCGGTCACCCTCACCGCTTCCGCTCGAGCCCGCGGTACCGGAACTCGATCGTCAGCGGGCCGTCCAGGGCCAGGGTCTTCTCGAAGTACGCGGGCGTCCCCTGGACGGGGAGGGTGACGAGCACGGGCGCCGCGCCCGGCTCGACCGCCGAGGTGCTGGGCGGGGCGGGGGGGGCCTCCGCCGGCATCGCCTGTTGGACGGGCATCTGCTGGTCGGTGATCTCCTCGGCCTCGTACTCGGCCTTCTTCTTGGATAGCTCCTGGTCGTCCAGATCGACGAGGCCCTCGTCCTGCTGGGGACCTGGGGCCGCGGGCTGGACGCGCATCGGCTCCGAGAGCTCCTCGACCCGCTCGAGCGTCCCGTCCACGGTCCGGCGCCGGATCTTGGTGCCGTCCGGTGAGTAGACGGTCCAGGAGACGTAGGTGCTCGGCACGTCCGCCACCGGGAGGGCGGCGCTGAACTCGCCGCGGCCGCGGGCGTCGGCGGCGGCGCTGTTCTCGACGTAGACCACCTCGAGCTCGTAGCTCGCCAGGGCGTCGCCCGCCTGCTGGGAGCGGACGAGCGGCACCATCACCCGTCCGTCCGGCGCGCGCGCGGGCTGCACCGCGCGGCCGGCGACGGAGGTGCTCCAGAGCTCGGCGCCCTTCGGCAGCGCGAGCTTGAGGAACTGACGCCGGTTGTTGCGGATTTGGTAGCGGACCGAGGTGAGGCGGCGGCCCTCGCGGTTCCAGGTGGTGCGCGCGGCGGTGGTGTCGAGGAGCGTCACCAGCACCTCGACCTCCGGGTGCTCGGCGGCGATGAGGGCGATGGCGGGCTTGGCGCCCAGGTACTTGTAGCCGAGGACCAGCGGCTGGTCGGTGACGCCGAGGATGGCGGGCGGCAGCGTGCGCACGTCCACCGGGGTTGCGTCGGTGACGGTGCCGGCGGACAGCTCGAGGTTGCCGCGCGCCTCGACGCCGATCCAGCCGCGCGCGCGCTCGACGCCGAGGGGCACCAGGACCGGGGCGGCCAGGGCCGCGCCGGCGCCGGCCAGGGGCTGCTCCATCACGACCGTGAGCCCGTAGGCCCCTTCGGCGGCGTAGTTGAGCGCCACCGCGAGCTCGCCGCCCTCCACCTTCCAGTCGCGCAGGCCCGGCCCGTTGACCTCGAGCACGGTCATCCCCGTCGGCACCGCGAAGCGGAAGCCCTCGACGCCGGCGAAGAGGATCGAGTTGTTGACCGTGACGCGAGCCCGGATGGCCCCGTCGCCCAGGCTGGTGAGGGTGTAGATCTCGCTGTAGACGCGCGCCGCGCGCTGTTTGGTCGCCTCCTCCTCCACCTTGCGCTTCCACTCGATGGACAGGGCGCCGGTGGCGGGGAGGGTCGCCTCCACCACGCGCGCGTCGCCGACGACCTTGTCCGTCTTCAGCTTCGCATTGGCGACGGTGAAGTCGAGATCCTCCTTGGATGGGACCGAGAGCGTGAGGCTGGTGGCGCCCGACGGGATCAGCGCGAAGGCGATGGCGCTCGAGCCCTCCGCGGAGGTGACGGCGGCCCCGAAGGTGAGGACGAGATCGAACTCCGTCCGCCGGTCGGTGACCAGGAAGTAGTACCCGCTCTCCACGTAGACGGGGGCCTCCTTGCCGTCGATGGTCGCCGTCTCGAGCGCGACCGACGCGGGCAAGAGCGGGATGGTGGAGAAGCCCTTGGGCCGGAGCGGGCGGACGTGGAGGGTCGCGGTGAAGCGCGCCGCGTAGGGCTTGCCCTCGTCGAAGAGCACCTCGCCGCGGTAGCGCGCCGAGGACACCGCGTGGTCGCGCGGGGGATCCTCGGGCTTGTCCGCGCGGTTCTTCTCGTACATCTGCAGGTAGCGATCCAGCTCCAGCACCACGCGCTCGGTCTCCTGCGCCTGGGCGGGCAGGGCGAGCGGGAGCAGGGCGAGCAGGAGGGCGGGGGTGGCGATGCGGGGCTGCATGGTTCGGGTTCCTCTCGACGATGAACGGGGACAAGGAGCAGGGTCAGCGGGCGCGCGCGTCGCGGCGGCGCCGCGCCAGGAGGTGGACGGAGCGCTCGGCGCCGGGCTCGAGCAGCAACAGCTCGTAGCGCACGGCCTCGCCGGCGGTGGGCAGCGGGACGCTCGCCGCGGGCGTGAGGGGGGGCGCGGCGGTGGGCGTGGGGGTGAACCCGCCGCCGAAGGGTCCGCCGCTCCAGAGCTGGTTTTTTGCCGCCGACTCGAGCTCTTGGCGCTGCACCTTGGCGGCCTGCACGGCCTCGAGCTCTCCTTCGAGCTCGGCGGCGACGTGGGCGTTGCTCGCCGACTCGTCCTCGTCGAGCTGATAGAGCTGCTCGGTGGCCTCGAGCGCCTGCTCGTACTCCGTGGCGGCGGCGTCGTAATCGCCCTGGTCGCGGAGCGTTCGCGCCCGCTCCTGCGCGGCGCGCTGCTTGGTCTTGTGGTCCGTGGCGCGGGCGCGGGCCTGGGCGCGGATCCGGCGGCTCTGCGCGTCCGCGGGCGGCGCGGCGGACGGTTTCGCCCCCCCTGCCTTCGTCTTTGGTTTCGGCGCCTGGCTCGCCGACGTCCCCGCGGGCTCGGGCTCCGCTACCGGCGGCGGTCGCAGCAGAGCGAGGTTGCTCGCGAGGCCGTGCTGGTTTGTGCTGGTGGCTCCGAGCGCGTCGAGCTCGCCCAGGCGCTGCTCGGCGCGCGAGAAGTCGTTGCGGTTCCACGCATCGAGGGCGTCCGCGTAGAGGGCGTCGGCCTGGGCGAGGGCCGCGTCGTCGGCGAGCCCGAAGCCGACCTCCTCCGCGCGCGTGAAGCGGCGCACCACCGCGCGCTCGCCGGGATCGAGCAACGAGCGGTAGCCGCGCGGCAGACCGACGGTGACCTGCGTGACGGCGACCGGCGCGGTGACGGCCGGGAGCGGTAGGTCCCGCTCTTCCCGCCGGCTCCAGCGCTCGCCGGGGGCTGCCAGCACGAGCACCACCGGGAAGGTGAGCAGACCGTCGGCGGTCTCGACCGAACGCTTGAGCGGGATCCGGAGTCGGTCGCCCTCGACGCCGAGCGGGACCTCGCGACCGGCGACCCAGGCGCCGACGGGCCGGGCGCCCCGTGGCGGACGCACCTCGAGCACGGCGGCGCGCTCGTTGGTCACCTCATAGCGGGCTCGGAGCAGGGTCGCGCCGTCGTCGGCGGCGACGTAGTGGAGGTCGGCGATCTCGACCCGGACCGGCGGGCCCGGCACCGGCACGAAGCGGAAGCAGTCGAGCCTGCCCGCAGCGCCACCGTCGTTGAGCTGGAAAGCCGCGGTGGGGGCGCCGGTGACGAGCCCGCTCGCCCACTCGGGCAGCGCCTGGACGGCGAGGGGAGCGCCTCCCGTGAGGGTTGGCACGGCGTCGACCTCCCCGGTCCGGGCGAGGGTGAGCGCGGACTCGAACCGGAAGGCGTCGGCGGACGCGAGGCCCGGCAGCGGGAGCGTGCTCTCGGCGCCGCTCGGGATCGGCGTCGTGGCCGTGAGCTCGAGGGCGGTGGTCGTGGTGATTGGGGCGCGGAGCTCGATGGCGAGCTCGTCGCCGCGGCGCGAGAAGGAGGCGACGTTGGGGCCGGTGACGTCGAGGTCCGCGCCAAAGCCCGTCGCCCGAAGCGTGAGGCGCGCGAGCGCCCCGCGACGGACGGTGAAGATCACCCGCGCTCGGGTTTCGACGGCGGCGTCGTCGACGGTGAGGCCGATCCCAGCGGTGGCGAAGGCGAGGGTGTCACGCTCCTCCGCGGCCTCGGCCGGCGCCGTGAGCTGGAGCGCGCCGGCGCCGGTGACGAAGCGGTCCCCATCGCGCAGGACCACGCTGCCGTCGGATGCCATGACCCGCAGCGGCGTCGGCGAGTGGACCCGGACGGTCCCCGCCACGGCCTCGAGCAGCTCGAGCTCCGCCGATTCGCTCGCGCCGGGGAGAAAGGCGTCGACCTCGAGCGTCACCGGCTGCTCCACCCAGCCGACGACGACCGGACCGCGCTCCCCGCGCCAGAGCCCCGCGGGCTTGCCGTTCCAGGTAGCGCGCAGGAGGTGCGCGCGGGCGGGCAGGAGATCGCCGGCGAAGTAGGTGGCGCGCTCGGCGTGGAGGGTCCAGCGCCCGTGGATTCGCAGGCCCTCGGGCTCGACGGTGAGGTCGAGCTCACGGGATCGGGCCCAGGCGTGGCGCGGCGGTCGCTCCGGCTCCGCGGTGAGCGCGTGGAAGCTTGCCTCCGTGAGCTCGACCTGCCCCGGGCGGAGCTCGGTCGCGTCCGCCAGCAGCGGAACCACGATCCCCAGCGTCGCCCAGAGCTCGAGCATGTCGCGGGGAACTCTATATCATCGGCCGGGCGCGGGGGGACGGCGCTGTTGCAGGGACGCACCCCGCGCCCGGATCGTGCTATCCGTCCGCTCCACTCGGCCGGGGCCCTTCCTTGAACGTCACCGGGATCGTCGTCTTCGCGCTCACCTACGCGCTCATCTCGGCGCGCCGGCTGCGGGTGCTCAACCTCGATCGTCCCGCGGCGGCGTTCCTGGGGGCCGTGGCGAGCGTGGTCGTCGGCGTGCTGTCGCCGCGCGAGGCGCTGGGGGCGGTGGACGCGGGGACGCTGCTGCTCTTGTTCGGGGTGATGGGGATGGGCGCGTTCCTCGCGCTCGACGGCTTCTTCGACGGCATGGAGCAGCGCCTGGTCGCCCTGGCGGGGACCCCAACGCGCCTGCTCGCCCTCATCGTGTGGGGCGCGGGGATCCTGGCGGCGCTGGTCACCAACGACGCCGTGTGCGTCCTCGGGGCCCCGCTCGTCGTGCGGCTGATCGAGCGGCACCGCCTGCCGCCGCTGCCGTTCCTGCTCGCGCTCGCTACGGCGTCGAACACGGGGAGCGTCGCCACCCTGGTGGGAAACCCCCAGAACATGCTCTGCGGGACGCTGGGCGGGCTCACCTACCGGGGGCACCTGGCCCTCATGGGTCCGGTCGCCGTCGCCGCGCTCGCCGTCAACCAGCTCCTGCTCCTGCGATGGTTTCGGCGCGAGCTCGCGGGGGCGGTGCTGCGCCCCCCCGAGGCGCCGGCGGCGCTGTCGCGCCTCGCCAGGGCGACGCTCGGGGTCGTTGCAGCGAGCGTGATCGCCTATCTGTTCGGAGGGGACCTCGCCTGGACGGCGGCGGCGGGGTTCGTGGCCCTGATGCTGATCCACCGTCGGGACACGCGCGAGCTCTGGCCCCGCATCGACTGGTCGGTGCTGCTCTTCTTCGCCGCCCTCTTCGTGGTCGTGGAGGGCTTCACGCGGAGCGGCGCACCCGCGGCGCTCTTCGCGCGGTTCCCGTTGGTCGAGCCCGGCGCGACCGGGGGGCTCGGCGACTCGTTCCGGCTCGCGGTGATCTTCCTGGTGGGGTCGAACCTGGTGTCGAACGTCCCCTTCATTCTGGTCGTGCGTGACCAGATGGCGACGCTGCCCGACCCGCGCCTCGGCTGGGAATTGCTCGCGATGGCCTCGACCTTCGCCGGCAACCTCACCCTGCTCGGCTCGGTCGCCAACGTCATCGTCGCGGAGGCTGCGCGTGGGCTCGGGGGCTACGGGTTCTGGGAGCACCTGCGGGTGGGGCTACCCCTCGCGCTCGCCACGACCCTGCTTGGCGTCGGGTGGCTGGCGCTGGTGGGCACGCTCCTCTGAGCCGACGGCCCGCGGGGCCGAGCGGCGAGCCGGGTTCCCACGATGCGTCCCGCCGCGCCGTACCCGCTCTTTTCTGGATCCCGGCGGGGGCCTCGTGCCAGATCCGAGAGCGTGCGCGGTCGCGTCTCCCCCCGAAACACAATGGGTCCCGTCGTCGGGGCAGGCCTGCTCGTCGCCGCGGTGACCGCGGGGTGCGATCGCTCGCGCGAGGTGCCCGCGACCCGCGTCGCGGTGTCGGCGAGCGCCGCGGCCGAGCCCGCCGGCCAAGCCTCGGCAGCGCCGGCGCCCCGCGTTGCCCCGCCGCCGGCGCCCGCCGTGCGGCTCGACGGGAGCTCGACCGCGCTCGCCGCGACGCTCCCGGGGTCGCCGCGCGTCCACGCTCGGGCGATGCGCGCCGCCGTGCGCGAGCGGCCGGCGAAGGGCGCGGCCAAGCTCGGCTATCTCCGCCTCGGCGGCTCTGCCCCGCTGCGTGAGGTGGAGTCGCAGGGCAGCGATGGGTGCCCCGGGGGCTGGTACGCGATCGAGCCGCGGGGGTACGTCTGCGTGGGACCCCGGGCGACGCTCGACGCGGACGACCCCGCGGTGCGGGCGGTCGAGCGACACCCCCCGGACCCGACCCGGAAGCTGCCGTACATCTACGGGACGGTGCGCCGACCCGGACCGATCTACCAGCGGCTCCCCACCGCGGCGGAGCTCGTCGAGGCGGAGCCCGATCTCGCCGAGCGGATGCCGAAGTGGCTCGCGCTCGAGGGAGAGGAGGGGGCGGGCTACGCGCAGCACGTGTGGCTCGGCGTGCCGGGGGTGCCGCCCGATCCCCGCCAGGCCTGGGAGGGGCGCACGAGCGATCCGCTCCCGGATTTCGTCGCGGTGGGCAAGACCCTGCCCAACCCGTACCGGGCGCCGCGTGGGGACGCGGTCGTCGTGGACCGAATGAAGCCTCGCGCCGGCTACTCCTTCCTCGAGACCTTCTTGTTCGAGGGGCGCCGCTACGGCGTCACCACCGATCTTCGCCTGATGCCGACCGATCGGCTGCGCCCGATCCAGGGCTCCGAGCACCACGGCGTTCGCATCGGACCCGAGGGGGACATCGACTTCCCCTTTGCGCTGGTTCGCCGCAAGGACGCGCGCTTCTGGCTCCACGATGCGGGCAAGAACCGCCTCGCCGACGGCGGCACCGCTCCCTACTTCACGGCCGTCAAGCTCACCGGAAAGAAGCAGATGTTCCGGGGCAAGCTCCACTACCAGACCGTCGACGGCAAGTACTTGAGCGATCGCGACGCCGCGCACATCGAGCCCGCGCGTCGGATGCCGGCCTGGGGCAAGAACGGTGAGCGTTGGATCGACGTCAACCTGACGCAGCAGCGGTTGGTGCTCTACGAGGGGCCGCGCCCCGTCTTCGCCACGTTGATCTCGAGCGGGGAGGCGGGGCTGGAGGACGCCGAGCACACCACCGCCACCAAGCGCGGCATCTTCCGCATCCACACCAAGCACGTCTCCGCCACCATGGCCTCGTCCGAGATCGGCGAGGAGTTCGAGCTCCGGGACGTCCCCTACGTGCAGTACTTCGATCAAGAAGGCTACGCGCTCCACGGCGCCTACTGGCACGATCGCTTCGGGACCCCGAAGAGCCACGGTTGTCTGAACCTCACCCCCGAGGACGCGCGCCGGGTGTTCTACTTCACCGAGCCCGCTGTCCCGCTCGGCTGGCACGGCGTGCTGCTGCCACTGAGGGGCACGGTGATCTTCATCCACCCGTGATCCCGGACGCCGTGGCTGCGCGCCCCGTTCGCCCCAAGCCCTGGAAAATTCCGTTAGGAGCGGCGCTACTTGCGCTCGGGCGTGGGTGAGCGGTTAGTAACGCCAATGAGCGACGATCAGGACCAGAAGGACCGATTCAAGTCCTCTCCGCCGCCCGCGGAGCTCGATCACGGCTGGGATCCGGGATCCTCGCGGCAGGTCGACGTGGCCGCTCCGGTGCCGGCACGGCCCGCCCCGGTGTCGCCGAGCAGCGCGGCTGTCGCGGGCGGGGCGCGGGCGGCATCGTCGGCACCTCCCGCCGCGCGCCCCTCCTCGGCTCCTGCCGGGCGGCCCTCCTGGGTGCCCGCGGTGAACCGTCCGGCGTCGATCCCGCCTGGGCGCGTCGCTCCGGCCGCGGCCGGCGGCGTCCCGCTCCCGACGGCCGCGAAGCCGCTCACGGCGCTGAGCGGCGCCCCGGCCGCTTCGGCGGCCCCGAGCGCGGCGGCTGCGGCCGTGAACGGCCGCAGCGCTCCGCCCGCAGCGAGGCCGACG
This sequence comes from uncultured Polyangiaceae bacterium, assembly GCA_964480725.1. Lineage (GTDB taxonomy): Bacteria > Myxococcota_A > Polyangia > Polyangiales > Polyangiaceae > JAFGBI01. The sequence goes on along the minus strand of CAYZQO010000042.1, from coordinate 45,544 downwards.
CCGACGGCCGCGCCGCGGCCCGGCCCCGCCTCGAACGGAGACCGGATCTCGACGCGTCCGCCGTCCGTCGAGCGGCCCTCGCAGCCCCCGGCGGAGCTGACCGCGGCCGCTGGCGCTATCGCGGTGGCGCCGGCCCCGGAGCGCCCCAGCGCGGCGCCCGTCGCCCCCAGGCCGGGGGGTGGAACGGCCGGAGAGCCTGACGAAGGCGCCGCCCAGGGAAAGGTCCGGCCCCTGCCGACCTTGTCGGTGGGCGCGGCGGTACCGGGCGAGGGGGTGACGGGGGGCGAGGGGAGGGATGCGGACAGCATCAAGCCCTTGCCGACCCTTCCCGTGGGCGCCCCGGAGCCGGACGGTGGCAACGCAGGGGCCGTGAGCGAGGACTCGCCCGCCGCGGCGCCGCCCGCGGGCGAGCCGGCGACCGCGCTCCCGGCGGAGGGGACGACGGCAGGTCTGGGAGTGGGCCTTGACCAGCCGGCGGCCCCTGCTGCGGCGAAGGCGGAGGTCAGCCCGGCGACAGCCATGGAAGCGCCAGCTCCGGCCACCCAGCAGCCGGCCCCTGCGGCCGCTGCGGAGCCGGCGCCGGGGCCTGCCGCCGCGGAGCCGGTAGCGGCTCCCGCGCCGGCGGCGGAGCCAGCGGGGGAGAGCGTGCCCCCGGCGCCGGAGCGGGTTTCGCCGCCACGTGGCGTGACGGTCGCGCAAGGGACGCCGCCGGAGGGCTCCCTGGCACCGAGTTCGGTGCCCCCGGACGCGCCCTCGGGCGGGAAACGGTCCCGCTGGGGCGTCGTGGGGGTCGCTGGTGCCGCTGCGCTCGCGGTCGCGGCGGGGATCTGGTTCACCACGGCCGGTGCGCCCAAGGCGACGCCAGAGGCGGCCGCCGAAGGTCCGGCGCTGGAGGAACGCGGCGCGGTCGGGCCCGCGAAGCAGGAGCTCAGTCCGCCAGGGCAGGCCTCGGCGGCACCCTCGAGTCAGGCCGCCCCGGTCGAGCCAGAGCCGGTCGCGAGCGCCTCGGCGAGCGCCTCGGCGAGCGCCTCGGCGAGCGCCGAGGCCGTCGCGGCCGAGCCCGAAACCCTGCGCGTGCGGATCCTGGTCACCCCGCCGACCGGGCGCATCGTCGAGAAGGGGAAGAAGGTGGGCCACTCCGGGGTCGAGGTCGAGGTGACGCCCGGAAAGAAGCGCGTCTTCGAGATCCAGCACGACGGGTACACGGCGCGGCGGCTCGTGGTGGATGGCTCGGAGCCCGAGATCCACATCGGACTTCGCCCCAGCGGGGGGGCTCCGCCGCCCCCCACGCCGGAGGGGCAGGCCGACGGAGCCGCGCCCCCTGCGACGGCGGTCCCCACCGCAAAGTCGCCGCCGCCGCCGTCGACGCTGTAGCGTCGGGGGGAAAGCGCGCCGTCCCCAGGCCCCCTTTTTCCCCGCTCGGAGCGGGAAACGGGATCTCGTGTTGAGGAGCGGGCCCGGTTCGATGCAAGGATTGGGATTCGAGGAGCACCCGATGTCCCAACCGCGTGAAGAGCCGCCGCCCGTCCTCGTCATCGAGAACGTGCCCGTCGCTGGCGACCAGCCCATCGACCCCCGCACGATGCGGACCCAGGGTATCCCGGCCCCAACGCACCTCGTGGTCTATCCCGAGCTCGGCGCCGGGGCGATGGGGCATGTGCACCCGGCCACCGACCGCAACCTGCTGCGCCACGTCGCGCTCAAGCGGCTGGATCAGGAGCTGGTGGGCGAGGCGATGTACCGCGGCGGGTTCATCGCCGAGGCGCAGATGACCGGGCAGCTCGAGCACCCGAACATCGTGCCCGTGCACGAGCTCGGGTTCAGCGAGGCGGGCGTGCCCTTCTTCACGATGAAGCTCGTGCAGGGGAAGAACCTCGACCGCTGGCTGCGCGCCCATCCGGTGGGGACGCCCGACCGCCTTTCCGGCGGGCTCGAGATCCTGCTCAAGGTCTGCGACGCGGTGGCCTACGCGCACCACCGAGGGGTCATTCACCGCGATCTGAAGCCGGAGAACATCATGGTCGCGGAGTTCGGGCAGGTCTACGTGATGGACTGGGGGCTGGCGCGGCTCACCAAGTCTCGCCCTGCCTCCGGGTCCAGATCCCAGATGGAGGCGCCGGGGGCCGTGGGCACCCCCGGTTATCTCTCCCCCGAGCAGGCGCGCGGCAACCCGGCGGAGATGGACGAGCGCTCGGACGTCTTCGGGATCGGGGCGATCCTCTACGAGATCGTCAGCGGGCGCTTGCCCTACGGTCGGGACGTGCGGCGACACCTGGCGCTCGCCGAGGAGGGCCGCGTCTTTCCCATCGCCAGCACGGGTGTCGAGCTGGGGGTGGCGAAGGGCATCGGTGCGATCGCCGACCGCGCGACCGCGCCGAACCCGGCCGATCGGTACCAGACGGTGCTCGAGTTGCAGCGCGACATTCGCCAGTTCCTCCACGGGGGCCTGCACCTGCCGCAGGCGGTCTTCGAGGCGGGCACGTTGATCCTGAACGAGGGCGACGTGGGAGACGCCGCGTTCATCATTGCGCAGGGCCACTGCCAGGTCTTCCGTACGGTCGAGGGGCGTGAGGAGCCGCTTGGCGAGCTGGGCCCCGGCGACGTCTTCGGCGAGATGGCCCTCATCCTCGACGAGCCCCGGGCGGCCAGCGTGCGCGCCACTGACCGCGTCCACGTGCTCGTCCTGGACCAGCAGACCATGAACGAGGGGCTGGGCATGGACGGATGGACCGGCGCGCTGGTGCGGGCCATCACCCAGCGCTATCACGATCTCGAGCAGCGGGTGCGGCGCGCGGGCTTGTCGCGGAGGTAGGGCGTTCGCCGCGCGGAGCCCCACCGGTGCCCGCGCCAGCGGGGTCCTCGTCGAGACGCCGCGCGTCAGCGGGAGCCGGCTGCGCCGCCCGCCCCCGCGGCGCTGTCGGGAGCGCCCGCGGCACCGGCCGCGCCGCCCGGGGCCGCGTCCACCGCACCGGCCGCGCCGCCCGGGGCCGCGTCCACCGCACCGCCCGCACCGCCCTGCGAGGGGGCGCCACCCTGTGACGGGGCGCCCCCCGCGCCGGCACGGGGCGAGCCCGTGCAGGCGCCGGGCCGAGCGAGGTCGACCGTGAAGGAAACCTCGACCCGCTCACCGGCGACCGTGCGCACCGGGAACCCGTCGTTGTGCAGGAGCGTGATGGTGACGGTCACCGAGGCCCCCTCGTCGCTCCCGCCGCCGGCCCCCGCTGTCGACGCGGCCCCGCCGTCGAGGAGCTGCCCGAGCGGGAGGGGGACGGCCGCGGTCGCGGCGAGGATCTCCACCGGCACGGCTGTCGACGCGGTTGCGGCGACGGCGCGGAGGAACCCGCAAGCGGCGACGCTCCCGCAGGTGCCTGGGGGTCTGAGGAGCCAGTCTCCGATCGACGTGGTGCGGGCGTTGTCCAGGGCCACCATCACGGTGCCGTCCGGATCCGCGCCGACCTCCACGCAGGCGTCGCCGACCTTCGCCGCCGCGCCGCCCACGGGGCGGAGCTCGGCCACCGAGAGCTCGGGAGGAACCGGGGGCGGCACCGGGTCGTCGTCGTCACGCCCGCAGGCGCCGCCGAGCAACGCGGCGCCAAAGACGCAGAAAAAGTCTCTGAATCCAAGTCGTTTCATGGGTGATGCTCAGGCAACGCCTTCAGCTCTTCCGCGTCCAGCGCCACTCGCTCCGGGTCGATCTTGAAGCCGCCGACGCTGTCGGCGAGCCCTTCGGCGAGCGTCAGGAGCTGCTCACCCTGGGCGACGGCCTGCTCGCTGGAGGCGACGACGGAGGTCGCGATCCGCTGGACCACGTCCATGTTGCGGGCGATCTCGTCGGAGGCGACCGCCTGCTCCTGGACGGCCGCGGCCGTGTCGTTGATGACACTGACGAGGGACTGTAGATCGGCCAGCGTCGCCTCCACCAGGCCGGTCCCCTCCTCGACCTCCCGGGTTCCGTCCTGCATCACGCGAACGGCCTCGCCGGTCTGGTCGCGGATGGTGCCGATGAGGTCCTCGATGTCCTTGGCGCTCTGGCCCGTTCGCTTGGCCAGCGAGCTGACCTCGTCGGCCACGACGGCGAAGCCGCGCCCGTGCTCGCCGGCGTGAGCCGCCTCGATCGCGGCGTTGAGCGCCAGCATGCTGGTCTGCTCGCTGATCTGGCGAATGACCTCGACGATGTTCCCGATCCGCTTGCCGCTCTCGCCGAGGGCCGCGATCCGTCCCGCCGCGTCCTCCACGGCGCGGCGGATCTCCCGCAGGCGCCGGATGGCGTGCTGGACGGCCTCCCCGCTCTGCCGCGCGGTGCGGGTGGCTTCGGCGGCGTTCTCGGCCACCTGCTGGATGGAGCTCGAGAGCTCGGTCGCGGCGGCGGTCGAGCCCGAGATCTTCCGGGCCTGCTCCTTGGCGCCGTCGAGCATCAGCTTGCTCACCGCGGAGATCTCGCCGCTCGAGGCGTTGACCTGGAAGGCGCTCCGCTGCACGCCGGCCGCGAGCGTGTGGATCTTGGCGAAGACCCGGTTGAGGTTCTGCGCGAGCTCGCCGAGCTCGTCGTGGGTCTCCACCGGGAGGCGGCGGGTGAGGTCGCCATGCCCGCGGGCCAGCCCTTCGGTGGCGACGATGTAGCGGCGCAGCGGCCGGGTGATCCCGACCGCCAGCAGCCAGCCGATGACGAGCGCCAGCAGCAGCGCCGCCGCGAAGAAGCCAGCGAGCTTTCGGTAGTCGTTCCAGGCCTGGCTCGCCTCGGCCCGCTCGGTCACGAGCAGCAGGGTGCCGATCTCGTTCAGGTTGCGCCGCTCGTAGCCGACCAGCGGCTCCGCCCAGAAGTCGAAGCTGCGCGCGCCGATGCGTAGGACCGGGACGGTGGCGCTCCCGTCGCGCGCAGCGGCGGGGGCGCTCCAGGCGCGGAGCAGATCCTGCACCTCGGCCTTGTCGAGCGAGCTAGCGTGGACCTGACCCTCTCCGAACAGGGAGAGTCGGTGCTGCTGGGGCACGTGTTCGTGGGAATCCTTGGCGATGTCCCAGAAGAGGTTCTCCAGCGGCTCGGCGATGAGGACCGTCCCCACGATCCGGCCGGCGGTTTCGCGCACCGGCGCCCCGCTCACGAGGTAGGGCTTGCGCGCGATGACGCCGACGTTGCTCGCCAGCGCGCCGCTGCGGACCAGGTCCTTGTACATCCGGTAATCGCGCCACTGCTCGGCGGACAGCCCCTTGAAGTTGCCGACCTCGAAGGTGTTGCCGGCCGCATCCCCGAGGATGACCCGCTCCGGAGCGAGGGCCCCCTCCAGGGGCTTGGCGAGCCGCTGGGCCTCGGCGCGCACCCGGGCAGGGTCGTTGGCCGCGAAGGCCGCCACCAGCCCCGGATCAGAGGCGAACAGCTGCGCGGCCGCGGTGGCCCCGTCGTCGCCGGCCTCCAGGCGGGCCTTGTAGCGCTGGAAGGGGAGCTCGAGGTAGCGGCCTCGCTGCTTGGCCGCCGAGACGGCGTCGAAGGCCGCCCAGGCGCCCAGCACCAGGACCACCGACGACACCACCACGATGGTGCCGACGATCTTGCCGCGGACGCTGATGGTTCCCAGGATCCTCGCCAGCCAGCCCATGAATTCTCCCCGGACCGAGTCGGCCGGACCCTAACACGGGACGGGACGACCGCCAGGATCCCGAGGGTCCACCACGGGGGGCCGGGGGCGGATCCTCCAACCCGAGCGTGAGCGTCCCACCGCCGGCGGGCGCCGCTCACCGGGCCGCCGGCGCTCCGTTTGCGGAGCAGCTGCGGGCGGAGAACGCCCCCTTGATGCTGCTGGCGGGGTCACTCCCCGTACCGGGGAACGCGAACCCGAGCACGCCCGTCACGGTCCCCTGCGGCGAAGGATCGACCCGCAGGAGCTCCACGCCGCCGCCGGGCGGGGGCTGGAAGCTTCGCCCGCCGACGAGCACCTTGGGCACGGCGGCGCGCGGCTCGGGGGCGTCGCCGTCCGGGCTGGGCGCGGGCTCGGACCAGGGGTACACGCCGGGGCCAATCGGCTGGTCCAGGGGGCTCGTCACGGTCACCGTCAGCCGCAGCTCGTCGTCGCCCGGCGCCACGTAGCCGTCGCAGCTCGCCTCCCCGGATGCGAGGACGAGCCGGAGCTCGTTCTTCGAGCCTGGGATGAGCAGGTGCTCGGCCCAGGCCGACTTGGGCACCAGCTGGCGGACCGCGCCGCCGTCCTCTCCGAGCGTGAGCTCGATGGCGGGGGGCGGCGTGCGCCCGCAGGCGGTGAGGCCCGCGACGGTCAGAGCGGCGCACCAGGGTCGCCAGGTCACGCGCTCATCCCGTCGCGGCCGTGGCGGTCGCCGTCAAGGGCCAGCTCGCCGTCTCGAGGCGGCTCCGGCACGACTGCAGGGCCTGCCGCGTTGCGGTCACGTCGGGCCGGTTGCGCGGATCGCGCCGCAGGCACGCCGCCAGGACCACCGCGAGATCCTCGAGCTCGGGGCTGGCGGCGAGCGCGGCCAGCTTAGGGGGCCAGCCGTCGTGCGCCACGTGTTGGCTCATGATCGACATCTCGTCGTCTCCGTCGAACAGCAAGGTGGTCGTCAGCAGCTCGAAGGCGGTGCAGGCGAACGAGTAGAGATCCGCCGGGAGCGGCGACGGGGCATGCCCGCGGGGAACGACGCCGAGGACCTCCGGGGCGACGTACTCGAGCGTGCCGCAGCCGGGGCGGAGCTGACGTCCGCTCAGGCCAAAGTCCACCAGCACCGGGACCTCGCCGTCGCGCAGGATCACGTTAGACGGCTTGAGATCGAGGTGTCCGACGCCCACCCGGTGCATCGCCTCGAGCCCCGCGAGCACCCCGTCGAGGTGGTCTTGGATGGCCGTCAGTGTCAGCGCGCGGGAGCGGACCAGGCGGTCGAGCGAGCTGCCGCCGATGAGCTCCATGACCAGGATCGGCTTGGGCCGCGCCGCGAGATCGAAGTTGACGAAGCGCGCGAGGTTGGGGTGCTGGGGCAGCGAGAGGAGTGCGCCCGCCTCGTCGCGGAAGAGCTGCATGAACTCCTGCTCCGAGAGCTGACGGGCCGTCGTTGGGTCGTACTGGGGCACCTTGAGGGCGAAGGACTCGGCGTGCTTGTCGTGGCGCTCCTCGTAGCGTCGGGCCTCGAAGACCGAGCTGACACCGCCCGCGCCCAGCGCCCTGACGACGTAAAAGGCGCCGATAGTCCGGCGGGGAAGCAGCCACCCCGGCAGCGCGGGGCGGCGCTTGCCGAGCGGGATCGCGAAGACGTCCACCGCTGCGTGGACGGGGAGCGTCGCAACCCGCTCCATCACCGCCCAGACGGCGGAGGCGAACCCCGCGGGCAGATTGGCGACGAGCTCGGTCATCGCCATCACGGTCTGCTGCGGGTTCGGGGGGATGCCGCTGGTCGCGCGCTCGACCAGCGCCGAGATCGGGGCCACGTCGGCGACGACCTCGATGTCGGCCCGGGCTTCGGCGCCGAGCACCCGGCGTCGAGCCCCCGACACCAGCCGGCGAAGATCGTCGCAGGCCGCCTCCACGTCCCCCGTGGGGCTGGTGCCGGCGCCGGCGGACTCCTGCAGATCGCTCAGTCCGCGCGCGTTGGCCACCGCCTCGAGGGCTCGGCCGAGCGCGAGGACAACCTGACGCAGGGCCTCCCCGCGGTAGGAGCCGCTGGCCCCCAGCGCGTGGCTCAGCACCAGCACCGAGCGCGCCCGCTGGGTGAGGTCGGCCGGGTTGTCGTCGGCGAGGGACGCCCGCACGTTCCCGGCCAGGCCGCCGGCGTCGTCCTCCAGCGGGTCGGCCGTCGATCCCTCGAGGAAGCGGTGCAGGGCGACGAGCGGACCTCTCACGTCGGGGTTGGCGGAGGCCTCACCCATCGCGCTGATCGTCTCGTGATCGCTGAGGGTGTGCGCCACGAGGAGGAACACGTCGCTCGGATCGGCGAGCCCCTCGCGGACCGCGGCGTCGCAGCTGCGGGCGAGCGCCGCGCTGAGGATGCGGTGGATGGCGCCGTCGGGGCCGCTGGCCAGCCGCTGCAGCAGCACCTCGATGGTGCGACGGAGCCGCTTGCGCACTCGCGCCGAGCCGGCGTCCCCGTCAGCGTGGCTCGCCGTCTCGAGGTCCACGAGGTGGAGCAGGGTCCGCAGCCGGCGCTGCCGGGCGACGGTGCGGATCTGGGTCCACTCTGCCGTCTCGTCCACGGCCTCCTCGGCGTCGAGGGCCCAGGTGCCGATGCCGTCGTAGACTCGTTCCATCTCCGGCACCGAGGTGTCGGAGTCGCCGGGTCGGCGGCCGAGCAGTAGCAGATTGGTGAGGCGGTTGGACTCGAGCGTGGCGGTGTCGATGTCGCTCAGCCGCGTCAACAGCTCGGGCAGCGTGGCCTCCTCCTCGGGATCGCACGCGGCGATCTCGATCACCTCGCGTTGCGCCGCCTGCACGGCGGACAACGCCTGCTCGTGGGCCTCGCGCGCCCCACTGAGCTCGAACGCCTGCAGCGCCTGCCGGATGTGATCGTGGACGTTACCGCGGTCTCGGGCTCGATCGAGCTGCCGCAGGGCCTGGTCGGAGAGGGCGCGCAGCACGGGGCCGTCGGCCTGGCGTCGGGCGCCCAGGTCATGGCGAAGGCGCTCCACCGCCGCGGCGCCGAAGGTGGGGTTGACCACGTCCGCCAGGAGCTCGGCGACGGCCTCCGCGACGTCGGGGCGGCCGAAGGTCGCCAGCCGCTCCAGCAGCGACTCGGCGGCGTCCGGCTCGGCCTCGACCAGACGCGGGGTACCCCAGACCATGGTGGCGACGATCCCAGGATCCCGACGGGCGATGGGGCTGTCGAGCAGCCCGTGGCACTGCTTGAGGCCGCCCGCAGGATCCGCGACGGCCGCCGCTACGATCGAGACGGACGCCCGGCGCCAGGCCGTGGGGTTGAGTCCCGGATCTAGCCCCTGTTCGATCTCGCCCTGGAGCCGGGGATCGAGGGTCGCCAGCAGCCCGCGCGCGACCGCGGCGTGCCGCCACACGAGCGGCTCGCGGTCCGCCAGCAGTCGCTCCAGCGCCGGCCGGTTGAAGCCGTCGACGAGGACGCGCCGGGGCTGCTGGTCCCCCTGCTGTGCCATGGTGAGCGCCTCTCGGGCAGCGTGCTCGAGCAGCTTGGCCGCCAGACGCCGGGCGGGGAGGGCGCCGGTGGAGGCGGCGCCGATCCACTGTGTCGTGAGCTCTCGCCGACTCGCGATGGCGAGCGCCAGTGGGTCGGCGTTGATGGACGATCCGATGGGCATGTCCAGCACGAGCCCGACCCTGGCACGAAGGGTGGGCGCCTCGAGCGGTCGCGCGTTGCCGAGCGCCATGCGCGCGGCCACGGCGGCGAACGTCTCGGCGTTGCCCTCGTAGAGGCGGGCGAAGACGCGACGGCCGAGCTCGCGGCGCTCGCGCCCCGGGGGCAGCGCCGAGCTCAGCTCGAAGAGCGCGACCGCCGCCTTGCCCGGAGTGATCCAGTCGAGCTCGTCGCAGAGCCCGGCTTCCAAAGCCACCCCGACCGCTCGCACCAGGTCCCTCCCGTCCACGTCGTCGAGCGGGGGCGGTCCGGTGATGCGCGTGGTGGCGCCGAGCGCCGCCATGGCCTGGCGGAAGCTGGCCCGGCGCTCCTCCGGGAGCTCGAGGCGGGGCAACACCAGGAGGGCTTCGACGGGATTCGGTCGGCGGAGCATGGGCTCGAGGGGTTCGGGCCAGGGCGGGGGGGATCCTGACCGTAGCAGATCCCGGCCGCGGCGTGCCCGGTTCGTCGGCGGGACGGGGCGGGCTTGGGACCCCGAACGCAGGATGCCGCCCGGGGGCGCCGCCGAGCGGGTGACGGTCCCTCGACTCCCGACCTATGCTCCGCGCCCGCTATGCGCGAGGCCGTGCTGGTCGTTGCCCATGGGACTGTCTCGGCGCTGGACGAGCTCCCGGATTTCCTGCGCTCGATCCGCCGCGGCCGCCCCGCGCCCGCGGAGCTCTTGGCCGAGACGCGGCGGCGCTACCAGGCGATCGGGCGTTCGCCCTTGCTCGACGTGACCCGAGAGCAAGCTCGTCTCCTCGGCGAGCGCATCGGCAGGCCCGTCTTCGTGGGGATGCGCCTATGGCACCCCCTGATCGCGGACGTCCTCGAGCAGATCGCCGCCGCCGCGATCGAGCGGGTCACGGTGGTTCCTCTCGCGCCCTTCAGTGTTGCCATCTACCACGACGCGACGCTCGCGGCGCAGAGGAGTCGGGCGAGCGCGGCGGGGATCGCGCTGGTGCCCGTCGCGCCCTGGGG
>CAYZQO010000042.1:34007-35172 GCA_964480725.1 uncultured Polyangiaceae bacterium | reverse complement strand
TTGGGCTTCCTCGCCGAGCAAATGGAGACGCTCTACGACCTCGACATACAGGCCCGAGAGTGGGCCGCATCGCTCGGCCTCGACCTCGAGCGGGTCCCGACCCTCGGCACCGCGCCGGGGCTGATCGAGGCCCTCGTCGCCGTGGTGGAGCGGGCCAGCGTGGCGTCATGACGGGGTCAACGGCTGTGGCGCGCGGGGTTCGCACCGGCACCGTTTGGGCGGCAGCCCTGCTGTCCGGCGGCGCTGCGCTGGCCTACGAGCTCAGCTGGTCGCGAGCCCTGGTCGTCCCGCTCGGCAACTCGGCGGACGCGGCGACGCTCGTGCTCGCGGGGTTCATGGTCGGGCTCGCCGTTGGCGCCTGGCTTGGCGGGGACCGAGCCGAGCGCGTCCGCTCCCCCCTGGCGCTCTACGCTCTGCTCGAGGTGTCCCTCGCGGCCGTCGCGCTCTGGCTCCCCGCGGCGCTCGGGTCCTTGCAGGGGGTGCCCCCGGGCTGGCGCTATCCGGGGGCGCTCCTGCTCGTGACCGTGCCCTGCCTGGCGATGGGCGCCACCTTCCCATTGCTCCTCCGCGCCCTCGTGCACGACGGCGCCGAGCTCGGGAGGCGGGTGGGCGTGACCTACGGCGCGAACACCCTCGGAGCCGCCCTGGGGGCCTCTCTCACCGGGTACTCCGGGGTGGCGCAGCTCGGCGTCACCGGCTCGTCGCAGGTCGGCGCCGCCGCTTCGGCGCTGGCGGCGCTGCTCGCGGTCGCGACGGCGCTCGCGGATCGGCGCCGTCTGCGCGCCGCGATACGCCCGGAGGCGTTGGCGTCGGCCGGTCCGGCGGCGGGGTCGGTGGGCGACCCCTCGCCGGTGCCCCCGGTGGGGATCCTCGGCGTCGCGGCCCTCGGGGGCTTCGTGATGCTGGGCGGGGAGGTGCTGTGGGCCCGCGTGCTCACCTTCGTGTTCGGGCACGACACCTACGCCTTCGCGAGCCTGCTCTCCATCGTGCTGGTCGGGCTGTCCCTGGGCGGCTTCGGGCAGCGGCTCCTCTCCCGCGCCTCGGATCGGCTCGTGCTCGTCGCGCTGCCCCCGCTGCTCGGGCTCGGCGTCGTCGCGGGCTACGGGCTCACGGTCGCGCTCGTCGTGGCGCACGGGCGCGACCCGCTGGGGCTCGACGGCTCCGG
>CAYZQO010000042.1:3223-33907 GCA_964480725.1 uncultured Polyangiaceae bacterium | reverse complement strand
ATCCAGAACCAGATCAACGGCGAGAAGCAGCTCGTCATCAACGCGGTCAACGAGGTGACGACCCGACTGGTCCACGACCAGAGCTTCGCGCTGCTCGGCCACCTCGGACCCTTGCTCCACCCGGCGCCGCGGCGCGCGGTCATGATCTGCCTCGGGGCCGGGCTGTCGGCAGGGGCGGCGGCGACGCACCCCCTCGAGCGCCTCGACGTCGTCGACCTCTCGGCGGCCGTCGAGCGGGGCGCCCGCCACTTCACGTTGGAGAACGGGGGCGTGCTCTCGAACCCGATCTTGCGCCTGTTCATCGACGACGGGCGGCATTTCCTGCTCGACGCGCCCGCCGCCTACGATCTTGCCATCATCGACTCCACCCATCCGAAGGCCGTCGACTCCTGGGTCCTCTACACGCGAGAGTTCTACGCGCTCGTGCGCGAGCGCCTCGCCCCGGGCGGCATCGTCGTGCAGTGGGTCCCGCTGCACGGGCTGTCCGAGCGGGAGTTCCGCATCATCGCGCGGACGTTCCTCGCGGAGCTGCCGTTCGCCACGCTCTGGGCGAACGTCGGCTTCGAAACCTACGGGCAGGTCGGCTACGCGAAGCTGGTGGCGCGGCGCGACGGGCCGCTCGAGATTGATCTCGAGCGGCTCACGCGACGCCTCTCGGCGCCAAGGGTGCGGGCCTCCCTCGCGCCCTACGGGCTCACCGAGCCGAGCGAGATCCTCGCGGCCCACGTGGGAGGACCGGCTGAGATCGAGCAGTACACCCGCGGCGTCCCGCTCCAGACGGACGACCACCCCCTGGTGGCCTACACCACCGCTTGGTCACGGGGGCGGCGCATGACGCCGCGGCTGCTGCTGGGCGCGCGCGGCCCCCGCCCGCCGCTGGTCGTCGCGGGCGCGGCGGCGCTAGACCGGGCCTGCCCGCCCCTCGGGGTGACTGCCCCCGAGGGCGGCCTCGTCTCGCGCTGCGAGCAGGCAGTCCAGGCCGAGCAGTTCGTGCGCGCGGGGCGGCTCGATCGGGCGCTCGAACTCGCCCCGGAGAGCGGTCGGCTGGCCCTCTACGCGGAGCAGCGCGAGACGACGCTGCCGTACTACCAGGCCCTGGCGGCGCGGTACCCGGACGAGCCCGCCGTCCTCTACGAGGCGGGCACGCAGCTCGGCACGCTGGGGCACCCGGAGGCGGCGCTCGACCTGCTTGCGCGCGCGCACGCCCTGGCGCCGCGGGACTTTCGCATCGCGTTGCACCATGCGTTGGCGCTCCGGGCCACCGGGGACGCCGCCGGCGCCGTGGTGGTGCTCGAGCAGCTGCGGCGCCAGGCCTGGGGTGCGCCGTTGGTGCACGGTAACCTCGGCGCGCTCTCGCTCGACGCGGGAGAGCCCGGTGTAGCGGCGGGGCACTTCGAGACGGCGCTCGCCCTCGACCCCGACGCCGAGGGCGCGAGGCTCGGGCTCGCCGAGGCGCGGCTCGGCGCGGGCGACCCCGTCGGCGCCCGCGCGCTCCTCGTCGCGCCGGTGGGCCGGGACCCAGCGGGGGCATCGGCCCACGCGCTGCTCGCACGGGCGGAGCTCGCGCTCGGCGACTGCCGCGCTGCCAGGGCCAGCGCCGGTCGTGCGCTCGGGCTCGACCCCACGGAGGGCGCCGCGCACCGGTGGCTCGGCGAGGCGCTCGAGTGCCTCGGCGACCTGGCCGGGGCAGAGGCGGCCTACGCCGCCGCGCGGTGACGAGGCGAAGGGGGCGCTGGGCCGTGGTAGAAGCGACCGGGCATGCCATCCGGTGATCTCGCTCGTCCGTGGTTGCCTCGCTGGCTCCTGGTGGTCGCCGGGGTCGCGGTGGCAGGCTACGGGATCTACCTGCTGAGGTCGGTGCTAACACCGCTGCTCATCGCGGTGCTGCTCGCCTACCTGCTCGATCCCGTCGTCGATCGGATGGAGCGTTGGCGCATCCCCCGCGGCATCGCCGTCGCCGTGCTGCTGGGGGCTTTCCTGCTCGCGCTGACGGTGGTGGCGCTCATCGTCGTGCCCAAGGCGGTGCGGGAGGCCGTCGACTTCTTCCGGCAGCTGCCGCAACGCTTCGACGCCACCTGGCAGCGGCTGGAGCCCTGGCTCGTCACCCGGGGGATCGTTTTCCCGACCACCCTCGAGGAGCTGCAAGCCCAGCTCGGGGACCACGTCGGCGGTCTCTCTCAGCGCGCCACCGTCGCCGCCGGCGGGCTCGCGGGCTGGGTGGCGACGAGCACGGCGTCCGTGCTGAGCCTGGTCGTCACCCTGTTCATGATCCCCGTGCTGACGTTCTACGTCCTGTACGACTTCGATCGGATGTGCGCCGCCGCGCTGGAGCTGGTCCCCTGGCGGCACCGGCGCCTGGTCGAGGAGGTCGCCCGCGACATCGACGCCGTCATCGCGCATTTCATCCGCGGTCAGCTGGTCGTGATGGCGCTCCTTGCGGTGGCGTACTCAGTGGCCTACTCCGCGGTCGGTGTGCCGCTGGCGGTGGCGATCGGAATGCTAGCGGGCGTCGCCTCCTTCATCCCCTACGTGGGGGGCGCGGTCGCGCTCGGCACGGCTCTGATTGCCTGCGGGTTGAGCGGCACCACCTGGCTCCAGGTGGGGATGGTGGTGGCCGTGCACCTGGCCATCCAGTGGACCGAGGGCTTCGTGGTCACGCCCCGCATCATGGCGGGGCAGGTGGGGCTGTCTTCCATCTGGGTGATCCTGGCGCTGCTCGGCTTCGGTGAGCTCTTCGGCTTCCTCGGCGTCTTCCTCGCCATCCCCGCCGCGGCGGTGATCAAGACGCTCCTGGTCCGCGCGCTCCGTGCCTATCGAGAGAGCGAGGTCTACGGCGTCGCGCCGGTCGGGGCCGAGGGCACCGTGGTGCCGTCGCTCGACGCGGCGCCGGTTTCCGCCGCCGTGGGCCGGCAGTCGGCCCCACCTCCGCCGCCGGCAGAATCCGACCCCGGCTCGACCTGAGCCGCCCGCCGCTGGGACCGCCAGGGCGGGCGCGCTAGCCTGGGGCGCCAATGGTCGTCCCGGGAGCTCCGAGCGGGTACGCGGTCGCCGTCAGTCGCTGGGGCTCGGCGGTCGAAGCGGCGCTCGGCCGCCTCTCGCCCGAGCTCGGGGTGTCCGTCTACGATCTGAGGCTCCGCGTGGCGGGGGCGTTGCCCACGGTGGTCGAACGCACGACGGAGCTCGAGCGGGCCCGGCGGCTGCTCGGGTGGCTGCGGGGCGAGGGACACGGCGCGGTAGCGTGCGACATCGGCGCGGCCGCCGACTCCGAGGCGCTGCCGCGGTGGCGCGGCTTCGAGCTCGAGGCGGAGGCGCTGACCCTGCTCGACCCCCAGGCGGGGCGGCAACGGGTGCCGTACTCGGCGTTCCTGGCCGTGGTGCGCGCCGTGCACGTGACCGAGGAGGAGTCCCACGCGCAGACGACGAAGCGGCAACTCTCGGTGGGCCGCGCGGTGATGACGGGCGGGCTGGCACTCACCAAGCGGGTGACGACCGAGAGCCACGAGCAGCGGGAGGGACGCGAGGAGGTCGCCTACGTCTACGCGGCGGGCGCCCCGCTACCGTGGCTCCTCCGCGAGCACGACCTGCGCTACGAGGGGCTCGGCGATCGTCGCGGGCGGACCACGGCGGAGTGCTTTCGGGTGCTGGTGTCCACGCTCGCCGAACGGGCACCCCGCGCGCTGCACGACGACCGCTTCGTGCGGCAGCGCCGGCGCGATCCCGATGTCCGCGTGTCCGGCAACGCCCTGGGCGGCGTTGCCCGGCGCTCCAACGCGGGCGCGACGGATCTCGCCGTGCACCTGCTGGTGCTCGCTCACACGCAACGGATGCTCTGAGGCGCCGCCGCGGGGTGCGTTGCGTCCGCAGGGCGGTTCTCCTACGCTCCGATTCTCGTCATGGGAACCGCGCCCACCCTCCGGTCGTCACCGCCCCGTACCGGGCTCTGGCGTGGCCTCGCGCTGCTCTGCCTCGCGCCGCTGTGCCTGGGGGCGAGCTGTGTGAAGTCGATGGCGGGTGACGGCCTGCGTTGGCGCCTTTTCAGCGCCTACGGAGTGCCGCAGATGTGCCCCGAGCTCCTGTCCCGTGGCGTCCCGCTCTCCCTCACCCCCAACGGGAACACGGTGGGCCGCTTCTTCCCGTCCCGTTGCTCGCACCAGCTCAACCCGTCGACACGCACCGTGGTCCTGCATTTCGGGGGGACTGGCTATGCGTGGACTCCAGTCGCTGGTCGCGTCGGCTTCAGCGCCGACGCATCGGTCGAGTACGCGATGGACTGGAAGTCGGCCAAAGCTCGGACCACCTACGTCTGGGGGCGCTTCTCGCGCCTGGTGAGCGAGCCGAGCTTCCAGCTTGGCGGCGTGGAGAACAAGGCGGTGAGCTGGGCGGCCCACGAGACGCCGCTCGGCTACGTTGCCGGGACCTTCGGTCAGCAGCTCGGGGCCGGGCAGCTCGCGCAGGGCTTCACGGTGATCCACCACCCCCGGCGCGGCGACGACTTCTCCCTCGGGATCCTCTACCCGCCGCAGGTCCCGGTCCGTCCCTTCGACACCTCCGTGGGTCGGCGTCTCGTCTACGCGAACGAAACCACCGAGGTGCGCGTCCAGCAGGTGGATCTGCTCGGACCCTTCGCCGTCGTCAAGCACGACCAGTCGCTCTTCTTGCGGGTTCGGGTGCTCTCGGGACCCGGCGTCGAGGTGCTCGTGCTCCCGCAGACCTCCGCGGATCCCTGGCGGGAGGGGCTCCAGCTCGGGGCCGCGCTGGCGCCGCCGCCGGTCGCGCCCGTCGCGTCGTTCGCGGTGCCGGCGGGGCCCGAGCAGCGCCAGCGCATCAAGCTCGGTCAGGGCCGTTACTACGTCGTCATCGACAACAGCACCAAGCTTGGCGCGGTGTCGCCGCCATGGAGTCCGCTCAGCCCGCTCGGCGCGAACGCCGCCGTGGTCGCGGTCGCCGTCGAACTCGGGGACGATCGCGATCGGCAGTGAGGGTCGGGCCCCACCGGTGGGGACGGATTGGGGCTGGCAGCGCAGTGCGGCGCCGCGCGGGACCTACTCCTCGGCGTTCGTCGCCTCTTCTTCGGGCTCCTCGTCGGGGCCGTAGATGCGACCGGAGGCGACGCGCCAGGTGCGATCGCTGCCCTTGACGAGGTAGACGCGGACCTCGCGCTCGCCAGCGTCGGGCTCGCCCCCCCGCCGCACCGCGGCGAAGAGGGCGGTGGCGGCCGCGGTGGCCGTCGCGCGGTCCTCCGCGACCACGATCCTCACCGACGTGAGCCCCACCTCTAGCCGGCGTGCCAGGCTCGACGCCTGCAGGGTCGTCGCGACCAGGTCGTCCCGGCCCCGCTGCCGGATGCCCAGCTCCGCGACGGTCACCTCCGCCTCGGGGGTGAAGATGTCCGAGAACTCGCCGCGCAGGTGCAAGGCTCGAGACGCTGGGTTGCCGGCCTCCGCGAAGGAGACGGCGGCGGCCAGCCGCGCGAGCTGGGCTTGGATCTGCTCCTCGTCCGTGGCGCGCGCGAACAGGGCGTACCCGATCATCCCGATCCCGAGCAGGACGCCGACGATCGCCAGCCAGCGCTTCACGCTCGCGCCCCTGCCTCGCGGCCACGTCGACGCCCGTGCGCGGTCATCCGCCGCGCCCGCGTTGAACCCGCCAGTCCACCGGCAGGTCGAGGAAGCCCTCGAGGCAGAGGAAGTCATAGAGGGCCTCGCAGAGCACCGCCCCGGAGGTGGCGAAGAGCTCGGGATCGGTGAAAAAACCGATCGTCTCGTCGCGCAGATCCCCCCCCTGGGCGCTCAGGCGGGAGAAGATCTCGTCGCCGCAGTGGTTGACCATCTGCTGCATGAAGACCCGCTCCCACTCGGTGCGAAACTCCGGGAAGGCGTCGGGCCAGACCTTGTATCCGACGCTGTTCGGGCGCCGCGCGGTGCCGGCGGCGTGCACGGTGATGCGCGCCATCGCCTCCAGGCGTGGTGGGACGTGCCGGGTGAGAAATTCGGTGAGGACCTCGGTGAAGATCGTCATCACGCGCTGCAGCTCGGGCGACCGTCGCGACAGGTACGCGCTGCGGAGCTCCCGCTCCGTCCGGTCCAGCAGGGCGAGACTCGCCTGGCGGATGGACTCGCTCTCGAAATCGAAGAGCTCGAGCTCCGCGCGCATGCGGAGCTTGTGTCGCTGCAGCACGTAGAAGACGCCCTGCTCGGGATCGTGGATCCGCCGCTCCTTCTCCCCTCGAGGTCGCTCGTGCAGCTCGCTGTCGAAGAAGTGCTTGGAGACGCGGCGCCCGATGCGCATGAGCGAGGAGGTCACGAAGGTCGATCCGGTCTGAAAGACCCGGGACAGGAGCGAGGCCAGGGTGCGGACCTGCTGGTCCTCCATCTCCTCGGGGGTCCTGCGCGCCTCCGACTGGGTGGCAACCACCGCCTGCATCGCCTGGATCTGGGCGACCACGTTGGCCGTGATGGCGTCGAGCTCGGCGCTGGTCTTGAGATCGCCGCGGTAGTGGACGATGCGGGCCTGCACCTGCTCCTGCTGCAGGCCGAGGGCCTGGAAAGTCAGGGCGTCCTTCTCCGGCTGCGTCATCGACGTCGCGGCCCGCGCCACCGCGGACGGGGGCGGCGGTCGGCGGGGGGGCGGCGGCGGGCGCGCGGCGTTCTGGTCAGCGGCCACGGCCGGACAGGGTAGCGCGCTGGGGCGCCCGGGAGGCAAGCTCCCGCGTAGCACCCCCGAAAAAAGGAACTCCATCGACGGGTGGGGACGGCTGGGGCGACCGGGCTGGGGGCGTGGCCCGAGGCGCAGGCGGCGGCACCGCTGCCGGTCGGGGGCACCCGAGCCGGGTCGGGGCGCCGGGGAGCGTCAGGGCGTCGCGATGACGCCGAAATAGCGCGCGAAGTGGGCGCTGGCGACGCTGGCCCGGTCGCTGCGCTCGAACGGGAACGTGATGGTGATAGGCCCGCTCGGCGCTCCGGACACCATGCCGCCGCTGGCGGCCAGCAGCGAGCGCAGCCGCTCACGGTCGAGGTCACGGCCGAGCGGCGGCAGATCGTCCAGCACGCGCGTCGGATCGAGCGAGCCATCGTCGCGGGCGAGGTGCGCTGGGGCCACCTGGGGCGCGCTGCCCGTTGTGGCCATGAAGTACAGGAGTCCAGCGGCGGCGCCCGCGCCCGTGGGGCCACGGAACCAGGTCCCGACGTCGCGCTCGACGCTGTCGTCACAGCGCGCGAAGAGCCCGGCGAAGGTGATCCCGAGCCGCTCGCTCGCCGCGGTGGCCAGGGCGAAGAACTCCCCGCGCTCAGCCGGCTGGAAATAGAGCGCCGCGGCGCTGCCGGAGAAGGTGAGGGTGATGGAGTCCCAGCGCGGCGCCGCCCGCGCGGGCAGGGTCACCCCGGTCAGAAGGACGGGGCCCGTCGCCGGATCCTGCCGGGTGAGCGACGGGGTGTCGGACCAGACGACCCGAGTGGGGCGGTCCGGTTCGGGGCGCTCCAGGAGCGCCCCGAGCCCCGGGTCGTGCAGCAGGGCGACCGCCGACGGTCGCCGGAGGAGCGTGAGCTCGACGACCCAGCCCTCACTGTCGGTTGGGCCGGCGGTGGCCCCCCGCGAGATCCGGGCTCGCGTCGCCGAGCAGACGCGGCGGGCGCGCAACCGGCGGTCGTCGTCGGGGTCGACCGACGGCCCCGTCGCCGAGGGGGCCGCCGCCGGGAACAAGAGCGGGTAGGCGAAGGCCGCGCCGAGCAGGACGCCGGCCACCCCGAGCAGGATCGCCATCGGGAGCCACAGTGACGGGCGTCGGCCCGCGGCCACCAGCCCCAGCGCTCGCCGGCGCTCGACCAGCGCGCGCGCCAGCCCGGTGGCTGCCCAGCGGCGATCCTCGAGGGAGAGCCGTTGCCAGTCGCGCATCAGGGACCCGGCGTCGGCCGAGACGTTCCCGCCCGGTGTTTCGAGCCAGACCGAACCGTCCAGCAGGCGCACCTCCCCGGCCACGCCGAATCGCGCCACGGCCTCCCTCACGTGCCGCTCCACGTCGCGCGCGACCTCGCGGTCGATCTCCGGGGTCGATCCCAGCACTGAGCCGGAGAGCATACACTGCTGGTGAAGGCCGCGGGCTGCCGTGATAGGAGACGCCGATGGCAGCGAGGAAGCGCAGCTCCCACACGACGACGAAGCACGTGCCGCCCCGGCGCGCTCCCACGCCGAGGGGCGTCGAGCGCGAGGCGGTGGACCTGGCCGGGCGAAGTCGTCGCGGCGCCGTGGCTCCGGGTGCGAGCTTCGACCTCGAGCCGATCGCCTACCTCCGCGGCCTGGTCCGCGATGTGCCGGATTTCCCTCGTCCGGGGATCCTGTTCAAGGACATCACTCCCCTTGTCGGTGACGCGCGCGGTCTGCAGGTGGCGATCGACGCGCTCGCTGAGCGCTTCGTCGGCCACGGTCTGGATGCCGTGGTCGCCATCGAGTCGCGCGGGTTCATCTTCGGCGGCGCGCTGGCGGCGCGGCTCAGCGCCCGCTTCGTCCCCGTGCGCAAGGCTGGCAAGCTCCCGTACCTCACCGATCGGATCGCCTGCTCGCTCGAGTACGGCACCGCGGAGCTGGAGATCCACCGGGATGCGCTCCGGCCCGGGACGCGCGTGGTCGTGGTGGACGACCTGCTCGCGACCGGTGGCACCGCGGCGGGTGCGACCGCGCTCGTCGAGCGGCAGGGGGCGATCGTCTTCGCTCACGCCTTCGTGATCGAGCTGGGCTTCCTCGGCGGCCGCGCTCGCCTGGCGCCGACGCCGGTGGTGTCGCTCCTGCGCTACGACTGAGCCACGGACGCGGGGAGCGAGCGGTCCTGGCCGACCCGGTCGGCCACCGCCACCGGCACGCGGGCGCGTCGCCTGGACCTTTCCGAGGGATCCGCTAGGTTCCGGGGCACGGCCCGGCGGCAAGGGACCCCGGGGCGGGAGGCTGGGGTGCAATGACGGCGACGATGCGACTCGGTGGCGCGGTGGCGCTCGCGATCCTCCTCTGCGGCGTGTCCGCCTGCGAAAGCGGCACGTCCATCACGACGTCCGACGGTTCCGCGGGTGCGTTCGGCGGTCCCGCTTCCGGCGGCTTTCCGTCGGAGGGGGGCGCCTTCGCGGAGGGGGGCGAGGTGACCGGTGGAGGAGATGGGACGGCCGGGGCCGAGCCGCCGACGGGGGGTGCCGGCGAGCCGCCGATCACGGGTGGCGAGGGCGGCGAGGGCGGCGAGGTGCAGCCGGGCAGCGGTGGCGCCGGCGGCGAGGTGCAGCCGGGCAGCGGTGGCGCCGGCGGCGAGGTGCAGCCGGGCAGCGGGGGTGCCGGCGGCGAGCCCCCGGCGCCCGGTGGCGCCGGCGTCGGGGAGCGCTGTGCGGCGGACGGCGACTGCCGCTTCGGTCTCGAGTGCACCTTCGACGAGTGCGTGCCGGCCGGCACGACCACCCTGGGGGGGGCCTGTGCGCTCTCGGCGGAGTGCGCGGGCGACGCGCAGTGCGTGGGCGCGACCTGCGTGCCCGCGGGGTCGGCGGGGAGCGGCGAGGCCTGCCAGGCCGACGCCGACTGCGCCGACGGGCTGCGCTGCGCCCTGGTCGGGATGTCGCTGGCGTGCACGCCGGAGGGGGCGACCGACGTGGGCGGCGCTTGCGCCACGCCCGCGGACTGCTTCGCGGGGCTGAGCTGCGTGGACGGCGTTTGTGTCCCGTCGGTGCCCGGGATCCCCGTGTTTGGCGTCCCCGCCTTCGAGGCGGCGGACTGCGCGGATCCGATCGCCGAGGGACAGCCCGTCCGCGCGCTCTTCGAGGTCCCCGGCGTGGAGGGCGGGGCGGCCTCCGATTTCTTCGCGCTACCGTTCCCGAACGACGTCCGGCTGGTGGGCGGTCACCCCGATCTCGAGGGCTTCCCCACGCCGGGCGCGTCGCTCTTCGGCTTCGATCCGCTTGCGCGCTACGTCGACGCCCTCGAGGCGCACGCCGCCGGCTGGGGTGCGAATCCGACCGTGATCTTCCGCTTCTCCGGGCCCATCGACCCGGACACCTTCCGGGGCGATCCCTTCCCGGTGCACTGGACCGACGTGACGGTCGGCGCGCCCGAGTACGGTGCCATCGCCGGGCTGAGCTGGCAGTACTTTCCGACCCGTTCGAACGCGGTCTGCGCCAATGCCCTCACGGTGCAGCGCCCCGCAGGCTACCCGCTGCTGCCAGGCCACACCTACGCGGTCTGGTTGAGCGACGACGGCAAGGCCGCGGACGGCTCGGACATCGAGCGGTCGCCGCAGTTCGCCGCCATGCTGGCACCCGCCGCTCCCGCCGACGCGACCCTCGCGGCGGCGTGGCAGCGCTTCCGTCCGCTGCGTGACCTCATCGCGAGCCCGCCGGCTTGGTGGGCCGAGGCGCTCCCGAGTCCGGTGCCCACGCCGGTCGCCGCCCGGATCCTCACGGCGACCGTGATCACCGTGGATGACGTCCTGGCCCCGATGCAGGCGCTGGCCGACGCGGTCGCCGACGCCCCGGTTCCCGTCGCCACCGACTGGGTACGGTGCGGGGACGGCGAGCCGAGCCCCTGCCCTCAGGCGGAGGGGGAGCGCGCCTGTGGCTCCGGCGCCGCTGGTTACGATGAGTACCACGCCCTGGTGTCGCTCCCGATCTTCCAGCAGGGGGAGCCGCCCTACCTCGACGCGGGGGGAGCGATCGCCGCGGAGCCCGTCTCCACCGAGCCCGTCTGCCTGTCCCTCACCGTTCCCACCAGGGCGATGCCCGCCGCGGGGTGGCCCCTCGTGATCCACGCCCACGGGACGGGCGGCTCCTTCCGCACGCAGGCGGACGACGCCATCGCTGGGACCCTCTCTGCGACCGCCACCGGTGCGGGCACCGTGCGCTTCGCCGTGCTCGGGATCGATCAGGTGGCGCACGGACCGCGCCGGGGCAGCTCCACGGACTCCCCGGAGAACCTGTTCTACAATTTCTTGAATCCGGACGCGGCGCGCGGCAACCCCCTGCAGGGGGCGGCGGACCAGCTCTCTCTTGCCCGCTTCGCGGCCGCGCTCGACGTCGACGCGGCGACGTCGGGCGGGGAGGCGATCCGGATCGATCCGACGAGGATCGTCTTCTTCGGGCACTCCCAGGGGGCGACGGAGGGAAGCCTCGCGTTGCCCTTCCTGCCCGCGATCCCGGCCGCGGTGCTGAGCGGCAACGGGGCCTCGATCAAGGACGCGCTCCTCGCCAAGACCAGCCCCGTCGACATTGCCGGGATCCTCCCGTACCTGCTCGGTGATCCCGTCATCGAGGGCGGTGCCGTCCGTCTCGCGGGCGGCGCCTCGCATCCGGGGCTCACCCTCATCGGTCAGTGGATCGACCCCGCCGACCCCCTCAACTTTGCCCGGCTCCTCGCCGAGGATCCGCCCGACGAGCAGGCCCCGAAGCACGTCCTGCTGCCCTACGGGCTCGGCGACACCTTCAGCCCTCCCGAAACCCTCGCCATTTTCGCCGTCGCCGCGGGCCTCGACGAGGTGGAGCCCGATGCCTCGGTGGGAACGCCGGACGAGCTCGGGCTCACGGTGCTGACCTCGCCGGCTTCGGGCAACGTCATCGTCGGCGAGGAAACCTTCACGGCGCTGCTTCGGCAGTACCAGCCTCCCGCCGGGCGCGATGGGCATTTCGTGGTCTTCGAAGTGACCAGCGCGAACGCGGACATGGCCCGGTTCCTTGGCCTCGCGGCCTCGGGGGAGTCGCCCGTGGTCGGCGATTGAGCGCCGTCCGGCGTGGTCGCCGGGCACAGGCTCGGTGGCTCGCTCAGCAGGGTCGGTCGCAGACCCAGCGCCCGTCGCCGCAGTCGGTTGCGGCCCCTTGCTCGGCGCAAGCGACATCGCAGTCTCCCACGCCGGGACAGCGCACCTCGCAATCCGCGGTGCAGGCGACGCGGCAGAGGGACAGGTTGGAGCAGTCGACGGTGCTCCGCGCGGCGACGGTCGCGGTGCAGGTGGACACGGACGCGCAGTGGACCGTGCTGTCCGGTCCGGTGCTGACGCGGCAATCCGTGATGTTCGAGCAGTCGTACATGCACCCCTCGCCGCAGCGCACGTCGCAGAGGCGCGCGCTCGAGCAGATCGGGATGCAGCGCTCGGTGTCGCGGCAGTCGAGCACGCACGCGTTGCCGCCGCTGCAGGGACAGGGCACGCCCGGCTCGCAGCCGTGATCCTCGTGGTCGCAAGAGGGGACGAGGCCCGCGAGCGAGAGGAGCAGCCCGATGCCGAGCCGGGAGGGAGGGGAGGGGGTCACGTCGCGGACGATAGTCGAGATCGGAACCACGGACGTCCCGCTGCCGCCTCCGTGGAGGTCGCGGAACCTACAGTGGCCCACATCCGCCGGCGCGCGGATCCAGCCGGTGGCGACCCTCGAAGGGGTTGGTTTCGCGGGGCGACTTTCCATGGAGAAGCCCAGCGTGCCGCCGCGCGGTCGATTTACTGCGCATCGCCCGCCTCGTTGGCGCTGTCACCGACGACAGACGTGGTACAGTGTGCGTCGGATCGACGGGGTGAGCTGCAAAGGGCGCCCCGAGTGTGAAACTGGACTGTAGGCCGAGGGGCCAACGCGATTGACTATGACCAAGTCCCCGGGAGCCTGGCGACCATCGAGGGTCGTCCAGAGGGATCTCAGGCTCCGGAGACGGTGACGTCCGGGAGGATGACTATGGCAAGGCGTGGCGTGACTCTGGTGGCAGGCTCGATGGTAGGCCTCTTCATCGTCGTGAGCTGCGCCGAGGAGGGCGATGACGGGGGCGATGCCCAGGGCGAGGGGCCCATCCCGGGGCCCAACAACGGGGAGATCCGCGACGTGAACGGCGACGGCGTCGCCGACCCGCTCGAGGCGGACGCCTTCGTCGGTGGAGCTAAGGCCGTGACCGAGGCCGAGGTAGAAGCGCTGCGCTCGTCGACCTGCACGGGTTGGGCAGCCGAGCCCGAGCCCCTGGGCTCGAGCCTGTTCTTCGTCGTGGACGCGAGCTCGTCGATGGACGCGACCGCGAACGGGACCGGCGCTCAGTCCAAGTGGGTGGTGACCCGTGACGCCATCATCAACACGGTGAACAACCTCCCGGACTCCACCGCCCTGGGTCTGCTCGGATACCCCAACAAGGTCGTCGACGGGGTGCCCGGTGGGCACGAGCGCTGTGTCAACGTGGACGCGGTAATCCTACCGGGCGTCCTCGGCAACGCCGGGTTCCGGCAGACCGTCGTGGACGGCATGAACTCCATCGAGACGGAAACCTGCACGCCGACGCACGACGCCTACATGGTGGCGGTAGAGGCCTACGCGGCCGCGTCCAGCGTCGTCGGGCAGAAGTACATCCTCCTGATGACCGACGGCACCCCCACCTTGACCCTCGGGTGCGAGCCGGGCCAGTGCCGTGCCGGCGATGGTTACGAGCAGCCGGTGATCGACGAGATCGCCCACGCCTACAGCGAGTACGGCATCAAGACCTTCGTGCTCGGCTCGCCGGGGAGCGAGGAGCACATGGACACCGGGCTCGACAACCGGTGGTGGCTCTCGCAGGCCGCCGAGGTCGGCGGAACCTCCCCGGGCAACTGCTCGCACGACGGCGAGCCGTACTGCCACTTCGACATGACCCAGGCCGCAGATTTCACCGCGGCGCTCCGCAGCGCGCTCGACACCATCGCGAGCAAGGTGGTCAGTTGCGACTACTCGGTGCCCCTGCCGCCGCCGGGTCAGGAGCTCGACCCGATGGCGATCAACATGTTCGTCTGGCCCGGAAACGCCGAGCCCATCCAGATCCTCAAGTCTGCGGACTCGAACTGCGACCAAGGGTGGTACATGGACGAGGCGACCCAGCGCGTCTCGCTCTGCCCCGGAAGCTGCGCCCTCGTCCAGTCGGACCCGCAGCTCCGGCTGGAGCTGATGTTCGGGTGCACCTCGGAAGTGACCATCCGCTGACGCGGGCAGGCCCGGTGCGGTCGGCTGGCCGGGTATCATTGGGTTGGCTGGCCCTGCTGCTGTCGGCCTGCTTCGGTGGGCGGGTCGAGCTCGGGCTCGAGACGGCGGGCTCCCCCGGCGGGGAGTCGGAGGGAGGGGTTTGCGCTTGCGGTGTCTCACCGGGGCCGGATGAGAGCCGGGAGGTGACGCGGGGGTCGAGCGAGCCCTCGTTGCAGGCCCCGCCACCGCGCCGAGCCTCGCGCGTCCTGGTGATCACCCTGGACGGGCTCGGGAGCCGCCCGCTCGCCCCCGTGCTCGAGGTGGGGGCGCTGCCCACGTTCCAGCGGTTCCGCGAGCTTGGCGCCTCGACCCTCAACGCGCGGACGGACTTCGAGATCACGGTCACGCTGCCGAACCACGCGAGCGTACTCACGGGGCGGCCGGTGACGGCGGTGCCAGGCCTGCCCGCCGATACCCACCATGGCTACACCGGCAACGCCGTCCCCGCCGCTACGGAGACGCTCCACACGGCCGGGAACCCGGCGCTCGACTACGTCGCCAGTATGTACGACGTGGCGCACGACCGCGGCTACACCACCTGCCTCTTCGCCAGCAAGCAGAAGTTCGTGCTCTTCGCGCAGAGCTACGACGCGGCGCACGGCGCGCCCGATAGCGTCGGGAAGGACGACGGAGCAGGCAAGATCGATCAGTTCTTCCTGAGCGAGGACCACTCGTTGATCGAGGTCGCGGCGGCGGAGCTGAGCGCGGGGCGCTGCGATCTCTCGCTGCTCCACGTCACCGATCTCGACACGCCCCTCGGGCACTCGACCGGCTGGGGCTCCGAGGCTTGGCGTCAAGGCCTGATCGAGATCGACGGGGAGCTCGGCGCGTTGCTCGACCGGCTCGAGTCGAGCGGTGGGCTCGATGACTGGGGGATCGTGCTCACCGCCGACCACGGTGGGGAGGGCTTTGCTCACGCGGACGCGACCAACCCCGCGGTCTACGAGATCCCCTTTCTGGTGGTGGGCCCGACGATCCCAGGGGGCGCCGAGCTCTACTCGCTGCTCGCGGGGCGGCGTGTCGATCCGGGGGACACTCGACCCGCTCACGACGCCGCCGAGCAGCCGGTTCGCAACGGCGACGCGGCGAACCTGGCGCTCGAGCTGCTGGGGCTGCCCCCCGTGCCTGGCTCTCTCATGCGGGACCTCCGCCTCGGCGGCTGAGGTGATCCCTGCTTGGCGCGGGCACGCGGTCCCTCACACCTGCCCACTGGAATTTATTGGCTGAGCTCCACTCCTCTGGCGGGCGTCGTCGGGTCCCGTTTTTCTGGCGACGGGTCATTCCAGTGAGCCGGCGGGATTGTGTATGGTGCCGGCCGTGTTGGACGCGCTCACCTGGTTCTCGGTCCCGGGCGACTCGCCCCCGCTGCTCGAAGCGGGGACGCGACGCGGGCCACCGTCCCCGCCGCTGGAGGTGCGGGAGCGGCCCGGTCGACCCGAAGTCGAGGCAGGCGGGGGGCTCGCACGGTGGTCTTGCCGTGCGGCTGCTGGCGCGTCTGGCGCGGCCCCGGGGGAAAAAACGGGGGGGACGGTGAGCCACAGTCGATGGGTGGCGGCCCTTCACCCGCAAATGCCCCGCCGGGAGCGAGCGTGTCGTCCGTCTTCGCCAAGCTGACCAGCGCTCTCCGGCGGACGTGGGACGAGACGGTCGCTCCCCCTGCCTTCGGCGAAGCTCCGGCGCTGCGTCGACTGTGGCGGCTTCGCCTCGGCTCGGCGATCGTGATCGCCATCCCGGCGCACCTTTTCGTCGTCTTCTATCTCGCTCACGCGACGTTCGCTCACCACCGGACGGTGCGGGGTACCGGGGACGCGGAGCCGCTCACGGTCGAGCTCTTGCAGCTTCACCTGCACGATCGACTGCGGCGGGACTACCACCACCTCTTCGCGGGGTCGGGGAGCGCCTCGGCGCGGCTCGAGCGGCTCGCGCTGCGCGTGCGGAACACCGATCTCGATCGGCTCGACGCCGAGCTGCCACCCCAGGACGGCCCGGCCGGCTACGTGCCGGGTGAGCTCGAGCACCGCGGGGTGCTCTACGACGTCGGGCTGCGCTATCGCGGGAGCCGCCACTGGAACTGGAACTACCCGCAAAAGAGCTGGAAGGTCCGGCTGGACGCGGACCGCCACCTGCTCGGGCACGAGACGCTCCTGCTCGCCAACAGCCCCGAGGCCGAGCCGCTGCTCGAGCTGGTGGCGCTCGATCTGGCGCGGCGGCGTGGCCTGATGGTCCCGCACTTCGAGCCGGTCTGGCTCGAAGTGAACGGCTCTCCCCTCGGCGTCTACTTCCTCGAGGCCCCGGTCGACGAGTCGGTGATTCGGCACGCTCGTCGCTTCCCCTGGAACATCTACTCGGGCAACGGCGCCCCCGTCGATCCCGCGACGGGCACGAGCCGGCTCTTCGAGTCCACCGAGTTCTGGACCAAGGCCGCGGGGCCCATCGGTCAGGACAGCGACGTGGCCGAACTCGAGGAGCTCCTCGGGCAGTTGCGCGGCGCGGATCTGACCACCTTCGCGCGCTTCGCCGAGGAGCGGCTCGATCTGCGGGCCTTCGCGGAGCTCGACGCGCTCGACGTGGTGCTCGGGATCGATCAGCACAACTACAACGAGAACCAGAAGCTCTACTACGACCCGTACCGCGGGGTCTTCGAGCCGATCGTTTGGAATTTGCGCGGGGGCAACCACGAGCCGGTGGTTCAACGGGCACCCAGCCCCCTCGTGCTGCGCTTGTCGGAGCTCGCTGCGTTCGCCGATCTGCGGGACGCGGCTGCTTGGTCTTTGCTTGAGGGCGAAGCGCGCCTGGAGGCGATCGTCACGGGGCTCGCCGTCTGGGACGAGCGGCTGCGGGAGGCGTTCGAGCAGGACCCATACTGGGACGCCGTCGACCTGTTTCCCAAGCTCGGCCCGTACTTCGAGGAGATGGCGCGCCCCATGGACCGGCGCCGCCAGCTCGAGGCGCGGGGGGTCGAGCTGGCCAGGATCCGGGAGCGCAACGCCTTCCTCGTCCGCGAGCTCGCGAGCTCGGCGCTCGGCGCGACCCTGTTCGTGCCTCCGCCACCACCGACCGGCGCCGGGGGAGACGCCGAGGCGGCGGCGGTCCTGCAGCTCGAGGTGGACGGTCGCGCGCCGCTCGAGCTACTGGCGATCGAGCCGCGCTACTCGGGCCCCTGCGAAACCCCCAGCCTCTCCTGGCGCCGCCTGCCGCCGTCGGGAGGCCCGGAGGACGCCTGGCACCCGGCGACGCTGGCGGGGCGCTTGCCGAAGCCCGAGCGGCTGCGCCCAGGCACGGTGCGGGTGGCGCGTCCGCCCACACCGACCCGGGGTCGGGTCCGGCTCACGCCGGCGCCGCGACGCTTCGACCTCGCCCTCGACACGGGCGCCTGCCAACTGGAGTCGGTGGTGCTGCGCGCGCGCAACGCGCGCACGTCGGCGGAGCTAGAGCGAAGGATCACGGCGACGGCGGCGGCGCCTCCTCCGCCCGAGGCCTGCGAGGTGCGGTTCGAGCCCGGGCCCGGGGGGCGGTCGCTCCACCCCTGGTGCCTCGGCCGTCGATCCGTTCCGGCGGAGGAGCGGCTCGGTCCCGGCACCGTCGAGATCGCCGAGACCCGGACCTACGAGGCGGGCCACCACGTCGTGGTCGCGCCTGGGACTACGCTCCACCTCGCCCGGGGCGCCAGCCTCGTCCTGCGCGGCCGGCTCACGGCCGTGGGGCGTCCAGACGCTCCCATCCGCTTCACGGGTGACGGTTGGGGCTTCGTGGCGATCGAGGGGCAAGCCGCAGCGGGCTCGTCGCTCGCCCACGTCGAGCTCACGGGCGGCGGCGAGGGACGCTTCGCCGGACGGCACTACACGGCCATGCTCAGTGTCCACGACACCTCGCGCTTCACGCTGCAAGACGCCCGCCTCGCCGAGGCCCAAGGCGAGAACGCGCTGCACCTCGTCTACGTCCGCCAGGCTCACCTGGAGCGCGTCACCGTGGCGCGCTCCTCCAGCGACGGGATCGACCTGGAGCACACCGAGGCGGTCGTCCAAGGGCTCACCGTGATCGGCTCCGGTGACGACGCGCTGGACCTGATGGGGGCCAACCTCACGGCCGAGGACGTGAACCTGCTGGACTGCGCGGACAACGGCGTCTCCGCTGGCGAGCAGAGCGAGGTCGTACTGCGCCGGACGGTCATCGCGCGATGCCCGATCGGGCTGCTGGTCAAGAACAGCTCGCGCCTCGAGGTCGAGGACGTGGTCGTCGCGGCGGCGCGGATAGGCATCCGCGTCGTGCGCCGCAGCGACTACTACATCGGCGAGAGCTCCGCGCACGGCGCGGGGCTCTGGTTCGTCGCCGTCGACGACCCCCGGCAGCTGGTCGACAAGCCGAGCTTCAAGGTGAAGCCGTTCGGCGCGCCCAAGGACGGAGATCTGCGCTCCCTGCTCCAGCCCCGCGGGCTCGCGGACTGGGCGGCGCTCGTCCGCTGGCGCGGCCCGGAGGAGGCGCGGCCGTGAGGCTCCCCTCGACCCGCTCGCTGCCGAGCGTTGGCATCTGGCTCGCGCTCCTGAGTTGGGGCTGGGCGGCTGCCTTTCTGCTGTGGGGCGCGCGTGAGCCACGGCTCGATCGGATGCGGAGGGAGCTCGATGCCCTCGCCATGACCGAGGGCGCTACCGCCAGCGAGTGGCTGATCGGCGAGCTGACCCTGGAGATGGGCCGGCGACCGCGGCTGGTGGCCAAGCTCGCGGGAGAGACGGGGGCGCGGGCCCTGGAGGCACGGCGCGACGGCTCGACCCGCTCGCCGCGGTTTCACGTCGTCACCACCGCCGAGGCGACGAAGATCCTGGTCACGGGGACGGCGCGGGGGCAGCTCGAGCTCGCGCAGCGAGCGCAGATCGTGTCCACGGCGATCGAGCCGGGGCGAACTGTCGAGCTCGGCTTGCCGGACGGGGCTCGCGGCCAGCCGGGCCTGTGGACGGCGCGACGCAGGGGCGAGGATGGCGAGCTCCTGATCGTCGGCGACCTCACCGGGGAGGCCCCGTGATCCGCCGCTTCAACCGCTACGAGCTGAAGTACGTCGTCGACGCTCGCCGCTACCACGCGCTGGTCGATGACCTGCACCATTTTATGGTGCCGGACTCGCACGGGGATCCGAGCGGGAGCTACCCCATCGTGAGCCTCTATTACGACAGCCCCGATCTCGAGGCTTTCTACTCGAAGATCGAGGGGCTCCGCTTCCGGCGCAAGCTCCGGCTCCGAGTGTACCCGCCGGGGGGGGACGTCCGCCGGGTGACGGTGGGTCACGTCGAGATCAAGCAGCGCATGAACCGGACCGTGCAGAAGCGCCGGCTCGTCCTGCCGCTCGCGCAGGCCGAGGCCCTCTGTCGCGCGGACGAGCCGGACTCTTCGCTGGACGATCTCGACGCCGCCGTCGCCTCCGAGGTCCACTACATGGTCCGCGCGCAGCAGCTTCGGCCCACGGCCATCGTCTCCTACCGGCGGCAGGCCTTCGTGGCCGAGCGCTTCGACACCGGGATGCGCGTCACCTTCGACAGCAACCTTCGCGGCCGCATGAACGCGCTCAAGATCAACGAGCGGGCCCAGAATCATTTCTTCTTGCCGCCCGATCGCCTCGTGCTCGAGGTGAAGGTCAACGAGAGGATCCCGCATTTCATGGTGACGCTGCTGGCGCGTCACGAGTGCGTGCTCACCCGATTGAGCAAGTACTGCTCGGTGGTGAGCCGCGAACAGGCGCGCCTGGGCCTGGCCCTGGCGCGAAGAGAGGATGAGCCATGGATGATCTGACCAAGGCCCTGCTGTCGATGGGCGACTCGACGGTGGCGTTCACGCCACTCGACGTCCTCGCCGTTTTCGGCACCAGCGTCGTGCTGGCGCTGTTCGTGGCGTGGACCTACCGCTCGACCCACCGCGGCGTGTCGTACTCCCAGTCGTTCGCCCAGACGCTGGTGATTCTGGGCGTCGCGGTCGCCTTCTTCATGCTCATCATCGGCGCCAACGTGGCACGCGCCTTCACCCTGGTCGGTGCCCTCAGCATCATCCGTTTCCGGCATGCGGTGAAGGAGACGCGGGACATCGGCTTCGTCTTCGTCTCGCTGGCGGTCGGCATGGCGTGCGGGACGCGGTCGTACCTGCTCGCGGGCTTCGCCACCGTGTGCATGATCGGGGTCATCGTGCTCATGAACAAGCTGTCGCTCTTCCGCAAGGTGGTCCGGGAGCGGATCCTGATCGTGCGGATCGGGGCGGACGTGGCGCCGGAGGCGGCCCTGCGGGAGGTGTTCCGGCGGCACCTGGACGAGCAGCACTTGATCAGCGTCGAGTCGGTGGAGGACGAGCGGCAGCAGGAGCTCATCTACTCCGTGGTGCTGCAGCGGCGCGCGGATGCGGCCAAGCTCCTCGCCGATCTCCGCGCGGTGAACGGCAACCAGAAGGTGAGCCTCGTGATCGGGCAGCAAGAGCTCGATCTCTGACCCGGTCGGAAGGAGGGCGCCCGTCGCCGCGTGGCTCGGGCGCGCCCTCGGCGGCGCGCTGGGTGGGGGCGATGCGGCGGGCGCCGTGCGTCACTCAGCGGCAGGCCTCGGGGAACGCCAGCACCGCCGCGACCCCGGGCGCGCCCGTGGCGAGGGCCACCAGGCGGTCGATCCCGAGGGCGTTGCCAGCGCTCTCCGGCATCCCCTCCTCGAGCGCCGCGAGGAACCGGTCATCGCAGGGGTAGAGCGGCAGCCCAGCGGCGGCGCGGCGCTCGCGTTCGCGCTCGAAGCGACGGCGCTGCTCGCCCGCGTCGACGAGCTCGCCGTACCCGTTCGAGAGCTCGACGCCACCGACGTAGAGCTCGAAGCGCTCTGCCACGGTCGGGTCGTGGGGCACGGGGCGGGCGAGCGCCGCCTCGCTCAGCGGGTACTCCACCAGCAGCACGGGGCGGTCGTAGCGCTTGAGCGCGGGCTCGACGCGGTCGACCAGCAGCTCGAAGTACCGGGCGGGATCGGCGGCGGCCAGCGCTGCCGCGTCCGGCACCTCAGCGTAGCGGCGGAAGGCCTCGCGCACCGGCAGGCGCTCGAACGGGGGAGTCACGTCGATCTCGCGGCCCTCCGGGCCGGGGAGGGTGGCCCCGCCGCGGAGCGCGCGGACGACGGCGGCGACGATCGCCTCTGTGTCCTCGATCACCGCGTCGTAGCCGGAGAACGCGCGGTACCACTCGAGCAGCGTGAACTCCGGCTCGTGCCAGGTGCCGGTTTCGTCGGCGCGGAAGACCCTCGCGACCTGGTAGATGCGAGGTAGACCGCCGACCAGCAGCCGCTTCATGTGAAGCTCCGGCGAGGTGGCCAGCCAGCCCGCTCCGATGGGGAGCGCGTCGACGTTGGGCTCCAGCGCGGGGGCTCGCAGACGGGTCGGGGTTTCCACCTCGACGAACCCCGCCCGGGAGAAATGGTCGCGCACCGCCGCCAGCGCCTGGCTGCGGGCGGCCAGGCGGGGGCCGACCCCGTCCCAGGCGAGGCGCGCGTGCTCGCCGCCGCGCACCGGCTCCGGCAGCGCACGCTCGGTGACGACCACCGCGTCCATCAGGCGTTGTCGGTCCCAGCGCCCGTCCACGACGACGAGCGACCCGGGTGCGAGCCATCGGTCTTCGCCGAGCAGGACCGAGAGCCGTCCGAGGGCGTCGACGAGCGTGAGCTCGCGACCCCGCTGGGCGGCGACTCGACCACCCACGCGAACGGGCCCCGGGTCGAGGGGAGCGCTCGCGGGGGGGCTGGCGACGACGTCCGAGGGCCCGAGCACGCGCGAGTGCCCCCGCGCCGCGGCCGGGGACCGCATCAGCCTCCGGTCATCGCTCGGGCAGCGAAGGCGGCGATCTCGCCGCCCATCCACGGCCCCGCGACGGCGAGCGCGAGCGCCACGAGGAGCAGCCGCGGCAGGTGCGCGATGGTGTAGTCCTGGATCTGCGTGGCCGCCTGGAGCACGGCGACGACCAGCCCCGTCACGGCCGCGACGCCGACCACCGGCAGCGAGACGGCGACCGAGAGCAACAGGGCCTCCTGGCCGAGCGCCGTCAACGCGCCGACGTCCGGCATTCGCGCTAGGCCCCCCCGCCCGCAGTGGCGGCAGCACCGCCCGTGGCTGGGGCGCCGGCGGCTCCGGTTGCCGCCTGACAGACGCCCGCGTCCGAGCAGATCCATCCCCCCGGACCGCAGTCGCGATCCTCTCGGCACTCCGGTTGACACACCCCGCGCGGCCCGCAGGTCTGACCCAAGGGGCAGTCGCTGGGATAGCTGCACGAACCGGCGCCGCCCGTCGCTCCCCCGGCTGTGGGCGCTCCACCCTCGCTCGACGGCGCGCCAGCCGTGGGCCCGTCGCCCCCGGTGCCCGACGGCGAGCCCGTCCCGCCCGTGCCGCTGCCGCTGCCGATGGTGACTCGGCGCCGGCAATTGCGCTCCGCCGACACCTCGTCTTCGGGCGGACAGCAGCGGTCCGCGACGTCGTTGAGGAGCAGCTTGGCCGCGACGCACTCGAGCCCGTCGTCGCAGTCGTCGTTCCGATTGAGGACGTCGCAGCGCGCTCCCTCGGCCTGCTTCTGGCAGCCGGTGTCGGCCATGACCGTCATCAGCGCGAGCAGGAGGGAAGGAACGCCGAGGAGAAGGGGAGGGGTGCGTCGAGGCGCCATCGGCCGCATTCCTAGCAGGCTCGACCCGGCTTAGCGAGGGGCCGCCGTCCCGCGCGGCTCCCGGGCCGGAACGCTCAGCGGCGCGCGCTGAGGGCGTCCGCACGGTCCTTCTCCGCCAGAGAAGCGGCGAACCCCCGCACGTACTCGATCGCGCTCATGAGGCTGAAGGCGAGCGAGATGTAGACCAGCCAGCGGCCGACCGGGACCAGATCGACCACGCCGAGGTCGAGCGGGCCCAGGGTCAGGTGGTAGGGGTAGCCGAGGATGAGGCAGAGGATGCCGACCATCTGGAACGCTGTCTTGGTCTTCCCGTCACCGCCCGCGGCGATGATGACGCCCTCGCTCGAGGCGATGGAGCGGAGCGCCGTGACCGAGATCTCCCGCGAGAGCAGCAGGACCACGATCCACGGCGAGATGCGCCCTAGCGGCACCATCCAGACCAGCGTTGCCATCACGAGCAGCTTGTCCGCGAGCGGGTCCAGGAACTTGCCGAGCACGCTCACGACGTTCATGCGACGGGCTAGGAAGCCGTCGACGAGGTCGGTGAGGGCGGCCAGGGAGTAGACGACGGCAGCCCAGATGCAGTCCCGCGGGGTGCTGCGATCGAGCAGGACGAGGACCAGGGGGATGATGGCGATGCGCGCCATCGTCAGGATGTTGGGGAGGTTGCCGAGATCGCGGGCGAGCGAGCGGCGGCGCGGGGCGCGCTCGGCTTCTGACGGCGGCACCGGCGCGGTGGGCGCTGCCGTCCCGCGGCGCGGGTGCGGCCGGCGCCCCTTACCGCGGGCTTCCGGGGCAGCTCGAGGTCGGTCACTCATCGGCGGGGGCGATGCTAGCGCGGCAGTCGGGGGTGGGTACACCCTGGCGCGTGCCAGGTCACTCGAACGCGACCAGGACGGCCCCTGCACCCGCAAACCCGACGTA
Source organism: uncultured Polyangiaceae bacterium (assembly GCA_964480725.1). Taxonomy (GTDB): domain Bacteria; phylum Myxococcota_A; class Polyangia; order Polyangiales; family Polyangiaceae; genus JAFGBI01. The sequence goes on along the minus strand of CAYZQO010000042.1, from coordinate 10,363 downwards.
GCCGCGCCCGCCGCCCGGGGCGTGGGCCGGATCGAGCGGCTTGGGAAAGAGGCGCCCGGTCCAGCCGATCACGTGGTCGCTCACGACCGCGACGGTACCAGGGCCCTCCACCGGCACCGCGTGGAGGTGGCCGTCCAACTCGACGACCGCGGCCCCGTCTCCCGAGAGCTGCACCATGGCGTGATGGCCGGCATCGCCTCGCGGCATCCGTCCGCTCTCGTGACGCACCGTGCCTTCGAAGGCCACCAGGAAGGCCTCCCTGAGGTAGAGGAGCTCCCCGGCGCAGAGCCGGATCGGCACCAGTCGAGCCTTCGGGCTGCTAGCCGCCAGGACCACCCTCCCGCTGCCGGCGAGCTCTCCCAGCGCCGCTTCGGCGCCGCCCAACACCTCGTCGAGCGGTCGCCCGCGAGCGCGGCGATAGGCCGGCGACGCACGGAAGGGACCGGCGTCGGGGAGCAGCGCGCGCACGGCGGTGCCACGCACGACCAGCGCGTCCCGGACTCGCACCACGACCACCCGTTCGCCCTGCTGGGCGAGCCCGGCGGGGGGTTCGAGCAGCAAATGGCGCCCGACGAGCTCGGACGGCGTGCACCCAGCCGTCGCGGCTTCGGCGGGCGGGGCGAGCTCCGGTGAGGACTCGCCCGTGGGGGCGGGGACCCCGGGGCCGGGCGATGCGGGGGGTGGGGTGGGGCTGGGGACGGGCGGGGGCGCGGAGCTCTGCAGGCTCCCGGGCTGGACCGGCGGCGGCACCGAGCGGCGGGGGAAGAGAGCGGGATCACGGCCGGGCTCGCGCGCCTCCCAGCGCCCCAGGCGGGAGGCGAACGCGCCGACCTCGGTGGACTCCGCGCGGAAGAACGGGCTCGGGTCGAGCTCGATCTCGGCCACCGCGGCCTCTGCCGCGCGCTGCACCTCCAGCGCGTCGGCGTCGTCGTGCGCCGTCGACGCTGCGGTCTCCGCGAGTCGGTCGCGCATCCTCCGGGCCATCCCGCTCTGCCCAGCCTGCTCGAACGCAGCCTCGGCGCGCGCGATTTCCCCCAGGCGCTCCAGGACGAGCCCGAGATATCCCCAGGCGCGTCGGTGGTCGGGGGCGCGCTGGACCACCGCCTCGAGCTGCTCCCGGGCCCGGTGCTGCTGCCCCGTCTTGAGGAAGCAGAGCGCCAGGTTCATCCGGGGTGCCACTTCGCTCGGGAACGTGCGGAGCAGCTCGTCGAAGATCCCGATGGCGCGGGGGTAGAGGCCCAGGCGGAAGTACACGACCCCGAGGAGGGCCTGCCCCTCGGCGTCGCGGGGTTGAACGGCGAGGGCCCGCTCGAGCTCTTCCTTCGCCTCCGCGACGCAGTTGTCCTGGAGCAGCTCGCTGCCGCGGTACAGGTGGTAGAGGAAGTCCTCACCGACCACCCGGGTCGAGGGGATGGAGTCGGGCCCGAACTCGTCCGTCCGGAACCCCGCCTCGTCGCCGCGCAGGCTCGGCGCGATCGACGGACGCAAACCTGGCCGCACACTCCGCCGATCGGACCCCTCGGGCATGGCGCATCGAGCATAATGCGCCTCGGCCCGGAAGGGGCGGGGAACCGTACCCTCAGGCCGCGCCACTCGGCGGGGTGATGGCGGCCAAGGCCTGCTCCAAAGTGAACCGGCCCTCGTGGAGCGCGCGCCCGACGATCGCGGCCGCGATGCCGGGCTGTCCGGCGATCGCGCGCAGGTGCTCCAGCTTGCCGACCCCTCCGCTGGCGATGACGGGGAGGCCGCCGTCGCGAGCGAGGGTGGCCGTTCGCTCGACGTTCGGCCCCGTCTCCATGCCGTCGCGATCGATGTCCGTGTAGAGGACCGCCGCCAGGGGGAGGGCCGCGTAGCTTCTCACCAGATCGATCGCCGGGGTGGTCGACTGCTCGAGCCAACCCTCCGTGGCCACCAGCCCGTCGCGGGCATCGACGGCCAGGATGATCCGACCGGGGTAGGCCTGGGCGAGCTCGGTCACCAGCGCCGGATCCCGGAGTGCCGCCGTGCCCAGCACCACCCGGTCCACCCCGAGCTCGAGGTAGCTCTCCGCCGCCGCGCGGGTCCGGACCCCCCCGCCGATCTGCACCCCCGGTCCGAAGGCGGCGACCAGCCGCTGCACGAGTTCCTGCTGCACCGCGCGGCCCGCCCGCGCGCCCTCGAGGTCCACCACGTGCAGCCGCCGCGCGCGGCCGCTCCAACTCGCGGCGAGCGCCGGCGGGTCCTCGGCGTAGATCGTCACGGCATCGTAGCGGCCCTGCCGCAGGCGCACGACGCGCCCATCCAGCAGATCGATGGCGGGGATGAGTTCCAAGGGGCTCCTTGCTCGGCCAGAGGCGCGGCGACGCCGAGCGAGTAACATCGCGCCGAAGCGACCACCAGCCCGAAACCGCGGCGGGGGCGCCCCGTTCAAGCGTGGAGCCCGCGGGTCCGGGGAGGACGGCCTAATCGAGCATGCCCTTGGTCGAGGGGATCCCGGCGGTCCTCGGGTCGCGCGCGACCGCCTCGCGCAGCGCGCGCGCGAAGGCCTTGAAGCACACCTCGACGATGTGGTGCAGGTTCGCGCCCTCCATGAGACGGACATGGAGGTTGCACTGGGCGCTCCGGGCGAAGGCCTCGAAGAAGACCTCGGCCAGCTCGACGTCCCAGTCTCCGATCTTTGCCTTGGGCAGGGCCACGCGCCAGACCAGGCTCGGCCGACCGGACAGATCGAGCGCGACCGCGGCCAGGGCCTCGTCCATCGGCAGTAGTGCGGAGCCGTAGCGTCGGATCCCGCTGCGGTCGCCGAGCGCACGCAACACGGCGCTGCCGAGCACGATCCCGACGTCCTCCGTGGTGTGGTGGGCGTCGATCTCGATGTCGCCCTGCGCGCGAACGACGAGGTCGAACGCGCCGTGGCGGGCGACCTGCTCCAGCATGTGCGAGAGGAACGGGGCCGGCGTCACCACCTCCGCTCGCCCGGTGCCGTCCAGATCGAGGGAGACGGACACGTCGGTTTCGCGCGTCTTGCGAGCGACCTCGGCGTGGCGCGAACCGGGGTTCTGGCCCGGGGTGGGCGGCTCGCTCATCGGAAATCCTCGATCTTCCAGGCTCCGTCTTCCCGCACGAGCTCCACGGTGCCACCGGCTCCGTAGGCCATCGTGGCCCGGTCGCCGAGCAGCTCGAACCGCGCCGTCGGCAACGCGGCGCCGAGCGCCTGGGTGAGTCGGTCCATCTCCGCCTTCTGCTCCCCTCGCCACGCCTTCTCGAGGCGCGCCGCGTCGAGCCCCTGGGCCTGGGCGCTGGGAACGAAGCGCAGCAGCACGTCGAAGCGGCCCTGCTCGTAGGCGCGCAGGAAGCCGCGCACCGCGGCCTCGGGGGTGGCCTGGCTGTACAGGTCGACCGCCGAGCCGTCGACCTTCCAGGCGCCGTCCTCGAGGACCAACAGCAGGGATTCACCGTCCGGGGTCGTCACCGTCGCCGTCACCAGCGGGTCGCCCGACGGCCGTACGAGGGCCGCCGCCATCGCCCTCGCCTCGTCGGGGTTCTCGGTCACCATGCGCCGAAAGGCGTCGAAGGGCAGCTCACGCCGGGCCTCCTCGCTGAGCAGCGCGTAGGCGTCCTCGAGCCGTCCCTCCTCGATCGCCTGGGCGTAGGCGGAAAGCACCTCGTGGGGGCTCCCGCTCGCGGCCGGGCGCCCCCGCGCGCAACCGGTGAGGCCGGGGAGGGCGAGCGCCACGGCGCCCGTGATCGCGAGCGCCATCGCCGCGCCACCGAGGGCCGACGCGACGCGCGGCCGGCGGGGCCTGTTCGGGACCACAGGAGGGGCGTTCACGCCGAGGGCGTTACCACAGCGCGGCTCCGGCCGCGACTGGACTGGGGCCGGAGCCGTACTACTGTGCCTGCCATGGCCAGGGCCGCGGCATCGGGCGTCGAGCGGGTGGCGGTGCTCGCCCTCCGCAATTCCGTCCTTTTTCCGCTCTCCGTCGTGCCCATCAACGTCGGCCGCCCCCGCAGCGTCCGCCTGGTAGAGGAGCTGCTCGGTCAGGAGGGGGCGGAGGTCGCGGTGCTCACGCAGCGCAACCCGGACACGATCGAGCCGACCTTCGACGACCTGTACGAGGTCGGCACGCTGGCTCGGGTGGTCCGGGTCATCCGCCTCGGCAGCGGTAACTACAGCGTGGTGCTGAGCGGGCTCGGTCGCTTCCGTCTGGTCGAGCCGCTCGGCCTCGAGCCCTTCATGCGGGCGGAGGTGCAGCGGCTCCGTGAGGGCGTCGCGGACGAGACGGCCCGGCGCCTGGCCGACACGCTCCGCGAGAACACCCGGCGCGTGCTCGGCCTCATCCCCAACCTCCCCGCCGAGACGTCGAGCGTGCTCGATGGGGTTTCCGAGCCGGGCGCGCTGGCCGATCTCATCGCCTCGAACCTTCCCGAGGAGCACGCGAGCATCCATGCTCGTCAGCGCGTCCTCGACGCCACCGACGTCGCCGATCGCGTGCGCCTGGTCCTCGAGATGGTGGATCGCCAGCTCCAGGTGCTGCGGGTGAAGGACGAGATCTCCACCCTCGTCAAGGAGGAGATGAGCCAGACGCAGCGGGATTACGTCCTGCGCCAGCAGCTCAAGGACATCCGCACCGAGCTCGGCGAGGCGGACGACGACGACGTGGAGCGGCTGCGGGAACGGATCGCGCTCGCCGAGATGCCGCCGGAGGCGGAGCGTCAGGCGCGCAAGCAGCTCGGTCGCCTGAGCGGCATGCAGCCCCAATCGTCAGAGTATCAGGTCACCCGGACCTACGTGGAGTGGCTGGTGGATCTCCCGTGGACCCGCACCACGGTGGATCGGATCGACGTGGCATCGGTGCGCCGCTGCCTGGACGAGGACCACTTCGGGCTCGAGCCGGTGAAACGCCGGATCGTCGAGTACAGCGCGGTCCGCCAGCTCCGAGCTGACAAGAAGGGGCCCATCCTGCTTTTCGTGGGGCCGCCCGGCGTCGGCAAGACCTCGCTCGGCAAGTCCATCGCCCGCTCGATGGGGCGGCGCTACGGGCGCATCGCACTCGGCGGCGTGCGCGATGAGGCGGAGGTGCGCGGGCACCGGCGCACCTACGTGGGCGCGCTGCCCGGGCGCATCATCCAAGCGCTGAAGAAGGTCGGGACCAAGAATCCGGTCCTCGTGCTCGACGAGGTGGACAAGCTCGGAGTGGATCTGCGCGGGGATCCGGCCGCCGCGCTGCTCGAGGTGCTGGACCCGGCGCAGAACGACTCCTTCGTGGATCACTACGTCGATCTGCCCTTCGATCTGTCCCAGGTCATCTTCCTCGCCACCGCCAACTCCCTCGCCGACATCCCCGAGGCGCTCCTCGATCGGATGGAGCTCATCGAGGTCCCCGGCTACACGAGGAACGAAAAGCGCTCCATCGCTGAGCAGTTCCTCGCCCCCAAGCAGGTGCTCGAGCACGGCCTCACCGACGCCCACCTGCGCTTCACCCGCGAGGGGATCGAGGCCATCATCGACCACTACACCCGGGAGGCCGGGGTGCGGGGGCTCGAGCGCGAGATCGCGGCCGTGTGCCGGAACGCCGCGGTCAAGCTCGCCGAGGGACAGGAGGTGAGCGGCGTCGTGGTCGACCGCCCCTATGTGGAGGAGGTGCTCGGCATCCACCGCTACCGCCCGGAGACCGCGGAGCGCCGCCGTTTGGCCGGGTTCGCCACCGGGCTGATGATCACCCCGACCGGCGGGGACATCCTGTTCGTGGAGGCGACGCGGATGCCTGGCAAGGGTGACATCCACGTCACCGGCAAGGTCGGGACCGTGATGTCGGAGGCGGCGGCCACGGCCGTCTCCCTGGTGCGCTCCCGGGCGGACCGCATGGGGCTCGACCCGGAGTGGCTGCGCAAGATCGATCTGCACGTTCACGTGCCGCGTGTGGGGGCGCCGCACGACGCGGCGAGCCTCGGGGTGACCTTGTTCGTCGCGGTCGCGTCGCTGCTCCTCAAGGCCCCGGTGCGGCCGGACGTGGCGCTGACGGGGGAGCTCACCCTGCGTGGGAGCGTGCTCCCCATCGCGGGCGTGAAGGCGAAGGTGCTGGCGGCGCACCGCGCCGGTCTGCACGAGGTCGTGCTCCCCGCACGCAACGCGGCGGATCTCGAGGAGGTCCCGCGCGAGGTCCGCGACGATCTGGTCATCCACCTCGTCCACCGTCTGGACGAGATCCTGCCGCTGGTGCTGGCCGAGCCCGACGCGACCCCGGGCGAGGGGCAAGAGGCCCCGCCGCCGGCCGAACTCTCCTCGCCCTGAGGTCGGCCGGGGAGGGACGCTCCGATGGCGCAGCCCGCCCCGCTCTGGCGCTCGCCGGGCCAGCTCGTCGCCGGGGCGGTGGCCCTGGTCGCCACCGGGAGCGTGGGGTTCCTGCCGCTGTTCGCCGGCCCCGGCTACGAGGCTGCCCTGGCGGCCGGGCTGATCTTGCCCAGCGTCGCCGCGGTCGCCACGGCGGTGGAGGTGACCCGGTGGCGGGCGGAGCCGCCGGCGGCGCTCTGGCGCGGGATCGCGTCCGGGGGCTGGGTGGCAGCGATCGGCTACCTGGTCGCGCTCTTGCACGGCCTGCGCGTGGGCTTCTGCGACCCGCTGGAGGGCTCCGCCTCCTACTGGCTCGGCGGGGGTGCGGGCGCGCTGGTGGGCGGGGTCTGGGGGGCGGCGGTCGGGCTCCTCAGCGGCTGCGTGAGGCGGTGGCGTCTCGCGGTGGCCGTCCTGGGCGCGCTGGCGGGGCCAGCCGCGGGGGTCCTGGGGGCCCTCTGGCGCTTCGTCGCGACCCCGATGGTGTTCGCGTTCGATCATTTCTTCGGCCGCTTCGCGGGCACGGTCTACGACACCGAGCTCGGCGGGCTCGCGACCCTGGCCAGCTTCCGCGGAGGGACCCTGCTCGCGCTGCTCACGGTGGGGTCCATCGCCGGGCTCCTGCGGCGTCAAGGGCGGGGCTTCGCGCTCGTCCCGGCCCCCTCCCGCTGGGCGCTGGCCGTCGCCGTCCTGGGCGCGGTGGGGTCGGTCACGCACGCGCTCGCCGGAGCCCGGCTCGGGCACCGCTCGACGGCGGCGTCCATCGCGCGGGCGCTCGGCGGACGTCAGGTCGGCGAGCGCTGCGAGGTGAGCCACTCGCTCGCGATCGC
>CAYZQO010000042.1:2005-3123 GCA_964480725.1 uncultured Polyangiaceae bacterium | reverse complement strand
GAGCGGGGGATCGCCCGGGAGCGCGCGGGGGATCTCGCTCTGCTCGCGGGGGACGCCGGCGCGGCGCGGGCGGCCTACACCGCGGCGGAGCGGACCGTCCTCGACGCGGGGCGCCGGCGCGGCCTCGAGGTCAAGGCGGCGTTCGCCGACGATCCGCTGCCCCGCGCGGCGCTGCTGGAGCTCTTGGTCGGCACCCGCGAGCGTGGTCCGAGCTACCCGCTGGCGACGGCCCTGCTCGGCGAATGGGCGGGGCTACGGCCCGACGACGGCACGCCCCTCTACCTGCTCGGCAAGAACCTCCACGGCGAAGGACGCTTCCGAGAGGCCGCCGGGTATCTCGATCGCGCTCTGGCGCGGACCATCGCGCTGCCGAGCCTGCTGGAGGAGGCCTGGCGCGTGCGCCTGCTCGCCGCCTGTGCCGAGGGGGATCTCGCCGCGGCGCGACGGGCGCTCGCCGGTTTCGAAGCGCTGTCGACGCCGACCCCTGCGCGCCGCGCTGGAGCCCGCGCCGTGGCCACGCGCTGCGGAGCCACGAGTCCCTGAGCGGACGGGCGGGGGCGAGAGTCAGTCGATGGGCGCGGCGTACTTCTCGCCGCCGCAGACGGAGGCGGTGAGGCAGTCCTCGTCGGCGCAGTCAACGCGTCCGTCGCCGTTGTCGTCGACGCCGTTGCTGCAATTCTCGTACATCGGGGCCGCGTAGTCGGTCTGGCACCAGGCGTGATTGAAGCAGTCGGCGTCCGCGCAGTCCGCGGCGCCGTCCCCATCCTCGTCGCCCGTCACCTCGCAGTCCTCGTAGGGGATCCCGTACAGGGTCGCGATGCAGGCCGGTTTGCCCGTGCAATCCTCGTCGGCACAGTCCGTCGCGCCGTCGTCGTCGTTATCGACCCCGTCGGCGCAGTCGTACTCGAAGGGGATCCCGTACACCGGGAATTCGCAGAGCCCGCTCGAGTAGCAGTCCTGATCGTCGCAGTCCGTGTCACCGTCGCCGTCGTTGTCGATCTCGTCGTCGCAGATCTCGGCCGCGCCCGCCGCGCCCGCCGTGCCCGCTGCGCCCGCCGCGCCACCGGCGGGCGCGCCCGCCGTACCCGCGGCGCCCGCCGTACCCGCGGCGCCCGCCG
>CAYZQO010000042.1:0-1905 GCA_964480725.1 uncultured Polyangiaceae bacterium | reverse complement strand
GCGCCCGCCGTACCCGCGGCGCCCGCCGTACCCGCGGCGCCCGCCGCACCAGCCGCGCCCCCGTTCGTGCTTGCGCACAGGGGGAAGGCCGAGCAGGAGGGGTCGTCGCAGTCGGCGAGGCCGTCGTGGTCGTCGTCGACGCGGTTGTCGCAGTCCTCCAGGGGTATGCCGTAGGCGCCGCCCATGGCGTTCCAGCCCCCAGTGGGCATGCCGCCGGAGCCCGCAATGCCCCCGGTGCTCGGGGCCGCACCCGTCGCGGGGTTACCGCCGGTCGCGACCCCGCCCGTGCTCGGGGCGGCACCCGTCGCGGGGTTGCCGCCGGTCGCGACCCCGCCCGTGCTCGGGCTTCCACCCGCGGAGGGGTTGCCCCCGTTGCCGTCGGCACCTCCGGCACCGGGATCACCGTTCTGCTCGTCGAGGCACGCGGGTTGCGAGGCACAGCTCGCATCGTCACAGTCCACGGCGCCATCGCCGTCGTTGTCCATGCCGTCTTGGCACTCGGCGTCGCATTGGCTGCCCGCGCAGCGACCCTCACCCAGGGTGCCCGTGCCGCCATCGCCATCCGCATCGCTCTCGCCGCTGCAGGCGGCGACGAGCAGGGACATGGCGAGCGGGGCAGCGACGGTCGTGAGGCGGTTTCTGCCGACGCGCCGGTGGGGAGGGGGAGCGGTGCCGTCGATGAACCGTTCGAGGAAGGCTCGGAGCGCGGTGGGGTCTAAGGTTTGGGGCATGGGGGCTCTCCGTGGTTCGGTCGCTGCCCAACGGTAAGCAAAGTCCGTTCCTGGCGCACCGCCAATCCACGGTGCCGAGGAGGGTAGTCAGTACGGGCGCTTGGCGATCCGATTACGATTCGTTACGGCACTTTTCTTGCGCAGGAACCGGCACAGCCTGGCACAGGAACCCTGGCTCGAGTGCGGACATGCCTCGTCGCGAGGGGAGCACGCGCCGGCGCTATTCGTTGCTGTCGTCCGACTCGACAAGAACGAGCTCCAGCCCCTCTCCGTAGCCACCGTCCTCGCAGGTGTATTCGCTGGTAGGGGCGATTTCCCGCGCGACGGCCGCCGCGTCCGCCCGCGCTCGCCGCGCGTTCACTCCCCCGTGAGGCGGTAGGTGTAGCCGAAGCCCGGCTCGAAGGTGACCTCGACGCGCGCTGGATCGCTGTCCTGCTCGGCCGAATCCGCGCACTCGAGGCGGTGCGCTCCAGCGGGAACGACGAAGGTCGCTCGGGCCCCTGCGGCGACCTCGCCCAGTCGACCAGCGTCGACGAAGACGTGCTGAGCGATGGGGTAGTCGTTGACGATGGTGAGCGTGGGCGTCGCGGTGTCGGTCGGGGTTCGCACCAAGGGCCCGGCGGGCGAGGCGGGGGGAGCGGTCGTGTCGGCGGTTGGCGGCTTCGCCGTAGCCGTAGCCGGCGGCGCCGCTCGGCCACCGCAGCCGAGCGCGACCAGCAGCGACACCGACTCCACGAGGCGAAGCGTCCGCGCGGTCATTCGGGGACTCTACCCCCCATGGTCCGCGCTGTCCCGGGAACGCTCCGCGCTCGGCGCTGTCTATCCTCGCTGTGCCGCTCACCGTTACCCTCGCGTGGGGAGACGCGGTGCTCGACGTGCTCACGGTGCGCCGCGGCCGCGGGCTCGCGCTGGGGGAGCGCGACGGGGACTTTCCGGTTTCCCGCGAGGTGCTCGGCACCTCGCACCTCCAGCTCGTCACCTGGCGTGGGGCGGTCCCCCTGATGACGGTACCGGTGCACTCCGTCGTGCGGCGAGCCCGCGAAGCGGAGGGGTTGCGGGAGGGGATCGGTGACGGCGCGGCGGAGGGACCGCGAATAGGGGGAAGCCGGGTGGCGCTCGGGCTCGGCGACGCCATCACGCTCGACTTCGGGAGCCTCTCGGTTTCGGTCGAGCA
>CAYZQO010000041.1:0-57218 GCA_964480725.1 uncultured Polyangiaceae bacterium | reverse complement strand
GCGAGGGAGCGCCCGACGGGCGCAGTGAACCTCGGTGAAGGCTACGGCGCGTCCGGTGGCGCCAAGCGCCGCGCCTATCGTGTGGCCCGAGCCGAAGCGGCAGAGCTGGAGATGGGCCTCGAGATGGCGGTCTCTCTCGGGTACTGCGGGCTCAGTGCGCCGCAGCGGGATGCCCTCCAGCGCACGCCCACGCCCACGAAGTACGCATGGCCTACCCGAGCAGCAGAGCTGCTCGGGGCCCGAGGCCACGCTGCGGCGGCAGTTCGCGTCCCTCGCTTCGTTCGGGACGGGCGTGGGGCCCCTCGCCACGCTGCAGAAGCTCGCCCAGCCCCACCGCTGAGGCCGGTGCCCGGGCCGTGACGCAGCCGAAGTCACTTCGGCTCGTGGCGTGATCCGTTTCCGGGGCGGCGAGCGTCCTACGGAGCATGACGGGTGAGCGTGTGCGGACTCGAGAGCCGTTCCGGGGGCAGGGGGTGATGTTGTTCGAGGTGCCGGACGCCACGATCCCCGAGGACCATCGCGCGAGGCTCATCTGGAGGGTCGTCGCGACGCTGGACCTGTCGACGTTCACCGTCCACGCTAAGGCCGTCGAGGGACGGCAGGGACGGCCGCTATCGAGCGTGCGGATGCTGCTGACGCTGTGGCTGTACGCCATCTCGGTCGGCGTCGGTAGTGCCCGCAAGATCGAGCGACTGACGCGGGAGGAGCTGGCTTTCCGCTGGATCGTGGGCGACCAGCAGGTGAGCCACGACCGGCTGTCGGATTTTCGGGTCAGCCATCGGGAGGCCCTCGAGCGACTCTTCACGGACGTGGTCGGAGCACTACTACAGAAGCAACTCGTGTCGCTCGACTACGTCGCGCAGGATGGCACCCGCGTGCGAGCGAGTGCGTCGGCGCCCTCTTTTCGCCGGGAAGCGTCCCTGAAGCAGTGCCGCGATCAGGCGACGCTGCACCTCAAGGCGGTCCTGGCCGAACAGGACGATCCAGAGGCAAGCGAACTCGAAAAGCGGGCCCGCCTCGCGGCAGCGCGGGGCTACCAGCGCCGAGTCGAGGAGGCGCTGGCGACGGTGCGGCAGTTGCGGGAGGCGGGCAAGGACGAGCCGCGAGCCTCGACGACCGACGCCGACGCTCGCGTGATGAAGATGGCCGATGGCGGCTACCGTCCCGGCTACAACGTCCAGCTCGCGACGGCGGGCTCGCCGATGGGCGGACCGCGCACGATCGTGGGAGTGCGAGTGACCAACCTCGGTAGTGACATGGGATCGGTCACGCCGATGCTCGACCAAATCGAGGGGCGTACGGGTGAGCATCCGAAGAAGCTCCTAGCGGACGCCAACCATGCCTGCATCCGCTGCTGTGCAAGGCGCGGGGTCGAGGCCCTGATCGCGGTGCCGAAGCGCTCGCAGCAACCGGGGCCGAACGCCGATCGAGACGAGGCCGTAACGGTCTGGCGCCAGCGCATGGCCACGGATGAGGCGAAGACGGACTATCGAGCCCGCGCCGGCCTCTGCGAGCTACCCAACGCGCACCTGAAACATCACTGCGACCTGAAGCAGATGCCAGTGCGTGGGCTCGAGAAAGTGACCTGCGTCGCTCTGCTCACCGGGCTCGCCATCAATCTCGTCCAGAACGCGGCGCGGCTCCTCGCTTGAGCCCGCCCCGAACTCCGCCGCGTCGCCAAACCCCTCCCTGAGCGCGCGGAGCGCGCGATTTGGGAGGGGCAGCGGCGCGCAGCCGCAGCGCGGCGAGCACCCCACGCCGCCACCCACATCGCTGCGCGCTGTGGGACCCGGGCGGCGCGGGTCCCGCTGGGGGTGGGCAGCCACCGGAAAGCCGTCCCCCTCTTCGCGGCGCTACACGGTCTTGCCTACTCCCCGGGCCTGAGAACGCATTCTCCGACGGCTCTTGAGCGGCGGCCTCCGAGCCCGCACCCCTGATCCGACCCATCCGGCTCGGACCACTACATCCGCAGGCAGGAGCAATCCCCGCCCCCGCCACGGATCGGCCCCGGCGGGTCGCCCCGTTCCCGGGAGCCTCGCCCATGTCCCGTCTCCTCGTCGCCAGCCTATTGCCCGCGATCATCGGGTCGCTCGCCTGCTCGACCGCCGACGATCCGGATCCGGACAGCGAGGCCTCGGGAAGCACCAGCGGCGTCGCCATGGGGGGCACGACGAGCGGCGGCGCCAGCAGCGGCGGGTTCGCCGCGAGCGGCGGGACGGTCACGACCGGCGGCCTGGTTTCTGGTAGCGCCGGCGCCGCCGGCCTGGCGTCTGGGGGTGTCGGCACCGGCGGCACCCCGTCCACCGGGGGTGCCATGACCGGCGGCGTCTTCCCCAGCGGCGGCGTCCTGAGCGGTGGCACCCCGTCCACCGGGGGTGCCATGACCGGCGGCGCCTTCCCCACGGGTGGCACCGTCCCCACCGGCGGTGACGCGCCCGGGGGCGGTTTCGCGACCGGCGGTGGCATGCCCACCGGCGGCGGTGCCACCGGCGGCGCAGCACCCGTCGGCGGCGCCGAAAGTGGGGGTGCGACCGCCTCGGGCGGCAGCGTGACGGGCGGCAGCGAGGCCGGCAGCGAGGCCGGCGGCGAGGCCATCGGCGGCGCGCCCACGGGCGGAGGCGAGAGCGGGGGCGCCGCGACCGGCGGCGATGGCGGCTCCTCGGGCGAGGACTGCGCGGGACCGTTGCCGGGTACGTCCGGCCAGAACCCGCTCTTCACCGATCGCTACACGGCCGATCCCGCTGCCTTCGTCCACGGCTGCACGTTCTACGTGGCCTGCGGCCACGACGAGGGCTCCACGGGCTTCGTCATGCGGGACTGGTACCTCCTGTCGTCCACGGATCTGGTGACCTGGACCGACAACGGCGGGCCCGCGCTCAGCCTCGACGACTTCGCCTGGGCCGACGCGAACGCCTGGGCGGGCCATGTGACGCCGCGCAACGGTCGGTTCTACTGGTACGTGCCGATCAACCAGCGCGGCGGCGCGATGACCATCGGGGTCGCGGTCGCGGACAGCCCCACGGGACCGTACGAGGACGCCATCGGCGCTCCCCTGGTGAGCGACCCGATCGAGATGGAGAATTGGGGCTTCACCGACGCCGGGCAGACCCCCTACACCATCGACCCCGCCGTCTTCGTCGACGACGACGGACAGGCCTACCTCTACTACGGCGGCTTCTGGCGGCTCGTGGGCGGTCGACTCGGCGACGACATGATCTCGCTCGAGGGCGATCTCGCTGAGCTCAGGATCAACGGCGCGCCAGAACGCGGCAACTACTGGGAGGCGCCGTACGTGATCAAGCGCGACGGCACCTACACCCTGATCTACGCCGCCGGGGAGAACCCCGCGACCATCGACTACGCCACCGCCACCGACCCGCTCGGCCCCTTCAGCTACCGCGGGCGGATCCTCGGGCAGCTGCCGAACGTGGCTGGGCAGGACGCCGCCACCAACCACGCGGGCGTCGCCGAGTTCCTGGGAGACTGGTACCTCGTCTACCACGTGAGCGACGGCCCCAACGGCGGCGGGACCTACCGGCGCGAGGTCGCCATCGAGCGGTTCGAGTTCGCCGGCGACGGCAGCATCCCGACTATCACTCCCTCCGCCGGGCTCGTCTTCTGATGGCCTCGACCCGCGGGGGTGAGCACCTCGCGATCGCGATCGCGGTCGCGGCCGTCTGCAGCGGCTGCGGCGGCGGCGCCGGGGACGAAGCGTCCGGCCGCAGCAACTCCCCGGATGGTCTGGGCGGCGCGGCGACGACACTGACGCGGGTCCCCGGCTGACGCGCCCGTCCGGGACCGGGGTTTCGTTGCCTCGAACCCGGCTTCCGGCCGTCCCCCTCGGGGAGCGGGGAGAACGGAAACCCCCACCAACAGGCCTGGCGTCTCGCCCCGACTGCGGTATTCGAGGGCCCCCTCCGGCGCCGCGGGCCGCCGCTCGCCGCGCGGGGAGTCCCCACTGGCCAGGATCCCCGTGACCCATCGCCTCGGCCGCGTCGACGTCGGTGACGAGCGCACGCATCGCGCCCTGCTCACCTCCACGTGGGATGGGGTCTTCGCGACGGTGATGACCGCCATCGTGGAAACCTTCGGGATCGCGGCGGCCGTGTCGCTCGGGGTGCCGTCAGTCCCCATCGCGCTGCTGGCGCCGCTGCCGATCTGGCTCGGCACCCTGGCGCAGCTCGGGCTCCGGCGCCGCGTCGCAGGGCGGCCGCGCCGACCCTGGGTGGTGGGCGCCGTGCGCACGCAGGCCACGATGCTGCTCCTGCTGGCGACCACCGGCTGGGCGCCCGCGGCTTGGGCGCCGGCGCTGTACGTGGTCGTCTTCGTCCTCTTCGGGGCCTCGAACGCGGCCGTCGGCCACCTGTGGATGAGCTGGCTCGCAGACCTGTGCCCGGAGGCCGTGCTCGGTCGCCACATGGCCTGGCGCAGCTCGGTGTTCGCCTGCGTGCAGCTCGCGACGGGGGTCGCCGCGGGCTTGGTCGCGCGCGGCTTCACCAGCGAAACCGCCCCCTGGACGGTCTACGCGTCCGCCTTCCTCCTCGCGGCGCTCGCCCGCTTCGCGAGCGCGGGGTTCCTCGCCCGACAGTTCGAACCGCCACCCGTCGCCCCGCCGCCGGATCTAGCGCCGTTCCGGCCGTCCCTTGCGCTCGCCCGCTTTGCGAAGGCCGTCGCACTGCTCAATGGCTCGGCGCTCCTCGCCGGCCCGTTCTTCACCGTGTGGTTCTTGCGTGACCTGCGCTTCAGCTACCTCACCTTCGCCATCGCCGGCGCCTCCACGGTGACGGGAGCGCTCGTCGCCTATCGCTTCGTCGGCCACCTCGCCGACGAGCTCGGGACCGCGCGGGTCCTGCGCGTCGGTGCGCTCGCCGCCGCGCTCGTGCCCCTTCCCTACCTCTGGATCGACGGGGCCTGGGGGGTCTGGCTGGCCAACTTCTACTCGGGCATGGCGTGGTCTACCGTGAACATCACCGCGTTCAAGTACCTGGCCCAGGCCACCCGCGGGGGACCCGATCGCTCCGGCTTCGTCTACGCCAACCTCTGGCTCACCTCGGCCAACCTCGGCCTGGGGGTGGTCGGCGGGGTCATCGCGCCGCACCTCCCGCTCCTGTTCGCCTGGCCGTTGCAGACGCTGTTCCTCGCCTCGGGCCTGCTCCGTCTGGCCGTGGTGGCGCTGCTGTTCACGCGGCTCGTCGCGCTCGAGCCCTCCGAGCGGGAGCGCCAATGGGGACCGGGCCGTCTCTTCCAGCTGTTCCACTGGAGCGGCCCCGGCACGACGCGGGTCTAGAGCACCCATCGGGCCGCCAACGGCGTCGGCACCCTGAGGAGCCCCTGGGGGAGCCTCGCGGGCACGGGCGCCGCGCCGACCGCGGCCTCACCGCGCGCGCTGCTGGCGGGCGATCTTGGCCTGCACGCGGCGAAGCTTGCGCACGAGCACCTCGGGTTCGAGCGGGTAACGCGCAAATTCCGCCGCGCCGGCCTCGATGAGCTCGCGCAGGTCCGACGCCGAGGGCGCCCGCAAGCAGACGAGAACGCCCACGCGGGCCGAGTCGGCGCGGATCCGTGCCAGCACGGCGCGCGCGGCGGCGACGTCCGCACCGGCGTCGAGCAGGACCAGCTCCGCCTCCCTGAGCGCCTCGGCGTCGGCCGCGAAGGCGGTGAGCCCCACGTCGAGCGCCGCGCAGGCCGTGATGCAGCCCGTGTCCACCCCCGTCGCGTCACCCACCCGGACCAACGCGACCTCCAGGAAGGGGCCCGCGTCCACCAGCACGGCCGGAGGATAGGACCAGGCCGGCGTGCGCTCGACCCGTGGGGTCGCCGCGAGCCCGACGCGCTCGGATGGCCGCTGCGCCCCAACCCCGGAGGACAGCGCCTCCTCCAGCCACTCGAGCGCCTCCCGCGCGCTCGCGGGGCGCTGCTCCGGCTGCTTGGCGAGCAGCGCCCGCCGCAGGCGCTCGAGCGACTCCGGCACCGGCTCGGCCCCCGCGGGGCGAGCGAGCGTCGGGACGGGGACGAACATCTGCTGCGCGATGACGTCCATGGCCGTCTCGCCAGCGAACAGGGGCTTGAGCTGCAAGAGCTCGGTGAGCACGCACCCCACCGCGTACAGATCCGAGGCAGGACCGACGCGCAGCGAGCGGCACTGCTCCGGGCTCATGTAGCCGGGCGTCCCAGCCACATAGTCCTCGCGCGTCATCGACTGGGTGGCGAGGCGCGGATTGCGCAGGCGCGCGAGCCCGAAGTCCGTCAGCCGGGCCACCAGCCGTCCCCGCTCGTCGCGGTCGAGGATGACGTTCTCGGGCTTGACGTCGCGGTGAACGACGCCCTGCTCGTGGGCGAGGTCGAGGACCTCGAGGAGCTGGCCGACGAGGCTGCCGACCTGAGCCAGAGACGGCGGCGCCTCGAGCTGCTGCAGCCAGCCGTTCAAGGAGAGCCCCTCGACGAGGTCCATCACGATATAGAACGTGTCCGCGTGCGAACCGAAGTCGAGCACGCGCACCACGTTGGGATGCTGGAGCAACGACGCTGCGAGCGCCTCGCGCCGAAACCGCTCGACGTTCTCGGGATCGCTGGCCAGAAAGCGGTGCAGCAGCTTCACGGCGACGCTGATCTGCAGCTCCAGGTGCTGCGCCTCGAACACGCGTCCCATCCCGCCCGAACCGAGGAAGCGACGGAGCAGGTAGCGGCCGGCGACCACGTCTCCCTCCGCGATCGCGCGCGACAACTCATCGGTCACCCCCGCCTCCGGCAGGCCCGTCGACTCCGAAGCCCCCGCCTCCGCCTCGAGCCGCACCGGCGCCGTGGGCACGCTCTGAAAGGGTGCCTGGCGGAGGCTCGGGATCGTCGCGTGCTCGGCGATGTCGTCCGGATCCTGCGACCACGGCTCGACGAGCTCCACGCTGACGGGCGGCTCCGAGATGACCGTCGGCTGGGTGGAGTCGTGCGGCTCGGGCGCTGCTGGTGCGTCGCCGCCGGCTGGATCGCGCGGTGGCGCCGGCTCGCTCATGGCGCGCGAACCCCGAAGCCCAGCTGCCCGGCGAACCAGCCGCCGGCGTCGGTCCAGGGGGTGGCGCGCACGCCGATGCTGCCGAACAGGGTGCCACCGAGCTCCGCACCGACCGTGAGGCCACCGCGCCAGCGGAGGGGACCGTCTTCCCGCGCGACGAGCCCGTGCGTGTCCAGCAGGACATAGGCCCGAAGCCACCGCTCGAGGTCGTGGGTGCCACCGAGCAGGGCGAAGGCCTGCAGCGGGCTCACCGGGACGCGTTCGCCCTCCGCCGCGGCGCCGAGGCGCGCGCCGAGGTTGACGAGCCAGGTCGACTCCCCGCTCACTCCGCCGACGGCGAGCGCGCCCTCTGTGCGCAGCGGGGGCCCGAGCACCGTCGTCGGCAACCCGAGGCGCAGCGCCGGCCCAAACTGGAAGCCGCCGGCCTCCTCCCCGACCGCGAGCCAGCGCGAGCCGAGCCAGGCGCTGCCGTCGCCCCGCTCCCCCTCCCCCCGAAACGACGGCGTGTCCAGGCGCGCGTCGAACGCGAAGCGCCCCCAACGCCCGACGGCAGAGGCCCGGACCGCTGCGTCCGGGACCCCCTCCACCACGTCCATGACGACGTCCGTGACAATCGCGTCCCGGGGTGCCGGAGCCCACCAGGAGAGGCTGACCTCGCGGTGGAGCGGGGTGAGCGGCGCGTTCACCCCGGGCGGGCGAGGCGGCTCCACAGCCCCCGGCGCGACCGCGGGCGCGGCGGGCGCCGGCACCGGCGCCGTGGCTAGCACCGTGCCCTGCCCGTCCAGCAGCTCGGCGCGCGCCCAGGGGCGGTCGGTCGGCACGCGCGCGGTGAAGCCCCGTGCGGTGGCGGTGAGGGGCAGCTCCAGCGCGGGCTCGGTCGTCTCGACCGGAACGAGCCGCACGCGAGGTCGGATCCGCTGCTCCACGAACGGGGCGGCGGCGTCCGGGAACGTCACGACGATCTCCGGGCCTCCCGCCGGCTCGTCCCACACCAGCGCGGCCTTTGTCTCGCGGTAGACGAGGCGGTAGCTCGAGACGTCCCCACCACCCGCCGGGCGGAGTCGCAGCACGGTCGGCGCTGCGGTGCGGCTCAGATCGAGCTCCTCCGGCAGGGGCCCGAAGGGGCCCTGGTCCATCGCGAGCTCCAGCGGGCTCGCCGACGCCAGGCGGATCCCGGCATAAGGGCTGACCGTGAGGACCGAGCCGGCGATGTCGCCGCCGTCGTCCGGGAATGCCACGCTGGCCAGGGTCATCCCGCGCACGGGCGACGCGAGACCGAGGAAGTCGTCGCCGTCGATGGCGCGCACGCGGACGTAATACGTTTGCGGGGGCAGTTTCTCCGCGCGCAGCCGGGTCACGGCGGCGGGCACCTCTTCGCGCAGCACCAGCTCGGCGAAGGCGGCGTCGCGGGCCACCTCCACCCGGTAGGCCGCGACCCCCGGCACCGCGCTCCAGACCGCCTCCAGCGCCCCCGCCGCGCCGAGGAGCGCCACCCCGGCCGCCGTCCCCCCTTGCCAGGCCGGCGCCGGCGGGAGCGGCCGTGGCTCCGCCGGCGGCTTGGCCTTCACGAAGCTCGTACCGTGGTCCTTCGGCACGGTGACGGTGCGCCCGCCGCTCGCCACGTCCGCCTGACCATCGAACACGGAGACAGTGCTCCGGTCCGCCTGCCGTCGCACCACCGTGTCTCGCGACCTGGCAGCGACGGAGCCGCCCGCCACGGCGACGGCGATCGACCGACCGCCGCGCAGCGCGGCGAGCCCCGCCTGGACCTCCCCCTGCTCCAGCTCGACCGCCGCCGGCGCCGTCTTGGTGACCGCGGTGCGCGAGGCCGTGCCGTAGATGACCACCAGCGTGTGCTCGCCGAGCACGACACGACTGCGGTCGATGAACAGGATGTCCGCGTTGGCGCCCTCGAGGGTGTTCACCGTGTGGTGGACCACCAGCGGCTGCCCCGGGCTCGCGCTCGACCAGTCGCCGCTCGGCGGCTTGGCTCGCACCTGCGGCTGCATGGAGCGGAGGTTGGCCGCGGGCAGCACGGTCACCGCAGCGGGCACCACCAGGACCTGGCCCTTCCCGAGCGGCGCCCCGGGGGCGCAGCGGATGTCGTTGTAGCGCTCGAGGAGACCACGGTGGCGAGCCGCGCCGTAGAGCGCCACCGCGACGTCGTCGCAGGACTCCCCCTCCTCGACGCGCCACTGCAGCACCTGCTCGGGGTACCCGGGCGTATTCTGGGCGTGAGCGCCTCGCGCCGTCGCACCGACGGCGAGCAGCGCCAGCGCCGCCAGTCCTTGCCGACTAGCCTGCCACATCGCCAGTCTCCAGGTGATAAATGCGCGCCGCCGCCATCCGCCCGGGGAGCGCGTGCGCCCCGAGCTCGGTCAGCGGGAAGGCGTCCCCGACCAGGTTCCGGGTGCGCTCCGCCACCAGGACCTGGTTGGGTCGAGCGATGTCCTCGAGGCGCGCCGCCAGGTTCACGGTGTCGCCCACCACGGTGTACTCCATGCGCTTGCTCGATCCGATGTTGCCGACGATGGCGTCGCCGGAGTTGATCCCGATGGCGATCTCGAGCTTGATGCCGAATCGCGCCTTCCAGTCCTCGCGGGCCGTCTCCACGAACTGGATCATCTCCTCGGCGGCGGCGACGGCGCGCTCCGCGTGATCCGGCTGCGCGGAAGGCGCACCCCAGACGGCCATCAGGCAGTCGCCGATGAATTTGTCGACGATGCCGCCGTGCCGGAAGACCACCTCGCTCAGCACCGAGAACAGCTCGTTCAGCAGCGAGACGACCTCCTCGGGCTCGTGGGCCTCCGCGAACGGTGTGAACGCGACCACGTCCGCGAACAGCACGCTGATCTCGGCTCGGTGCCCGCCCAGCTCGACCGAGTGTTCTCCCCGCACCACCGCCTCGACCAAAGCGCTCCCCATGAAGCGGCCGAGATCGTGCCGAAGACGGGTCTGGCGCTCGACCTCCTGCTCGCCCGCCTCGAGCTCGGAGGCCATCACCGACATGGCGCGCGCGAGCGTCCCGATCTCGTCGCCACGGCGCGGGACCGGCATGAGCTCTCGCCAGCGCCGCTGGCCGATGCGCCGCGCCTGTTCCACCAGCGCGCGCACCGGCGCGACCACGGACCGAGCGACGACGACCCCCATCACCAGCGCCAGCAGGAGTGTCACTCCGGTCGCCAGCAGGCTCTGCCGCTCCATCACGGCGAGCGTGCGATAGGCGGACGCCTGCGGGCGCCAGAGGGCGACGGCCCAGCCCAGATCGGGGACGGTCTCCACGCCGCCGATCATCGCCGTCTGCCCGGCGTAGTGGCGGCTGATCACGCCCACGCGCTGGGTGAAGTCCGCCTCCGGGGGGAGGACGGCCCAGATGGGGAGCAGCGAGGCATCGCTGCCGGGGGCCAGCGTCTCCTCGCCGCGGGAAGACACCACGCGCCGCTGGCCGTCCACGAGCAGTAGGCTCACGTCCCCGCCGTCGAAGCGCGTCGCGCGCAGTTCCTCGAGCAGGCGATCGGTGGCGGCGAAGTCGACCGCGGCGGTGACGTAGCCCGCCGGGGAGTCCGCCTGGACGCGCGGGATCGGGACCACGACCACGCCGCGCCCGTCGGCGGCGGCCTCGATGGCGACCCCCGCCGCGTCCGCCTTGGTCCGGAGCGCGGGGGTCGAGGCGGGGGCCGACCCCGCGCCGTCGCCCCGCCGTAGCACCGTGTCCACGCCCGCCGCCGGCACCTCGAAGCGCACCGCATCGATGCTGCGACGGGTCGCCAGCAGGGAGCGGACGGCCAATACCGGGTCGCCGGCGGCGTCGCTGGAAGCCGCGAGGGCGAGGGCGTGCGCGACGGCGCGCGCGTCGGCCTCCGTGTCGCGGACCCGCGACAGCACCCCGCTCGCCACCTCCGCGAGCACCGAGGCCTGGAGCTTCTGCTCCGCGGTCTGGACCGCGCCCCGGTTGATGGAGAGCAGGCGCAGGGCGATCCAGGCCGCCGGCAGGGTGGCGACGACGAGGAGCAGGAGCGTCGCCTTGACGCGAATGGAGACGCCGCGCGCCGCCACGGGCGGGACCGAGGCCGGCTCCGTCACTCCTCGTCCCCCGCCCGCCACGCCGCCTCGCCGCGCTCGGAGCGCTCGAGGATCTGGAACTCGACCCGACGGTTCCGGCTCCGCGCCTCCGCCGTCGGCTCGTCGATCAGCGGGCGACGGGGCCCGAACCCCCGCGCCACGAGCCGTCGCTCGTCGACCCCGTGGTCCACCAACCAGCGCACGACCGCGATCGCCCGGCGGCGAGAGAGCGCGAGGTTGGCCCCCTCCAGACCGACGTCGTCGGTGTGCCCGTCAGCGGCGAGCCGGACGATCTCGGGGTGAGCTTGGAGCAACGCCGCGACCTCCGACAGCCCCTCGGAGCTCTCGGGGGTGAGGCGATCGCTGCCCGTCTCGAAGGCGATCCGCGCGCCGATCACGACGGCGGAACCCACGATGCGGACCGAGGTGGGACAGCCATGCGCCTCCGGGTTGGGGGCGGCGGCGCCGCGCTCGCGCGGGCAGGCGTCGTCGAGGTCGAGGATCCCGTCGCCATCGGCGTCCCGCGGGCAGCCGTGGCGCGCGAGATCCCCGCTCGCCGGCCCAGCGGCCCCGGGGCAGCGATCGTCAGCGTCGAGGATGCCGTCGCCGTCACCGTCCCGGCGCCGCGGCGGCGCGTCCGCAGCGCTCGGGACGGCGGGGGGAGGCGCGGCCGGGGCGGCACCCGCCGCGCGGGTCGCCGGGGGGGGCGGCGCGGCCACAGGTGCCTCCGGGGCGGCGCCCGCGGCCGGACCGACAGGAGCCACCGGCGCCGACGACGCCACTGGCGCGGCCCACACGGGGGGCGCCGTGGGGCCCGGCACGGACGCCGCGACGGGCGCTGCCGCCGCCTCGCGCAAGCCCCGCGGTGTGTAGCCGACGCCGAAGACCAGCCGGTAGGTGGGCGTGCCGATCCCCACGCCAAAGCCGGGGCCACCGGCGACTGTGAGCTCGAACCCTCGATGCCGCGCCCGCGCCACACCCAGGGCCTCGAGGTGCGTGGACGGATCGCGGAACCAGCCGTCGTCGTAGGTGACGATGGTGGAGCCGAAGGCCTCGGGCCCGATCGACAGCCACCCGGCGCTCCAGGCCAAGCCGGCCGTCGCGAACAGATCGCTGTCGCGCGCGCGATCGTAGGGAGCGGGGGTCTGCTGGTAGCGCGCCGCCAGGCTGCTGCCCCAGGTCCAGGGCCCGTGCACGCCGCCGACGGCGACCGCGAGCGAGTAGCGACCTGTCGTCGATCCCGCGTAGTTCTCCTCGTTCCCAGTGGGGAGCCACGCCGTCAGGACGGCTGCTGCCCCCGGCCGAGCGCCAGCCTGCCGAAGCAGCGCCGCGCGGACGCCGACCCGGACGTCACCCAGCGCGGCCCTTTCCGCGGCGGGGAGGCGGCCCGCCGAATCACCGTCCTGCGCAACCACCGCGGGCAGGTCGAAGTCGATGAGGACGCGATCGCGCAGCGCGAGACTCCCTGCCACGTGCAGCGTGAGCTGGTAGTCCACCAACGACACGCCGTCGTCGACCCCGCTCCCGTCGGCGATCCGCAGCGGCTCCTCGGCGTACACGAGCTGGGCGCCGACCGCCGGAGCCAGCCGACCCGCGACGCCCGGATCGGGGGTGATGAGCAGGCGGTCTCCCGGCGGAGCGGGCTCGAAGCGGTCGAGGGGCAGGGTCGGCTCGGCCCAGGCGACCGACGAAATGCCCACGAGCGCGAGCACGAGCGAGGCCGCCGAACCGCCTCGCGTCACCCTGAGTCCATCCATTGGCTGCACCGTAGCGTGGCAGGGGGCGGGCACCCTGAACCTCGGGCGCGCATGGTAGCCGGCGCGACGGGCCGTGGCGACCCGAACCGGCAGCAACTCACGGGCTCACCGCACCGGGACCGGCCTCGATACTCCACCGCTCGAAGCCCTCGCGCCGAGGGTCCGGGGACACCGCCACCCGCGCAGCGCGGAGGGCTTCCCCAACGACCGCGTGCTCCCCATCGATAGCGACAGTGGTCACGGTCTCATCGTGAGACCCGGCCAGAGGTCCCAAAGCGCTACCGCTTGCCCCGCGCTTCCCGAACCCCCGAGGCCGATCGCCCCCCCAACGCGTCGCGTCACGGGCGCCCGAGCCGAGCCCTGCCGTGAGCCCCGAGCTCCCTCCTCCACGATCGATGCGATCCGCGTCTTCACTCCCCCCGCGCGAAGGGCTCGGTCGGCGCGGGGGGCTCGGTCGGCGCGGGGGGCTCGGTCGGCGCGGGGGGCGTGTCGAGGCCCGCGGAGCCCTCCGCGCCCGCAGCCACCGGCGATGCCTCCGGGCTCGGCGCCCCGGCAGGGGCGACCGGCACCCCCCGGCGCGCGAGCGGGAAGCCGACCGCGAAGATGGCGATGGACCCGAGCACCACCGAGAAGGCGATCACCGGCAGCTGCTCGGTCCCCGGCACGCCGGCGCCGTACGGCATCAGCGCCAGCACCCCCGCGGCCATACCGCGCGGCATCATCACCCCAGCGATCTGGCGCTCCGCCGGCCTGAACCCCCCCCCCCAGGTGGCCAGGGCCGCGGCCGGCACCCGCGCCAGGAAGAGCAGCACCGCGAAGAGCAGGCCCAGCGCCACCAAGCCCCACGGCGGGCCGAGCATGGCGCCGATAAAGGTGAAGAAGAACGATTTGACGATAAACGTGATCTGCGAGTGCGTGTCCTGCACCCCGTCGTCGAGCGCCGTCGGCTCCCTGAGGCCGATCGCCTGCGCCAGCGCCGGCGCGTTGCCGACGACGATGGCGGCGGCCAGGATGGCGAGGGCCGCGTTGCCGCCGAGCAGCGACACGCCGATGTACAGGAGGAGCAGGATGGAGAGCGTCGCCGCGTAGGTGTTGCCGACCCGCCGGATCACCCCCATGAACAGCACCCACATCACGCCGGCGGTGAGCCCCGCGCCGAGCCCGATGCCGAAGGAGCGACCGAGGATGATCGCGCCGCGGTCCATGCCGCCGGAGCCAGACACCACGATGTCGATACAGGCGACGGTGACCACCACGCACAGCACGTCCGTCAACGCCGACTCGAGGTTGATCATGGCCGACAGGCGCGGGTCGAGGCGTGCCTTGGCGAGGGTGGGCATGATCACGACCGAGCTCGACCCGCCGAGGATGGCGCCGAAGATGACGCCATGCATGACCGTCCACTGGCTCGGGAGGAAACCGAGCGCCGCCGCCCCCAGCGACGCCAGGGTCATCACCACCACGTTGAGCAGGAAGCCGGAGACGGCCAGCAGCGACGCGCGCGGGAGCGACCGCGAGACGTCCCCCAGCCGCAGCTGACGCCCCCCGTCGAAAAGCACCACCACCAGGGTGAGCGCGCCGAAGTACGGCCCGATGGCCATCAGATCCTCGCGCCGCACCACCCCGAAGACGGGCCCGAGCAGGATGCCGACGAGCATCAGCCAGACCACGTCGGGGACGCTGGTCCGCTCGAAGACGAATTCGCCGACGATACCGACGATGAAGATCGTCGCGAAGCCGAGCAGGAACAGCAGGACGGGATCCACGGGCTGGCCTCCGTTAGAAAACTGCCGCCGCACGGCGAAACCAGCGGCGCCGGCACGCTAGCAGGGACGCGACGGGCCGTCAGCGCCCCTGCCCGTCACCTGTCGCCCCCACCTCCCGACCGCGTCAGCCCGGGGCGAGCGCGGGGGGGCCGGAGCGCTCGCCGCAGGGCACCGCCGCCGCCAGGGCCGGCGGCGCCGCCCGCTTCAACTCGCGGAAGAGCACCTCGAGATCGGCCGCGTCGAGCGTCTCCTTCTCGAGCAGGAGCCGGGCGCTCTGCTCGAGGACGGCGCGGTTGTCCCGGAGCGCCGCGACCGCCCGCTCGAACGCCGAGAGCACGATCCGGCGGATCGCGCAGTCGATCTCGCGCGCGGTGTCGTCGCCATAGAGGCGCGGGCGCAGGCCGTCGCCCGCTGGCCCGAGGTGCGAGCGTGGCTCGGCCTCGAAGGCCACGTGTCCGAGCGAAGGCTCCATCGCGTAACGGGTGACGATGCTGCGCGCGATGTCCGCGATCTTGGCCAGATCGTCGGCGGCCCCCGTCGAGAGGTGCGCGAAAACAACGTATTCCGCGGCACGGCCGCCCATGAGCACGCTCATTCGATCCTCGAGCTCGGTCCGCGTCATCAGGTACCGGTCCTCGGTCGGGCGCTGGATGGTGTATCCCAGGGCGCCGATGCCGCGGGGGATGATCGACACCTTGTGCACGGGGTCGGCCCCCGCGATCGCCGTCGCCAGGATGGCGTGCCCCATCTCGTGGTAGGCGACGATCTCGCGCTCCCGTGGGTTGAGCAGCCGGTTCTTGCGCTCGAGCCCGGCGACGATGCGCTCGACCCCGGCGTTGAAGTCCGCCAGCTCGATCCGATCGGCGCCGCGCCGCGTCGCAGCGAGCGCCGCCTCGTTGACGAGGTTGGCGAGATCGGCGCCGGTGAAGCCGGGGGTGAGGGCGGCGACCTGCTCGAGATCGAGCGTCGGGTCGAGCTCCACGCGGCGGACGTGAACCCTGAGGATCTGGATCCTCCCCTGCCGGTCGGGGCGATCGACGAGGACCTGCCGGTCGAAGCGCCCGGCGCGCAGCAGCGCCGGATCGAGGACCTCCGGGCGGTTGGTCGCCGCGAGCAGGACGATCCCCTGGGTCGCGTCGAAGCCATCCATCTCCACCAGCAGCTGGTTGAGCGTCTGCTCCTTCTCGTCATGACCGCCGACCATGCCGCCAGCGTTCCGGGCCCGCCCCATGGCGTCGAGCTCATCGATGAAGAGGATCGTCGGCGCCTTCTGGCGCGCCTGCTCGAACAGGTCTCGCACGCGCGCGGCGCCAACGCCCACGAACATCTCGACGAAATCCGACCCCGAGATGGAGAAGAACGGCACCCCGGCCTCGCCGGCCACGGCGCGGGCGAGGAGCGTCTTGCCGGTGCCCGGCGGACCGACCAGAAGGATCCCCTTGGGCATGCGCGCCCCCAGCCGCCCGTAACGCTTCGGATCCTTGAGGAACTCCACGGACTCCTGGAGCTCGGCCTTGGCCTCCTCGACCCCGGCGACGTCGGCGAAGGTCGTCTTGGTGTCGGTCTCCACGTAGACCTTGGCCTTGCTCTTGCCGATCGCCATCACCCCGCCCCCGGCACCCATCTGACTGCCGATCCGCCGCATGAGCAGAAACCAGATCCCGAAGAAGACCACGGCCGGCAGGATCCATGAGAGCAGCATCGGCACGAGCTGGCTCTCCACCCGGCCCGAGAACGCGACGCCGTGCTTGCCGAGCTCCGCGGCGAGCGCTGGGTCCACGCGCGTCGCCCGAAAGAATCGAGCACCGTCGCTCCCGGCCTCGTGAAGCTCGCCGCGGAGCTCCCCCTGAGACACGACGATCTCCTTGATCTTGCCCCCCTCGGCGAGCTTCATCACCTCGCTGTAGGGCAGCGTCGCGACCGTGTTGTAGCGGGACACCGCGTCGTGGATCGCGAGCATCCCGAGCACCGCGACGACGGCGTAGATGAGGTTGAACCGCGTGGCCTTGTGCATGGCGGCCCCGGTCCTACCCCAGCCGGACGCGGGCTTGGAAGGGCTGCGGCCAATTGCCGTCCATTCGGCGGCGCCGGGCCCACTCCCGACGGGAGCCGCCTCGCCGCGCCGCCCAGCTCAGCGGCGCGGTGCGCGGCGCTCCCGGCTCACTCGACGGGGAGGCAGTAACGACCCTCGGAGGCCGTGTCGAGCTCCCACCCCTCGGGGCAGGCCGTCATGCCGGGATAGTTGGCGTAAGGGATGGGCGTGCAGAGCTCCTCACCCTCGGTGGTGAGGTAGATCTGCGAGTTTGGCGGGCAGTCCGTGGTGCCGCCGCCGACGCCGGTGAGCCCGCCCCCTTCCCCACCGGACCCGCCGGTGCCGCCGCCCCCGCAGGACGGATCGCCGGGCAGGCAGTAGGGCGTTTCCCAGTCGGGCGGACAGGGCTCCGGCAACACCTCGAGCGTGTCGTCGCTCCCCTTGGCGGGCGAGGAGTGCGTGTACGTGATGTACCCCTGCCCGAAGCCCGAGTCCCCAAACGCATCCATGGCGACCCACACCTCGTAGACCTGGAGGTAGTTCCAGCCGGGGGCCTCGGGGTTGGGCGTGTAAAGCTCGTCGGTGGTGGGGGAGTTGACGGTGCAATCGCCGCCGCAGGCGTCGAGCGCCACGTACCCGCAGCCGTTCAGGTTCCGGTCGAGGGACGTCGTCGCCGCGAGCACGGAGGCTGGATCGCCGCTGAGCACGGCGCCATCACCGCCGGTCACGCCGAGGGAGGAGTACCCGCTCGCCGCCTCGGCGTCCGCCGAAATCAGATCGATCTTGAAGTTGATAACCGTCTCGGCGTCGCCGTTGGTGAGGAGCAGCTCGGTGTGGTCGCTCGAGGTCAGATCCCGGAAGCTGTGCCCTCGGTTGGGGTTCCAGCCGACCGCCCCAGTGCCGTAGGTGGCGTCGGTGAAGGACGGGTCGAAGGTCACGCGAATGTGAACGTACTCCTGCCCGTCGAGGGACTCGATCACCTGCTCGATGACCACGGCGGGGTCCTCGGGCGTCAGGTCGCCCTCCCTCGCCCCGAAGCAGAGGGTCGCGGAGGGGCGGATCACGGAGACGTCCGGATCGCCACCGGCAGCCTCGCACTCGCCGTTGCAGTCGCTGGCCGTGTCGGGCCCGCAACCTGGGGTGAGCGGCAGCCAGTCCACGGGCAGGCCCTCGAAGTCGACCCAGGTGGTGCTGGGGGTGGACCCGGTAACGTTACCCTGCGCGCAGACACCGTTCTCGCAGCGTCCGCTCGCGCAGTCGTTGCCGACCACGCAGTCGGCACCGAGCGGGAGCAGACCATCCGCCCCACCATCGTCACCGCCCGCATTGGGCGCGTCCCCGGCTCCGTCGTCACCGCCCGCGCCGGGCGCGTCCCCGGCTCCGTCGTCACCGCCCGCGCCAGTCACCCCGCCGGTACCGTCGCCGCCACCGTCATCGGGCAAGCCACCGCAGACGCCATCCTCGCAGAGCTCGCTCGCGCACTCGGCGTCCTCCGTACAGCTTCGCCCGTCGGCGAGCCCGGCTCCGGCCGCACACTCTCCCGCCTCGCAGTTGCCGCTGGCGCAGTCGCCATCCCCCGTGCAGTCAGCGCCCGCCGGCGCCCCGGTCCCATTGCCGACGCAAGCGCCGTCCTGACAGACTCCGCTCACGCAGTCCGAGCCCTCGGTGCAGGCAGCCCCGTCGAGAGCGCGAGCGCCCATCGCGTCGCCGTCACCACTCTCGCCGCAGGAAACGCCGGTGAGCAACCAGAGCCCCACCGCGCCCAAGAGCCACGCCCGCCTGTTCGTTCCTGCCATCTTCATTGCTCCCTTCACGCTCCTCGAGTCCGTTTGCGCCGGGTTCTTCCTCGCTCTTCGACCGCCCTCAGCGGATCACCACCGTGTTGCATCCCACCTGCATCACGAGCTGCCCCCCGGGGACCGACACCCGGTCGCAGCTGGTGGGGCAGAGCAGGATGTGCTCGGGGCTCACGGCGTCGTCGTAGTACCAGCCGTCCTCGCCGCCACAGGCGCTCGCCTCGGCGACACGCCCGAAGGTCCGCCCCTCGCAGTTGGCGTCGGCGAAGTGCACGTTCACCTGGTCGTAGTCCAGGTTCTCGCCGGCCGGCGCGGCCGGGATCTGGAGCTCGCAGGGGATGACCGCGTCCGCCCGAATGGCGTTCAGCGCCTCCAGCACCCGGTCGCTCACCGCCCCCTCCTGCACCAAATACGCGGCTTCGGTGCCACCCGCCTCGGCGATCTGGGAGAGGTTCTCGAGGAACGGCCCCACCCCGAGCACGTAGGTCTCGATCCCGGCCTCCTCGAGGCAGTCGGTGGTCACCGCGGTCGCCGCCTCCATGGTGGGGCAGCAGATGTCGAGCTGATCGCAGCTGATGGGAGCCTCCGGGTGGCCGTCGGTGACCAGCAGCACCACCACCTTGTGCGACGGCTCCGCAGCCTTGCGCTCCATTGCGACTGCGCAGGCGCCAGCGAGCGCCGCGTCGGTCGGCGTCTCCCCGATGGGCTCCACGGCGTCGATGGCGTCGGTGATCGCCTCCGCGTGAGCGGGCAGGCCACCCCACGCCACCGTGGGCTCCTCGTAAGCGGCCGGATCGCAGGTGATCTGGCCGGGGGTGTCGAAGCCGAAGAACCCAAGAGCCATCCCGATCCCGGTGCTCTCGTCGTCGGTCATGAAGCGCGACAGGGCGTCCTCGATCGCGTCGAAGCGGATCTGGTTGCAGTCGTCGCCACCGCAGCCGCTGTCACGCATGGGATCGACACAGATGCACATCGAGCCGCTCTGATCGAAGAGCACGTAGATGTCGAGCGGGACGTACTCCGGCTCGTAGGCAGATCCGACGCAGCCCTCCTCGTCGGGAACGATGGTGCAGGTGCCGGTGCCCGCGGCCATCACGGTCGACGACAGGCCGCCACCGCCCTCGTTGAAGGCGCCGCCAGAGCCGGAGAGGACAACGCCGCCGGTCCCGTCCCCGGCCGAGCCCTCTCCCTCCTCGTCGTCCCCACCACAGGCCACGGCGACCGCAAGCCCAGAGCAGAGGGCGATCCATCCGAGCAGGGCCCGGCGGCGACCGCGTCGCGCCGGCGCGGCCTGCCCCGGACCGCCCCCGGCCACCAGCAGAGGTCGCGACTCAGCCACAGAAAACCTCCCCGTAGGCGAGCACGAGCCCCTCGAAGCCGCTGCCGGAGCATTGCTCCACGTGATCGGGATCCATGATGCAGACAGCCGCGGCCTCGTACTCCGCACACTCGCCGGCGCGGGCCTCATCGATGCAGGCCGAGTAGTCCGGGTGCGTCACCCCGCAACCCACGGTGCACACCTCGCGCGCGCAGGCCTGGGCCGCGGCGATCTTCACCGCACAGTCCGTCTCGCCCAGGAGCTCGATGCAGCCCGCAAGGTTGCTCTCCCAGCGATAAAACGGCCGTGGGTTGAGCTCCAGGATGGGCCCCCAGCTCGCGGCGTCGAGCGCCGTCGGCTCGAGGCACGCCCCGCACTCCTCGTCGTCCCCCCCCGCCTCGAAGGCCGCGCAGCTCACGTCCACCAGGCAGTCGTCGTAGTAGCGCTGGATCTGGGCGGTCGTGCAGGCGCCGGGATCGGCGCGGGCAGCAACGTAGTCCGGGGGCTCCCAGTCCTCGAGCGCCGCGGGTTCGCAGGGCTCGACCGCGCCCCCGGTGGCCACCGCACCGCCGGTGCTCGCACCGCCGGTCGTCTGGCCGCCACCCGAAGACCCGCCCGTCCCCTCCTCCCCCGCGTCGCCCCCGTCCCCGACGGCGCCGCCGGTGTCGTCGCCGCCGTCGTCGCCCCCTTCGCTCGCGCCGCCCGAGCTGCTGCCGCCGGTGTTGCCGCTCCCCGAGCTGCTGCCGCCGGTGTTGCCGCCTCCCGAGCTGCTCCCGCCGCCCTCAGTGCCCGCTCCGGACCCGTCCTCCTCGTCACCGCCGCAGCTCGTCACCGCGAACGCGGTCACCACCACCGCCGCGAGCGCCCACCACCGCCCGACCCGAAACCCCTGACGATCCACCGACTCCAGCTGCTGCAAGGTGCCTCGCTCCTGACGCCCCCTTCGACTGGGGAGCGGTCCGTTCAGAAAGGTACCGAGCGGGGCGCGGCACGGCTCACATTTCTTCACCCTGAACGGCAACGGTCGCCTTCAGCGCAACCAGCAGGCAGACCGCCACGAACGAGGCGGCCGGCAGGAAGGCCGCGCGGCCTCAGGGCCGGGACCCTTGGTATCACCCCGACTGGACCCAGATTGGTGGCCCGGACGTAGGAGTAGACGTTCCCGTGCCCGTTGTTGCCACGGTGGAGCTCCCAGGAGGTGTCGGCGGTGCAGGCGCTCGTCTGGCAGGCGCCGCCCGCGCGCTCGCCCGAGCAGGCGTTGCCGCAACGACCGCAGTCCTGCGCGTCGAGCGTGGGCTCGACCTCTCCGCAGCCCCCCAGCAGCGATCCCAACGTCACGATCGCGATCCAGACCCAGTTCGAAAGACTGGATTGCATGCGCGCCGCCTCCGCCCGCCCTGAGGATGCCCGACCGGAGTGCCCGGAGCCACGTTCGCCGCGCCCCGACGCCGGGGGAATGTTGGTCCCATTGGCGCCGATGCACCCATGCTTGACCGGGAGCGCGAGCCACGAGTCGCGCCCCGCTGGCGCCGCCTAACAATCGACAGGTCGAGTCAAGGATCGGCAGCACGATGGGCTCGGAATCCTTCACTGGGGCGTCCGGCGACATCGAATCTCGTCGAGAGCGCGACCTCATCCCGCGCCCGCGCTACGCTTGGCGGCATGCACGTCAGGTGGCACGCAGTAGGGGTCGTGACCGGATGGCTCCTCGCGGCGTGCGCCACCGGCGCGGACGACGCGCCGCCCGGCGCGATCGACGGCGACGATCCGACCGAAAGAGACGAGCCCGCGACGGGCGGCACCAGCAACGTCACCTTGAACGTCACCGGCGGCACGGGCGCCGACGACGCGACCGGAGGGGCCGGGGGCGCCCTGGTCCTGCTGTGCGGGGACGGGATGCTCGAGCCGGACGAGGGCTGCGACGACGCCAACGCCCTGCCTGGCGACGGGTGCTCCGGTGTCTGCGAGGTCGAGCCCGGCTACGAGTGCCCCGTGGTCGGTGAGCCGTGCGTGCCGCTGGTCGTCTGCGGCGACGGCACCGTCGACGGCGTGGAACTCTGCGACGACGGCAACACCGAGTCCGGCGACGGCTGTGTCGCCACCTGCAGCAGCATCGAGCCCGGCTACAGCTGCCCCCTGACCGGCGGGGCCTGCACGGAGACGATCGACGCGTGCGGCAACGGCACGGTGGACTCGGGCGAGGAGTGCGACGACGGGGCCGCGGTCGCCGGTGACGGCTGCTCAGCGGACTGCCGGCAGGAGCCGGGGTACCTCTGCCCCCTCGAGGGGGGCGCCTGCGCGCCGGTCGCGTTCTGCGGGGACGGCGTCGTCACCTTCACGCGCAACGAGACCTGCGACGACGGCAACGCCGACGACGGAGACGGCTGCTCGGAGGCGTGCCGCGTGGAGTCGGGGTGGGCGTGCACGACCGACGCCCCGTCGGTCTGCACCTACGACGTCGTCTGCGGCGACCGGCGGCTCCGCGGCGCGGAAACCTGCGACGACGGCAACACGCTCGGCGGCGACGGCTGCAGCGACGAGTGTACGGTCGAGGCGGGCTGGATCTGCCCGACCCTCGGCGCCGCCTGCCGTCCGCTCTGCGGGGACGGAACCATCCTCGGCCGCGAGGAGTGCGATGACGGCAACGCCGACGACGGAGACGGCTGCTCGGCCACCTGCCAGGAGGAGGAGGGGTGGGTCTGCCCCGCGGGCGAGCCCTGCCAGGCGACCGTTTGCGGCAACGGCGAGCGCGAGGGCTCGGAGGCCTGCGACGACGGCAATCCGGTCCCCTTCGATGGCTGCTCCCCGAGCTGCGTCACCGAGCCGCTGTGCGGTTCCGACACCGACCCGGTCGGCGCCTGCACCTCCGTCTGCGGCGACGGGATCCTCCTCGCCGCCAGCGGCGAGGAGTGCGACGACGGCAACCAGATGGACGGGGACGGCTGCTCCGCCGCCTGCACCGTGGAGGTCGGGTACGTCTGCGAGGCCGCCTACGAGAACCCGCCCCCCGCCCTCGACCTGCCCATCATCTACCGGGACTTCGGCACCCAGACCGCGGAGGGGTACGGGCACCCCGACTTTGGCTCCTCCTGCTGCGCGACCGTCACCGGGATCGTGGAGGACCAGCTGGGGGCGGATCGAAAACCCATCTACGCGGGCACGGACGCGGCCCCCATCCAGTCCACCGCGGGGGCGACAGCGTTCGACCAATGGTACCGCGATGTCCCCACCCACAACCACACCTTCCACGAGGCGTTGACGCTCTACCTCGACGAGGAAACCGGCGTCTACTCGATGGACAGCAACGTCGACGAGCCCTGGCACTCCCGCTGCGGCTTTTACCCCATCGAGGATCCGCGCCCCGACGATCCGGCCACCGACGCGGACGAGGCCCACTACACCCAGACGATCGACGACGTGGAGCGCACTTGCGACAACGGTGACGGCTGGGGCTGGGGCAGCGAGTGGCTTTCGCACAACTACCTCTTCACCAGCGAGCTCAGGTACTGGTTCGAGTACCGGGGCGGCGAGCAGCTCGACTTCCGCGGCGACGACGACGTCTGGGTCTTCGTCAACGGTCGGCTCGCGCTCGACCTCGGGGGCGTCCACACGGCCTTGGCCGGGCAAGTTAGCTTGCCGCTCGACGCCGACGGCAGCACCAACGCACAGTTCGCGCTCGCCGTGGGCAACATCTACGAGATCGTCGTCTTCCAGGCCGAGCGCTGGTGCTGCGACTCCAACTACAACCTCTCGCTCTCCGACTTCATCGCCGGCGAGAGCACCTGCGGCCCTGACTGCGGCGACGGCATCCTCACCCCTGACGAGGCCTGCGATCTCGGTACCGACGCGGACGGCGTGAGCCTGAATACGGGCGAGTACGGCGGCTGCGCGCCGGACTGCACCCTGGCCCCCTTCTGCGGCGACGGCGTAAAGAACGGCGACGAGGAGTGCGACGACGGCATCAACTCGGTGCCCTACGACAGCAGCGGCGCCGCCTGCGCGCCCGGCTGCTTCCTGACCCATTTCTGCGGCGACGGGGCGCTGGACTCGGCCTATGGCGAGCAGTGCGATCTCGGGGCCAAGAACGCGGCAGACGCCTACGGCGCGGGCGCCTGCACCGACCGCTGCGAGCTCGCGCCGTTCTGCGGGGACGGCTTCGAGAACGGGGACGAGGACTGCGACGACGGGGCCGCGAACGGGACCACCGGCAGCCCCTGCGACACCGAGTGCCGCATCCGCTGCGGCAACGGCGTCCGTGACCCCGGCGAGGAGTGCGACCTCGGCACGGCGCTCAACGACGGCGCCTACGGTGGCTGCACCTCGATCTGCACGCTCGGCCCCCGTTGCGGCGACGGCGCCAAGAACGGCGCCGAGCAGTGCGATGACGGGGTAAACGACGGTAGCTACGGCACCTGCCAGCCCGACTGCACTCTCGGCGCTCACTGCGGCGACGCGGTGGTGAACGGCCCCGAACAGTGCGATGAGGGCGACGGGAACGTCACCAGCGGCTACGGTCCCGATATCTGTACCACCCAGTGCCTCTTCGCGCCCTACTGCGGGGACGGGATCGTGCAAGCGCCGGAGGAGTGCGACTCGAACATCGAGTGCACGGAGGACTGCGAGTTCGAGCCCGTCGAGTGAGCGCCGCCACGCCGCGCTTGCCTCGGTCGGGCCGCACCGGGATGCTCCCGCGCGCAGCGCCCGCCGAGTGTCGAGGAGCCCCATGCCGAGCCAGCACACCATCGCCAGCACCCTCACCGACCTCGGCCGCGCGGGGCGCTTCCTCGCGCAGCTCGGCGCGGCGGAGGGCGCCGCCGGCAACCTCTCGGTCTACGTCGGCCACGACGCGACACCGCCGCCCGAGTTCGCCTCGGCCGAGCCCTTCGAGCTGCCGGTCCCGGTCCCTCGGCTCGCGGGTGGTTGGCTCGTGGTGACCGGATCCGGGCAGCGCCTGCGCAACGTCGCGGACGACCCCGGCGCCAGCCTCGGCTGCGTCGCCATCGACGACGGGGGGCGGACCGCGCTCCTGCTGACAACGCCGCGGCGCCGCTTCGCACGGCTCACCAGCGAGCTCTCGTCGCACCTGGTGGTGCACCAGGACCAGCTCCGGTCGGCGGGCGGTGACTACTGCGCGGTGGTCCACGCGCAGCCGCACCACTTGACGTACCTGAGCCACCTCGATGCCTACCAGGACCCGGGCACGCTGAGCCACCGCCTGTTGCGCTGGCAGCCCGAGACGATCCTCAACTTCCCGGAGGGCGTCGGGGTGGTCCCCTTCATGGTGCCCGGATCGGACGCGTTGATGGAGGGGACCCGGGCGGCGCTCCGGGAGCGCTCCCTCGTCGTCTGGGCCAAACACGGGGTGATGGCGCGCTCGACCCGCTCCCTCGAGCATGCGGTCGATCTGGTCGAGTACCTCGAGACGGCCGCTCGCTACGAGGTCCTCGATCTGACGGTGGGGGGACGGGCGACTGGGCTCACCAGCGACGAGCTCGGCGAGATCTGCCGGGCGTGGCAGGTCGCGCCCGGCCTCTCTCATCCCACGGGGGGCCGGTGAGCGCCTGGCGGGCCGCCGCCATCGATCTCGGGGCCGAGAGCGGTCGCGTCGTCGTCGGCACGTTCGGTGACGGCGCCTTCTCCCTCGACGAGGTCCATCGGTTCCCGAACTCCGGCGTCACGGTGCGCGGCCAGGTCCACTGGGACGTCCTCGGCCTCTTCCAGGAGATCCTCTGCGGGCTCGGCGAGGCTCGGCGTCGGCACGGGGAGCTCGCCAGCGTCGGCGTCGACACCTGGGGCGTGGACTTCGCCCTGCTCGATCGGGGCGGCTCCCTGCTCGGCAACCCCCGTCACTACCGCGATCCGCACACCGCGGGGGGGATCGAGTTCGTCAACGAACGGGTTCCGCTGCGGTCGCTGTTCGAACGCACGGGACTACAGCCGATGCGCTTCAACACGCTCTTCCAACTGGTGGCTCTGGCTCGGAGCAGCCCCGAGTCGCTCTGGGTGGCCGACCGCCTGCTGATGATGCCGGATCTGTTCCACTACTGGCTCGGCGGCGAGGCGGTCAGCGAGCAGACCATCGCGACCACCTCGCAGATGATCGACCAGCGCACCCACGGCTGGGACGCGGACCTGCTCGAACGACTCGAGCTGCCGACGTCCATCCTTTCACCCCTGGTCCCGCCCGCCACGCCGCTCGGCCCGTTGCTGCCCGCGGTCCGCGCGGCCACGGGGCTGGCGGGAACGCGAGTGATCGCACCCGCCGCCCACGACACGGCGTCCGCGGTGGCGGCCGTCCCGTTCACCGGCAGCCGAGCCGCATACATCAGCTCGGGGACCTGGTCGCTGATGGGCGTGGTGCTGCCTGCGCCCTTGCTCACCGATCGGGTCCGCGCCGCCGGCTTCGCCAACGAGGGCGGCGTGGGCGGGACCACCCGGCTGCTCAAAAGCATCACGGGCCTGTGGCTCGTGCAGGAGTGCCGCCGCGCCTGGGCCCGCGCCGGCTCGGGGCTCGACTACGCCGAGCTGGAGGCGCTGATGGAGCGCACGGGGCCGTTCTTCTCGGTGATCGATCCCGATCACGGCAGTCTCGTCAGCCCCCGCGACATGCCTCAGGCCGTTCGCGACCTCTGCGTCCACGCTGGCGAGAGGGCCCCGACCTCGCCCGGAGAGGTCCTCCGGGTCGCGATCGAGAGCCTCGCGTGCAAGTACCGGCACACCCTCGACCTGCTCGAGCAGATCGGGGGTCACCGGATCGAGGTGATCCACGTCGTCGGCGGCGGCTCGCGCAACCGGACGCTCTGCCAGCTCACGGCCGACCTCTGCGACCGGCCGGTGCTCGCGGGACCGGTCGAGACGACCTCGCTTGGCAACCTCATGGCCCAGGCGCTGGCCGCCGGGCTCGCGCGCGACTTCGACGAGGCGCGCGCGCTCGTCCACCGCGGCCAGCGCTTCGACGAGTACCACCCTTCTGACCGCGCGCGCTGGGAGGCCACCTACCAGCGCTTTCGGGAGCGCCTCCCCGAACCGGACTCCGCGGCTTGACCCTC
Source organism: uncultured Polyangiaceae bacterium (assembly GCA_964480725.1). GTDB lineage: Bacteria > Myxococcota_A > Polyangia > Polyangiales > Polyangiaceae > JAFGBI01. The sequence goes on along the minus strand of CAYZQO010000041.1, from coordinate 30,432 downwards.
GCCCGCGGTGACGTCGCCCGAGCCCGCCGCCCTACCTGCGGAGGGGAACCGAGGCGCCGTTGGCGGCCGTGACGCCACCCTCGGGCACATCGACGCCGTGCGCGATCAGCATGAACGTGACCAGCGACCAGTACTCGTCCTCCGAGAGCGTTCCCACCTTCTCCCTGGGCAGGGGCATCTCCGCAGCCAGGTACCGCTGGAGATCCGACGCCGTGCGGAACGGCTCGCGCGACGGGGCACCGGCCGGACGAGCCCGGGACTCCTCCTCCTGCGACTGCGGGTCGGCGAAGGCAGAGTTGGTCGCGCGGCTGTGATCGCTCGGATAGACCGGGAGCGCGCCGACGCCGATCACGGCCGGCGCCCGCCCCGTCCCCTCCCCGCGCGCCCCGTGACACGACGCGCAGTGGGCGCCGTAGAGGTCGGCACCCGGCGTCGAGCCGACGCGCGCCGCGGCCAGGTTCGCGTCGGTGGCGCCGAGCTGGGTGGTACCGCAGGCCGCGGCGAGCGCGACGACCGCGAGCGCACCGAGCGCTCGCCAGGGGCGGATCGAGAGCGCGAGGGGGATCATGGCATTCGGTCCTTTCTCGACGCTGGATAGCGCATCATCGCGGCCGACGAAAGCCGCTCACGAGCGGGCCCGAGGGCGGTCTCGTCCCCGGGAACACGCGGGCCCGTCAGCGCGGATCCGCGTAGAGGATGCCGCGCCCGTGCGTCGCCAGGTAGACGCGACCGAACCGGCGAGGATCGCCGGTGATCACCCCGGCGGTGGAGTACTGCCGCCGATCATCGTTGATCCGAGCCCAGGTCGCCCCGCCGTCGTCCGATCGGTAGATCCCGGAGACGCCGCCGATGGTGCCGTTAAGGAAGACGACGGGGAACGTCTTTCCCTCCGGCGCCCTGCCAAAGCCGACGCCGAACGACTCGCTCACCCCGTCCACCATTTGGAACGACTGGCCCGAATCGCGGGTCCGGTACAGCTCCTTGCCAGTCGTGAACCACACCTCACCCTCGACCCCCAGCGCGGCCCGCGCCGAGCTCGGCGGCAGCGCGTACTCCGGGAGCGCGGGCAGCACGGCCGTCCTCACCGTGAAGCTCGCGCCGCCGTCCGTGCTGACATGCACCTTCCCGGTGGAGGCGTCGTAGACGTAGAACGTCTTCGGGTTCACGCGGTCAGCGGCGACCCGGAAATTCGTCGGAGCCCAGTCCGGGAGCGTGGCCGCGACGGGAAGCCCCTGGCTCGCCCGCCAGGTCTTGCCGTCGTCCGTCGACACCGCCGTGGCCGCGCCCTTGGCCGCCCACACGATGCTCGTCCCGTCGGCGCTGATCGCGACGGACCCCGCGCCCTGGGCGCCCTCGGGACTGCTCGCGAAGGGCGTCCAGGTGGTGCCGCCGTCCTTGGACAGCGCGCCCCATTGCTTCTCCGCGTGGTGACCGACGCGCGCCACCACCTCGGGTCGGGCGGCAGCGAAGTCGAGGCTGGTGCCGCCGCCGAAGATGGGGTTCTGGAACATCCCCGCCGGCGACGGCTGGTCGAGATCGTCGTGCCGGAACCCGCAGATGTCACCCATCACGCTCAAGAGCGGCGCCCCCGACGGCGGGCTCGCCAGATCGTTCACCGCGGTCTCCTCGAGGTTGTCGTTGAAGAACCGCCAGTGGGTCGGCTTGCCCGCCTCGGCCTGGTTGACGTCGAGGCTCTGCCAGATCCCCTGCCCCGTCACATACATCGCGCGCTCGGGCCGGTGCGGATCGATGGCCACCTCGGCCATCCAACCCGACTTGCTCAGCCCCGCCGGATCCCGATCGCGCCCCCAGTACAGGTACTTGGCGCCGGCGTCGTCGTACCGCGCGGTCTTACCAAGGGCGATCCAAGTCTTGCCCCCGTCCGCGGTCCGAAACACCTCGTCGCCCCGGGCCCACCGATCGATGGTCACCACCATCGCCGTGCCCACGTGCTTGGCGTCCACCGACAGCCCGCCGTAGCCGAACTTGTCGTCGTCCTTGGGCAGGATCGGGGTCACGTTCGACCAGCGCTTCGCCCTCGGCTCGTACTTGTAGACGGCGCCATCGACGACGTCGCTCGGGCCCGGCAGATTTCCGTAGCTGAGCCAGAGCGTCCCCTCCGCGTCGAGCTCCCCGTGGCTCGGCATCAACCCCGCGGGCTGATCGGGCACCGCTCGCCAGGTCTTGCCCGCGTCCTCGGAGCGGTAGAGCCCCGCCTCCGCGCTGGCGAAGCCAGCGTAGATGACCGGCGTCGGCTTGCCCTTGGTGCCGCTCTGGGCGTCGAAGGTGACGAAGGTGATGCCGACCCCGAGCGGCTCCTCCTTCACGGGGAACCGCCCGAACTCGTCCCATCTCGCCCCGGCGTCCCGGCTGCGCCACAGCCCGTACTTGCGCGTCCCGCAGAGGACGACGTCATGATCGTTCGGATCGACCACCATCCGCTCGCCGTTACCGCGGCCGTTCTCGTTGCCGCCGAACTTGATGGGCAAGTCCACGACCTCCCAAGTCTCGCCGCGGTCGCTCGAGCGAAGGACGGCGCCGTTGCCAGCCCAGGATTGGGTGTAGGTGCCAGCGGCGAGGTAGACCCGGTTCGGATCCACCGGGTCCGTCGCCAGGCTCTCGATACCGAGGAAGTTCGACTGCTGCCGCGGGAGCTGATCGGTGATGGGGAGCCACCGCTTCTGGTCGGCCGCGAGCCGGTAAGCGCCGCCGATGTCAGTGCGCGCGTACACGAGATCCTTCTCCGTCTCGTTGAAGACGATCCCGGTGACGAAGCCGCCCCCGAGGATGGCCACGTTCTTCCAAGTGTACGGGATCGGATCCACCACCTGGATGGGCCCGGTCGCCGCCGTCCCCGCGCCCGCGCCGGTCGTGGCCAACTGCGGAGGCGCGCCGGAGCAGGGGCAACAGGCGGCGGCGATCACCGCCACCAAGGGGATCAGCAGGGCCTTCTCATCTCGACTTCTCATTGGCAGGCGCATGCTCGGTTTCTCCATCTCGTTGTGCCAGAAGGCGCGTGCTATGGCCGAGGGTCGGTGCCCGGGGCGGCCTGCTGACCGCACCGTGCGCGCCCCCTCCGGCGTGACCCATGGACCCGTTGGACGATCCCCGCCTCGACCTCGAGCTGCTGGCCCGCTTCCGTTTCGACCGGGATCGCTTCCTGCGCGAGGTCGCCTCCGCCGCGCACGGCGAGGCAACGGCGGACGCGGCGCTCGTGCGCGGGCGCATCGAGGCCGCGCGCGGCGTCCTCACGGTCGACCACGAATCGCGCGCCGGCCGCGCCGCCCGCTCCATCGGCGAGCGGACCCTCGCCCGCGGCGAGATCGGGGTCGTGGTCCTCAACGGCGGGATGGCGACCCGCTTCGGGGGCCTGGTGAAGGGGACGGTCGAGGCGTGCGACGGCTGGAGCTTCCTCGGGCTCAAGGCACGCGATCTGCTCCGCGCCGGCGCCCGCTGGGGGCGCGTGCCGCCGCTGGTACTCATGAACAGCTTCGCGACCGACGCGGCAACCGCCGCCCACCTGGGAGCGCACGGGCGCTGGGGGCTCGCGCCGGAAGACGTCGTCTCCTTCTGCCAGTCGATCTCGATCCGACTCACCCCAACGGGCAGCCTCTTCATCGACGGCCAAGGGAAGCCGAGCTACTACGCGCCAGGCCACGGCGACTTCTTCCGCTCCATCCGCGACAGCGGGGTGCTGGCGCGGCTCCGCGAGCGCGGCGTCCGCCACGTCCTCTTCTCCAACGTCGACAACCTGGGAGCGACCATCGATCCGGTGCTGATCGGCCACCACGTCGAGCAGGGCTGGGAGATGACGCTGGAGCTCACCGAGCGCCGGTGTGATGCGAACGGCGCCTGGGACGCCGGCGGCGCCCCCGTGACCGTGGACGGTCGCCTGATGGTGGTCGAGGGCTTCCGCTTCCCGCCCGGGGTGCAGGAGACGCTGCCGGACTTTCAGACGAACAACCTGCTCTTCGACGCGGCGGCCATCGACCGGCCGATCCCGATGCGGTTCTTCCCGGTGCAGAAGCAGGTGGACGGTGCGCCCGCGCTGCAGTTCGAGGCGATCGCCTGCGAGGCGAGCGGCGCGACGGACGCCTCCGGCCGACCACTGCTGCGCCTCGGCCTGCTCCGCGTCCCCCGCGAGGGCCTCCACGGACGCTTCTACCCGATCAAGACCCCCGGGGATCTCGACCGGTCGCGCGCTGCCTTGCGGCGCCGCCTGGACCTCGGCTGAACAGCGCCGAGAACGCCCCATGCCGGCGCCCCCCGCGAGGGGGCCGGCTCCACGCCGAGGCGCGCGCGCGGGCTCCCGGGTTCGGTCCTGGTCAGTCACGGTCGTCTCACGCGGTTGCGGCCCGGCGAGGCCCCGGCCGCCTCGCCCCGACCGGCGAGGACATCATCGACCGAGCGGCGCCGGTACGGTAGACTCCGTCGCGTCTGGCCCGCTGATCGGAGACGCCGGGCCGCGAGCGAGCGCGCCCGGAGGGACCCGAGGAGCCGTTCGCTCCCTGGCTGGCGAGCGGTTCGCCCCGGCGCGCCATTGTCGGTGCCGGCCGCGACGCTGCCCATGGGGGAAGTTGCCCGACGCATGGAGATTGTTGGCTTGACCGTCGACGGCGGCCCGGACAACCCTTCTCCACATGGGAGCTCGGAGCGATCGTGGCGTTCCACCCACCCTGCGTGCACCCATCGAAGGCGGCATCGCCCCTGCGACGCCAGCGCTGCCGGACGAGCCCGGCTTCTTTTCGGCGCAGATTTCGTCCGCGCGCCGGTTCTGGCTCTCGCTCGATCCCGACGCCCCACAGCGACTCACCGTCGTCTGTGGCGGGTGCGAGCACTGCGCGCCAGACTACGTGATCCAGCGCGACGACTTCGCCTACTGCACGGTCGAGTTCGTGGCCAGCGGCGAGGGCAGCCTGGTGCTCGGCGAGACCAGCTACGCGCTGACGCCGGGGACGCTCTTCGCCTACGGCCCTGGCGTCCCGCACCGGATCACGACCGACCCGCGCGCCACGCTGGTCAAGTACTTCGTCAGCATGGCGGGCACGGAGGCCGGGAGCCTGCTCCGCCAGTATGGTCCCGCGCCAGGCAGCGTCGTCCACACCTCCGCGCCGAGCGACCTCGTCGCGCTCTACGACGACCTCATCCGCACCGGCCTGCGCGGCACCGCCTTCACCGCCCAGATCGCCGCGCTCGTGCTCGAACAGCTCATCCTCCGGATCGCCGAGGCCTCGGTCGCCCATGGTCTCGCCGGGGGTGCCGCCTTCGCCACCTATCTCCGCTGCCGCCAGCACATCGAGCGCCACTGGGGCAAGGTCACGACCTTGGACCAACTCGCCCGGGAGTGCCAAGTCGATCCCGCCTACGTGTGCCGCCTGTTCCGCCGCTTCGACCAGCAGAGCCCCTACCAGTACCTGCTCAAGCAGAAGATGACGCACGCCGCCGACCGGCTGATGGCCGACGGCGTCTCTGTCAAGCAGGTCGCCGACGAGCTCGGCTTCAGCGATCCGTTCCACTTCTCGCGCGTGTTCCGCAAGGTCATGGGCATGCCGCCCGGTCGGTTCGCGCGCCTCCACCACAAGCCCTGATCTCGTCCGTTCACGCCTGCCGACCCGGAACGACCGGAGGGACAGCGGGAGCGCCTGCCACCTGCTGCCGAGCCGAGCCGAGCGGCGTGGCGACGGGGGCGGGTCCGCGCGGACCGGGCCACTTCCTGGTGCCTCTGGTGCCGTTCTTGCTGTCTCTGGCCTGAGATCTCCTCTCTCCTGCTGCTTCTTCCGGTGAGCCGTTCTTTCAGGGGGGAGCGGGGCCCCAGGCCGGAATGCGGATCCTAATGCTCGCCTGCCTTCGAGTGGTTCCCGCCGTTCGGGGCGGGGCCGGGACGGTGCGGTCCCGCTACTCGAGCAAGTTCTCGCGCAGGGCGGTGATCGCTACCGGCTCGAGCCCCGCGGCCTCGACGAGGTACTGGGTCAGCGAAGGCCCGAGCTCACCGACCAGCTCGAGCGCACCTTGCAGGTGCTCCCGACGCGCCTCGAGAACGTGTGCGAGCTCCGCCGACGGGACCTGGAAGAGGGTGAACCAGCGCAACCCCCTGAGCAGGCGCGCTCGGTTCTGGGCGACCGCGCGGTTGGTCAGGAGGAAGTCGTCGAAGACATCTTCCTGGCTGACGCCCAGGAGGAGATGCACGAGGGCGATCACGAGCCCGGTCCTGTCCTTGCCCCCTCGGCAATGCACGAGCAAGGGAAGGTTGTCCCGCTCGCTGAGCAGCGCCAGGACGCGGCCGAGCTGTGCGGCCTGCGTGCGGACGAGGTGGCGGTAGCTGTCCGCGACGATCGCCTCGTAGTCCGTCACCTTGATCCTACCGGAGAGGAAGCCCCACAGCCGCTCGGCCATGGTGGGATCCATGCCTGGCACGGGATAGAGCGGAAGGTGAAGGGAACGAACCCTCCCCGCTACGGGCAGCCGATCGAGCATCCCACGACGCTCGTTCGGCATCCTGAGATCGCAGACTACGCGGAGCTCGAGCGCTCCCAATGCGTCCCGACCTGACCGTGTCAGCCGGTGGAGCGCGTCCGAACGGTACAGGGAACGTCGTTTGACCCGTGACCCCGATCGGGTGCGATACCCGCCGGCATCACGAAAGTTCCAAGCGCCGTCGATGGAAACCACTCGAGCGTCGGCGATGTCGGTCGGCATGGAGGTGGCGCGTCCGGAGAGGCCGTACCGCGGGAACGGCAGCGAAGCCAGCCCGGTCGCCGCGCGAGCCCCTCGACGGGCGCCCATCCCGCGCGGTGCGGGCGTCAGTCCTCGCGCACCCCATCGCCCGCGCCCGTTGTGAAGATCTCAGGGGTGAGCCCGAAGCCGGTCCGCAGCGCCGCCCCGAGCGCCGCCGCGAGCCCCTCGACCGCCGCGGACTCGACCAGTGTGACGGTGCAACCGCCGAAGCCCGCCCCGGTCAGCCGGGCGCCGTAGACGCCCAGGTGTTCGGTCGCCACCTCCACCAATAGGTCGAGCTCAGGCGCGCTCACCTCGTAGTCGTCACGCAGCGAGGCGTGCGATTCCGCCATCAGTCGCCCGACCGCGGCGAGATCGCCGGCTTCCAGCGCGACCGCCGCGGCCCGCGTCCGCGCGTTCTCGGTGACGACGTGGCGACAGCGCCGGTAGGTCACCGGGGGGAGCTCCCTCCGGCGCGCCTCGAGCTCTGCCACGGAGACGTCCCGAAGCGCGCGCACACGGGCATCCCCGGCGCCGAGGACGGCGACGCCCCGCTCGCACTCGGCGCGCCGCTCGTTGTAGGCCGAGGTCACCAGCTCGTGCTTCACCCGCGAGTCGCAGACGAGGAGCGTCGCCGTCCCGAGCGCGAGGGGCACGAAGGTGGCCTCGAGCGTCCGGCAGTCGATGAGCAGCGCGTGCCCCGCCCGCCCCAGCGCCGCGACGTACTGGTCCATGATGCCGCAGCGGGTGCCGGCATGCTCGTGCTCGGCCGCCTGCGCCGCGAGCGCCAGCTCGAGCGGGGGGAGCGCGACGCCGGAGAGCGCCGTCAGCGCGAAGGCGACCGCGACCTCGAGCGCCGCTGAGGACGAGAGGCCCGCTCCGATGGGGACCTCGCTCTGGACGAGCAGATCCGCGCCCCCCACCGGGAAGCCGCGCGCGGCGAGGGTGCGGGCCACGCCCGCGACGTAGGCCATGAAGCGCGGTTCGTCCGGCTGGCGAGGGGCGTCGAGCGAGACGCTGGCGCGCTCCCCGAGATCCTGAGCGAACACGCGCAGACGGCGGTCGTCGCGGGCCGCAGCCGCCACGTGCGTGCGCCGCTCTAGGGCGACGGGCAGCACGAACCCGTCGTTGTAGTCCGTGTGCTCCCCGATCCAGTTCACGCGGCCGGGCGCCGAGAAGAGGCGCGCCGGGCGCCCGAACTCGGCCGTGAACGCGCGCTCGAGCTCAGCCACCATTGGGCTCATCGATCACCTCCACGTCCCGCTCGCTCCCGGCGGTCACGCGCAGGCGCGGCGGGCGGCCATCGCCGGGCGCCACCCGCCGGAGCCGCCCGCGAACGAGGCGCCCCGCGGCCCACTCCAGGTCTACCTCCCATCCGCCGCGAGCCCGAAGGCCGCGGACGCGGCCCTCGGGCCACGCCGCCGGCAGCGCCGGCAACAGCTCGATCTCCCCCGCGTGGCTCTGCAGCAGCATCTCCGCGATGCCGGCGGTAGCGCCGAAGTTGCCGTCGATCTGGAACGGCGGGTGGGAACAGAACAGGTTGGGGAAGGTCCGCTCTGGGCCGAGCAGGAGCCCGAGCAGCTCGCGCGCGCGATCTCCCTCGCCGAGGCGCGCCCACAGGTTGATCTTCCAGGCCAGGCTCCAGCCCGTGCCCGCGTCACCCCGAAGCTCCAGGGTCCGGCGCGCGGCCGCAGCGAGCGCGGGCGTCCCGCGCGGCGTGATCTCGCTCCCCGGATGGAGCGCGTACAGGTGCGAGAGGTGGCGGTGATGCGGCTCGGGGACGGCCAGGTCCCAGTCCTCGAGCCACTCCTGGAGCTGACCGCCCGCCCCGATCCGGAGCGGCGGCAGCCGCGCTCGCGCCGCGTCCACCCGCGGGAGGAGTTCGTCGGCGAGGCCCAGCACCGACGCCGCCTCGAGCAGGTGTCCGAACAGCTCGCGGAGGATCTCGCCATCCATGGTCGGTCCCGCGCAGACGCTGGCCCCCTGTGGGTGCACGTTCTCGGGCGAGAGAGAGGGTGAGGTCACCAGATGCCGTCCGTCCGGTGTCTCTACCAGCGTGTCCAGGAAGAACTCGGCGGCGCCGCGGAATAGCGGGTAGCAGCGCCGGAGGAACACGCGGTCCCCCGTGTGCTCGAAGTGCTCGAAGAGGTGCCGGCAGAGCCACGCGCCCCCCGTCGGCCAGAAACCCCAGCGGGCGCCGTCCGCGGGGCCCGTGGCGCGCCAGAGATCGGTGTTGTGGTGGCACACCCAGCCCCCCGCGCCCCAATGCGCCCGGGCCGTGCGCGCGCCCGTCTCGGCGAGCTCGCCGACGAGGTCGAGCAGGGGCTGGTGGCACTCGCCGAGCCCGGTGATCTCGGCGGGCCAGTAGTTCATCTCCGTGTTGATGTTGACCGTGTACTTGCACCCCCAGGGCGGGTCGGGGCTCTCATTCCAGAGCCCCTGCAGGGTGGCTGGCTGGGTCCCCGGGCGCGAGCAGGCGGCGAGCAGGTAGCGGCCGAACTGGAAGACCAAGGCCGCGAGCCCCGGATCCGCGACCCCGGCAGCGTGGCGGGCGAGCCGCTCGTCCGTGGGGACGCGCGCGGCGTCCGTGCGACCGAGATCGAGCTCCACCCGCCAGAAGAGGCGGCGGTGCTCGGTCACGTGGCAATCCCTGAGCTCCGCGAAAGACCTCCTCGCCGCCGCGCCCAGGCGCGCGAGCGGCCCCCGCGAGGGGTCCCCGTCCGCGTCGCGGAAGCTCCGGAAGCTCGTCCCGACGTCGAGCAGAACGAGGACGGAGTGGGCCGCCACGACCGTGATCCCCTCCGCCCCGCGAACGAGGGAGCCGCCGTCGGCGCGCACCAGCGCGCGTGCCTCGAACCGCACCCGACCCGGGATCCCACCGGGGCCGTCGGGCCCCACGCCGCGCAGCACCAGGGTCCCGGGCCCCTCGATCGCGGTGGCGCTCGCCTGGGGCGAGCAGAAACCGATCGTCGCGCCGATCGCGCCGGGGGCGCTCGCCGAGAGCCGCAGCACCAGGACGTCGTCCGCCGCGCTCGCGAACGCCTCCTGCCGAAAGCGCACGCCACGCCGCTCGTACCAGGCGGCGGCCACGGCACGATCCAGATCGAGCATCCGCCGGTACCGCGTCACCGGTGCGTCGTCCTCGAACCGAAGGACGAGATCGCCGATCGGCTGGTACGGGCACTGCACCAAGGGCCGGGACATCATCCGCTCGTCGATCCACGCCTCCGCGCCACCGAGCTCCCCGGCGGCGATCCGCCGCCGCGCCTCCGGGAGCGCCGCTGGCGCCGTCGCCACCGCCGGATCGTAGGGCCCCCCGGCCCAGAAGCTGTCCTCGTTGAGCGCCAGGCGCTCCCGAACCGGATCACCGAACACCATCGCCCCAAGCCGCCCGCTGCCGATGGGGAGCGCCTCGACCCAGCGGCGCGCCGGGGCCCGGTACCACAGCACCGATCGGCGCCGCGGCGCTCCGTCGGCGCCGCGCGCACCCGCGGCGGCCGTCACCCCTGGCCCGTTCGCCCCCGTCACTCGAGTGCCTCCTCCCCCGACGCGATCCGGCCCTCCTCGATCTCGAGCTCCGCTCGTGGCACCACCCGCTCGACCTCCCCGCCCCTGAGGTACAGCACCCGATCCGAGTTCTTCAGCATCTTGTGGTCGTGCGTCGCGGTGATCACGGTGACCCCCTGCTCCGCGCAGAGCCCCTTCATCAGCTCGATGATGTCGGCCCCCGTGGTCAAGTCGAGATTCGCCGTCGGCTCGTCGGCGAGGACGATGGTCGGATCGTTGACCAGCGCCCGCGCCACCGCGACGCGCTGCTGCTGACCGCCGGAGAGCTGGTCGGGCCGGTGCGTCAAGCGGTGCCCGAGCCCCACCCGCTCGAGCCGCTCGGCCGCGATCCGATCCGCCTCCTCGGTCGACGCGCCGAGGAACACGCGCGGGAGGGCCACGTTCTTGAGCGCGGTCAGCGACGGGATGAGGTTGTAGGCCTGAAAGACGTAGCCGATGTAGTGGCAGCGGACGTAGGCGAGCTTCTGGCTCGACAGGGTCGTCAGATCCAGCGGCCCGATGCGCACCTGCCCCTCGGTCGGGCGATCGAGCGCCCCCACGAGGTTGAAGAGCGTGCTCTTGCCCGAGCCCGACGGGCCCATGATGGACAGGTACTCGCCGCGCAGGACGTCGAGGCTCACGTCGCGCAGCGCGTGGACCGTCTCCCCCTTGAGCCGGTAGCGCTTCGACACCGAACGGACCTCGATCAGGCGCCCGCCTCGGGGGACGTCTCCCCTCGGGAGCGCGGCAGCCAAAGAGGTCGGTTCCATCGCGGTCGTCACCGGGGGTTCAGAAGGGGAGCGTGAAGACGCTCTTGGCCACGAAGGTGAGCCCGATGCTCAGCGTGGCCACCAGGCCCGTACCGCAGCTGAAGCCGGCGAAGAGGACCGGCACGACCTCGAGCCAGCGCGCCCCGAACCGGCGCCGGAAATAGTACCGCCCGACCAGGGCGCCGACGAGCTGGGGCAGGACGACGAAGGGCAACGTCTGATTCAGGCCGCGCACGATTCCGTAGATGAAGAAGATGGGCGCGCCGGCAAAGGACAGGCCAGCAAAGACCGCACCGCCGACGACGAACCCGGTCCCGACGTGGAGGGCGTCGAAGGCGGCCTCGAACTCGGTGAACCCGCCGAGCGTGGAGGAGAACACGATCGCCTGCTGGGCGGCCGTGACCTCCCACCACTGCTGGGCGAACAGGTACTGCGGGCTCGGGATGGGGCCGAGCCCCCAGATAAAGTGGGCAAACAGGAGTGAGCCGGCGATGATGATGGGGGTCAGCAGGAGCTCGCTCTTCCAGATGGACCGGAAGCTGGTCCCCGTGAGCTCGCACTGCCGATAGAAGACGGTCATGGCGCCGTAGTTGTGGATCGGGATCGGCAAGAACCACACCGCCACGCCCCGGTACCCCGAGAAGATGAAGGCCGCCTCGCGCACGAACGGGATGTTCAACACCTCCCCCGCGATCCCCTCGAGGCGCACCGTCACGTAGCTGACGATCGGAGTGTAGACGAAGGCGTAGCCCAGCATCACCCAGACCACGGGCCAGTAGACGCGCCCGTCGGCGAGGTAGAGCAGCCAGGTCGAGGCGAGCACGTAGATCGACGTGCTGGCGAGGTAGGCGAGCACGATGACCCAAGCCTTGATGTCGCCACGTCCGCGGGGTACGTCGAACGCGGAGCGAGCGCCACCGGCGTCGCGCCGCTCCCGCCGCGCCCGAGAGATCGCGCGCCCGACCGAGACGAGGCCGGCGACGGCGATCGCCAGACCGAGGCCGATGGCGAAGCTGAAGTAGAAGTCGATCTGGTTCTTGTAGAAGGTCGTCTGCATGCTGTCGCCCGGGTTCCACGAGCGCAGCACCCCCACCTCCGGGCGTGCCAGGATGGGGTTGAGGATGAAGGTGAGCAGCAACCCGACGGAGGTGCCGATCACCGCCCGGTACGGCAGGACCATCCCCAGCAGCACCATCCCGAGGTCCACGGCCAGCGCGACGGCCACCGCCGGCAGGAAGCGCGCGGTCTGCGGGGTGAAGTCCACGAACGGCAACGGCAGGATGGTGATGGGGCGGTCGAGCAGCGCCCCCGTGATGGTGGGCAGCCCGAGGTAGACAGCCCCGAACGCGAGGCCCAGGACGGTCCCGATCGAGAATACCCGCCAGCGCCAGCTGCTCGCCGCGGCGGGAGCCGCGCCCGCCGCTGCATCCTCCTCGTGCTCCTCCGAAAGCGCCATCACCCCCTGGGCTCCGACCGGCGCCATCGGGAATGGGAGCCTCTCGACGTCGCTCGCGAGGCGGAAGAGGCCATAGCCGAGCACCATGTTGTCGAGGCGGCCGATCACCATGGTGAAGACCACGAGCCCCAGCGCCGGTGCCCACTCCCGGAGCAGCACGGATCGCTGCTCGAGCACCCCCGGGTCGGAGGGGACCACCCAGTACGGCAGCTTGTCGGCGAGCCCGGCGGCGCGGGCAGCGTCGGACTGGACGAAGAACTGCGACCACAGGGCGCTGAGCCCGCCGTGGAACTGCCCCTGGGCCATCGAGGCGGTCACCATCACCGCCCCCGCGAGATAGAAGATGGTGAAGAGCTCCGCCCGCCGGAGGTGCTGGTTGGCCCGGCGCGCGATCTCGATGAAGAGGATGACCGTGACCCACTGCGCTGCCGGGCCCACCGACATCCCGGCGATCAGCGTCATGTAGACCGACCCGGGCACCATCAGCAGGGCGACGAACACGGCCCCGAAGAACGCGGCCCAGCTGAACCCGTCCTCGAAGGTCCCGGGCGGCCGCATCAGCCCGCGGAACTCCTCGAGATCCGCGTCGGCGCCCCGCGCCCGACCGAGCAGGCGCCGCCTCACCGCCGGCTCAGCCATCGGACCGTCCGCCCTCCGCCCCGACTGTCGCGCCGTCCCCGAGCGCGACCAGCGTCGCTCGCCGGTACTGCTCGATCAGCTCGGGCGAGAGGGTGCGCCAGAGCAGGAACTGCCGCCGGAGATCCTTCATGAAGACCGCGTTCGCCCGGCACCAGTCGGCGACCGCGCCGCTCGTCCGGCGCACCAGGATGACCACCTCGTCGACCCCCTCGATCTCGGAGGGCACCGCCGTCAGCCGCAGCCGCTGGGTGACGCCCAGGTCGAACGGCGCCAGCGCCAGCTCGGCCGAGAGCTCGAGGTGATCGGCCTCCGTCCGCGCCAGCACGACCCCGGACGCAGCGAACCCGCCCAGCCCCGCGTCGTCGTGGCCCTCGAAATGCTCGGCGAGGTAGCTCACCACTCCGGTCACGTCGTAGGCCGACACCGTGAAGGGGAAGACGAGGCGGATCTCGTCCCCCTCTGGGCGCGGGATCGCGAAGGAGCGAGAAAGGCCGGGGTTCGCGCTCCGGGAGGCGCGCAGGGCCGGGTACACCGCGGAGACGAGCACGGTCACCATCACCACGCCGATCGCGAACAGCGAGTTCGAGGAGGAGAAGTTGATGGAAACCGGCGGGATCCGCCCCGCGTTCGCTAGCGAGGTCACCACCAGCCCCACGAGCTGCGCCAGGAGCTGGCCACCGACGCCGCCGACGATCGCGTAGACCGCCGCCTCGGCGAAGAAGAGCACCCCCACGTGGCTCGGCGAGAGCCCGAGCGCGGAGAAGGTGTAGATCTCCTTCTCTCGGTCGCTGATCGAGCCGAGCAGCGTGCCGAAGATGATGAGGCCTCCGAGCAGGAGCGGGACGAACAGCGAAAGGCCCCCCGTGACCTCGGTGAGCACAGTCAGCACGAGGCGCTCCGCACCCTCCGGGCCCACCGCCCACACGGGCATCACCACCACCTCCGCCAGCTGCCGGCCACGCTCCAGCGCGGCGACGCCGGGCCCCGGATGGATGGAAATGGAGTGGAGCTCACCGCCGAGGGCCTTCACGACCGACGCCTCCGCGACCACCACCTGATCGCCGCCGAGGTGAACGAAATCGCGCACGGTGTCGTCGGTCAGCAAGAGCTCGGCGAAGGCGCCGCCACCCGAGGTGGGAGGGCGCTGCACCTGGCTCGTCGGATCCTGGAAGTTGACCGGGAGGATGGGCTGCCGATCGAGGTGCCTGATGCGCTGCAGCGCGGCGCCATCGAGGGTCCCCGCCACCAGAACACGGCGCCCCGAGAGCTGGACGAAGTCGCCGGTCCGGAGCCCCAGCACGTCCCTCACGATGGGCGGAACGAGGACGCCGCCGCCCGCCAGCGCGGCGGCAGCGGCGGGCCCCTCGGTCGCGGTCAGCGCGCGTGCGAGCGCGGGCCAGCGCCCGAGCTCCGCAGCGGGAACGCCGAGCACGCCGTCGACGGTGAGCGAGCGGCCGTCGTCGCTGCGAGCGACGGTCACCCGGGGGGCGTTGGCCTCCTTCTCCACCAGCCAGTAGTGGGGCGCCACCAGGCCCCCCTCCCCCTCCTCACCGAACAGTGTCGCCAGAACCCCCTCTGGCATCGCCGAGTAGTCGACCTTGCGCACCAGTAGCCCGGGCGCGACGCGCTCGTCGGCGGGCCCCTCGTAGAAGCCGCGCACCCCCACCGTGCGGCTGAAGGACGCGAAGGCGAGGATGGTGAAGGTCAGCACCACGACCGTGGCGGCGGTGAGGAAGGTCCGCGTCGGCCGCCGCCGCATGGTGGACATCCCCATGGCGATCGCCGCCAGCATCGTCGCCGCCGGGGACACGTCCGCGTCGTGCGCCGCCGCCTTCTGCCCCTGCATCGCGGCGAGCTCGGTCCTGAACTTCCTGATGACCAGGGTGATGACCAGCACGGACAAGA
Organism: uncultured Polyangiaceae bacterium; assembly: GCA_964480725.1. GTDB lineage: Bacteria > Myxococcota_A > Polyangia > Polyangiales > Polyangiaceae > JAFGBI01. Next base: position 15,402 of record CAYZQO010000041.1, on the reverse strand, counting down.
GCACGATCGCGAACGCCAGGAACACGATGACCGGCGTCGACGCGATGGCAAACCCGGGGTGGAGCCAGAAGAGTAGGCCGAACGTCGCTAGGAAGACGGCGACGAAGCCGGCGATCCGCCCGTAGATGGTGCTCGCGCAGACGAGCAGCCGCTCCATCGCGAAGGCGAAGGGGATGGACAGGAGCAGGAGCACGACCACGGCGTGGACCAGGTCGTCCATGGCCTCCCGCAGGGGGGCGTAGACCCGCTGCGAGAGCGCGGCGCTCCGCGCCAGGAGCCCCTGGCGGAGCGCCACCGACCGCGCGGCGAGCCCCTGGTCCTGGAGGCGCCGGGCCCGACCGTGAAGCCGCTCGAGATCGGCGCTGGTGACGCCGTGGCGCCGGAGAATGGCGAGCCGCTTCTCGTTGAGGGCATACAGGTCGGCCGCCGTCCGCTCGCCGAGGGCGCGCCCGCCGTGGAGCTCTTGCGGATCGAGCCCGGACCCGTACTCGTGGTCGGGCCCCAGGTTTCCGAGGGCGACCGGGCCCATGGGCTGGAACACCTTCACGCGATAGGCGCCGATCTGGTCGGACACGTGGAAGAACCCGTGACCGTCGAGCACCCCCCAGAGCGCCCGGGACTCCCGGAAGGGCGCGTCGGACGACGCCTTCAGCACCTTGAGCGTGCTCGGGTCAGCGGCGTGGGTCACCAGCGTGACGAAGCGCCCGCTGGCGCCAGTGACGAGATTGATCCGCATCGACCCCGAGAGGACCTGGGTCTGCTGCTCGGCGACGCTGAGCGCGCTGGGGAGCCCCTGCTCGTCGAAGAGGGCCCCGAGCGTCGTCACCTGCTCGTGCATGTCGTCGCGCAGCCCCACGACGGGGAAGCGACCGTTGCCGTCCACCACCTCGAGGGCGACGGGCTCGAACGAGGCCAGGCTGGTCGCCTCCTCCAGGGTCGTCCAGGGCTGCGCCTTCCAGGCCGAGTTGCCCGGCCAGAGCGCCACCAGGGCCCCCGTCGCCGGCCGATCCTCGGCGATCCCCCCCGACACCACCAGGCCGGCGTAGTCGCCGTCCACGCGCCCGCGCACCCACCGCGACGCCTTGCTGCGCGCGGTCGGCGTGAACACCGCGGGCAGGCTGAGCCCAGGTCCGTCCGCCAACGCGCGCAGGAGCCGCGTGGCCTCGGTGGCCTGACGCCACAGGGCACGCCAGTCGAGGCGCTCGAGCGTGTCGGCCGGGTGCCCATCGCGCGGCCGGGCGTCGTGCCCGCTCATCAGCGCCACGTTGTAGTAGCCGTACGCCCCCGCGATGGCGCCCCCGTTGACGCGATGCCCCGGCGCGAAGGACGGTCCGAGCGCGGGATCCTCGAGCGTGCGTCGATCAAATCCATCGGGACGGACCCGCTCGACCGCCTCCGCGAAGGCGTTGAGGACGCGGCCGTAGTAGCCCGGAGTGTCCCCCTCCAGTCGGGGCGTGCGCCAGGGGAACAGCTCCTGGGTCGAGTCGCCGACCACGACGCCCCAGGTGCCCCCCTGGTCGCCGAGGTCGTAGGTCGCGTGCAGAGAGATCCACGGGGGCACGGCGGCGCCATCGAGCCCCAGCGCCTCGCGCAGGCGCCCCCGCTGCTCGGCCGCGACGATCTCCGCGTCAAGCTCCCGCAGGCGCCGGTCGAAGCGGGCGAGCGTCCGCGCCCTGAGCTCGCCGAGGATGGCGCCGAAGCCGCCGGGGATGGCTGGATCCTCGGCGGCGTGCGCGGCCACGAGCGCAGCCAGGTTCCCACCGTGGAGGGCCCGCCGCACCTCGTCCCAGCGGAGCGCCGTCGCGTCGAGCGCCGCGAACGCAGCGGGCTCGGCGCTCACGCCGCCGAGGCGTGCCATCTGCAGCGCGTGCCGCGCGTCGTCCCGGGCGTAGCCGGCCTCGCTCCGGAGCGCGACGGTGAGCCACTCCCCGACCCGCACCCCGGCGACCGTGCCCGCCGCCCCGCCGTCGAACCCGAGCCCCTCCCGCGCGAGCAGCTCCCGCATGGCCCCCACGTGCGCCTGCTCGTCGCGGAGGCCCTGGAGCGCCGCGCGCGCGCCCTCGGTGGTCATCGCCAGCGCCGCGTAGAGGGTCCGCGCCCCCTGGTGCGCCCGCGCCTGCGCGTCGAGGAAAACGAACCAGGTGTCGCGGCGCGGCGGATCGCGCGAGAACTCCCCCGCCGCCGCCAGCAGCGCCGCCACGTTGCCCGCACCGCGGGCGCCGGCGCCGAGCTCCGGGACGACGCCGTAGCTGTCGTACGCCGCGGCCAGCACCACCACCTCCGCCTCCAGGCGCTCGCTGCCGAAGACGGGGTCGGTGCCCGCCACCCGGACCACGAGGTCGCGCCCGCGCCCAAGCTCCCAGGTGACCTGGCTCTCTAGCCTCGCGCTCGGGTGCTCCCGCGCGAGGTCGACGCCGGCGAAGGCGACCCGCGGCGCGTAGAAGCGCGGCTCCACCGTCGGCACCCCGACGTGCTTGGGGTGCGGGGGCGTCTCCTCCCCGTCGCCGACGAAGACGACAGCCGCCGCGCCCAGCGCGAACGCCTGCTCCCAGGCGGCCTCACTGTCGTACTCCATCACCACGATCGCGCCCTCGGGCCGCCAATCGCCGTAGTCGCTCGGGGCGCCGCGCCCGACGTATCGGAGCGGGCCCTCGAGCCCGCCCGGGGGCGTGACCGCGTTCGCCACCCCATTGGGCCGGAGCGGCGCGACCGCGACGCTTCGCCCAGCCACGGTGAGCTCGGCGCGTCGGGTGCGCGCGTACCAGACGGGGAACTCGAGCGGGAGGATCCGCTCGAACCGCAGCGCAGACAGGCGTGCGACGAGGGTGTCGCCGGCGGCGCGCCCCGCCGGCGAGCCGCTCACGCGATGCGGCGCTCGGGTGAGCGCCGCCAGATCGGCGAGGAAGGCCGCCTCCGCCGGGTCCACCGCAGCCGTCGGCGACGCCGACGCCACCGGCGCCACGGCGCTCCCCTCCGGGGCTGCTGACGACGCCGCCGGCACGACGATCACGAGGAGGAGCACGAGCGCCGACGCCACCAGGGCTTGACTCCCGGGGAGGCGCGTGAACCCGTTCATGGCTCCCCTCCGATCCGACCCACCGTGATCCGGAGGTCCTCCCGACGCTCCACCCGCGCGACCCGCCCGTCGCGGATCCACATGACGCGATCGCAGACGTCGAGGAGCCGGTGATCGTGGGTCGAGCAGACGATGGTGACCTTCCGCTCTCGGTTGATGCGGCGCAGGATGTCCAGCACCTCCTGCCCCGTCACCAGATCGAGGTTGGCGGTCGGCTCGTCGGCGAGCAGGATCTTGGGCTGGTTGCAGAGCGAGCGCGCGATCGCGACCCGCTGCTGCTGCCCGCCGCTCATCTCGATCGGCCGATGCGACCAGCGCTCCCCCAGGCCGACGAGCGACAGCAGCTCCATCCCGCGCCGCCGCGCCTCCTCCGCCGCCACGCCGGCGAACGCCATCGGCACGGTGACGTTCTCGAGCGCAGTCATGTAACGGATGAGGTTGTAGCTCTGAAAGATGTACCCGATCTTGCGGCAGCGGAGGAAGGCGAGCTCCTCGGCGGAGAGCTCGGCCACGTCGACGTCGTCGATCAGGATGCGACCCGAGCTCGGCGCGTCGAGCGCGCCGATCATGTTGAAGAAGGTGCTCTTGCCGGACCCGGAGGGCCCCATCACGCTGATGACCTCGCCCCGGTAGATGACGGTGTCCACGCCGCGCAGGGCGTGAGTCGCCGCCTCACCGGTGCCATAGGTCTTGGTGAGCCCCAGGGTGCGGATGATCACGGCCCGCGCCGGCGCCTCGCGCGCTGCGCGGCGCGCCGTGGCCGGCGACGCCGCGGCGTCCGCGCCCGGGAGCGGCTCAATCGACACGCATCGCCTCCATCGGCGCCAGGCGCGCCGCGAGCCACGCGGGCCCCACGGCGGCCAGCGCGGCCAGGACCACCCCCGTCGCCATCGCGCCGGCGACGCCGAGCAGCACGGGCCCCGCGGCCCCCGCGGCCGCGCCGAGCAGCGCACCGTGCTCGACGAGGCCCCGCAGGATCGCGAGCAGCAACCCGAGGACCCCACCGATGGCGCCCCCGACGACGCCCTGGATCACCGCCTCGAAGACGAAGAGCCCCATGATGAAGCCGTCCAGACCGCCGAGACATTTCATGGTCGCGATCTCGGTGAACCGCTCGGTGACGCTCATCAGCATCGCGTTCATCACGCCGACCACGCAGACGAGAAACGACAGGCCCACCAGGACCAGCGTGCGGACGGGCAGCGCCCCCTCGTCCGGTCGCGCGCCGCCGCTGCCGCCCACGGTGCTCGTGAGGCGCTGCTCCCGCCGATGCGCCGCGAAGATCTCCCCGAGCCGCTCCCCCCCGAGCCCGCCCCCGGTGTCGGCGCCCGCCAGCGCCCCGGCGAGCCACGCCAGGCGGCGCGGGCCGCGCACCCGCTCGACCACCATCTCGAGCCCCACCTCCCCCACCGAGACCCCGAGCTCCCGCGCCACCACGGACCGCACCTCGGGCTCGAGCAGCCGCCGCCCGACGCGCTGCAGATCCTCCCGACGCCCCGCGAAGGCGGCGAGCGGTCCCACCTCCTCGTCGGGTAGGGCGAAGCCCTCGCGCCGCATTTGCGCCGCGAACCCCTCGGGAGCGCGGGCTACCACGGCCCGCAGCGCCTCCGGCGCGTAGGCCGCCGCCAGGGCCTCGGTGGCGCGCGCGTGCCCGGCGACCACCCGCTCGACGGTGCGCTCGAGGACCGGCAGCGCGCCCGCCAGCTCCGCCAGCGCCGCCGGCTCCGCCTCGGCGAGGCGCACCCCGGCCCGCTCGAGCCGCACGGCCAGCCGTGACCCCGCCTCGGGCGCCCCGAGCCCGACCACCACCTCGTCGGCGCTCTGGTCGGCCAGCACCACCGCGCGCGCCGCGGGCGGCATCCGCTCGAGGGCGGCGATGAGCGCGGCCAGCCGCGCGGCCGCGTCCCGGGCCGCGGCGAGCTCGCTCTCGGTCAGCGCGCCCCACGCTCGGTACTCGGCGAGCCGCGCGGGCGCACCGGCGGCCAGCACCCCCCGCACGGTCGCGGGCGAGTCCGGGGTGGAGAGCCGCGTGAGGTACTGCCCGAGCGCACGGCTGCGCTCGAGCTCCTGCGTCGCCGCGCCCCGCACCGTCGCGCCGAGCAGCCCGTGGCTTATCGTGTGCGCGAGGAAGGCGACCGCCAGCGCGAGGATGGCGACGGTCACGCTCGAACGAAAAAGCCGAAACCGCATCCCGCTCCAGGCGAGCTCGAGGGCGCGCGCCGGGCCGAGGCGCGCCGGACTCCTCGCCACCAGCGGCTTCACGGTGCGACCTCCCCCACCGACGACCCGGGCGCGGCCGCGCCCGCCGGCGCCGGACCGACCAGCGCGACCAGCCGCCGCTCCACCAGCGTCCGGAGGAATGTGAGCACCGCCACGCGCGCCTCGTGGAAGCGCACACGGTGGCGGCGCGCAAAGTCCTCCACGATCCGCTCGAGCGTGCGATCGCCGTCACAGGCCTCCCAGACCTCCCGGCCGAGCCGGTCGAGCGCGTACCCCTTCTCCCCGCGCAGTGGTAACAGCCAGCGGAGGGCGCCTTGGTTGTACCAGCGCCGCTGGAGCGGCACCCAGAGCACCACGGCGTCGCCCCGTCGCTCGGCGCGCACCGCCGCGTTCGGCGTCGGGACGGCGTCGAGCAGGGCGTCCGAATCGAAGGCGGTGCGAGCCGTCACCGTCATGTCGCGGCCTCCCGGCAGCGAACGGAGAACGCCGACGGCAGCAGCGGCGAGCGCTCGGGGCTCCGCGTGCTGACCAGGTAGACGGCGTTCTCCGCCGGGCACTCCCAGGCGAGCGAGCGCTGCACCCTGAGCCGGCGGAGCACCCGCCGCCACCGCGGCCCCGGCTCGCTGCCGGTCGCGAGCAGCAACGCGGCTCCATCCCGCTCCAGGCGCTCGACCCGATCGAAGCGGGCCCCCGGCTCCTGCCGGCGAAGCACCCCCTCGAGGTCCCCGGCGTACCACGAGTCCGCCATGCCCAGCCGACGCAGCGTGGCCTCTCCCCGCCCCGCACCGCGAGTCGAGCCCTGGCCCGGTCGGAACGTCAGGGCGACATCGCCCGGACGCGGCGTCAGCGCGACCAGGCGGAGCCCCGTCGGCGCCTCCACGTCCACGTCGAAGGCCTGGAAGCGGCGCGCCGCCTCGGCGCTGTCGGAGACGTGCAGGGCCATGAGCAGCCGCCGCGGCAGCGCCCGATCCTCCGGCGCGCTGTCCCTGCCGAGCACCACCGCCTCCAGCAAGCGCCCTCCCACCGCGTCCCAGCGCACCGCGCGCGTGACCACCCGATCCGTCTCGACCGAAGCCGCCGCCACAGCGCGGAAGTCGCCGAGGTCCACCGGCGAGCGGACGGAGGCAGCCCCGAGCTCGGCGGCGAGGACGGAGCGGTAGTCGGAAACCACGCGACCGAGATCGGGCTGGGACGGGCAGCGACTCCAGGCCAAGGTGAGGCGCTCGCGGCGCCGGTCGACCCAGACCAGGCGCCCGCGGGCGGGGTCGAGCCCGTGGCGCACGATCTCCCAGTCCTCGGGGACGCGGAGACGGAGCCCCAGCCACTCGATCGCGCGAGTGAGGCCGACCTCGGGGGAGCGGTCTTCGCAGGGCATCGCGCTCACGGGGGGAAGATCGAGTACGCCGTCGGCGTCCGGCCGGTAATGAAGTAGTGGGCGGCGCCGACCACCATGAAGCCGAGCCCGGAGAGGAGCTCGCCAGCGATGACGCCGACCATCAGGGGCTTGACCGCATGGTAGCCGCGCGCGCCGCTGGTCCCGACCACCGCCGACTTGACCACCCACCCGAGCAGGAAGGACGGCCCGAACATGATGATGGGGTAGGTGTCCCAGACGAGGAAGGCCACCGGGTGCAGGGGCCACCACGGCAACCGGAGTCGCAGCGCCGCGGTGACCAGGGCCAACGCGAACCCGCCCGCGAGCCACCCGAGCGCGTCGTGATGGGGCCGGATGAGGCTCCAGCGCTCCCACCCAGTGGCCCCGGTGGCGATGGCGATCCGTCCCTCGGCGGAGCTGTCCGCGGCGTAGCGAACGAAGGCGTCGAACGCGTACCGCGGGAGCGTGTGGGTGCCGTGGCTGTTACCGACCTGGGTGACGCTGTGGTTGTACTGAAGGTACAGGGTGACGACCCCGGCGACGACGAAACCCGCAACCATCATGGTCAGGAGCCACGGCGCCAGGCGCGGGGGCGAGGCCCCACCCTCCCGGTCCGCGAGCTTGAGGCCGTTGGACAGGAACGGCATCAATAGCTCCCGCGAGTCGATGATCAGCATCACGCTGGCCAGCGCGAGCACGATGAAGCCGGTGGGTCCGATCGCCTCGAAGCCCACCGCCGCCACCACGGCTCCCACCGGGATCCAGGAGGTGTTCACGAAGAACGCGCCGGTCTCGGTCACGATGCGGGAAACCACCAGGAAGGTGATGAGCACCAGCCCCACGAAGCACGCCCCCAGCGGGAGGCTCAGCCCGGCCGCCCCGAGGACCAAGACCGCGGCCAGGGCCGCCGCCATCAGGACCCGCGCGGCCTGGGTGGCGTAGCGCGGCGTCTCGGGCGCGCGGGGCCACCCCAGGGCGCTCGCCGCCACGTTGGCGAAATAGCGGCGTCCCGTGTACGCGATCATGATGGCCACCGCGAAGTAGGCGCCCGTCCGCAGCATGTTGCTGCGACCAGCGAGCCCCGAGTCGATCTGGATCCCGTTGACGATCAGGGCCGAGCCCAGGGCGAAGAACAGTAGGTGCGAGGTGCCGAGACTGAACGAGACGTTGGTGGAGAGGAAAAAGGCGAACGCGATCACCGACAGGTAGAGGGTCGGGGAGAACCACCCGTACTGCCCGTCGATGCGCACCGCGTTGGGGAAGAGGCGGTCGAAGGGGCCGAAGTCGAGCTTGTTGGGGATCGCCGGCACCTCCGGGAACCACGCGTGCAGCCCGTTGAGGCCGTGGATCGCCACCAGCGTCCCCAGCGCGATCCAGAAGAGCTTGCTCCGCGCGACCTCGGGCAGGCGGCGCCCGGGCTCGGTCACCGACGCCTCCTCGAGGAAGCGGACGATGGGGTACGGCAAGAGCTCGCGCCGTGACCACTGCGGGTGCACGATGAGGGCCATCGCCAGGGCGCAGATCCCGAGCAGCAGGGCGAGCGAGCCCCAAAGCCCGATGGTCGGCAGCCACGCGCCCCAAGGGATGTCGCCGAGGCCGAGCTGGCTGTGCCGGCTCCGCCCCTGGAGCAGCGTGTCCACGACGAAGGGGTCCGCCCTCCCCTCGGCGACCAGGAAGCCCCCGCCCGGCGGCGGCGGGAGGAAGACCTCAGGCCAGGCCGCCACCAGGAGGGCGCGGTTCGCCGCCGTCGTCTCGTGCGGCCCCCGCGCCGCGCGCTCGACCAACGTGCGCGTCCGCGGCGGGACGGCGACGGCGGCGAACGCCGCCGGGTCGTACAGGTCAGGCCGGCGCAGCGCCTCGTTCAGCGCCCGCGTCAGCTCCGGCGCCAGCGACGTCGTCGCGCCCGGGTCGCGCGTCGCCTGCGCGAAGAGTCGCTGCCCCTCGGGGGTGAGCCGCTCCCAGAGGCGACGCGCCGGCGACGGCCCCGGGCTCACCGCGGCCCGCCCGAGCTCCGCGCACAGCGCCGGCCAGTCCTGCACGTGCCCCTGCCCGAGCTCGGCAGAGGCGCCGGGCACGTAGGACATCACCTCGTTCGCCTGCCACGCCGGGGTCGTCTTCAGCCAGTGGGAGGGCAGCGCCGCCACGGTGGTGAAGCCCCGGTAGAAGCCCGACCCCGGCCAGCCGCACGCCGCCAGCGCGATGGCGGTGATCACGAGCACCTCGCGGCCGCCGAGCGCGCGCCGCCAGCCGCAAGCGCGGAGCGCCGGAACGAGGAAGAAGAGCAGCAGCGCGGCGATCCCGAACACGCTCACCGGCAGGTGATTGCCGATGAGCTGCGTCTGCCCGATGACCCAGTCGTTGAAGTAGGTCCCGACCGAAACCAGGAGCCCCAGCGCGAGCCCCAGCGCGACCGCTCGCACCGTCATCGGGCGACCAGCCTACCCTCGCCCACGCCGGCCCTCCTCCCGAACGAGCACGGTCGAGCCGAACGGCGCCAGGCGAAGCGTCGCGCTCGCCGCCTGACCCGAGAGCACGTCCACCCACGGCGGCTCCGGCAGCGCGACCTCGCGCGCGCCTGGGACGAAGCTCTCCAGGAAGAGCCACTCCCGCCCGCCGCCCACCCGTCGCTGGACGGCGACACCCGCCGGTGGTGCCGCCCCGAGGGCGCGGCGGATCCCGTGACGGTCGATCAGGGTCCGCAGGAGGTCTCGGGTGAGCGTGGGCTCGTGCCAGGCGGCCTGGTAGTACGCCGCGCCCGCGCCGAAGGGGTGCCAGGTGAGAGCCGGCGCGCCGGCGAACGGGCCGTCCGCGAAGCTCACCAGGGGCTCGGCGCCCCGCTCGTGCAACACGGCGCGCACGCGCCCCGCCGCGTAGGCCTGCTGCAGGCCGTGGTCCGCGCCGGCCGCCGTCGTCACCAGGCGCTGCACCGCGCCCTCGGCCATCCAGTCCGTCTCCTCGTTCCAGACCCCGAACAGCTCGCCGAGCCCCTCGCCCGGCCATCCCCCAGGAAGGCACGCGTTCGTCGCGTCGACCAGCCCGAGGTAGAACGACGCGACGAGGACGCCGCCCCCCGCGACGAACTCGCGCAGGCGCGCCGCTACCCCCGGCTTGAGCAGGAAGAGCTGGGGCGCGATGACCAGCCGGTACCCCGACAGGTCGCGATCGCTCGCCAGGACGTCCACGCTGACGCCCTCCTCCCAGAGCGCCCGGTACTGCTCGACGGCGTACCGGCGATAGGCGTCCTCGACGTGGCGGACGCCGCTCGTCCCCTCGAAGGCCCAGCGCACCTCCCAGTCGTACAGGACGGCCGTGTCCGCCTCGACGACAGAGCCGAGGATCGGCGTCAGCGCCGCGTAATCATGCCCGAGCGCGGCCACCGAGCGGAAGACCCGGGTGTGCTCGTGGCCGACGTGATCGACCACCGCGCCGTGGAGCTTCTCGCACCCGCCGCGGCCCTTGCGCCACTGAAAGTAACAGGTCCCCTCCGCCCCGTGCCCGAGCGCCTGCAGCATCTCCGCGCGGTGGAGCTCGACCCGCTTGAGGCGCACCGGCTGAAGCCATTGCGGCGCATCCGGGCAGCTCTCCATCAGCATCCACGGCCGGTCGGGCTTGAAGGCGCGGAAGAGGTCGTCCTTGAAGCTCACCTCGACGGCACGGAGCATCAGCTCTGGATCGTCCTCGGCGTAGCCGGGGTACTGGTCGTCGGCCACCCGATCGAGCACCTCGACGAGCCGCGAGTAGTCCACGCCCGGGAACACCCCCATCAGGTTGGTCGTGCACGGCACGTCGGGGGAGTGCAGGCGCAGCGCGTCGATCTCCCAGCGCACGAAGTCGATCACCTGATCGGTGCAGAACCGCCGATGGTCGAGGCGCATCCCGTCGATGCTCGAGTCGCGCGGATCGATCTCCTCGAAGGCCGTGAACTGGTGGCTCCAGAACGCGGTCCACCAGGCGGCGTTCAGGGCGTCCACGGTCCCGTAGCGGACGGCGAGCCAGCGGTGCCAGGCGCCGAGGCAGAGGTCGCAGTAGCACTCGCCGCTGAACTCGTTGGAGATGTGCCACATCCCGAGCGCCGGGTGGCGCGCGTAGCGCTCGGCGAGACGGGCGTCGATGTCGCGGACCTTCTCCCGGTACACCGGCGACTGGAAGCAGTGGTTGTGCCGGCCCCCGTGCGGCTCCCGGAGCCCATCCCGGTTCACCCGCCGGATCTCCGGGTACCGCCGCGACATCCAGGCCGGCTTGGCCCCGCTCGGCGTGGCCAGGATCACCCGGTGCCCGGCCGCCGCCATGCGGTCCATGATCCCGTCGAGCCAGCCGAAGTCGAGCTCACCCTCCGCCCGCTCGTAGCTCGCCCAGGCGAAGATCCCGACCGAGAAGCTGTTGCACCCCGCCAGCGGCATCAGGCGAAAGTCCTCGTCGAGCACCGCCGGCTCGGCCAGCCACTGGTCGGGGTTGTAGTCGCCCCCGTGGAGGATCCTCGTGCACCCGGGGATGAGGAGGGGCCGCTCGCTCATGGCTCTACCGCCGCTCGTGGGTGAACGCGACCCGAGCCCCGGTCGCTTGGATGACGACACCGCCGGGCAGATCGCCCGGGCGCCGCGGCGGCCGCGCCGCCTCGGAAACGATCTCGCCCCCCTCGAGCTCGCGCACCGCGCTGGCCCACGGCAAGACGACCCGGTAGTCCGCGCGCCCCCGCGCCGCGGTGACGGTGACCCTCGCGCACGCCTGCTCGAGCGTGAAGCGCTCGACCTCCGCGCCCCGCCGGTCGTGGATCACGACCGCGACCGGCGTCGCGCCGTCGAGGCAGCCGCAGAGCAGGGACAGCCCCGCGGCGTAGTCGTACTCCACCGCCTGGGTGTCGTCGCCGAGCGGGATGACCGCGTTCGGCCGCACGTAGACCGGCACGGTGAGGAAATCGACGTCCTCCTGAACCCACCGCTCCCCGGCCCGCACCTCACCGCTCAAGAGGTGCAGGTGCTCCCCGCGCGGCAGGTAGTACTCCGCGCGCCGCTCGTGGAAGACCGGCGCGACCAGCAGCCCCGGACCGAGGCAGTACTGCCGGTCGAGGGTTCGGCAGGCCGGATCCTCGGGGCACTCGAGCACCATGGCGCGGAGCATCGGGAGCGACGCCTCGTGCGCCTCCACCGCCGCCGCCATCAGGTACGGCATCAGCCGGCATTTCAACTCGGTGAAGCGGCGCAGGACGTCGACGGACTCCTCGTCGTAGGCCCAGGGAACCCGGACCGAGCTCGAGCCGTGCAGGCGGCTGTGCGACGACAGGAGGCCGAACGCGACCCAGCGCTTGTAGACCGCCGGCGGGGCCTTGTCCTCGAACCCACCGATGTCGTGGCTCCAGAACCCGAACCCCGAGAGCGAGAGCGAGAGCCCCCCGCGGAGGCTCTCCGCCATGGACCCGAAGCTGCCGTAGCAGTCGCCGCCCCAGTGCACCGGGAAGCGCTGGCAGGTGGCGGTGGCCGAGCGCGCGAAGACCACCGCCTCCCCGACCCCCCGCTCCACCTCGAGCAGCGAGAAGACCGCCCGGTTGTAGAGGAACGGGTAGTAGTTGTGCATCAGCGCGGGATCGGACCCGTCGTGGTAGACGACGTCGGTGGGGATCTCCTCGCCGAAGTCGGTCTTGAAGGCGTCCACGCCCATGGCGACGAGCTTCCGGAGCTCCCCCTGGTACCAGGCGACCGCCGCGGGGTTCGTGAAGTCGACGTAGGCCATGCCCGCCTGCCAGCGCTCGCGCTGGTAGACGTCGCCGTCCGGCCGTCGCAAGAGGTAGCCGCCGGCCGCGCCCTCCGCGAACAGGTGCGACCGTTCCCCGACGTAGGGGTTGATCCAGACGCAGACGCGCAGCCCCTGCGCCTTGAGCCGCGCGAGCATGCCCGCAGGGTCCGGGAAGACCGCCTCGTCCCAGCGGAAGTCCACCCAATGGTGGGCCTTCATCCAGAAGCAGTCGAAGTGGAAGACATGGAGCGGGATCCGGCGCTCGGCCATCCCCCGCACGTGCCCCATCACCGTCTGCTCGTCGTACTCGGTGGTGAAGGAGGTGGTGAGCCAGAGCCCGAAGGACCAGGCGGGGGGCAGCGCCGGTCGCCCCACGAGCGCGCCGAGCCGGGCCAGCACGTCGCGCGGCCGCGGGCCGCGGAGCAAGAGGTAGTCCAGGTCCTCGCCGGGGACCGCGAACTGGGCGCGCATCACCTGCTCGGTGCCGATCTCGAAGGAGACGCGGCCCGGCGAGTTGACGAGCAAACCCCAGCCGCGGCTGGTGAGGAAGAAGGGCACGTCCTTGTAGCCCTTGTCCGAGCAGGTGCCGCAGTCCGCGTTCCACATGTCCACCGCCTGCCCGTTGCGGCAGAAGGCGGAGAACCGCTCCCCCAGGCCGTAGACCTGCTCGCCGGGGGCGAGCTCGAGCTGCTCGCGGAGGAAGCGGCCGTGCCCCGCCTTGTCCATCAGCCCCAGGGCCTTGGGGGCGCTCCGGGTGATGGGCTCGCCCCGCTCCGCGTCGACGAACCGCATCCCCCAGGGGTCGCGCGTGATCTCGAGCACGAGCGCGCCCGCGCGCACGGTCACGGCGGTGGGCGACTCGGCCACCGTCAGCGGACCCGGCTCGAGCGCGAGCTCGAACGCGGGGCCCCGACGGCGGCGTCCCCGATGGTGGAAGACCTCGATCCGCAGCACGTCGTCCAGGGGCGCGGTGATCCGCACCGTGAACATGTGGCCGGCGAGGGTGGCCCAGCGCGCCGTCTCGGGGCGGCTGGAGACGTGCAGGACCACCTCCTGCGCGCCCACCTCGACCGCGTCGACGCGCGCGAGGGTGGTCGGCGTGACGTCGGGCAGCATGGCCCAGGCCCCATCTCCGAATCTCATGCGACCTCCTGACGACGCGGATGCTCCAGCGCGGACAGCGCGGCGCCCGGCGCCCCGACCGCGGGGGGAAGCGCCGGGCGCAGACGCCGGGCTCGGACCCGGCACCACCGGATCCCGCCGCCGAGCGACTTCACTCGATGAAGGACAGGTCGTCGACGGTCACGTCGACCTCGTAGGCGGCGTCGGCGTCTCCACCCCAGGTGAAGAAGAAGCCGAAGCCCGTGATCTCGGCCGGATTCAGCGCGCCCGCGGGCTTGCCGCCGGTGAAGTCCGTCCAGTCGAGCGATACCGTGGTCGCCGACGCGGACACCGGGATCTCCGCCTTCGCGTTGTCGCAGGTGCCGTCGTACTCGTTGTCGCCCGCCGGCTCGCAGCGCCCGAACCCCGGCGCCTTGTCGGTGATGTCGTGCGCGAGGTACCAGTCCGTCGACACGGTGGTGGCCGCGGTGCTGACCCACATCGTGAGCGCGCGCCCCTCCGGCAGCGTCCCCGACACCGTGAAGGAGAGCCCGCTGAAGGCAGAGGCATCGATGAGCCCGCAGCTACCGCTCGGGACGCTGAAGTAGAAACCGAAGCCCGTGTAGTCCGCCACTTCCCCGCTGACGTGCCAGGCGCCGCTCGTCATGTCGGAGCCGAGCGTGTCCGGGTAGACCAGCGTGCCCCCGGAGAAGGTGTCGGTGAAGTCGCCCCAGGTGATCTGGGCCGTCTCGGTCGCGTCCTCGGCGAGCGCGAAATCCGTGATCAGCGCCGTGGTGGGGTCCGGGCAGGCGACAGCGCCCTCCGGGGCGGTCCCGCCGGTGCCGTCCTCGCCGGAGCCGCCCGTCGCCGCGCCGCCGTCGTTGGCGCCGCCCGTGGCCGGGCTGCCGCCGGAGGCGCTGCCGCCCGCCCCACCCTCGTCCGGATCGTCCTCGGTCACGCAGGACGCCGCGAGGGTCGTCACCGCGAGCGCCGCCACTAGCCCCGCCACCCTGACCACGTAGGAACCGCCAATGTGCATGCTCGTCGCTCCTTGTCGAACAGTCGCTCAGCCTCGCTCACCCCGAGCTCGCTCCGATGCTCGCCTCGCTGCTGGCACGCCGTCCGGCGAACCCTCGGGCCCTCCGACGCTGCCGTCCTCGCTCCGGCCCGCGGTGATGCCGCCGAGCCCCCGGGGGCCCGCGGCGACGCGCTCAGGATACGGTGCGGCGTTGGCCGGGGAAAGGGCGGATCGCTCGCGGCGCCACCGAGGTCAAGAACCCCGATTCGAGGAGCAACAATCGGCATTCACGCGCGCACGCAGCGCGCGGCACGCGGCCGCCGCACCGGTCTTTGCCCCTCGCGCCATCGTGTGTTCGTGGATGGGCGCCCACCGTCGCCGGCGACTCACGCGCGGGAATGCTGGACAGCGTTGACCTCCGACGGAAGCTCTTGTCTCCGCAACGCGACGCCGACGTGACCGCGGACGTGACCGCGTCGCAACGCTCGGCGCGGCGCGCAAAACGCCCACCGTCTCGCCTCGAATCCGAGTGACAGGCTCGCTCGTCGTCTGGTAACAGTCGTGTGACCGGGTGGACATGGGCACGAGGAACTACGGGACACACCCGCGGGCGGAGAGTGGCAGTCGACCGGCCTCTGCGACCGTGGCGTGCGGTGCGGCCGCGCGCGTCGGGCGCCTGCTGGTCGCGGGCTCGGGCCTGGTGTGCGCCACTCCGGCGTTCGCGCAGGACGCGGCCGGCGATGGGGTGGTCGAGGCCTTGCCCGCCGAGGGAGGGGGACGTCCCGCGGCGCCGCGTGCCGGCGCGCCGTCACCCGAAGCGGCGCCCCCCGCGAGCGACGGGGACGACACCGCGAGCGACGGGGACGACACCGCGAGCGACGG
>CAYZQO010000040.1:0-57609 GCA_964480725.1 uncultured Polyangiaceae bacterium | reverse complement strand
GCAGTCCGAGGTGACGCTGCACGTGTCACCGACCGCGCAGGTGGCGCCGCAGTCGGTGCCGCCGCAGTCGACGTCGGTTTCGTTGCCGTTCTTGATCGTGTCAGAGCAGGAGCGGCAGAGGTTGCCCGCGCAGCTCCCGCTGATGCAGTCGCCGTTGGCGAGGCAGTCGTACCCGTCCGGGCAGGTGGCGCCGCAGTCGGCGCCGCCGCAGTCCACGTCCGTCTCCAGGCCGTTCTTGAGCGAGTCGCCGCAGGCGATGCAGGTGCCGGAGTGGCAGATGCCGCTCGTGCAGTCCCCGTCCGCGTCGCAGAACTCGCCGTTGGAGCAGCTGGCGCCGCAGGGTCCGCCGCAGTCGACGTCGGTTTCGTTGTTGTCGAGCAGACCGTCGCCGCAGAGGCACAGGCCGCCCGTGCAGTCGCCGCTGTCGCAGTCGCCGTCTGCCGTGCAGGTCTGCCCGTCGAGGCAGGTGGCGCCGCAGGGTCCGCCGCAGTCGACATCGGTTTCGCCGTTGTTCTCGGATCCGTCGCCGCAGACGCACTCCCCGCTGGTGCAGGTGCCGCTGAGGCAGTCGCCGGCGACCGTGCAGGTCTCGCCGTCGATGCAGTCGGGGCAGCCGCCGCCGCAGTCGGTGCCCGACTCGCCGTTGTTGGTCAGGCCGTCGCCGCAGACGCAGATGCCGCCGTCGCAGTCGCCGCTGAGGCAGTCGCCGTCGCCCGCGCAGCCCTGGCCGTCGGGGCAGTCGTCGGGGCAGGTGCCGCCGCAGTCGATGCCGGTTTCCGGGCCGTTCAGGAGCCCGTCGGTGCAGGTGGCGCAGTCGGGGCAGGTGCCGCCGCCGCAGTCGATGCCCGTCTCGGTGCCGTTCATTTCCCCGTCGGAGCAGGTGGGACAGGCCGTGGGGCAGGAGCCGCCGCAGTCGACGCCGGTCTCGGTGCCGTTCATCAGGCTGTCGGTGCAGGTGGCGCAGGCGGGGCAGGTGGCGCCGCCGCAGTCGACGCCGGTTTCGCCACCGTTCTGGAGCCCGTCGAAGCAGCTCGGGATGGTGACGAACATCCCGCACTCGGTGTCCACGGCCGCGACGCAGGTGGCGTCCCAGTTGCCGACGCCGCTGCTGCAGCAGTCCGGGTCGGTCGCGCAGATGTCCGCCACGCAGCCGGTCGGGTCGTCGCAGCCGGACACCAGTCCCTCGCCCTCGTCGCAGGGCGAGTGCGTGCAAATGTCGTCGGCGCAGAAGCCGTCGCACACGGTCTTGACCATGGCCACGCAGGCAGCGTCCCAGGCCACGGTGCAGCAGTCTGCGTCGCCGTCTCCGTCGCTCGGGTCGCAGATGTCGGTGACGCACGGATCGCAGGCGGGGTCGAGGGCGCCGCCGACCAGGCAGGTCAAGTGCGCGCAGGAGTCGGTGGTCGGCTCCTCGCAGCGGGTGTTCGCCTGGCAGTCGGAGCCGTCGGTGCAGGGCGGGGTCGGTGGCAGAGCGAAGTGGCCGAGCACCTTGGTGCGGTCACCCCGTACGCTCCCGCCGGTGGTCATGCCCGGGTAGGTCCCGGGCCGGTACTGGATGCGGCAGCGGGGATCGCAGGGGTTGTTGAAGACCGGCACGATGGACGGCGCGCCTGCCGCGCCGGCGACGCCGGCGGCGCCGGCCGTGCCGAAGCCCGCGGCAAGGCAGAGCTCCCAGGGCACGCC
The DNA here is from genome assembly GCA_964480725.1 of uncultured Polyangiaceae bacterium. Taxonomy (GTDB): domain Bacteria; phylum Myxococcota_A; class Polyangia; order Polyangiales; family Polyangiaceae; genus JAFGBI01. Next base: position 55,926 of record CAYZQO010000040.1, on the reverse strand, counting down.
GGTGTCCTGCGCGCGGAGCTGCGCGATCGCGCGCGGATCGGGCGCCTCTCGCTCCACCACCGTCCCGTCGAGGCAGGGCCCCCAGGTGCCCCCGACGCAGGTCCGCTGGCCCTCGTAGCAGGAGAGCTTCTTGCCCTCGACGGCGAGCGTGGTCGCGCAGCTCTGCGTCGTGCCCTCCGCGCACCGCAGCTCGACCGATCCGGTGGCGGGTCCCGCGCCCGGCGCCGGCAGCGCCGCGTCGTCGGTGGAGCAGCCGAACACGAGGCCCACGGCGGCGGTGCTTATCGTGACGAGCGTGGCGAGCTGTCGCCAGATCGCGCTCACTCCCAGGCGCGCGAGCGGTGCACTGGACGGGGCGGTCCTGATGGGGGTCGTCATGGCTGAAACTTTCCGCTGCTCATGGCGCGAGGGGGCAAGCTCGCGCGGCGCCTGGCCTCGGGAGACGGTGACCTAGGTCCACCTGCACGAGGTCGTTGGTGCGGGTGGACCGAGCCGGGCCGTCTGCCAGACCTTCTTTGATTATGACACGAGCGGCCACGCTCGATGATCCGAGTTCCATGCGCGACCGATGACCCCCCGTTGCGACGTGCGGGGGCAGGTTGCGCACGACCTGCGCGCCTAGGCGCAACGTGCGGCTGCGAGCGCAGGGGGTGAGCGCGGGCCGCACAGGTGCGTCCGGGTGGGAGCGAGTCATCGCCGCGCGAGCCAACCGTTCCGGTGGTGCATGGGTCGTGCCGCGCGAAACCCGCGTCGTCAGGCGCGAGCGCGGAGAGAAACCGCGCTCGCTTCCCGTCGCTGACCGCGGCGCAGCCTGGGCGCGTCGGCCGCGACCCCGCAGAATCTTCCGAAGGGTTGCAAAGGACCGCGCGGGGATACGTTCGCGGTGCTCGTCATCTGGCGAGCGCGACCCGACCCCGGTGACCGGTGCGTGGCGTCTCGGGATCTCGGGGAGGTCCCGGGGCGCCGCCGTTGCCGCACGCGGATGGGGGCGGGTCCTGGTCGGCCTCACTCATTCCGGCGCGGACGCCCGCGGGCTCGGGGCGTCGAGCTCGGCGAGCCGCCCCGCGGCGTGGAGCGCGCGGATCTCCGTGCGCCGGAGCTTGCCGCTAGACGTTTTGGGTAGTGCGCCCGCGCGGACCACGTGGACCTCGTCGACGGTCAGGCCGGTGGCGCCCGTCACCGCGCGCGCGACGGCGCGGGCGACGGCGTCCCGCGCGGCCGTGTCGCGCGCGGTCGCCTCCACGACCAGGACGACGCGCTCGCGGTCGTCCGTGGGCGCGCGCGCGCCGAACGCGACCAGGTGGCCCGGCCGCACGCCGGGGACTGCGGCCGCGGGCTCCTCGAGATCCTGGGGGAAGAAGTTGCGGCCCCCGACGATCACGAGCTCCTTGCTGCGGCCGCAGACGAAGAGCTCGCCGCCGGCGAGGTAGCCGAGATCTCCGGTGCGGAGCCAGCCGCTGGCCTCGTCGCGGGGCGGCTCGCCGAAGTAGCCGCGCGTGACGCTGGGGCCGCGCACGCGGATCTCGCCCACCGCGCGCTCTGGGAGCGGCGCCGAGGTGGCGTCGGCGCCCGTGGCCTCGCTCGGGAACACGGCGACCTCATGGCCCTGGAAGGCCCGCCCGCAGGCGGCGAGCTCCACGGCGTCCGCCGGGTCGGTCGCCGGCGTGGCAAGGCCCTCGGCGTGGAGGGCGGTTGCCGCGACGCGCTCGGTGACGATCCCTCGCCCGAGCGTCGCGAAGGTCACCGCCAGCGTGGCCTCGGCCAGGCCGTAGCAGGCGACGAGGGCGCGGGGGTCGAAGCGGGCGGCCGCGAGCGCCCCCGCGAAGGCGGCGAGCGTCGGCGCGTGGACCGGCTCGGCGCCGCAGCCCGCGACCCGCCAGCAGGACAGATCGAGATGGCCCAGGTCGAGCCCGGCGGCGCGCCGCGCCACCAGCGCGTAGCCCAGGCTCGGCCCGAACGACACCGTGGCGCGGTGGCGGGCGATGGTCTCGAGCCAGCGGAGCGGTCGCTTGAGGAAGGACTGCGGTGAGAGGAAGGTCACCGTGTTGCCGGTGTAGAGCGGCCCCAGCACGAAGCCGATGAGCCCCATGTCGTGGTAGAGCGGCAGCCAGGTGACGCCGGAGTCCTCCGGGGTCACACCGAGGCCCTCGTGCATGAACGCGCTCGCGTTCGCGGCGAGGTTCTGGTGGGAGACGACGACGCCGCGGGGCTCGGCGGTGGAGCCGCTGGTGAACTGGATGAAGCAGGGGTCCGGCGGCGCAGGGCGGGCCCGGGCCGGGGCGGCGGCGTCGGCGCGCAGTCGCTCGGGGGCGACGCGGATGGCGGGTGCGTCGGCGAGCCCTGCGCGGTCGAACAGCTCCAGCACCGGTGCGTCGGCGACGAGGGCCCGCGCGCGTGCGCGGGCGAGCACCGGCGCGGTGGTGGTGACGTAGGCGTCGGCGCGGCGCAGCCCCGCAGGTGGGTAGAGCGGCACCGGGACGGCGCCGAGCCGCGCCGCGCCGAGGAACGCGACGACGAAGTCGCGCGGTCGCGCGAGGATCAGCGCGACGCGGTCCCCTGGCGCGACGCCAAGCGCGGTGAGCGCGGCGCCCGCCCGCTCCGCCGCGGCGACGAGCGCGGCGAACGGGAGGAACTCCTCGCCGCCTTGGGAAGCCGTGCTCCCAGCCTCGACGAAGCGGAAGCCGCCGCGTGGCGCCCGCGCGGCCCGTTCAATGGCGTCAACCAGCGTGACCGTCACGGCCTCGATCTTGCGCGGGCGAGCGCCCACCGTCAGGCGTGGGTGGCGCTGCCCGAGGGCGCGGCCCGCTTGGCGAGGACGACGTCGCAGAGCTCGCCGTAGGTGGCGATGGCGCGGAGATCGTCGTCGTCGAAGGCGATCTCGAAGCGGTCCTCGACCTCCGCCAGGGCCTCCATCACCCCCAGCGAGTCCACCCCGAGATCGGCGACGAGCTCGGTGTTCTCGGTCAGGCTGACCGGTCCGCGCGCGTGTCGCACCAGCACGTCCCGGGTGATCTCTAGGACCTGCTCCCGCGTGTAGCTCATGGGTCCCCCATCATAACCGACTCCCCTCGACAGGCACTCCCTCGTCCGCTCCTCCCGGTTTGTTCCCGCCCCCATCCCCGCTCCCACCCCATCCCATGTCCCCTTCCTATCGCACCCCCTCCCCTCCCTCTGGCCCGACCCCATTGGGGCGTTGCCCGCGGCTTTTGTGCCGGACTCGGCCCTCGGGCCGCGATCGGGCGGCGGCGGGAGCTGGTGTCCCCGCTGGTGCTGGCCGCGCTCACCCGGATACCATGCGCCAATGGAGAGCTGCAGGTGGCGCGGCAGGACCGGTGTGGCGTGGGCGGTGGCAGCCGGAGTGCTCCTGCTGCCGGGGGTGGCGCGCGCCAAGCCGGGGACCCACTCGGTCGGCGTGGCGACCTGGGACACCCGGGCCTCGAGCGTGTCGCTGGCGGGCCTCGGTGGCTGGCGCGAGGACGGGACTAGCACTCAGCTCTCCTACTGGGCGAACTTCACCTCGACCAGCGGGATCCTGAGCTCCCAGTTCGGTGCTCACTACGTCGGCCTCAAGGAGGGCTCGCGCAATTTCTACGGCGTCAGCGCCAGCGGCACCGCGGTCTTCGACTGGGCGGTGGTGCGCCGCTACGACAACGGCATCCCGCGCGTCGGGATCGGGTGGTCGCTCGGCTCGGCGCCGGCGGCCCTGATCGGCGGTGACTTCAACTACTTCACGCTCCCCCTCGTCACCGGGCTCGGGGTGCCGCTCTCCCCAGTCGAGTTCGTCACCATCACCCCTTGGGGCGAGATCGCGCCGAGCCTCAACCTCGACACCCACTTCGACCCGTTCTCGATCGATCCACTCGACTACACCGATCTATATAACTCCCAGACGGGGGAGATCGACTTCGACGCGCAGACCGCGTCCTCGCTCTTCCAGGACTCGGTATCGCTGGAGTTGGGGGGGGGGTTCTCGACGCGTGGCGGCGTCACCATCGAGGTGCACCTCGGCGAGCGAACCAGCCTGAGCCTCCGGGGTGGCGTCGCCACCGTCGGCGACTGGGCTGAGCGCGACGTCTTGCTGTACGCCGGCGGCGGCTTCCTCTGGCGCTGGGATCGCATCGTGCCCGCCGTGCTCCCCGCCTGGCGACGGCTGGCGGACGAGGACTGCGAGGCCGTGGCTGAGCGCCACCGCGCCTGCACGCTGCGTTCGTCCCCCGACGCCCCTGCCGCCGCGCCGGCGCCCACCACACTGCCGCCGCCCGTGGGCGCCGGTCCCTCCGAGACGCAGCCCGTCCGCCCCGCACCCGCGAGGCCCGGCGCCGCGCCCCCACCGATCGGGGCCGGCCCGTCCGAGACGCAGCCCTGGCGGCCCGCCCCCGGCACCCAGCCGCCCGCGGCCCGGCCGCCGTCGCCGCGGCCGCCCCCGCCTGCTGCGTCCCCGCCCGCCACTCCGCCGCCGGCCGTGCCGCCACGCGCGCCCCCGGTCGCCCCCGCTCCACCGTCACCCGCGCCCCCACCCGCGGCCCCGCCCCCTGCGCCCGCGCCGCCGCCCGCCGCACCGCCCGCGCCGCCGCCCCCGCCCGCGGCCCCCGCGCCGCCACCCCCGCCCACGGCTCCCGCGCCGCCGCCGGTACCTTCACCGCCGGCGGGGCCACCGACGGAGTCATTCCCGCTCCCTCCGCCGTAGCCGTCCCCCGTGCCCAAGTGCCGGCAGCGGCTCAGCGCATCCTCACCGTCGCCCGGGGACGGCTCGGCGTCGGGCGATCTCGGCGACGTCTCGTTCGAGGAAGGAGAAGTCTTGCCCCGGAATCACGGGTAGCTGGACCCTCGCCTCGATGGCCCGGTGGACCTGCTCGTACTCGCGCCTCGCCTCGTCGCAGCGTCCGAGCCCGTCGTACGTCAATGCGAGGTAATAGGAAGCCGGCCACAAACGCGGCATCAGGAACAGGGCGGTTCGCAGCTCCTTTGCCGCGGTCTTGAGCTCGCCGCCCAAATGGCGGGCGATCCCCTCCAGCATGTGCGCGATCGCCGCGCTTGCATCCGATGGATCTGCCGCCGCCGCATCCCCGGGCCGCTCGCTGGGGTCCCCCGTCCCGGTCACCTCGAGTGCGTCAGGAGGGGCGGCCTTCGCACGCGCGCCACTCCCAGTCGAGGCACGGCTGGGCGCCGTCGCGGCGGGGATCGGTGGCGTTCGCGGTAGCACTCGTGGGACCGTCGAGGGTGCCCGCGGCTGGGCTGCCGCGCCCGCGCCGGTCCTCCGGAAGGTGAGGCGGCCGTTGGTGACGACGGGCTCGAGGCCTGGGGGCAGCTCGGCGAGGATGTCGCTGGCTCCGAGCACCAGCGCGCCTCCGACCGCGAGGGCATCGCGCAGCGCCGCGATCACGCGTCGTGAGTGATGGGCGGAGAAGTAGATGAGGACGTTGCGGCAGAGGATCAAGTCCCACTTTCCGTCGGGTGCGGGCGATCGCACCGATGGATCCAGGAGATTGTGGAGCTCGAACTGTACGCGTCGCCGGACTCGCTCAGTGACCGCACGCCTCCCCTCCGGCCCCTCGAGGTACGGGGCAAGCGCCTGGGGGACTTCACGGGTTGCCCACGAGTCGTAGACCGCACGTCGTGCGCTCTCGAGCGCATCGGCGCAGATGTCGGTGCCGAGCACCTCGACGGGGCGTCCCGCCGCCTCCATCAGCAGTGCAATCGAGTATGGATCCTCGCCCTTCGCGCAAGCAGGGACCCAGACCCGGGCCCCCGGGCGCAGCGTTGCCGTCGCGACCTCGAGTTGCTGGAGATCGCGAAGGAGCCACGAGTGTTGGACCGTGACGGCCCTCACCAGCGCCTGGAACGGAGCGGAGGCGACGTCTTGCCCGGCAGTCGGCGTCAGGTCGGCGGGCCCGCTCGCCCGCTGGTCGGCGTAGCGAGCGATGGCCTGAGCAGCGCCACCTCTGGCGAGATTGAGGCCGATCCGCTCCTCGGCGATGCGATTCAGGACGGTCAGGCGAGGCTCGCCCTTGTCCACTAGGCTTCCCCCGTTGCCATCGGTCGCTCGAACGCTCCAGTGATCATGCGCGCCATCTCGCGAGGCGGGAGGTGAAAGCGAGCCGCCGAGGCGGCGGCTCGAGGCATGCCGTAGACGGCGGAGGACGCCTCGTCCTGTGCCAGGGTGAGTGCGCCCCGGTCGCGGAGCGCAGCCAGGCCGAGCGCGCCGTCGTGCCCGATGCCGGTGAGGACGACGCCGACGGCGGCCGCACCGACCCGCAGGGCGAGGCTCGTGAAGAGGAGGTCGACGTTGGGAACGAGCAGGGTCCCAGCGTCCGGCTCGGTCACGGTCGCGTGTCCAGCGTCGAGCACGACGAGGTGAAAACCGTCGCCCGGCAGCACCAGTCGCCCGGGGCCAAGTGAGGTCGTCCCCTTGCAGAGGACAACCTCGAGGCGGCAACGCTCGGCCAGGAAGCGGGCGAACCCCTCGCTCTGTCCCCTCGGGAGGTGCTGCGCCACGACTACGGCGGGTGCCTGCCCCGGATCGAGCTCGGCGACGAGCTCGACAATCGCCGACGGCCCACCCGCGGAGGCCCCGATGCCGAGAACGCGGGGCCTCGGTCCGTGCCACACGGGCGGCTTGGTCGCCCCGGTGGTACTCGGCGACGTCGACGGAAGGCCTGGGTGTCGCACCACGCGCACCCCGGCGAGGCGCCGAATCGACTGGCGGAGCGTGGCCGCCGCTGGCCGATCCCCCGGAGCCGGCTTGGTGGCCACCTCGAGCGCACCGCTGCGGATGGCCTCGAAAGCGGCGGACTCGCCGATGCCGCCCCCGCTCACCACGATGATCGGGATGGGGTGATGTGCCATCACCTGGCGCACGACGGCGATGCCGTCGGTTTCCGGCATCACCAGGTCGGTCAGGAGGACCCTGGGCCGGAACGTGGCCAGCGCGCGCAGGACGTCGCTGCCGCACTTCACTTCGCCAGCGACGCGAAGATCCCCATCGCCCTCGACGATGGTGCGGAGATGCTGCCGGCAGATCGCCGAGTCGTCCACGATCAGGACGTCGATGCTCGGGGTCATGACGGCAGGTCGATGAAGCGGCGGACGACGTCCATGAGGTTCTCACCACGGAACTCGGACTTGGCGATGTAGGCGTTGGCGCCCAACAGGGCCGCCTCGCGCCGGTGCTCGGGACGGTTGCGCGTGGTCAGGACCACGACCGGGAGGATCTCGTTGTCCTTGCGGATGTGCTCGAGGAGCTCAAGGCCGGTCATGCGCGGCATCTCGAGATCGGTGATGACGAGATCGCAGGGCTGTCGGGCGATGACTTCGAGCGCCGCCTTGCCATTTTCGGCGGAGAGGACCTCGACGCCGGCGGAGGTGAGGATCTCGCCGACGATGTCGCGAATGACGGGGGAGTCATCGACCACGAGCACGCGGGGCTTTCGGGTCCTCGGGCCAGGGGCCGGGACGGATGCCGACGAGTGCTGGCGGCCCTCGCGGAGCACCTCGCTCCAGCGGAGGAAGAAGACGGGGCGCCCGTCCTCGAGGCCCCCGCTGGCGGCGATCGGAGTGGCGGCAGCGAGGAGGGGGGAGGCAGGGATCCGAAACAGGTCGACCTCCATCAACGTAGGGGCGACGAGGAGCCCGCGCCTGCGGCCCGCGATCTCGATGACCAGGACCACCGCTTCTTCCTCTCGCGCGCCACCCAACCAGCCCGAGAGAGAGTGGACGGGGAGGATCCCCTCCTGCGTGCGAACGAAGCGCTCGGCGCGGGCGGTGGCGAGGATCGCGGCGCCGCGAAGGACGGCTCGCACCCACCGAGACGGGATGGCCCAAAGGACCCCCGCTGCCTCCACCACGACGACGCGCTCGCGGCCGGCGGAGGCAGAGAGGACGAGCTCGAATCTCGCGCCCTTTCCGGCGGTGGCGGTGAGGCGCATCGCGCCCCCCATGCGCTCTATCTTGGCGCGCGCAGCGCCGAGGCCGATGCCTCGCCCGGAGATCTCGCTGACCTCCTCACGCTGGCTGAAGCCATCGAGGAAGACGAGGTCGAGCACCTCCTCGCGCCCCAGCACCGGGGCGCGGGCGGCATCGAGCAGGTTGGAGCTCACCGCGCGTGCCCGGATGGCTTCGACGTCGAGGCCCGCTCCGTCGTCCTCGATGGCGAGCACGATCTCGTTGGCCTGGGTCGCGGCAGAAAGCCGGACCGTCCCCTGGGCAGCCTTGCTGCCGCGGCGCTCGGGGGATTCGATGCCATGGTCGATCGCGTTGCGGACGAGGTGCAGGAGCGGCTCACGAAGGGCCTCGACCACACCGCGTTCGAGGGCGACTCCGCCGCCATCGACCTCGACCCGCACGACCTTTCCCAGCTCCGACGCCAGCCGCTCGGCGTGGGTGGCGAGCTCCTGGAGGAGCGGTTGAATCGCCACCACGCGCAGGGCCCAGGTGCGGTCCTCGACGCCGCCGACGCGGGCGCGAAGGGCGGAGAGGCCTTCATCGAGCGCCTGCAGGGTGCGCAGGGCCTCGCGCCCGACGGTGTGCGCCGCCACGTCGGTGAGCTGACGCCGAGCGCCGTCCACGTCCGCGGACAGCTCCGAGACGCGCGCACAGAGATCGTCGATGTCGCGAGTCTCAATGCGCAGCCAGGACTGCTGCAGGTCCTCGCGCGGGCGCCGCTGCTCCTCGGGGGTGGCCCCGTCGGCGGAGCGGGGAGCTGGCGCCGCCGGGGCGGTGTCGACGGCGCCGGGCCTCGGTTCCGGGGCGGCGCCGCTCACCGTGGCTTCGATCTCGATCCGCAGGTCCTCGAGATCGACGAGGCCATTGAGCTCGGATGCCGGCGTCTCCCTGAGGAGATCGTCGAGCACGCGGAGCGCCTCGCAGGCGTCCTCGATGAAGAACGGAGCGGTCGCTCGACGACGAATGAGCAGCGCCTCCAGGGCGTGGGCGACCCGGCTGAGGGCGCGCAGGCCCGACATCGAGGCTTCACCCTTGATGGCGTGAAGCTCCCGGAGCGCCACCCCGAGCCCAGGATCCTCCGCGCTGTGGGCGGCGCCGAGCGCACGCAGCACCTCGCGGATCCGGTCCCGAGCCGCGAGGCGTGCGCGATCGAGCAGCGTGTCGGTGGCGGAGGACACGGTCGACTACTCGCCGAGCTGGAAGCTCTGCACCAGCCCTGCGAGGCGTTCGGCCTGGACCTTGAGCCCTTCGGCGGAGGCGCGGGTCTGGGTCGTGGCGGTTGCGGCCTGACGTACGACTTCCGCGATGGCACGAACGTTCTGCGACACCTGTTCGGTGCTCGTCTGCTGCTGTTGACTCACCAAGGTGATGTTGCGGGCCGCCGCGGTGGTGCCGTCGGCGAGCTTCTTGCTCTCCTCGGTGGCGACGACTGTAGAGGCGCCGGACTCGCGGATGTCGCCCACCAAGGTCTTGATGTCAGCCACGGAGGCGGCGACGCGTTCGGCGAGGCGGCGCATCTCGGAGGCCACGAGTGAGAATCCGAGCCCAGCCTCACCGGCGCGCGTCGCCTCGAGTGAACCGTTCAGGGCCAGCAGATCCGTCCGGTCGGCGATGTCGCGGATGATCTCCAGAATATCGCCGATGCGGTTGGCGTGATCGGTGAGCTCGTCGATTCGCTTCACCATGTGATCGGTGTTGGCGAGCGTGCGCTCGGCGTTCTCGAGGAGGCCCTGGGCTGCGCCGGCCACGTGTGCGGAGGCCTCGGACAGGGAGTCCATGGTTTGGGCAATCTCGACCACGCCGGCCGAGTGCGAGGTTGACGCCGCCTCCTGCTCCTGCGTCGCCGCGAGGATCTCGGTGGCAGCGGCGGCGAGCTCAGCCGAGGTGCCCTGCATTTCCTTGACGACGGCGCGAAGCCTGGTGAGCATCTGGCGGAAGGCTTCCGGGAGCTCGCCGGCGCCGTCGATATCGGCCGCGAGCTGGCCCGCGCCGACCTTTCCGGCCGCCGCGGCGAGCGCTCGCATGCTGGCGATCAGTCGGTTGAGGTACTGCGTGACCAGGCCTGCTTCGTCGACGGTGGCCATGGGCAGGGTCCCTATCCGAGATAAATCGCCAACCTCGACCGCTCGGCGCATGACGTCAGCGGCACGGCCGAGCGGGACCGAGACAGAACGCGACAGGTTCCAGGCGCAGACCGGGGCCCAGATGGAGAGCACCAACAGCACGGCCAACGCCATCGGTAGGCGCTCCGAATCCGTCTCGTCCATCCTGACCAGCGCACCCACGACACCGCCGTCCGGTCGCCGCATCGCGCGCAGGGCCACCCTGTGGTCGGGGAGGACGCTCGGACCGTCGGCACCCGCCGCGAGCAGCTCCGGGGTGGCCCAGACGGGCAGCGGGCGACCCAGCACTTGCGGTTCCCGGCCCGCGTCGAGGCGGAAGGCGCTGACCCGCTCGAGATCGATGTCGCTCGACAGACTGTGGAAGGCTCTCGTGAGATCGCGCGGGGCCGCGGCGTCAAGGGTAGCGGCGACCGTGCGCGCCTCCAGTTCAGCGTTGGCGAAATCGCTTTGGCCCGAGGTGCTGCGGGAGAACGCCAGCATGATGAGCAGGGGTGCGAGGGCGAGGATCAGGGAGAGGACCGTGAGGCGAACCGCGACGGACTGTTGCGGTCGTTCCAGGTCGACGCCTAGCTTCTCTGCAGCGAGGGAGTTCTGCCCGGACAAGTCGGCGAACTGCCAGGCGTACAAGGGGCTGGCCTCCGCGTAGCAGCCCAGGCCTCCCGCCACGGTGAGCAGGGCGACGATGAGGCTCTCGCCAAACGGCAGCGCGGGCATTCCGACGAACCAGTGGTAGGCGCCGACCACCATCGGGATCTGGAGTGCCCAGAGGACCGTGACCAGCGGCATCATCTGCGCCTGCACGGTCTGGAGGCGGTGATCGGCGGCCTGGAGCGCGCTTGCAGTTACGGGTCGGTTGGTCGCGAGGCGCTCTTGAACGGCTTCGCTCGGCCGGACCCAGATTCTCGTCACCCTCCAGTAGACGAGCTGGCGAAGGAGGTAGACGACCGTCGCGATGACCGCCGTCGGACCCGATTCGAGCCCCAGCAGTTGTGCGACGGCTGCGAGGTAGAGGGGGGTGAAGGCCAGGTCGGGGAGCCCCATCAGCAGGTACGCGAGGGTCGTTGGTCGCAGTTTCGTCACGGGTCGTCTCCTGGAGGGACGCGTGCCCCACGTTGAGAGAGTCGGGCACACAGCCCATCGACGCTGAGCACGATGAGCGGAGGCTGGTCCGGCAGCATGGCCACGCTCGTCAGCAGGGGTTGCGTTGGCGCGGACCACAGGAGGTCCGGCAGCGGGAAGAGGTCCTTGTCCGGGCAGGTTCGCAGGCAGAGCTCACGATCGGTGCTGACGGCGCAGGTCCCCAGCGGCCCGCTGAGCACGAGGACGCGCCGGAGGTTCTCGATGCTCGGGGTGGCTTCGAGCAGTGAAACTACGTCGACGGCGCCCGGGCCATCCCAGTCCGTACCGGAGAGGACGCGCAGCACCCGGGAGGCGTCGAGCCCAAGGTCGAGGCCAGGGGTGCGAACCGCGAAAAAGGATACCGATGACGCCATCAGTGCCTGACGTCGAGGCGTTCGAGGAGGAACTCGGGGTCGAACAGCGGAAGGACCTCGCTACCGTTGATGACCTCCTGACGAGCGAGTTCGAAATCACGGATCTCCCGCCCCTGGATGTTGTCCTCGTGCACGCGAAAGACCTCGCTGACACGATCGGCTGGGAGGGCGAGCCCCCCGGCCCTGGTTTCGACGAGCAGGGTGCGAGCGCGAATCTCACCGGGGGCCAGGCGGCGCAGTCCGGGCTGGAACTGCGCGACGTCGAGCACGGCGATGGCGCGGCCACCCCACACGACCACCCCGGGGACCTCGTCTCTGGTGCCCGGCAGCGCGATCCAGGCGCGGGCTCCGAGCACCTCGCGCACGAACTCGGCACGGATCGCGATCTGCAGCCCCTGGACCCCTACGGCCACCATGGCAGTACCGACCGCGGTGAGCGGGCTCCACTGGCTCATTTGGCAGATCCCGCTCGCGGTGTGTCGGCACGCGGGGCGTGCAAGGGATCCGTCTTCGAATGCACCAGCCGCTTCAGGAGCGGAACCAGTCTCCCCTCGACCTCCTCCTTCGACAGCACTCCATCGCACGCGCAAGTCCGCGCGATCTCTTGGAGCTCCGCGTCGGGCTTTGCCGAGACGAGGACGATGGCCAGGCCTTTCAGGCGCGAGTTGCGGCGAAGTACGTCGACCAGCTTGTCTCCGGAGAGGCCCGGCATGCTCACGTCAACGACCACCGCGTCGATCCCGTTCTGGAGGATGGCTCGGGTCGCTCCGATCGCCGACGCCAAGTCGAAGACATCGATCGCGGCGTGCTCGAGGTGCTGTCGGAGAGCGCTACGTGCGACGGGGGAGTCGTCGATCACCAGTACCCTCATTCGACCCGTCTTCAGGCCGCGCGCGCGCGGATTCAAGGCACCAGTGCCCCCGAGCCTTCGTGGACGAGGCGCGACTCGCACCGGCGCACCATTGCCCCCATTGTAGGGCGGCAGGGAGCGCGCTCCGATGGTTCGAATGCCCGGGGACGGGGCCGCGTGGACGATGCTGTCGGTGCGGCGGGGACCACGCTGGCGCGCAGGGCAGCTTTGGCCGATCCTTCGGGCCAGACAGGATGCCGCCATCCCGGGCCTCGCGGGCGCTCCGGAGCGCGGGAACCGGAGCGCGACGAGGCGCTCGTGGAGACGCCGGGGGGTCGTGCCCGCGTCGTCATCCCGGCGGAGCCCGGCCCCGGGCTCGCCGGCTCCCGGCTCGCCCAATCTGCTCGAGGGATCCTCAGTCGTCGTCGCGCGTCTTCGCGCGGCGCACCCGCGAATCGGCTGCGGGCGCGGCGCGGCGGGAGCGGCCGCCGCCCCTCGGGCCGCGCTGGGCCAGCGCGCGCTGGAGGACGCCCGCGTAGGCGCGCTGCGTCAGCGTCTCCTTGCCGCGCACCCACTCCCGCATCGCGGGCGCGATCTCTCCCTCCCACAAAGGGGAGAGGCGGAGCAGGATGAACTCGTCGTACAGGGTCACGATCCCCTGGTCGAGCTGCTCGAGCAGGCGCATCCGCTCGTAGAGCTGGTCGTCGGTCGTCTCGGTGAGCACGGCGGGGATCTTCACCCCGGACACCGAGAAGCTTCGCCCGTTGAAGGACAGGACGTACTCCTCGCTCCCGCCCACGATGAACCGAAGGGACACCCGGTGCGGGACCTTGCCCTGGCGCAGGGCCTCGGTCGCCTCCGGCGTGCTGCTCGGGGCCGCCCCGCGCAGCGTCATCTTCTCGCCCTCGTCCACCCAGCCGGCGAGCGAGAGCGTGGTGTCGAGCCACACCTCGCAGGCGCCGAGCTCACCCACCTCGAGGGTCCCCTCGAAGAGCTCGATCTTGAACCACAGCCAGGTGAGAAACTCGCTGCCGAGGAAGCGCGTCGTCTCGATCCGATCGACCAGATCCATGGCTCAGCCGCTCCTCTCGTCGCTGGCCTGGGCCTCGGCGCGGGCCTGCTCCTCGGCGCGGGCCCGGTCGCGGGCCCGGGCTCGGTCGCGCTCGGCCAGTTTCGCTGCGTGGAAGGGGGTGACCTCGGCGGCGGCCAGGGCCCGGGCCTCGCCCTCGGTGAGATCGAGCTCGGTCGCGGCGACGTAGGGGCTGTGCAGCACCAGCTCGAGGCCGAAGGTCTGCTCGAAGAGCACGGAGAGCTGCTCCTGGGTCTTGGCGCTCTGGCTCCAGAACCAGAGGACGGACTGGTCCAGGTTCCACACCAGATCGAACTGCCGCATGCTGGGGATGACGCGCTTCTTCAGCCGGGTCGCGATGCGGTCCTTGAGCTCGTCCGTCTCGGTCTTGCCCAACCGCTCCTTGCCCGTCTTGAGCAGCCGCTCGGCGATCGCCTGCTCTAGCTCGGCCTTGAGCAGCGTCGCTGGGAGGCGCCAGCGATCGATGCGCAGGCCGAGGGCGAGGTACGAGTTGTAGTAGACGCTCTCGTGCGTCAGCTCGAGATCGAGCGGCGCGGCGACGACGCACCACCCGAGCCGCTCCTCCGCCTCGTCGTCGGGCGTCAGCGGCTTGAAAGCCCGGTGGCGGATCGCCTTGAGGTAGGTGCTGCGAAAGTCCTCGGGGACTTCGCCCCGAACGGAGAACTTGGCTACAGAAAGCGGTCCGGAGAGCGCGCCCAAGGGGATCCTCCTCTGGAAAGGGGGAACCGCGGGGTACCGGGCCCGGGGGGGGAGGTCAAGGGGCGTCGCACCAGGCGCGACGGATCGGCCGTCGGGACGTCCCCGTTCGTGCCAGCCGGCGGGAGCGCGTCGACGCCCCTGGCGTCGTCAGTTCACGTCGACCTGGTACGAGTCCACGCGCGCGCCCTGGCCGCCTTGCCAGATCTCGTAGCCGGCCTCGACGCCGAGCAGGTACCAGCTCCCCGAGATCTTCTTGGTGACGGCGTTGCGCGTCATCGCGTCGTCCATGAAGTACTTGAGGTCGAGCTCGGCCGAGGTGACGTTCGTCTCGCGCATGTACGAGATCACCGACCAGCTGTTCACCGTGCCCTCGTTCACCCGCCACCAGGCGCCCTGGTACTGGAAGCGGTCCACCGCCTCGCCGATGGGCCACACGTCCCCCTCGCGGTAGAGCCACACCATCAGCTCCACACCGCCGGCGGGATCCTGGTTGCCGAGGCTTCCGTTGGTGGGGTGGAGCCAGACGTCGTAGGAGACGTTGAACTTCCCGCTCGAGGGCGGCGAGAAGCAGATGAGGCTGTCGATGGACCCGATGGTCGACAGCTGCCGGCCCATCTCGTGACCCTGCGTCTTGAACCCCCAGTGCCAGCCCTTGACGATCGACGGGTAGGCCGCCGGGGAGTCGCTGGTGACGGTGTGGCTCGCCGAGGTGACTTCGAGCCCGACGTACTCACCGTGCGCGCGCCCGCTGACGCACTGGCTCGATCCCTGCTGGTTCCAGATGTTGTTCTGGACCATGTAGGCGCTGCCGGCGCTGAAGATCTCCCCCAGGCGGTCGCAGGTGCTACCAAATTCCGAGGCACCCGAGGCGCTCGGGCAGTTCACGACCGGGGCCGGCTCGGTGCCGCCGGTGCCGGGGGTGCCGCCCGTGCCCGGAGCGCCGCCGGTGCCGCTGCCTTCCTCGTGGGGCACCAGCCCGACCAGCGCGATGTCCGCGATGCCCTCGCTCTCCCCGCCAGCGATCTGGATCTGGATCGCGTGGGGCGCGGTCGTGGTGACGCAGCCTTGCTCGACGGCCCAGCTCGGGCAGGTCGCATCGTCGACGCAGACCGTGCCCGTCCAGCCGTCGGAGAAGGAGCCGATGGGGTAGAAGGGGGCGACCTCTCCGCTCGACATGTCCGCTGCCTGGGTGAAGCCGATCCGCACGGCCGCCCCGTCCGAGTTGCCCGCCAGGGTGAGATCGAAGCAGCTCGCGGCGCCCGGGTAGGGGCTCAGCACGCCCTCGCAGGTCGCGTTCAGCTGCAACCCGATACCGCAGCCCCAGGCCGCGTAGGTGTCGTCCTCGATGATGTTGCCGGCGACGTGGCACCCGCGCGCGTCGCAGGGGTTGCCGGCCGGCGGCGTGCACTGGACGCCGTCGCCGTAGGCGAAGAACGCCCCCTGGATGCCGTACGCATTGCCGCTCACCCAGCCCGAGGTGTTGACGAGGTTACCGGCGATACGCGTCGGATCGCCGGCCGCGTTGCCGATGATCGCCGCCGCCTCGAGGGTGCACTCGGTCGGCGCGGCGCCGCCCGTCCCCCCGGGGTCGCTGCCGCCGCCCACGCTTGCAGCCCCGGTCCCGGGCGCTCCGCCGATCCCCGGCGTGGCGCCGCCGGCGACCAGCGGTCCATTGTCGTTGCTCGAGGAGCAGCCGATCGAGAGCGTCCAAACGACCCAGGCCAGGAAAGAAAGCGAGATCCGGTTCTGCATGCGCGCCTCCAGCGCGGCGCCGCGGGCGCCGGGAGCGATGGGCACCTGATCTTGGCAGCCCGGGCCTGGGCCCCGCAACCGCGCGCGACCCGGCACCGCTGCGTTTCCATGAGGACCGGCCAGAAAACGCGGAGGATCGCCCCGGCGCCGCCGTGGTGGCGCTGTGGGCGCCTCGGCGCGGATGTGCGCGTCGCTGGCGGCTCGCGCGCGCTCAGCGCGGTGCGGCCGCGGGCGGCACGGGCGTGCGCGCGAACACCAGGACGTAGGAACGGGGCTGGACGCGCAGGAGCGTCACCTGCTCGGGGTGCGCCGTCGGGTCGAAGTGGTCGTACCAGGGGAGCGAGCGCCAGGCCTCCGAGTCGACGATGAACTCCGGCACGATGAGGTCGAGCTCGACGTAACGCTCGCCCGTGTGCGCCGAGACGCTCGGTCCGAAGCTGTAGGCCTCCCGCCCCTCGCGCGGGGCCAGATCGTTGTGCATGGCGCCGCCGTAGGCGACGACGATACGCTCGAGCCCCTGGGTGCGGTTCCGCCGCAGCGTGGCCGCGATCAGCGCCTCCGTGTCGCGGGCGATCAGGGTCAGCATCTCGAGCACGCCGTCGGGGCCCGCGGCGACGACGCGATCGTAGTCCGCGCAGCTCGGGCGTAGCACGTGCGGGCGCACGCCCAGCTCGTTGGCGCGGTTGCCGAGGAGCACGAACTCGTTCTGGTTCGACTCGCGCTGGGGCTCGGTGACCGGCCGCTGCGCCTCGGCGACTCGGGTCTCCTGCTTGCCGCAGCTCCCGTCGGCGACCCAGAGCTCGAGCACCAGGTCTGAGGCCCTGCCGCCGAGCCGCGGGAGCAGCGCACCCGTGAACCGGGAGGTCGCGGATGGGATCCCCGCGGTCCCGGCCTGGGCGTGGGTTTCGCCGACGGCGAGCACCAACGGGCGCTCGGCCAGTACCGCCTCGAATGCCGCCTCCGGCGTCGCGAACCGCCCGCACTCGAGCGCCCCGCAGCGCTCGCCGAGGGGTCCGACGCCGGGGTCGGCCGGCGGGGTCGCGGCCGTCGTCGCGGGCGCCCCGCTGGGGCCCGGCGCGGCGCGCGGGCTCGGCGCCGCGCCCGGCCGGACCACGGGCGCGGTCCCCGCGCGCGGCGAGCAGCCGGCGAGGGCGAGGGCCAGGACCAGCCACCTGCGCGGCGGGGCATGTACCGACATCGATGGGGGGACACCTCGCGACGCCTCGGCTTGGGTCGGCATGGGCAGCGGCCCGAGCCTACCCGAGGCCGGTGGCCCGCGCAGCGGTGTGCCACGGCGGGGCCCCGGGGCCGAGCGACCCCCGGACGCGTCGCCGCCGCTCACCTCGCGGGGAGGGAGCGGCGGCGCCGTCGTCGCCCGGCCGCGACGCCCATGGGGGGGCGCCTCGGCCGGCGGTCACCGGGCTACTTCTGCTGCTTGGAGCGGATGGTGGCCTGGGCGGCCGCCACGCGCGCGATGGGCACGCGGAACGGCGAGCAGGACACGTAGCCGAGGCCCACGCTGTCGCAGAAGGCGATGGAGGCCGGATCGCCGCCGTGCTCGCCGCAGATGCCGATGCTGATGTCGGGGCGCACCTTGCGGCCCTTCTCGGCGGCCATCTGGATGAGCTGGCCGACGCCCGCCGTGTCGAGGGACACGAACGGATCCTTGGGGAGGATCTTCTGATTGACGTACTCGGGGAGGAAGCTGCCCGAGTCGTCGCGCGACAGGCCCATCGTCGTCTGCGTCAGATCGTTGGTCCCGAAGGAGAAGAACTCCGCCTCCTCGGCGAGCTCGTTGGCGAGCAGGGCCGCCCGCGGGAGCTCGATCATCGTGCCGAACTTGAATTTGACCGTCAGGCCCTCCTTGGCGAACACCTCCGCGCTCACCCGGTTCACGATCTCATGCATGATGGTGAGCTCGGCCTTGCTGAGGGCGAGCGGGATCATGATCTCGGGCAGGACCTCGGCGCCCTCCTTCTTCACGGCGCAGGCCGCCGTCAGGATGGCGCGCACCTGCATGGCCGCGACCTCGGGGTAGCAGATGGCGAGGCGGACGCCGCGGTTGCCGAGCATCGGATTGAACTCGTGCAGCTCGGAGATCTTGGCCTCCAGCGCGGACACGGTGACACCCATGGTCTTGGCGAGGTCCTCGATCTGCTTCTTCTCCTGGGGGAGGAACTCGTGCAGCGGGGGATCGAGCAGCCGGATGTTCACTGGCAGGCCCTTCATCGCGCGGAACAGGCCGGTGAAGTCCGCTGTCTGGAACGGCAGCAGCTTCTCCAGCGCCTTCTCCCGGGCGGGCTTGTCGCTCGACAGGATCATCTCGCGCACAGCCGGGATCCGCTCGTCCTCGAAGAACATGTGCTCGGTCCGGCAGAGCCCGATCCCCTGGGCGCCGAACTCGATCGCCTTCTGGGCGTCCTTCGGCGTGTCCGCGTTGGTGCGGATCTTCATCCGGCGCGCGGCGTCCGCCCAGCCGAGGAGCGTCTGGAACTCGCCGCCGAGGGTGGCCGGGATCTTGGCGACCTCACCGGCGTAGACCTTGCCGCTCGAACCGTCGATGGTGATGACCTCGCCGACCTTGATGGTGGTGCCGCCCGCGGTCAGGGTGCCCTTGGCGTAGTCGATCGAGATGCCGGAGCAGCCGACCACGCAGGTGCGACCCATGCCGCGCGCGACCACCGCGGCGTGGCTGGTGGCGCCGCCGCGCGCGGTGAGGATGCCGACGGCCGCCTTCATCCCGTGCAGATCCTCGGGCGAGGTTTCGATCCGGACCAGGATGACCTTCTCGCCCTTCTCTGCGCGGACGACCGCGTCCTCGGCGCTGAAAGCGATCACGCCGGTCACGCCGCCCGGCGACGCCGCGATGCCCTTGGCGATCGCCTTGGCCGTGGTCTTGGGATCGACGGCGGGGAAGAGGAGCTCGTTGAGGCGCTCGGGGGTAATGCGAAGCAGCGCCTCCTCCTTGGTGAGGAGCCCCTCGCCGACGAGATCGACCGCGATCTTGACCTCGGCTCGCCCGGCGCGCTTGCCGTTGCGCGTCTGCAGCAGGTAGAGCTTCTTGTCCTCGATCGTGAACTCGATGTCCTGCATGTCCCGGTAGTGCTTCTCGAGCTTCTCTTGGATGCCGAAGAGCTGCCGGTAAGCCTCCGGCATGGCCTCCTCGAGCGAGGACCCGGCCTCGCCCTGGCCCTTGGCGATGGGGCGGCCGGTGCGGATGCCCGCGACGACGTCCTCACCCTGGGCGTTCGGCAGCCACTCGCCGAAGAAGATCTTCTCGCCGGTGCTCGGCTCGCGGGTGAAGCAGACGCCAGTGGCGCTGGTTTCACCCATGTTCCCGAAGACCATCGACTGGACGTTGACGGCGGTGCCCCAGTCGTCCGGGATGCCGTTCATCTTGCGGTACAGGATGGCGCGGTCGTTGTTCCAGGAGCGGAAGACGGCCAGGATGGCGCCCTGGAGCTGCTCGTAGGGGTCGGTCGGGAAGGCGCGGCCGATCTTCTCGGCGATGATCTTCTTGAACGCCACGCACACGCCCTTGAGCTCCTCTGCGCCGAGCATGGTGTCCGGCACCGCGCGGCCGAGCGCCTCCACGTCCGCGGGGATGGCGATGCCCTTGGCCTTGGCGACCGCCTTGCGGGCGTCGTTCATGGGGCCGTCGAAGATGCCGTGGTGCGCCTCCATCACGACGTTCGCGTACATGGTGAGCAGGCGGCGGTAGGCGTCGTAGGCGAAGCGCGGGTTCTCGGTGCGGCGGGCGAGCACCTCCACCGTCGTGTCGTTGAGGCCCAGGTTGAGGATGGTGTCCATCATGCCCGGCATCGACGCGCGGGCGCCGGAGCGGACGCTCACCAGCAGGGGGTTTTCGGCGCCGCCGAACTGCTTGCCCGTCTCCTGCTCGAGCCACGCCACCGACTCCTTGATGGCGGCCTCGAGCCCGGCGGGGAAACCGCCAGCCTTGTAGTATCCGATGCACATCTCGGTGGTGATGGTGAAGCCGGGCGGGACCGGGATGCCGATCTTGGCCATCTCGGCGAGGTTCGCGCCCTTGCCGCCGAGGAGCGCCTTCATGTCGGCGTCGCCCTCGCACACCTTGCCGAAGCGGTAGATCATCTTGGTAGTCATGCGGTTCTCTCTCTCTCGTGGGGTACGAGTCAGCGGGGCCACGGCGCGCAGCAGCTCGCGGTCCGCGGGGCCGCGCTCGGGCTGGCGGATACTTGCCGAGCAGGGCCAGGACTTCAACCCCTCGGGTGGCCTGACGGCGCCGCTCGGCGGGGTCGCGGGAAGAGACGCGGTCACGGGGCGCCGTGGCCGTGCCGGCCCGGGACGGGCCGGCGGGCACGTGGTGGCGTCAGCGGAACGCGCCCGCGCCGGCACACGCCGCGGTGGCCGTCCCGGGCCGCCCGGCGGCCGCGGTCAGCGCACGTGGAAGACCGAGTGCCGCACGGTCTTGCCCACGCGCTCGACCTTGCGCCACGAGCTCTGGTCGTTCATCGGATCCCATCGTCGCTCTTCCTTGCGGTAGTGCCAGTCCTTCTCCACCTGGAAGAACATCAGCTTGCCGCGGCCCTCGACGATGTTGGCGATCTCGTTGTTGTGATAGTTGTGCTCATCGAAGTCGGTGACCGACTTCTGTCCCATCTCGGAGTAGACCTGATTCAGCTCGAGGAGCAGGTCGTTGATCGCGGGCTCGAGCGGACGGGCGGCGAGCCCGATGCGCTGCGCCTCGCGCAGGGTGATGGGGTAGTTGTGGGAGGGGTAATCGGCGTTGAGGTGCTGGCTGATGCGAACCGCCGCTTTCGCGTCCTTGAGGTGGAAGGCGAGGATCTCGCGGCAGAGGCGGATGGAGAGGGAGCTGGCGCGATCGACGGCGCCGACCACCAGCGGGTGCACGTGGGCGAAGACCGCCTGGTAGGGGTTGCCCTCGCCGCGGGACTTGGCCTCCCAGAGGCGGACCACGCGGGTGAGCTCGTCCTGGCTCACGCTCACCAGCTCGTTGTCGATGTCGGTGGGGCTGAGCTCGTGCCGCAGCGAGGTGTCCACGGCGGTGAGGAAGGCGAGCGGCCCCATGTGGATCTCGTCGGCGCCGAGCGCGATCATCGTTGCGGCCGAGGCGCACTCGAGGGGGATCAGCGCGTCGAGCTGCCGCGTGTGCTGCCGGAGCAGGTTGATGATCCGGAGCGCGGCCTGCCCCGACCCACCGTCGGACTTGATGAAGAGCGAGATCCGGTCCGCATTTAGGCGGCGGCAGTGTTCGTACAGCGCCAGCACGTCCGAGTCGCAGACGGACCCGGAAGGGCTCGTCCAGTACGTCAGAAAGACCGTGCCCAGGGCCCGCTCGAGCCGCGCGATGATCCGCTGCGAGCGTTCGAACAGGATGGGCGGCTTCTTGATCCGGCGGCGGCCGCGAGGAGGCATGCCGGCGGGGCTAACGGCAGAGCCGCTCGCACTCGGCCTTCTTCTGGGCGCAGACGGTCCGCTCGGCCGGGGTGGTCGAGAGGCTCGTGCAGCGCTGGGCCGCGAACCGGCAGCCGTCCTTGCACATCCTGATCGCGTCGCTGGTGAAGGCGGACGTGGAGGTGGCGGTGGTCGTGGCCGTGCCAGAGCCGGTCCCGGTGCCGGTCCCGGAGCGGGTCGTGGTCGCGTGGGCGGTGCCCGTGGTGTGGGAGGTGGCGCTCCGGGTCACGGCGCCGGTCGTCGCGGCGCCGGTCGTCGCGGCGCCGGTCGCCGTCGCGACGGTCCCGCCGGTGTCGGTGGCCGCGCCCGTGCCGGTGTCGGTGGCTGCCTGGGTACCGGTGTCCGCGGCGGTGACGGCGCCCGTGTCCGGCGCGATGACCGCTGACTCCGTCAGCGACGCCGTCGCCGTGTCGGTTTCCGGGTCCGTCGGCTCGGATTTCTGCTGCTTGCACGCGAGCAGCGCTGCGAGCACCGCCAGGACCACGCTGATTCTCGTCGTCACCATGGGATTGACTCCTGCGGCAGGGCGTAGCCGACTCCCGCCGCGGGGTCCAGATCCGAGGGGCCATCACCGGTGGGCCCTGGCTCAGGGGGCGGCGAGCCGGAGCACGACGGCTCCGTCCACGATGGCCAGATCCTCCGGTCGCTTGAGCCGCATGCCTTCACCGAGCAGTAGCGCGCCGCGGGCGGCGATGCGGTCGCCGTCGGCGAGGAGCCAGCCCCCGTCGAGGCGGCGGGCGCGCACGCGCTCCGTCGCCGGGGCGCTGCCCGCGTAGGGGGCGGGGTCGAGCATCCAGAGCTCCCCCGCCTCGGCGGCGGCTCCGCCCGGGTGGCCGGGTCCCCCCCCCTCCGCACGGACGGCGGCGAGCCAGTGGCCGCCGCGTCGCTCGTGGGCCAGCTCCCAGCGGGTTGGGGGCCGATACCAGCCCACGTGCACGAACGCGGCGGCCCCGTCGCGGAGGGCGCTGCCGAGCCAGTCCAGGTCGGGGGTCCGTCGGCCCGTCGAGTGACGGGTGTCGTGCGCGCGCCAGCCGGCGTACTCCAGCGCCTCGATCCGGTACCCCGCGTCGGTGATCCAGCGCTCGAGCCCGCGCAGCAGGCCCAGGGAGCCGGTGCCCCCGGTGGGGTTGGTGGCCATGTAGCGCCGGCCCGCGAGGGCTCGAACCAGGGCGAGCTGCCGCTCGTCCCGGGTCGCTCCCGGCGGGGCGAGGCGGGGGTAACCGTGGTCCGAGAGCCAGACGAGCCAGTCACTGACGGCCACCGGCCCGCAGAACGAGGCCCCGTCGCCGGGCAGCCCCAGGCGTGGGTCGCTCTGCGAGAGATCGGGGAACGGATCACGGTCAGGGGCCGGGTCCGCGGCGTCCGGCAGCGACGGCGCTGCGCGAGCGCTGGGGTCGGGTGGCGCCGGGTCGCCCGCGGCGGTGCTCGTGCGCGGCGCCGATTGTGGATGGTCGCTTGGCGCGGCCGGATCGGTGCGGGCTTGCAGTGATCCCCAGAGCGTCACCCCGACGAGGGAGGCGCCGAGCACCGACCACGTGAAGACGCCCGGTTTCATCGGCGCGATCGAGCCTACTTGGGCGTGCCCCGGAGGGCAAAGCTCGCCGGGGCACGGCCACGGGCTCGCGCTGGAGCGTCGCGGCGCCGCGGCCCCGCCGGTCCCGAGCTCACGCGACGGGCCGGCCGCGGCCCCTGACGAAGCCGCGCGCGAGCATCGCGAGGTTGTCCCGATCGAGCGTCCGGCTCGACAGGGTTTCGTTCGCTGCGTCGCTCACCATCACCCGCGCCAGGTTCCCCTGCACGGACGTGACCACGATGAAGGGCACGGTGATTCGCTGGCTGCGGGCTCGAGCGAGGACGGCCAGGCCGCTCTGCCCCTCGAGCTGCGCTGCGGTGACCACCAGGTCGTAGCCGACGTCGCCGAGCAGCTCCGCCTCCAAATCGTCGCCGTGCCGCCGCGTGATCACGGTGGCAGCGAGGGCGTCGGCGATGGCTGACACCCAGGGCTCGAGCGCGTCGTCGGGGTCAGCGGCAAGGATTCGGCACATGGTTCTTCGGGCAGCCCCCGCTAGCCATACACCTTGCGTGCCAGCCCCAAATGGTGCCAAGTGCCCGATTTCTCGGCGGGTGCGGCCGTCTGGGGGGGGGTCGTCGTTCACGTCTGCAGACCACGCCTGCAGCCGGGCCCCCGTTTCGCCCGGGCTCAGCCGAGGAGGAGCGCAATGGCGACGATCGCGACCGCCTGCACGACCAACGTTGCGTAGAGCACGCGCAGGAACCCGGGCTTCTGGGTCTTGTGCCGGAGGGCGCGGGACGCGAGCAGGGCCGCCGGCGAGCCCCCGAACGCCGCGAGCCCGTGCAGGACCAGCTCCGGAATGCGTCGCTCGCCGCGCCGCGCTGCGCGGCGATCCGTCCCGTAGCTGACGGCGGTGGTCCCGTTGATGGCGAGCAACCACGCCACGATCCACCCGAACCGCGTGGTGGCCGCGCCGGTGATGAGCGCG
Organism: uncultured Polyangiaceae bacterium; assembly: GCA_964480725.1. Classification (GTDB taxonomy): domain Bacteria; phylum Myxococcota_A; class Polyangia; order Polyangiales; family Polyangiaceae; genus JAFGBI01. Next base: position 32,020 of record CAYZQO010000040.1, on the reverse strand, counting down.
ATCGCGCCGGCCGCGGCCGCCGTGACCAGAAGCCGCGCCGCGAGCGCGGCGCCCACCCGGCCCGCGCTGCCGCGTCGTCGTGTCCCGCCGCGCGGCTGCTCGGGCCGGCCCGCCGCGCTGTGCGCGTCGAACGAGCGTCCCGACGGTCGGCGCCGGTGTCGGTGCGGACGGCTCACGCACCCGAGGATAGCACCCGGAGTCCGGGAATCGGGACCCCGTCGTTGCGCTCCCGGAAGCGGGTCCCCGTCGCCGGCTTGGCGCCCGGGTGCCCTCTCTGGCATACCTGACCGCGGCGGTCGGATGAATGGCGGCTGGCCCCGCCGCGTCTCTCCGTTCGCCCGTCGATGGTGATCGTGGAGGTCCGGATGCGTCTTGGTCGGTGGATCCTCGTGGGGTGGCTCGGCGCGGTCGCGGGGGTCGCCGGGGGCGATCGCGCCTTCGCGGGCGAGGGGCCGCCCGCTGGCGAGGTCGGGTCCGAGCCGGAGGCGCTCACGGAGCAGCAGCCGCTCCTCGGCGCTGCGGCGGTGGCGCAGACCGCGCGCGCAGCCCTCGCGCTGGCGGGCACGGCGACGGATCCCGCCGCTCGCGGCGCCCTCGTCGGGCGCGCGCAGAGCGAGGGGAAGCGGCTGCGCAAGGTTCTGGCGCAGGCGGTCGACCGTGCCCGGCAGGGTGGTGAGAAGCGTCGCGCGGCGGAGCTCGGGCGGCTGAACGTGGAGCTCTCACGGCTGGTCCGCGAGGTTGACGCTGCGCGCGCGGGCGGGGAGCCCGAGGCGATCCGGGCTGCCCTCGCCGCGGCCGAGGCCCGCGCTGCCGGTCTCGCGGATGCGCTCGCCGCGCTCGACGGCGCGCCGACCCGCCGCGCGCTGGGGCTGGCGCTGTGGCGAACGGCCGCCACGGAGGACGCGGAACGTAGCGCGCTCGCCGGCGCGCTCGGGGCCGCCCTGCTCGCGGCGCTCGAGGCGACCGAGCCCAAGGCCGACGCCGATCTAATCCGCCGCTGTCGCGCGGCGCTCACGGCGGTCGCTGCGAGGACGCCGGCTCCCGGCGTCGCGGCGTGGTCCGCGCTCGCCCGCGTCGCCGCCGAGGTGGCCCGACCCTGAACGTCCGCGCCCCTGCCCGGGGGCCCAGCTCCATGACGGGGGCGCTCCCAGCGCGGGGGCCCTGGGTTCGGGGCTCGCTTTCGGGTATTAGGCACCGACCGGCGCCCGCGTTCGCCCGGTGGACGTCGCGCCTTTCGGCAGTCGCCCGCCTGACGAGCGCACCCACGCGCGATCACCGCCATGTCGCCCGAACTCGCAGCCCCGAACGACACGTCCGCCCAGCCGTCGATCGAGATCGAGCCGGAAGCGATGCGCGTGTACGTGGCGCCGACGGCGCTCCCACACCCGACCCAGCACCCGACGTTCGAGCTCGAAACCGTCCGCGTCTCCCCGGAGGCGGACCCGAGGCGCGCGCCGACGATCCTGTTGCCTCGGCGGCAGGCGGTCTTCGCCGGCGAGCCCGGGAGCTTCGCGCCTGCCATCTCGTCTCCCCGTCCCGTTGGGGAGGCGAGCGCGGCCGTGAGCCTCTGGCTCGTGGCGGCGCTCGCGGGGCTCGCGCTGGTGGCCGGCTCGGCCGCGGCGCGGATGATCCTCGTGTACGCGGTCACTCCGCACCCGTCCGCCGTGGCGCCCGCCGCGGTCGCGACCGTCACCGACGAGCTCCCCTCTGGGTCGGAATCGACCGCCGCGAGCCTCCCGTCGCTCCTGGCCGTGCTGCCCGCGAGCTCGAGCGGCGCGATGCCTTCGGTGTCGTCGGCCATCCCCACCGCGCCGTCGCTGTCGCCGTCGCCGTCACCGTCGACGCGGCGTGCCGGCGGTCGCGTGACGCCGGCGTCCGAGTCTGCTCCCTCGCCGCGCTCCACGCGAAGGATCTTCTGAGCGACGCGGAATGGACCGGCGGCACGCGATCCCGAGTCGGCTCTGCACGGCTTCCCCCGCCGCGTTGGCGGCGGCGCTCGCGCTGCTGGCGGCGCTCCTGGCTCCGCCTTCGGCGTGCGCGCAGACGACGTCGCGGCCGGACGTGGCCGCGGAGAACGAGCGGCTCCACGAGCTGTTCGAGCAGGCGGGGCGCGCACTCGACCGGGAGGACTTTGCCGAGGCCGTGCGCCTGCTCGAGGAGGTCTGGCGAGCGCGACAGACCGCGGACGTCGCTGCCAACCTCGCCGTGGCGGAGCTGGGGCTCAGCGATCCCGCGGCCGCGGGGCGGCATGCCGCCTTCGCCAAGCGGAACCTGCTCCCGAGCGCCACGCGGGAGCAGCGCGACGCGATCGAGGTCTTGCTAGCGCGCGCGCGGAGCGAGGCGGCGGTACTGGTGATCGCGGTGGACCCCGCGGGGGCCGAGGTCCGCGTGAACGGCGAGCGAGTCGGGCCCGAGGAGCGCGAGGAGCTCTTCGTCACCCCGGGCGACCAGACTATCGTCGCCGTTCAGTACGCCGCATCGATCGAGCGCCGCGTGACCGTGGCGCCCGGGGCGCGGCGAGAGGTGACGCTCACGCTCGAGCCACCACCGCCGGAGGCGATGCCGGCGGCCGCGCCGCGGCCCGCGGCGGCGACCACGTCCCCCGCCGGTGGCGCTCCCAGTCCGGAACGGCGCGTGCGCCAGCCCTCGATCGTCCCGCTTGTCACGAGCGTCGGCGTCACGCTCGTCGGTGCCGGGATGACCGTGGGCTACGGCCTGGCCGCCGACCGTGCGGGCGACGACGCGGATCAGGTTTCCGCCGCGCTCGGGACCTCGGACAGCGCCTGCTTCGAGTCCACGGACCGCCGCTGCGCCGAGCTCGCGGAGCTGCGCGCTCAGGAGACGCGCCGCCAGGATCTGAAGCTCGCCGGTGTCGCCGTGGCGGGCGCCGGCGCCGCGGCAGCGATTGTCAGCGGGGTGATCTACGTGGCCCGGCGCAGCTCGCGCGCGCACCCCACCGCCAGCGCGGCCCCCGCGGTCACGGCAGGGCTCGGTTTCGGTTCGGGCGAGGTCGGCCTCACCCTCCGCACCCGCTTCTGAGCACCTTCGGTCCTACACCTTGCCGCGTCGCGCCTCCAGCTGCTGCCGGATCTCCAGGACGCGCTCGCGCGTCAGGCCGAACCTGAGGAGCACCACCAGGGCGATCATCAGGCCGATGACCGGGATCGCGGCCAGCCAGAAGCGGATCGCGAAGATGGTCGCCGGGCTCTGGGCGCCCCCGAGCTTCTCGTCGAACCCGGTGGCGCCGAGGATCAGCCCGGAGGCACCGATGCCAACGGCGAACCCTACCTTGAGGATCCAGTTGGCGCTGGCGGTGAAGGCGCCCTCTCGGCGCTGCCCGTGCTCGAGCTCGTCGTAGTCGATGATGTCGGCGCCGATGGAGCCGTACAGGAGCCAGAAGCCCACGCCGACGAAGGCGATGAGGCCGGCGGCGAGCACCTGGAGCCACGGAACCCGCGGGGTGTAGAGCCACCAGGTGGCGACGAACACCGCCATCGCCATCACCATCTGGGTGGCCATCGCGCGGATCTTGCCCAGCCTCGCGGCCAGGAAAGAGAAGAACGGGACGCCGAGGAAGCCAATCGCCGTGTTGGACAGCCCCATCGCGAAGTTCCAGCGCGACCCCACCGTCACGTCGCCCTGGCAGACGTAGTAGACCGTGGCGTAGTAGCCGAGCGTGCCCACCATGCTGGTGCCCATCCCGTAGGCGACGGCCATGGCGACCTGGGCGCGAAACGGGCGGCACCGGAGTGTCTTGTAGATCGAGTCGGCGATGCCGACCTTGGCCTGCGTCTTGATTCGGCCGCGTTCGTAGTAGCGCTCCCGCGTGAACGCGAAGACTACGATCCCGGCCAGGATCATGAGGGCGCCCAGGATCAGAGTGTAGATCTGCGCTCCGAAGAGGATGTCGGGCTTGCCATCGGGGCCGTCGAACAGGCTCGACGTGACGAACATCGAACCAAAGAACAGGCCAATTTCCGGGATCTTCTGGATGCCACTCTTGAAGGAGAAGACGCTGGTCCGCTCCTGATAGTCCGGGGTCAGCTCGTTGCCGAGGCTGCTGTAGGCGACCGCGAAGCTCGAGACGATGGTGATGAAGACGGCCGACGAGATCACCATGAACCAGAAGTACGAAATGGGCGCCCACCCGCGCCCCACCACGAATAGGAACGGTAGCGCGAGGCCGGAGAGGACGGAGCCGACGAGGACGAACGGGCGGCGCCGGCCCCAACGGGTGCGAGCGTTGTCCGACAACCAGCCGAAGAGCGGATCGGAGACGGCGTCGACCAGGCGGTTGATCATCAGCGCCGCGCTCACCAGCCCCGGCCACACCCCGAGGTAGATCTGGAACACCGGCCAGACCAGGCCCGGGTAGAGCCAGTTGCCGAACATGTCGACGACGGTGCCGGTTCCGTAGGCCACCTTCTGCCCGAGCGGGACGCGGTCCTCGGGTGCCACGGTGGAGTTCAGCTCCTGGGACGCCATCTCAATCTCCTCTGGGGTCGTCGGCGTGGTGCCCCGGTGGGTTTCCTGTCAGGGTCACCAAGGCAACGGCGTCGAGCCCCTCGAAGCGCAGGGCGCGTCACCGCAACCGGGGAACGGGCGCGCTCGCGAGCTCCCGCCCGCTCGTGATCGGCGTGACCCTCACCACAGGCGGCACAGTAGGCATCGGACCGGCGGCTCGGCAACGGGGTCTGCGGGGGGCGCCGAGGTGCCCGCTCCGGGGAAACCAAATCGCTTCCTTCTTCCGTGAAGTGGGGCAGCGAGCCGCCGCCGGCAGTGGGGACTGCCGGCGCCCCGCGACGCTCGGAACTCCGGTCGCTGTCCGCGGCGGGGGGGGCTGTCAGCCGTCCAGGGGCGCGAACAGGTCGTCCACGTCGTTGGCGTCGAGGTGGAGGCCGCTGGTGGCGGCGCCCTCGAGGACGCTCGCCGCGAGGGCGCGTTTGCGCTGCTGCAGCCCGAGCATCCGCTCCTCGACGCTGCCGGCGACGATGAGGTTGTAGACGAAGACCGGTCGCGTCTGCCCGATTCGGTACGCACGATCGGTGGCCTGCGCCTGCGCCGCGGGGTTCCACCAGGGGTCGTAGTGGATGACCGTGTCGGCGCGGGTGAGGTTGAGGCCGGTGCCGCCCGCCTTGAGGCTGATGAGGAAGACGTCCGCCTCCCCACGCTGGAACTGGTCGACGGGGCGCTGACGATCGACGGTGGCCCCGGTCAGCGTCACGAAGCGGATCCCCTCGGCGGCCAGCCCCTCCGCGATGAGCGCGAGCATGCTGGTGAACTGTGAGAAGACCAGGAGGGAGCGACCGTCGCGCACCTGGCGGTCGCACAGCGACAGGAGCGCGTCGTACTTGGCGGAGCCCTGGACGCGGCGCGCCGCTGGCACGGGGACCAGTCGCGGATCGCAGCAGACCTGCCGGAGCTTCATCAGTGCGTCCAGGACCGGCACCGTGGACGCTGCCAGGCCGCGCCGCTGGATGACCTTGCGGACCTCCGCATGCGCTGCGACACGGATGCTCTCGTACAGCTCGCGCTGGTCCTCGCCGAGCTCGACTGGGCGCACGATCTCGGTCTTGGGCGGCAGCTCTGTCGCCACCTCGTCCTTGAGGCGACGGAGGATGAACGGCGCCACGCGCTGGCGGAGCTGCTCGAGGCGCTCCTGGTTACCCTCCATCTCGATGGGGTGCCGGAACCGCGTGCGGAAGGTGTCCGCGCGGCCGAGCAGCCCGGGCACGAGCAGGTCGAAGAGCGACCACAGCTCGCCGAGGTTGTTCTCGAGCGGGGTCCCGGTGAGGCAGGTCCGATGGCGGGCGTCGAGGTGCTCCACCGCCCGGCGAGCCAGGCTCCGGGGGTTCTTGACGGCCTGCGCCTCGTCGAGCACCAGGCAGTGCCAGGGCTGCGCCACGAGCGCGGCCTCGTCGCGGAGCAGGACGGGGTAGGTCGTGATCACGACATCCGCGCCGGGGATCTCGGCCGCTCGCAGCCGGCGCCGCGCCCCGCGGTAGACGACGACCCGTAGGCCCGGGGCGAAGCGAGCGAGCTCGCGGGCCCAGTTGCCAGTGAGGCTGGTCGGGGCGATGACGAGCGAGGGGAGGTCCGCGCGCCCCGCCCCCTTCTCGGCCGCGAGGTGCGCGATCGCCTGTAGGGTCTTGCCGAGGCCCATGTCGTCGGCGAGCACGCCGCCGAGGCCGAGTCCACGGAGGTGCTGAAGCCAGGCGAGCCCCCGCTCCTGGTAGGGTCGGAGGATCGCCTCGAGGCCAGCCAGCGCGATCCGCGACGGTGGCTCGAGGAGCGCCTCGCCCTGCGCGCGCAGCGCGGGTGTGCCCTCCCAAGCCACTCCGCCGGACCCGTCCTCGAGGGCTCGGCCGAGGCGGACCACCGCGGCCGCCCGGGCGCGGTGGATGGGGAGGCGTCCGTCGGGCAAGAGGTCGGGCAGCTCGCGCGGGGAGCGCCGCCCGTCGTACAGATCGCGGAGCACCTCAAGCACGCCGCGGATCAGGTTCGCCGGGAGCACGACGTAGCGCTGGTCGCCCGTGGGGAGCGCGACGCCGCGGCGCGAGCGCCGGAGCAGGGCGTCGATGCTCCCCAGATCCGGGCAGGACTCGAGCAGCTCCAGCAGCGCGGGCAGCAGGCTCACGCGCCGCCCGTCGATCTCGATCCCGAGCTCGAGGCCGAACCAGTCCGGACTGGTGTCGTCCTCGGTCACCCCGAGCAGCCACGGCCCCTGCGCCGGCACCACCTGATAGGGGTAATCGGGGGCGATCTCGACGACCCAGCCCTGCGCGCGCAGCCGCGGGACGGCGTCGGCGCCGAAGGCGCAGATCTGGTGCAGATCGTCGTCCAGCCGCACGACGTACTCCGCGGTGGAGCCGAAGCCCGGCTCGCAGTCGTCGAGGCAGTCGAGCTCGACGGCGCCGAGGCGCTCCAAGAGCTGTCGTGCTCGGCGCTCCGCGCCCGGGTTTCGCTCGACGGGGAGCAGGCCGCCGGCGACCCCGACGAAGAACCGCTCGCGCGGATCCCCGGCGCGCAGCGTCACATCGCCGTAGCGGAATGAGAGCTCGAGCACCGGGGCGACCACCTCGCGGTACCGTGGCTCCAGCCCGCCGCCGTCGTTGACCAGGAGCGGCTCGGTCCGGAGCTTCAGGTGCGGCTCGGGCTCGACCAGACGACGGGCCGGCGCGGCGGCGGCGGCGGTGATGGGGACGACGTTCACGCGGCCTCGGGCGCGCTGCCGGGGGGCGACCCGGGGTCATCGCCTATAGCCCCCATGGACGCCCTGGGCCAAATCTCTGCAAGCGTTTCGGCCCGTTGGCTCGTTCCCTGCGCGGCTCGCCCCCGCTGCGGTCCAGAGCGGCAATCGGTTTGGACTCCGCGAAGAACCAACGATCGAGAGCGCCGAGCCAGCCGCAAGCCCCGACCAAGGCGCCCTGGGAGACGCCTCGCCCCGCAGGCGGGTGCTTCTGGGGGCGCGGACGCCGTTGGCGAACCGGTCGGCGCTCTAGGCTGCCAGGGAATCGCCGAGCGCCCGCAGCACCGCGGAGGCGTGCTCGCGCCGAGGCTCGTAGCGGTCCGGATCGCGGCGCAAGCGCGGCGCCTCGAAGGGCGGGTCGTCGTCGTCCGCGACCGAGCCGAGCGCGCACGCCATCGTCTCCATCGTCTCGAAGCGATTGTCGGGGTGCTTGCGCAGGGAGGTGGCCACGATGGCGGCGAGCCCCGGGGGAAGCTCCTCCACCAGCCACGACGCGGGCGGGGCCGGCGTCACCAGGTGATGAGCCAGGACCCGGTTGCGCGGGACCTCGGCGAAGGGGAGTTCCCCGGTGAGAGCGCGGAAAAGCACGGCGCCAAGGGCATAGACGTCGCTACGGGCGTCGACCGGATCACAGAGGACCTGCTCCGGCGGCATGTACTCGGTGGTCCCGACCACCCATTGCTGGTTGGGCTCGGCGCCGCTCTGCACGCGCTTGGACAGCCCAAAGTCGAGCACCTTCAGGCGCTCGGGAGCGCCGATGGGACCGACGAGGAAGAGGTTGTCTGGCTTGACGTCGCGGTGCACCAGGCCCGCCTCGTGCAGCGCGGCCAGCCCAGTGGCCGCGTCCAGGAAGAGCGGCACCGCGGCCCGCCACGGCAGGCGGCCCGCGCGCGCGAGGTGGGCGCCGAGCGTCTCCCCGCGGAGCAGCTCCATCACCGCAAACGGCTCGCCCGCGGCGGTCTTGCCGGCGTCGTAGCAGGCGACGACGGCCGGGTGACGGATCTCGATCACCGCGCGGGTGGCGCTGAGGAATCGGCCCCGGATCGGTCCGAGCTCCGGGTCGTCACGGAGGATCTGCAGCGCGACGTCGTGCCCCGACTCGACGTCGTAGGCGCGATACACGCGCGTCGAGGCCCCCTCGCCCAGCAGCGAGAGCGGCAGGTAGCGTCCTCGAACGACGGGCGGGAGGTCCCCGCCGGCAGCGCCGGATCCGGAGCCCGCAGCGTGGTCGGTCACGTTGGCGAAACCGCTAGCAGATCCAGCGGGTTCCGGGCAAGCAAGGCGCGCCGACCGCGTCAGCGACGCCGCCTCAGGGGCCCGCCCCGGGGAGCAGCGAGAGCGAGGTCGGCGGCGGGCGCGGGGGCGGGGGCGGCGCAGAGGCGGCCGCGGCCGCGCTTGCGGCGAGGGCGGCCTGGCTCGACGCCAGCTCCGTCTCGAGCTTCTTCACCAGGCCCGCGGGGAGGCGCTGCTTCAGCTGGCATGCCGGATCGAAGCCGCCGGTGCACGCGAACACGAGGTACCGCGCACCGCGGTCGAGGTCCCGGGGCACGCCGCGCCCCTCGATGTGGGCGGCCGCAGCGACGATGCACGAGCTCGCCTCGCCCTGGAGGCAGAGCGCTCCGGCGAGCTCTGCGGCCTGCTTTCGCTCCTCCGGCGAACCGAGGCCGGCGAGGACCCGGGCGCGCGCGAGCATCGCGCAGCCCTGCACCGAGCTCAGCTTCTCGCAGGCGTCGTGCAGCAGCTCGAGGCCCCGCTTCTGGTCGCGGTCCTGCCCGCGTCCCTCGATGAGCTGGGCGCCGAGCAGCGCGCAGCCGTTGCCATCACCCGAGCGACAGCCCAGCTCCAGCAGCTTCGCCGCCTCGGCCGCGTCGGCTGCCGACCGGCTCGGTTCGAGCAGCAGCATTCCCGACAGCGTGCAGGCGGGCGGGTAGCCCTGATCGCAGGCTCCGCGCGCCCGCCGGAGCGCGCTCGGAAGATCCTGCCGCACCGGCTCGACCCCTTGCGCCTCGAGGGTGGCGAGCTGCCCGCACGCGACCGGGCTCGCCTGGTCCTCGCACGCCTTGCGCACCAGCCGCTCGCCCCGGGTCCGGTCGGCGGGGATCCCCGCCGCGCCCGTCAGGAGCACCATGCCGAGAGCGGAGCAGCCCTCCGGTTGCTCGTGCTCGCACGCCCGCTCCAGGAGCGCGAGGGCGCGCTTCGGGTTGGGGGTCCCCGCTTGCCCCGTGAGCTCTAGCTCGGCGAGCACGGCGCACCCGCTCGGCGGCGCCTCTGTGCAGGCGCGCTCGAGCAGCTGCACGGCGCGCGGGAGGTCTTGCGGCACGCCACGGCCCAGCAGGTGGGCCTGGCCGAGCTCCGCGCAGGCATCCTGGGTGTCACCGTCACAGGCCTCCCGGAGCAGCGCGACGGCGGTGGCCTCGTCCCGCTCCGCGCCAAGGCCGTTGAAGAGCATCAGCGCCTTGCCGAGGCAGCCGCGCCCGACCTTCTTCGCGCACACGTCGGAGAACAGCGAGAAGGCTCGATCCCGGTCCTGCTCGACGCCGGTGCCGTTCAGGTAGGCGACCGCGAGCGACGCGCAGCCCCGCGGCTCACCCGCGTCGCAGCTCCGCTGAAACAGCGCGACGGCACCCTTCGCGTCGCGCTGGGCGCCGCCGTGGCCGAACATCATCAGGTGGCCGAGCCCGGCGCACCCGAGCGACGACCCGCCGTCGCAAGCGGCCTGGAAGTGGCCGCGTGCGCGCGTGGGGTCGCGGCGGGTCCCGCTGCCGTTGTAGAGGGCGCGCCCCAGCCGCGCGCAGCCGTCGAAATCGCCCCCGCCGCAAGCGCGCTCGAACGCCCGCAACGCGCGTGGCTCGTCGCGCTGCGCCGCGGGCCCGTCGGTCAGCGCCGCCCCGAGGCGGACGCACGCCGACGGCGTCGGCGGCGCGCGATCGCAGAGCACGCCGCACGCCGCCCGCTCGGAGCGGTCACAGGCGGCGGTGAGCTCCGCCTCGGCCCGGACCTTGGCCGCGTGCCGGGACCAGAAATACCCCCCCGCCGCGGCGCCGCCCAACGTGGTGACGCCGAGGAGGATCGCGACGACCCGCCCCCAGCGTCCACGCGGGCGCTCGGGCATCTCGGCGCCGGCGTCATTGACGTCGTCGCCATCGTCATCGCTGTCGCCATCGAGCGTGGCGGCCGCGTCATCGCCAACGTCTTCGTCGCGCGGGGCGGCCGCGCCGTCGTCGTGCGGGGCGACCACGCCGCCGCCGTCGGCGGCCGCGGCCGTCCGATCGGCTCCCGGCGGTGGATCGCCTTCGTCCGCCGGCGGGAGCCGGGTCACTGAGCCGCTGCCCCTCGGCGCCGCCGCCCGCCGCGCGCGGTCGCTCTCACTGGCTGCCTTCCGGCGCGGGCGTGGGGGGACGTGGCGCCGGCATCGTCGGTGGCTGCCGCGGCGGTGGACGCATCCCGGGGCCGCCGACCGGGCCGGCAGCGCCTCGGGCGCTCGGCGCGCCGCTGGCGGCCGCGCGCGGCCCGCCCGACCCCTTGCGGAGGATGTCGTCGATCTGGCGCTTGACGTGGAAATCGTCGCCGGCCTTCGCGTCCGCGTACTTCTTCTGCAGGGTCTTGAAGGTCGCTTCCTTCTCACCGAGCTCTTGCATCACCCGGAGGGCCGCCGTGCGCGCCATCCAGTTTGCCTCCGGATCCACGGCAAGGTTCTGCAGCGCCTTCAGCAATCGATCCTGCTTGTACCAAACCTTGACCGCCGCGCTCCACTCGGCGCCGAAGCGATCGTTCTCGCGAACCTCGCTCTTCGCCGATCGGAGCGTCGAGATCCCGGACCACGGCGGGCGATCCTTGGTGCGCGGTTTCTTCTCGAGCACCTTCATGGTCAGCTCGTAGCCCTTCTGGCTAGGCTTGCGGGGTTTCGGGAAGCCGGTCCACGAGTTGATCACGCCGTTCCAGCAGGCGTTGTAGATCTTGGTCGGGGTCTTGTCGTCGAGCAGGTACTTCTCGAAGACCGGCAGCGCACGCTCGTCTCCGCTCCCGTAGAGTCGGCCGCAGAGATAGGCGCGCACGTCCTCGGAAGGATCATTGTCCATCTTCTCGAGGACCTTCTCGAAGGTGCCCTCGACGCCCTCGCCGAAGTTGGTGAGAAACCAGCTCATCGCCTCGCGGCGCACCGCGTCCGAAGGGTGATCGGCCATCGCCAGCAGGAGCGCCTTGAGGTCGGGCTGATCCTTGTGCCGAGCCCCGACGGTCCGGAGCATCGCCGCCAGCACGGCGGGCTCCTTCTCCGTCTTGGCGGCCTTGACGATGACGTCCTGCGTCTCCTTGCTCGCCCCGAAGGCCGACTGGAGCAGCTTCGCGGACTGGAGGCGCACGGCCGGGTGCGGGTGCGAGATGAGCTCCTTGCCGAGCTTGCCGTTCAGGCCTTGCATCTCGCGCACCGAGGTCTTGCGGTTGCGCGCCTGGCGGAGGTTCTTCGACGCCTCGCACTTGGGATCGATCCCCCGATCATCGAGCTTGCACGCCTCGAGGGCGAGGATGAGCTTGCGGTAGACGCTCTCGGTGAGCGCGGCGTCGTCCTTCTCGAGGAAGGCCTTCACCTCATCCACCGGCGCGGCGCTCGCGCTGGGCGCGGGCTTGGCCTGGTTCGTCTTGCCGCGGCCGCACGCGCCAATGGACAGCGCGGCGACGAGCGCGAGTGGGACTGCTCGGCACGAGAGTCGGAAGATGCGCATGGGAATTCCTCGATTCGAACGGACCGGGCGTCGCGCGACCCTGAGGGCCGACGCCGACCGGCATCGGGGTACCACGTATCGCGACCGCGGGGGAACCCCGTCCCGCGGGCTCGAGCGCTCGCGGCCGGGCCCGGTTCGTCACCTCATTTCCCGCCCCGCGGCGGCCCCAAGGAGTGAGCGTCGACGCACGGGCTCGCCGCCTGCGCTCGGCGACGGCGAGCGCGGTCCCGCTCGCTCGGCCCGGTCAGAGGTGCCAGAGCTCAACAAATATTCGATTTTACTAACGAAGGTGAGCTTGGGACGCGATCGCCCGGCTCGCTTCTGGTTCGCCTTTGGCGGCGCGGCCATTGGGCCGGTCCGGCTCAGTGCGACAGCGTCATGCGCACGCGGGTGAGCTGCCCGCACGTCACGTCCACCGTGACGCCCTCGCTTCGCCAGACGCCAGGGCTGTCTCCCAGGCGCACGTAGCGCAACCCGCAGCGGACCTTGTGCGCCTGTCCCGTCGGGCCGACCAGGATCCCGTTCGAGAAGACCTGGGACGGCGTCGGCGTGTCGACCTCGAGGAGAGCCTCGTAGTTCAAGAGTTCGCCCGTCGCCGGCTCGTGGGTGATCTCCGGGCCCGCGAACGCATGGCTCGTCGCGGTCGCGGTTGCGGTATCGGTCGCGGTGTCGGCGGTGGCTGCGGTCTTGGTGTCGGTCGCGGCTGCGGTCGCGGTGTCGGTCGCGGCTGCGGTCGCGGTGTCGGTCGCGGCCGCGGCGTCGGCGGTGGCTGCGGTCGCGGTGTCGGTTGTGGCTGCGGTTGCGGCCGCAGTCGCGGCATCGGAAGTGGCCGCGGGGGTCGCGCTCGCCGCTTCCGGCGCTGGATCGGAGTCGCCCGTCGATGCGGAGGCGACGGCGTCGGGCTGCGTCGGGACGGGCGCGGGCGCGCCCGTCGCGGGGGCGCCGACGGGCGCTTCCGCGGCCGGCAATAACGGTGCGGCGACGATGGGCGGTGCCGAACCCGACGCGGGCGTGCGCACGCCCCAGTTCGACACCCCGAGGACGGTGACGCCCACCGCTAGCGCCCCGAGCAACAGCCCGAAGAGCACCGATCGCGGCACCGCGGCGCGCGGGCGGTCGCGGTCCGGGGGCGCCGCTCCGTCGGGGGCGCGCGACGAGAGGCGGGCGCCGTCGCCTCGGGTCCGAGCGGGCGCGGGGCGCGAGGGGGCTCGCCCGGCCTCGTCCTTGGCACCGCGCGGACGGGGCGCCCGGCTCCCCTTTGTGCGTCTAGACTCAAGAGAGGGTTTCTCGCTCTCACGCCTACTGGGAAGGTCGCTCGGCACAAGCCCCGCCGTGGGTGCCGCGGCTCCGCCCTCCGTGCGCGGCACCGCGGCCGCGGTCGGGGTGGCAGGGGCCGCTGCGCTCGCGTCGAGCGCGGCCGCCGCGACGGGGACGAGCGGCGTCGGGGTGTCGCTCTCGGCGACGGAGGGCGGCGCCGCGCCTGGTGCGGGCGCCGCTGGCACCGCGAAGACCCCGAGGGCTGCCGGCATGGCGGAGACGTCAGGCCCCAGCGGGGGCGTGGGCGTCGCGACCGGAGGTCCCGGGGGCGTCGCGGCGGGCGTCGCGGGCGAGGCCTGGGGAGCGGGGAGCGCGACCGGGGGCCCCGGGGGTGTCGTCGTGGGGGTGGGCGCCGCGGTCGCCCCCGGGGACGCGGACGTCGAACCGGTGGACAGGCCCATGCCGAGCAGGGTCGCGCCGCGCGGTCGGGGCGGTGCGATGGCCGGCGCCGCCGGCGGCTCGGAGCCGGAGGCGCGGGGCTTCGCCGGGGCGGCCCGGCTCACCAAGAGCGCCGTGCATGCCCGCGCCCAGGTCGTGCGGTCTTCGAGCTCTCCGCCGGTGAGCCGGACTCCGAATCCCGGTGGAGCGGTCGCCGTACCGAGCCGCCCGAAGCCGCGTCGCCAGGCGATCTGTCCCTCGAGCCGCACCGGCTGCTCGGTCCCCGGCGCCAGCACGTCGATGCGGACGTGGTCCTCGCGCGGTGGCGACAGCGTCCGCACATAGAGCCCGCTCGGGCTCACGTTGTACGTGAAGCCGTGCTCCAGTGTTGTCGCCCCCACCGGGCAGAAAGCACAGAGCGTGCCGTGGAGGATGCGCCGCTCACGGCGGTCGGCGCGGGTGTCCGCCATGCCGAGTTCGTTGGAAACGAACAGGATGTGGTCGAGCGCGTCGGCGAGGCTCACCACCGCCACCCGCGGCAAGCCGGCGATCTCGCGCTCCAGTCGCGTCACGTCGGGCGGACGCCCGAGGACGATCCAGGTCGCGTTCCCACCCCGCCGGCGCGTCGCCGTCACGTGATCGCGCGGGGAGCCGAGATCGGGCGAGGCCACCACCAGGCGTATCCGCTCGCTCGCCGCGAGGTGGAGCAGGGAAGTCGGATCCGTGGCGTACTCGACCTGGAAGCCCGCGTTGGTGAGCATGCGGCCGACGAGGTTCTCGCTCTCGTCACGCGCGGCGACGATGGCGTCCCCGCGTTCGGCGACCGGGACCGTGGGGTCCAGCGGGAGTGCGACCAGGCGGGTGGCGATCGCGCCCTCGACCAGCGGCGACACGACGTCGTCCACCCCCCAGGCGAGCGCCTTCGCGAAGAGGGGCTCGGTGATCGTGCTCGTCAGCCCGAAGATGGCGACGTCCACGGCGCGGCGCCGGGCGCGGACCTTACGGCAGAGCTTCTCCGCGTCCTCGAGCGCAAGATCGACGAGCACAGCCGGCGGCGGGTGCGCGGCGAGCGACAGGAGCGCCGCCTCCAGCGAGTCGACCGATTGCAGCTCGCACGCGGCAGCGGCGGCCTCGGCCAGCAGCGCCCGGCGCTCGTCTCGGCCGAAGCGCGCGAGCAGGAGCAGGTTGCGTTCCTCGGACATCGGGCACCCCCACGGTATCATGGTCTCAGGCTGTCGGGTTGGCCGGGGCGGCGCCACGGCGCGGAAAGGGGCCGACTGGCCCGACGAAGGTCGCACCCGGGACCGCTCCGCCCCTGGCGGTGCCGGCCGGTCACGGGATCTCCGGCCACCCAAGGCGCCGATCGGCGCCGGGTCGAACGAGGCGCGGACGTCCCGCTGCGCTGGCGACGAGGGAACCCATGAGGAATCGACCCGAATTCTGGCTGACCGTCGGCGTTCTCGCCCATGGGGCCGCCGCTTGTGCGGCGCGCCCTCCCGCGCTCGATCCGGCCCTGGCCGCGACGCCCGTCCCGAAGGACGGTGCCATCCCGTCCTCGGAGCTCGTGGCCGAACGCTCGGGCGCGCCCGCTGACGAGGGCCCGGCGGTCGCCGACGAGGACCGCCAGATCGACGTGCTGCGATCGGCACGGGCCTCGTTCGTGCAGTTCATCGAGCGCGCCGAGGCGGACGCCGAATTCGCAGAAGCGGTGGCGCGGAGCCGCGAGCGGATCGAGGACATCGACGCGACCATCGAGTTCCTCGAGGCGAGCCGGCGCGACCGCCTGGCTGCCGGGCAGTGACCGCGCGCCGCGCGGCGAGTGCGTCATTGCGCGGGGGTGAGGGACGAGCAATCGAGCGAGCCGGTGAGCTGATTCACCTTTGACCGAACCCGGGAGCCCTCCCGTAGCGCCGCCCAGCGCGCCTCGGGGAGCACGCAGGTGTGCTCCCGCGCCCGCCCCCCCACCTCCTTGAGGTGGACCGTGTACGTCTCCGTGCGGGCCCCCTCGCGCTCGCAGCCGTCGCATTGTCCGGGGCGGGAGATCTCGGCGCTGGGCCAGCTCCGCGCGTTGTCGGCGGAGCTGCCCTGCGCGGTGACCTTGCGGGCCACTGCCCACCGCATCACCTCGTAGGTGCAGCGGTCGTCGAGGACGGGTTCGCTCCGGGTCTTCGGCTGGCACTCCTCGATCTCCTTGAAGGTGCCGTCACCCAGATCCTGCTTGCGCGTCCGACACTCCTGACCGTCGGGGACCTGCCGCGTCGAGCGCTCCTGGCGGGTGCGCGCGATCTCCCGTCCCCCCGCCGGGGCGCTGTCGCACCAGGCCGTCTCGGTGGCCTTGCCGAAGCTCTCGACGGCGACGTGGCGCTCCCAGCGGTGGCCGGTGACCTCGAAGGCCGCCTCTCGCCTCCAGAACAGAAAGAGGGCGATCACCGCGGTGAGGCCGACCAGCACCGCCACGCAGCCGCAGCCGGCGAGGGCACCGAGCCCCGAGCGCCGTGGCTTTGCGGGGGTTGTCGCGGGGGTGGGCCCGGTGAGCAGCTCCGCTCGGGCGGTGGCCCCGGAGTCGCCGCCAAACTGCCCCGCCGCATGCACCTGCTCGCCCCGCACCGCCACGCTCGTCGCCTCGGTGAGCGGTGCGCCGCAGTTGCGGCAGTGCTTGCAGCGCGCGCCGCTCGCCTCGCCGCAGGCGACGCACCGGAGATCGGCGCCGACGAACACGTGGTCCTCGACGGCGATCCGCTCCTCGTCGGCCGGGAAGTAGCGCGAGGTGGCGTCCTGCGGCGCCCCGCAGCTCGGGCAGTGACGGTGCGTCAACCCGAGGAGCTTGGCGGAGCCGCAGTACTTGCAGTCCCAGAGCATCTCGTAGGTCTTCTCGTTCACCGTCACGTCGCTGCTCCTGGCGCCGCGGCTCCGCGCCGTCGGCGATCGAAGCCGAGGATCGGGCAGGGCGGTTCCTGCGTAAAGCGGGAACTCGCGCCACGGCCGGGCGCCGTCTTCGGCGCTGTTCTCGGCGCTGTTCTCGGCGCTGTTCTCGGCGCTGTTCTCGGCGCTGTTCTCGGCGCTGTCCTCGGCGCCGTCTTCGGCGCGGGGGTCGCTCAGAGCGCGGCGAGGAGGCGATCGAGATCGACGTGGCGGGTGATCATCGCGTCGATCGCGGCGAATTTCTCCGTGTCCTCCGCGCGAAGCTTCGCGACCATCGCGCCGAGGGCCGCAGCGACGGAGAAGGTGTCGGCCTCGACCCGCAGGAGCGGCACGGGCGAGTCCCCCAACGAAGCCAGGACCGGTGGCGGCGGCCCCCCCCCGGTCAGCACGACCGCGGACAGCCGGGGCTTCGGCGCCGGTTGGAACAGACCCCCGTCCCGGATCGCCAGCAGCAGCTCCTCGCGGCTCCCGGGCAGGATCAAGAGCGTCCCCGGGGGGACCCCGGTCAACGCGGCGGGGAGGGCCATGTCACCGACCACGAAGCCCGACACGGGTCGCTCGAGCCCCTCCCGTCCGCCGAGCAACTCCCCCTCGAGCGCGTCGCTGACCTGGGTGACCGTCGGGCGCGACACGGCCTCCTCGTAGGGCAACACGCCGAACACCGGGAGCCCGAGGCGCTCGAGACCGCGGGTGACCAGGGGTCGGATTCGCTCGTAACGCGCGGGCTCGACCTGGTTCACGAGGACGCCCGCGACCTCGACCCCCATCACGTCGAACTTCGCCTTGTTCAGCAGGATCTCGTCGATCGGCTTGCCGATGCCCCCCTGGGAGACGATGACGACCTTGGCGCCCAGGAGCCGGGCCACGTCGGCGTTCGACATGTCGAACACCGAACCCACCCCGGCGTGGCCCGTGCCCTCGAGCAGCAGGAAGTCCTTGCCGGTCGCCACCCGCGCGTGGGCTGCCGTTACGCTCGCGGCGAGCGCGTCGCGGTCCGGGCTAGCGATGTAGGCCTCGGTGAAGCCGCGGGGCACCGCGATGGGGCTCATGTCGGGCATCGCGTCGGCGAGCCCGGCGACCGCGCTCATCAGCACGACGTCCTTGTCGATCTTCTGGCCGTCGACGACGCGGTAGCTCTGCCCCACCGGCTTCATGTAGCCGACGGTTAGCCCACGGCGCTTCACCGCGCGCAGGAGCCCGACCGACACCAAGGTCTTGCCGTCGTTCTGGCGCGTCGCGGCTACGAAGATCTGCTTCATTGACTCACCGGGCGCCCCCGGCAGCGGTCTCCACCGCGCGGCGCGTCTGCAGCGCGATCGAGAGCTCCTCGTTGGTGGGGATGACGAGCGCCTTGACCCGAGAACCCTCGGAGTTGATCGCCTTCTCCTTGGCCGCCGAGGCGTTGCGCTCCGGATCCACCACCAGGCCGAGGAAGGCGAGCGGCTCGAGGATGCGTGCGCGGATCGTCGCCGCGTTCTCCCCGATGCCCCCGGTGAACACCACCGCGTCCAGGCCGCCCATGGCGGCGGCGTAGGCGCCGATATACTTCACGATGCGGTAGACGAACATGTCGAGGGCGAGCCGCGCCCGGGCGACGCCCTGCTCCGCCGCCTGCATCACCTCGCGCAGGTCGTTGCTCACGCCCGAGAGGCCCTTCAGGCCGCTCTTCTTGTTGAGCAGGTCGCTGGTCGCCGCCGCGGACAGGCGCTCCTTCTCCATGAGGTAGAGCACCGCCGCCGGGTCCATATCGCCGGTGCGGGTCCCCATCACCACGCCCTCGAGCGGCGTGAAGCCCATCGAGGTGTCGAAGGACTTGCCGCCCTTCACCGCGGTGATGCTGCACCCGTTACCGAGGTGGCAGGTGACGACCTTCAGCTGCTCCGCGGATCGCCCCAGCATTTCGACCGCGCGCTGGTGGACGAACTCGTGGGAGGTCCCATGAAACCCGTACTTGCGCAGCTGGTAGCGCTGGTAGAGCTCGTACGGGATGCCGTAGAGGAAGACGTGCTCGGGCATCGTCTGGTGAAAGGCCGTGTCGAAGACGGCGACCTGGGGCATCCCGGCGAAGATCGCCTCGCAGGCGTCGATGCCGGCTAGGTTCGGTGGGTTGTGCAGCGGCGCGATCGCGCAGCACTCCCGGATCACGTCCTTGACCTGCTTGGTGATGAGCTCGGAGCGGGAGAACTTCTCGCCGCCGTGCACCACGCGGTGCCCCACCGCGTCGACCTGGATCGGCCCTGTGAAGAGCCCGATCTCCGGGTCCACCAGGGTCTTGGCCACCGCGCCCACCGCCGCGGTGTGATCGGGGGCCTGGACCTGCCGGACGATCTTCTCCCCGCCTCGGACTCGCTCGGCGCGGTAGGTGAACCGAGACAGCTCCTTGCCGATCTCCTCGACCAGCCCCTCGGCGAGAAGCTGGTTCGACTCGTTCATGTCGAACAGCTTGAATTTGAGAGAAGAGCTCCCGCAGTTGATGACGATGACCTTCATTTTCTCGGCTCCTCGGCTCCTCGGCTCCTCGGCTCCTCGGCGCGGTCGCGGGCGCCTCAGGCGGTCCGGGTTCGGTACTGGATGCGGACCACGTTGACCGCCGTGACGTTGACGATGTCCGACGGCTTGCAGCCACGAGACAGATCGCAGCATGGCATCTGGTTGCCCTGCAGGATCGGGCCGAGCGCCTCCGCCCCGGCGAGCCGCTCGGTGAGCTTGTAGGCGATGTTCCCGGCGTCAAGATCCGGGAAGATGAGGACGTTGGCCTTGCCGGCGACCGGGGAGCCGGGCGCCTTCTTCTCCGCGACCTTGGCCACGAGCGCCGCGTCGCCCTGTAGCTCGCCGTCGATGAGCAACGCCGGCTCCTTCTCCCGAACGATCCGCGTCGCCTCCAGCACCTTGTCGATGTCCGGGTGCCGAGCGCTCCCCTTGGTCGAGAAGGAGAGCATGGCGACGGCCGGCTCGGTGCCCATGAGCATGCGCCAGCTCTCCGCCGTGGAGATGGCGATGTCGGCCAGTTGCGCGGCGTCCGGGTTGGGCACCACGCCACAGTCCGCGTAGAAGAGGGTTCCTTCCTGGCCGAAGGTCGGCTGGGGGAGGTTCATCACGAAGAAGCTGGAGAGCGTCTTGATGCCCTCTCGCAGGCCCACGATCTGGATCGCGACGCGGCACACGTTGCTGGTCGAGTTCACCGCGCCAGCGACGAAGGCGTCCACTGCGCCCTTGCGCACCATCATCGCGCCGTAGGTCAGCGGGTCCTGCATGGCGACGCGCGCGGCGTCGAGGCTAAGGCCCTTGTGCTTGCGGAGCCCGTACAGCTCGGTGGCGTACTCATCGACGGAGGGGAGCGCCGCCGTGTCGAGGATCTCCACGCCGGCGAGCGGCCAGCCCCGCTCCGCCGCCAGGGCGCGCACCTTGGCGGCCGGCCCGAGGAGCGTCACCCGCGCGAGCCCCTGGGCGGCCGCGACGGACGCCGCCTCCACCGTCCGTTCGTCGTCGCCTTCCGGCAGCACCACCCGGCGCGGGTCACCCTTCGCCCGAGCGTGGACCTGATCCATGAATCGACTCATCGGGATCTCCTTCGCGGCGACGGCCGCTTCAGCCGGTGGGGGAGCGAGGCCGCTCGCGCGGCGCGGCGATGCGGTGGTGTGCGCACGTCACCGCCGGATCGGGCTGAGGGGCCCATCGGCGGCGAGCTGTCCCACCGGGGGAACGGCTGGCGACTCCGTGGCGTCGCAATCGCGCTGGCGAGGAGGCAGGGCCAAGGTAACCCCAACCGCGCGCCGATTGAACCCCGAACCGGCGGCGCGCTGCCGGTGGGGGTCGAATTCCAGCGGCGCGCTGCTGAGGGCGCGCCGCGCACCCACCGCACGAGGTTCCGTCACGTCACCGTTGACGGCGCCGCGCGGAGGGGATGAGGCGACGTTCACCGCGGAGGCGGGCCACCGGGCGAGGTCCGGGGAGGCCTCGCTGGCGCGTCCCCGGGCCTTCGATCCGCTACTCCACGTAGCTGCGGAGCAGCTTGGAGCGGACGCCGTGCTGCAGCTTGCGGAGCGCCTTGGCCTCGATCTGCCGGATCCGCTCGCGCGTCACCTGGAAATCGCGACCGACCTCCTCGAGGGTGTGGTCGCTCTTCTCACCGATGCCGAAGCGGAGCCGCAGGACCTTCTCCTCGCGTGGGGTCAGCGTGCTCAGCACCTGCCGTACGTGCTCGCCGAGGCTCGCCTCGACCACCGCCTCGGCAGGGTTGACGGCGCCCTTGTCCTCGACAAAGTCACCGAGCTGGCTGTCACCTTCCTCGCCGATGGGCATGTCGAGGCTGAGGGGCTGCTTGGTGAGCTTGAAGACCTTGCGGACGAGCTCGGCCGGCACGTCCATCTCCTCGGCGATCTCCTCCATCGTCGGCTCGCGCCCGAGCTTGCCGAGCAGATGGCGCGCGGTGCGCACCACCTTGTTCGTAGTCTCCGTCATGTGCACGGGCACACGGATCGTCCGTGACTGGTCGGCGATGGCCCGGGTGATCGCTTGCCGAATCCACCAGGTCCCGTAGGTGCTGAACTTGTAGCCCCGGCGGTACTCGAACTTATCCACCGCGCGCATCAGCCCGATGTTTCCCTCCTGGATCAGGTCCAGGAAGTGCAGGCCGCGGTTGGTGTACTTCTTCGCGATCGACACCACCAATCGCAGGTTCGCCTCGATGAGCTCGGCCTTCGCCTTCTCGATCGCGCGCTCGGCCGTCTTGATCCGGCGGCACGTGTCGACGGTTTCCTTGACGTCGACCTCCATCTCGGACGCGACCCGCCGTGCCTCGCTGCGCGAGGTCGCCTTGCCCACGCGATCGCCGACCTGCTTCAGCTCGGCCACGATCTGGTCGATGAGCTTCTTGCTGAGGCGCATGTCGCGGAGGATCTCCACCGTCTTCTCCCGGTGGGCGTCGATACGGGCGTCGGCGCGTCGGCGCTCGCCATCCCCGCCGGCGCCCGTCCGGTCCCGCAGCATCTCGAGCTCCTTCTTGTGGGCGCGCCGCACCCGGTCCAAGAGCTTGAGGAAGCGGTCCTTCTCCTGGTCCTCGTCGAAGGGCTCGAAGGCGTCGTCGGCGTGCTTGACCAGATTGGTGATGCGGACCGTCCCGGCCTTGAGGGAGGGGCCGAGCTTGAGGATCGTCCGCACCGCGAGCGGGCTGTTGAGGAGCGCGGTGA
This sequence comes from uncultured Polyangiaceae bacterium, assembly GCA_964480725.1. Classification (GTDB taxonomy): domain Bacteria; phylum Myxococcota_A; class Polyangia; order Polyangiales; family Polyangiaceae; genus JAFGBI01. The sequence goes on along the minus strand of CAYZQO010000040.1, from coordinate 10,244 downwards.
GCACGGCGTTCTCGGCGTCCTCGATGCGCTTGGCGATGGCGACCTCGCCGTCGCGGCTCAGCAGGGTCGTGCTGCCGAGCTTCTTGAGGTAGAGCCGGAGCGGGTCGGTGGACTCGCCCAGGGTTGCGTCCTCCTTGACGACTTCCGTGATCGCGAGGTTGGGGGCCTCGTCGCCGGTGTCGTTGTTGTGAGGCGGAGGGTACGTGCCCTCCCTCGTGGAGACGTCGTTCATTCCGGTGGAACGGGAGGTAATCGTCGGCATACGATGCGTGTGCTCGGGGTCGCTGCGGACGGGTCGCGCGCCGCCGTGCGGCGCCGCGACGAACGAAGGGCACCGTCAGGCTGAGGGGCTTGCTCCGGCCCCCTGGCGGTCCTCGGCCAAGACGCCGGTACATAGCTCCATCCCGGCAGGGTGGGCCCACGAAATTGCGAAGAGTCTGGCGCATGCCGAAAATGACAACGAAAACCGCGTGACTCGCGGTGACTTTCGGCCTGGTGGCCGGCGTGGCGGGCGCGACCGGGGTCGCTTCGGCCGCCGTTTTCCGGCGGTGTCCAGGGCGGCGGACGAAGCCCCCAAGATCACCCCGTGGTAGCCTCGGCCAGCGCACGCCGCGGCGTCGCGGCTGCTGTCCAGTGAGGGCACCATTGAGCATGCGGTCATCGTCCCCGCGCGATCCGTCCCGGACCCAGGGTCCGGACGACGGGATCGACGTCATCCCCATGAACAAGCCCTCCGTGGCGACCTACGTCGCCCTGGCCGTCGGGATTCTCGTCGTCGCCGGCTTCGTGATCTGGGGCGTGGCGGGCCGCTCCCGGAGCGCCCATGGGGCACGGCTCGGTTCACCGTCCGCCGGCGCGTCGTCGGGCGAGGTGCCCGCGGTGGATCCGACGGTGCAGCGGGAGCACATCGCCATGACCCAGCGCGCGCTCGCGGCAGCGGAGGAGAAGAAGCGCGAGCGAGAGAGCGCCGAGGCGGCGCAGCGGGTCGCGGCCGAGGCGGTGGCGTCAAACTCGGCTCCCGCTGGCGGTCCGGCTCCCGTCGCTGGCCCGCAGCCCATCGCGGCGCCGGGTCCCGCCGCGCCGGCCGCTGATGATCTCGACTCGCTCGGCGACGATATCGCCTCCAAGCTGCAGTAGCGGCGCCGCCTCAGCGCGAGAGCTTGGCGGCGATGAAGGCGGAGGCCCCGATCCCGGCGGGCGCGGCGCCGAGGTCGAGGTACCGATCCACGAAATGGGCGCGGAGCTCGGTCGGGGTTGCCGTGGCGAGCGCGGCGTCCTCGCTCGTTGCGGGGGTCCAGCGCACCCGGATCACCTGACCGCGCCGGCGAAGCCTCACGTCGGTCCCTCTCCGCTCGAGCTGCACCGCGACACCCGCGGCGACGTCGACCGACTCCGGGGGATCGCGGACCCACTCGTAGTCGTCCCAGCGATTCGGCCCGGTGCGCCGGAAATGGCCGAGCAGAGCGGCGGTGAACGCGTGCTTCGTCTCCGCGTTGGCGTCCATCACGTCGCGAGCGTCGACCCGCTTCGGCACGGCTCGTAGGATAGCAGACCGCGGAGGGGCGCGGGAACCGGGTCCTTGCTCGACGCGCGCGCTGCCAGCATGCTTCGGATCGAGCCCGTGACGATCGCTACCGCCCGCACGACACGGCTCGCGGCCACGGGCGCGGCGCTGCTGGCGTTCGCGTGTCACCCCGATCCGGCGGCGGCGCCAGCCGCCACCGCGGCGTTGCCACCAGACGCCGTCGCGAGGCCGAGCCACGTCATCGATCCGGGTGAGCGTCTCGCGGGGACCGTGTACATCCTGGGGGTCGAGGCGGCGCGTGCCGAGGCGGAGGCATGCCGTGACGCGGGTGGCGCCGTTCACGTCCACCTCGTCGCCGAGAGCGTCGGCATCGCCGCGACGCTGCAGCGCACGCGCATGGAGATGGACACGGTGCTCGCCGAGGACGAGCTTCGCCCGATCGTGGACTGGTCGGACGCCGACGTGGGCGGCAAGCTCCGCCGGTACGACGTGCGCTTCCAAGCCGGGGGGTACGAATACGACTACCACCGCAGCAGCGGGCCGCCGGTGCACGAGCGGATCCGGGTCGCGGATCCCCAGGAGACGGTCCACGATCTGCTCACCGGCGTGCTGCTCCTCCGCGGGTGGCGACCGACGCCGGGCACGGCCGCGCGTTTCCCCGCCGTGCTCGGGCGTCACCTCTGGATCACGGACGCGGTGTTTCGGGGGCCCGACGTGGTGCTCCAAGCCGACGGGCCGTCTCCCGCCGTTCGGATCGAGGGGGTGACTCGCAAGCAGCACCGGGACCCGAAGCTTCGCCAGACGTCGCCCTTCCAGGTCTGGTTCTCCGACGATCCGGACCGGATCCCGCTCCGCGCCAAGACGACCAGCGATTTCGGTGACATCTGGCTCGAGATGACGGAGTACCAGCGCGGGGAGCCCCGTGCCTGCCGCGAGCACGCGCGGGTGATCCCCCTGCCCGGGGATCCGGTGGTGGGGGAGGCGCCGGCGACGCGCGATGCACGCGCGCCGAATGACGAAGCCTCCGAGGCGGGCTGGTGACACGCGACTGGCCCCACCTCGCCGCTCGATGAGCGGCGGGCGCTTCCGGCGCGGGTCCATTGCGCTTCGACCCGCCGGGCGGGACGCGCGAGGCTCGGTGCTCGGAGCTCAGGGGAGCGTCCCGGCGAAGTGGTACTCGGTTTCGCCGGGGTGGGGCCCGTCCTCGAGGCTGACCTCGAAATCCAGCATCACGTCGAGCACCAGGCGCCGCCCCGTGAAGACGGCCTTGCCGTCGCGGACGGTGGAGTACGCCACCTCCCCCTGGAGGACGCAGGATTGCCCCGACCGGATCGAGGCCTCGGCGCCCTCGGCCGTGGCCTCGAGGTCGCAGAGCGGTTCGCCCGAGTCGCTGTTCACGATCACCACCCGGAGCGCCGAGCCCTGGCCGAGCTCGACCCGCGTGCGCGCCCCGGGGTCGTCGTCGCGCTGGTCCGGGAAGCCGTCGATGCGATGGATGGCGTAGTCCGGGCCCAGGTACTCCCCCGCGAGGATCACGGCCCCCGCGTCGGCGGGCCCCGCGTCCGGCTCGGGCGCGCCGGCGTCGTGCTCTCGGTCCTCGCGCGGCGCGCCAGCGTCAGGCGCGGCATCGGGCGTGGCGTCGCCCCCCTCGGCCGATGCGGACGTCGCGGGCCCCGCGTCCGCCGAGGCGCGCGGTGCGCGCCGGTCGGAGCGCAACGCCGCGCGAGCCGGCTCCTCCTCCGCGAGTGGACCCCGGCCGAGAGGCTCGAGGCTCGGTAGCCCCCGGCCGCAGGCAGCCGCGAGCGCGACGAGCGCAGTCACTGCCGGCAAGGCGCGACGCCAGGGGCGCGGCCCGGCCGCACCCGGCGTTCGTTCGGCGCTCACCGGACGTCCTTGGGGCCGGGCTCTACCCGATTACGGCCGCCCGTCTTGGCCCGATAGAGCTCGGCGTCGGCGCGCTCGCACAGGTCCGCGGGAGTGCGCACCCCCGGGTCGGTCGAGTCGGACACGCCGATCGAGACGGTGATGGACAGCTCGAGCCCGCGCCATGGGACCCGGGTCGCCGCGATACGTCGGCGCAGTCGCTCGGCGAGCGTCATCGCGGCGGCGCCGGTGGTCGCGCGGCAGAACACCGCGAACTCCTCGCCGCCCATGCGTGCGACGATGTCCTCACGGCGGACGGTCCGGTGGATGACGTTGACGACCGTCTTGAGGACCAGATCCCCGGCTGGGTGGCCGTGGGTGTCGTTGATCGCCTTGAAGTGATCCAAATCGAGCATCAACAGGGCGCAGGTCTTCTCGTGACGGATCGCCCATGGCCACTCGGAGCTGACCTGCTCGTCGAAGTGCCGGCGGTTGTACGCCTGCGTGAGCGCGTCGCGCGTGGCTAGCTCGTACAGGTGATACCGGAGCGACTCCTCCAGCTCGCCCTCCCGCGCGAAGCGCAGGATCACCCGACCGCCGAGGTTGATGCGGTCGCCGTCGCGGAGCTCCAGCGGCCCTTCCAGCAGCGCCCCGCGGCAGATGGTGCCGTTCGTCGACCCGAGATCCTCGACCCAGTACCCGTCGTCGCGCAGCGTGATTTGTGCGTGGCGTCGGGAGACGCCCTCGGCGACGATCTGCACCGAGGCCTCGGTGCCACGACCGACCACGACCTCCTGGTCGCAGATGGGGATCACCTCGCCCGTCCGCGGCCCCTTGAGGATGGTCAGCGTCGCGCGCAGTGCCCGCCCCGCGCTCGGCTCGGCCCCCGGCGCGAAGGTGAACCGATCGGTTCGGTCGTTGTCGTCGCTGCCGCCGCGGTGAGGCATCGATCCGGATCCGCTCCCGGCGAATCGGCTGGGGAGCGCGGCAACGGTAGCACGGCGCGGGCCGGCCGCGCGCGTCGGTGCGTTGGGCGCCGTCACCCCCGGCCGGGGAGGGGCCAGGCGGGCCGCTGCGCGCCCCCGCGTCGCGGCCGGTCCGTTGACCGCGGGGGCCTGGCGTGGGTGGGCCCCACGCCGGAGGGGGAAGGCTCAGCCGTGGACGGTAACGCCGAGGTGCTCGCGGAGCGCCGTGTACTCGTCGCTCGCTGTGAAGGCGAGCAGGGCGTTGACCTGGTCGAACACGGAAGTGTGTCCGCCCACCGGGAAACGCTCGGTGAGCGCCGCCGCCACGCTGACGTCGCCGCACGCGACCAGTCCCAAGCGCGCCGCCGTCAGCTCGACGCCTCGCGCCCATTCGAGCAGCCGCGCCGCGGGGTCGCCTCGCTGGAGCTCTGCCGTGACCGCAGCCAGCGCGGGACGGTCGGCGTCCTCGAGGTCCTCGTGGATGTGCCGCGCCAGCTCCGCGAGCGCGGGCTCGACGAAGCTCGCCTTACGGTCGGTCCAGTCCGTGGCCAGCGCGGCGGCCGCGGTCAGCTGCGTCAGTAGCTCCACGGTCGGGAAGAAGGTGAGCAGGCGGAGCTCGGGGCGGAACACCGTCAGGTGGCGCCCCCACAGGAACGAGAGCTCGCGCAGGTCCAGTCCGGAGCCCAGCGCGCGGTTGACGACGCTCGCCGGCTCGCGCGTGGGCGGGGCGATGAGCCCCACCTCGAGCGCCGGGTGCACGTAGAGCGCCGGCTGGGGGACGCACAGGACCTGCACTGCCCACAGGAAGCTCCGCGCCAGCATGGTGGTGCTTGTCTGCGGATCGAGCAGCAGCGACGGGTCCAGGGTTGGGAGCTGCCGCGCGCGAGCCAGCGCGTCCAAGCGGTAGGCGATCGCGGGGCGCCGCACCAGGGAGAAGAGCGTCTCGAGCGGGGCGTCGCGGTCCGGCGTGAACGCGCCGCGCCGCCACTCCTCCTCGGTGATCGGCGCGGTGACGGCGAGCAGCCCCTCGGGGCGGTGGGTGTCCGCGTGCACCGAGACATCGACGTCCCCCTCGCCGAGGAAGTCCAGCGCGTGGGCGGCGTTCCAGGCCTGGTCGTGCGCTCCGACGCGGAGGGCCAGCGTGCGGGCGAGCCGGTGCGCTTGGGGGTCGCGCGGCGTCGCCCGGATCGCGGCTCGGCAGTGGTGGAGCGCGCGCGCGGGATCCTGGCTCTGCTCCAGCAGGGGCACGAGCTCGAAGCGGATCGTGGGGTCGGTCGGGTCGATGGCCGCCGCGCGCTCGAGCGCGCGGACCGCGCGGCGAGCGTCCTTGAGCTCGTCGCGGCAGACCGTGCCGAGGCGCCGCGCCAGATCCCGCGCCGGCACCCCGTCCGGGAGCTTCTCGAGCACCGCTTCGAAGCAGCGGGCGAGCAGCGGCCAATCCCGCCGCTCGATGAGCAGCGCCGCCACGAAGTCGAGGGCCTCGATGGCGGCGGGATCGGCGCGGAGCGCCTGCTCCGCCAGGTCCACCGCGAACTCAATCTTCTGCAGGCGATCGTGCGCTACGCGGGCCGCGCCGGTCAGGACTTCGGCTCTACGCCGCGGGTCGTCGGCGAGCTTGTAGGCGAGCCGCCGACGGACCCGGATCGACTCCTCGTGGTCGCCCAGGCCGTCGAGCACGACCATCAGCCGCTCTAGCAGCGCCGGCTCGTCGCCACGCGAGCGCAGCAAGCCCTCCAGCACAGCGCGGCCGCGGGAAAGGTCGTGCGCCTTGTCGATCCAGAGGACTGCCAGGGTGTCCAGCACCGCGTCGCGCTCCTCCGGCGCGGTGAGCGCGGCGAGGCGGAGCTCGTGGAGCCGGGCGGCGCGAGCGAACTCGCCCCGCGCGCAGAGCAGCTCGGTGGCCCAGAAGAGCGCGTCCGGGTCGATCGGGCGGCGCGACAGCACCTCCTCGTAGTGGGCGACCGCGCGGTTCACGTCGCCGCGCTGCCGCGCGATGCTCGCGGCCCGCGCGTGGAGATCGGCGATCTGGTCCCGGTCGTCACCGGCGATCTTGATCGCCCGACTCACCTCGAGCAGCGCCTCGTCGTACCGGCTCTCGGCCGTCAGCTGCTCGGCGCGCGCCAGGTGCTCCCCGAGGGTCAGCGTGGGCGGAGGGGGCCAGCGGCTCGGCGCCGGCGGCTGATCGTCACCGAAGACGATCGCCGGCTCCTCGACCGCGGGTGGGGCGGGCGGTGCGACCGCCGTCGCTGCGGCGGCCTCGTCGACGGCGGCGATCGCGCTCGCCGCGGACGTGTCGTTCTCACCGGATGGGTCCGCGGTGTCCGGGGCGACGGCTAGATCGCCGTCGTCGTCCGTGGTCGCGGTGTCGGCGGTGTCGGCGGTGTCCCGGCTGACGGCTTGGTCGTTGTCGTCGGTCCTGGCGTCCGTGGTGTCCGGGGCGGCCGTCGCGTCGCCAAGGGCGACCGCGGTGTCCGGTGCGGCGGGCTCGTCGCCGGTGGCTGCTTCGGTGTCCGGTGCGGCGGGCTCGTCGCGGTGCGCCGTGCGCGCGCCGAGCGGCGGCGGGGTCGGCTCGAGGTTCCAAGCGTGCGGGTCCCGGGGGACTTCGTCGTCGAGCGGGGCTCCCGGCGGTGCGGCGGTGCTGGTGGGGACGTCGCCCGCTCCCGCCGCGGGCACGGTGGGCGGGGCGTTGGCTCCGATCCCGTCGTTCGGCGTTGCGAGGGCCGCGGCAGCGCTTCTCGCTGCGTTCACTCTGGCCAGCGGTGGCGGCGGAGCCGCCCCGAGGTCGAGCCGCCGCTGCGGGCGTTCGGAGAGCGGTGGTGACGCCGTCGGGCTCGGCTCGCCGCCCGTCGGGCTCGGCTCGCCGCCCGTCGACCTCGCCTCCTCGGTCGCGGCGCGCAAGATCCGCTCGGCCACCTGCGGCGGGAGCGCCGCGAGCGCGCCCGGGGCGCTGGCGACGAACGCCGACGCTTCGGCGCGGAGGGTGGCCTCGAAGTCCTCGTCGAGCAGGGTCACGCGACGCGACGGGGCGCCCAGCGCCGGCGCCGGCGCCAGCGGGGTGGGCTCGCCCGGCGCGGTCGTGGATCCCGCGGGCTGCTCGGCTCCGGTCAGGGTCACCGGGTGCGTCGGCGCCGTGTCCATCGCCACGACCGGTGCCTCGTCCGCGGGCAGCGGCACGATGTCGGCCTCGGTGACCGTCTGCATCGCGGTCTCCCCCGCCTCGGACCCCGCAGCGCCCGGGACGACCTCGGGCGCCGCGCTCGCTGGTGCGCCGGCCTCCATTCCCGCCACGGGCGCGGCGCCGGCGGTCGTCGCGGTCGCGCCCTCGTCCGTCCGCGCGGTGGTGATCGGCGGCGGTGGTAGCGAGTCGGCGGGTTCGAGCCCCGGATCGGAGTCGGGCGGTGGTGGCGGCGGCGTCCCGCCGAGCGGCGGCAGCAGTGGCACCTCGGCGTTGCCCGCGGAGAAGCGCGCTGCGACCAGCCCGTTGACGAGGCGCTCGCCGACCTGCACGAGCTGGAAGAGGTCGCGGGAGGTTGCGGCGGTCGAGCCGCGCACCGCAGCGAGCCACTCCCAGCTACCGAGGAAGATGCGCGTGAAGGGCGAGCCCGCGTCCGGGCTCGTGCCGGCCTGGTGCGCGGCCACGATCGCCTCGACCGAGGGCGCCTCGTCGATCACGTCGCAGATCGCCTCCGCGGCTTCCCCCGGAGTGCGGCCCGGGTCGACCACCAGGCGAACGTCGAGGACCAGCAGCGTGCTCGGCGCGCGGCGTTCGAGCGCCGAGCAGAGGCGACCGAGCGAGTAGGCGCGCAGGCGGGGGGCGTTGAGCACCAGCGCTGGCGCGTGGTTGCCGATCCAGGCGGCGTAGCCGCGGAAGTAGAAGAGCGTCGCTTCTGGCGCCGGATCGAGCGAGAAGAGCAGCTCGTCGACCCGCTCGGGGAGATCGCGATCGGCGCTCAGCGTGTGGACGCCGAAGCCGGAATCCGGCGCGCCCACGCGGGCGGCGATGGCTGCCGCCGCCTCGGGGGCGGTCGGCAGGGCCGCGAGCTGAGAGCTCTCGTGGTAGCTCGAGGCAACGATGATGGCGTGTCGCATCGGGGTCCCGCGTACGGAGGGGCGCTCGCGCTCCATACCCGCGCGGCCGCGTCCATTGTAGGCGAAATCCAGCGCTGCTCCGGCGGGGTGAGGCGGGCCGACCCCAATTCGACGTTCGCCTTCCATGGTGGGCGCATTTGTACAACCGCCGCGTCAGGCTTCGTGGGGTCGGAGGACGCTCAGAAGAGGTCGATCGCAGCGCCGGGGAGCGGTAGGTCGATGCGCGGTGCGCCGCGGTGCGCTGCCATCAGCTCCTGCACCCGCACGCGATGGGCGCTCTGACGAGACAGGTGGACCAGGTGCACCTGGTCCACCGCCGCCTCGACCGCGCAGCGCCTGACGTCCTCGAAGCAGGCGTGCCCCGCCACCGCGGGCATAGGACCGAAGCACTCGTGCACCAGGTGGCCGACGCCGCGGAAGAGCGCGGTCGTCGCCGCGGTGGGGGCGCCGTCGCCGCTGTACGCCACCGAGGCGCGCTGGTCGTCGATACGGACCGCGTGGTTGGGCACGGAGTGCGCGCTCGGCGCGGTCCGCAGCGTCAGCCCCTCGAGGGCGTAGGCCTGACCCGGGATCACCTCTTCGATGAGCAGGGGGAAGCCCTTCGGTCGCGTGAGCGTGCCCGGGTAGCCGAGCTCGAGCAGGCGGGGGACGAGGGCGCTCGCGCCCGGACCTCCGAGCAGCCGCAGCGGGCGTCGTCGTCCGGCGACGCGCATCCAAACCACCAGGGCGGGCAGCCCGAAGCAATGGTCGGCGTGGCCGTGGGTGAGGTAGATCGCGTCGAGCGCCTCCGGATCGTTCGTCACCCGCCAGAGCGAATGCGGCACGGCGTAACCGCAGTCGAGCAGGATCCGCGCGCTGCCCTCGTAGAGCAGGCTGGTGTTGGGGAGATCCGGGTCAAACGCTTCACCCGTGCCCACGAAGGTCAGCCTGGCCAGGGGCACACGCCTCCGGGGCGGCTGCGCCCGACGGGGTCGGGTCGGGCCGCGGGTCGTCCGCGTCGCGGCGGAGCGGCGCCGCTCATCCGGGGGGCGTCCACTCGCACACGCCGATGAGGTTCGACGTGCAGACCGCCACGTCCCAGGTGCTCGCTCCGTCTCTCGCGATGGTGGCGCAGTGCCCGCAGCTCCAGGTACAGGGGCGCGGGTCCGATGCGAACCCGGCGGAGGGCTCGTAGTCGAACGGCTCATCCGTCACCCAAGCATAGGTGCCCGCACTGGAGTTGCTTGCCGGCAGGTCGTCGGTCGCGCCGATCCAGCCCGTGCCCGGCCAAGGGCCGGTCACCAGGGAGCGAACGCGCTCGTTCTCCGCGTCCGAGTGGATCGTCGCCAGGTGGCCGCCGATCGTCGCGCACTCCGCGTTCGCCGCGTTGAAGGACCGCGCCGTCGGCAGCGCGAAGTAACAGTGCCGCGATCCGTCCGGTAAGACGTGCTCGGTGCCTTGACCTCCGTTGAGCCCGAAGCTGGCACAGTCGATCCGGCAGCCCTCCGTGCAGGGGTCGACCTCGTTCGGCTCGCACTCCTCGCCGGTGTTGAGCACGCCGTCGCCGCAGATCCCCGGCACCAGGCCGCCCACCCCCGCGGCGCCGCCCGCGTCGTCGCCGCCCGCGTCATCGCCGCCGGTCGGGACGCCACCGGGCGGCGCGCCCGCGGTCGGGGCGCCTCCCGGTAGGCCTCCCCCGGTCACGACGCCGCCGGACGCATCGCCGCCGGACGCAGCACCGCCGGACGCATCGCCGCCGGACGCAGCACCGCCGGACGCATCACCGCCGGACGCATCACCGCCGGACGCATCGCCGCCGGACG
>CAYZQO010000039.1:0-58092 GCA_964480725.1 uncultured Polyangiaceae bacterium | reverse complement strand
CGGCGAGGTCACGAGGGCTCGGTCGCTCCGGGGTGATCTGGACCGCGTGGCGACCGCAGAGGACCGTCGTCGAGGTGCCCCGCTCGCCGCTCAGGAATTCGAAGCGCCCGGCTCCGCAGCAGGTGCAGGCGGGGTCGCGTTCGACCCGGATGGACCGGACGGTGCCGCGCCGGATGTCGAGCGAGCAGAGCCGGGACTCGGCCGTCGGATCGCGGACAAGCAGCCGGAGCGCCTCGGTCACCTGCAGCGCCGCCACCCAGGCCACCGCGGTGTTGAGCACCCCCAGCGTCTCGCAGCTCGGCAGGCGGAGCGAGTCCGGCGGGTCGGGCAGGACGCAGCGCAGGCAGGGTCCCTCGCCCGGTCGCACCGCCATCACGGTGCCCTCGGTGGCGAGCACGCCGCCGTAGATCCACGGCTTGTGGGCCCGGACCGCGGCGTCGTTGAGGAGATAGCGCGTCTCGAAGTTGTCGGTCCCGTCGAGCACCAGGTCCGCGGACCCCAACAGCTCCTCGACGTTGGCCGCGGTGACGTCCGCGACGCGGGCCTCGAGGACGAGCTCGGAGTCGATGGCGCCGAGCCGGCGCGCAGCCGCGACCGCCTTGGGCATCCGCTCGCGAGCGTCCCGCTCGTCGAAGAGGAGCTGGCGCGGCAGGTTGTCGAGCTCCACGACGTCGCGATCGACCAGGAGGAGCCGACCGATCCCCGCCCGCGCCAGGAGCTCGGCCTGAGCGCTGCCGAGGGCGCCGCAACCCAGGACCAGCACGGTGCTGCGAGCGAGGGCCGCCTGCCCATCGGGACCGATCACGCCCAGCGCGCTCTGGCGGGCGAACCGGGCCCGGCGCGGAGCGTCCCCCCCCGACTCCGGGGACGTCGCGCCACCGCCGCCGGGCGCGCGGTCGCCGTCGCGACGAGCCGCGATCGGACCGGGCGGTACGGCGCGCGCCGGCAGGTGCCGGTCCTCCCGCAACCGCACCACGGCCGCGGCGACGAGCTCGACCGCGCGCCCCACGTCCTCGTCGCGCTGCCCGCGGCCGAAGGAGAAGCGCACGGACGCGCGCGCCTGGGCTTCGTCGCGCCCCATGGCGAGCAGCACGGGCGAGGGCTCGTGGTCCGCGCTGCTGCAAGCGGAGCCGGTCGAGGCGGCGAGACCCATCAGATCGAGGTGGAGGACGAGGGCCTCCGCCTCCAATCCCTCGAAGGTCAGGTTCGTGGTGTTGGGGAGGCGGGGCGCGCCGCGGCCGTTGACCGTGACGCCGGGGACCCGGACGAGCAGGGCCTGCTCGAAGGCGTCGCGGAGCGCCGACGTGCGGACGGCATCCGCCGCGAGCCGCTCGCGAGCGAGCTCGCAGGCCTCGCCGAACCCCACGATGGCCGCGACGTTCTCGGTGCCCGGGCGGAGCATCTGCTCCTGGTGGCCACCGAACAGGAGGGGGGAGAGCCGCGTGCCCCGGCGCCAGTACAGCGCCCCGATCCCCTGCGGCCCGTGGAGCTTGTGCCCCGAGAGCGACAGCAGGTCGACGCCGAGTCGGCCCACGTCGGCCGCGAGCCTGCCGACGGCCTGCACGGCGTCGGTGTGAAAGAGGACGCCGCGCTCGCGGAGCCGGCTCGCCAGCTCCGCCACGGGCTCGACCGTACCGACGTCGTTGTTCGCCAGCATCACCGAAACCAGGAGCGTGTCGTCACCGAGCGCGGCGAGGAGCGCCTCCGGTTCCAGCAGCCCGTCTCCATCGACCGGAGCCAGGGTGAGCGCGGCGCCGCGGCGCTCGAGGTGACGACAGGGGTTGAGCACCGACTGGTGCTCGATCGCCGTCGTCACCAGGTGGGGCCGCGCGCGCCCGGCCGCCGCGACCGCGCCCAGGAGCGCGAGGTTGTTCGCCTCGGTGCCACCGCTGGTGAAGACGAGCTCCTCGGGCTCGGCCCCGATCAGGCGGGCCACCTGGGCACGAGCCCGATCGATGGCCCGGCGCGCCTCCTGGCCGAAGGCGTGCACGCTCGATGCGTTGCCGGGCCGGTCGCCGAGCCAGGGGAGCATCGCGTCGCGCACGCCTGGATCGAGGGCCGTCGTGGCGTTGTGGTCGAGGTAGATGCGGCTCATCCCGTCACCATCACCGTCCCGTCGGGCGCCGCCGCGGGACCCTTCGATCGCACGAGTCGCACCTTCGCTGGGCGTCACGGGTGATGCAAGGTCGACGCGCGGTGATAGAGGGGGGTCATCACCTCGATGGGGACCTGCGTCTCCCAATGCCCGCTCAGGCGAGCCCCGGCCCAGAAGAGGGTCATCAGCCCGACCGCGAGCAGCGGGACGACCCAGGGGGAGAGCGCGCGTCGCTCCGTGGCCCGCACGGTGAGGGTGCCCGGGACCGGGCAGCGGGCGACGCAGGTCAGGCACCCCGTGCACTCGGGGCTGCGGACCTCCCTGGCCGAGTGGACGAGGATCTCGCTCGGGCACCCCCGGGTGCAGCGGAGACACCCGGTGCAGCGGTCGGATCGCCGGTGGATCCGGAGGGGTGACAGGGCGCCGAGCACCCCGAGCAGGGCCCCGTAGGGGCAGAGGAATCGACACCAGAAGTTGCGGATGAGCAGCGAGAGGCCGAAGAGGATCGTGAGCACCGCGACGGTGAGCGCCGACGGCTCCAGGAAGAACAGCAGCATCTTGATCTCGGCCACGTAGTTGTACGACGTGTGCCGGAACGCGCGAATGCCGCGCTCGTCCAGCCCGAGCAGGATGACCCACAGGAAGAGGCCGAGCAGGAGGTACTTGGGCAGCGTGAGCGCCACGCCGAGGCGGCTCGAGGCGGGGATCTCCACCCGGCGCCCCAGCCAGCGCTCACCGAGGGCCGCGACCCCGCGTGAGACGGCTCCGACCGGGCAGATCCAGGAGCAGAAGGCCTTGCGAGCCACGAGGGAGATCGTCAGCGCCGCGAGGAGGATCGTCAGTCCGGCGGGGTGCACCGGATCCCACTGCCCCGACAGCACCAGGCTCTTGAGCGACATCAGCGCGGAGATGGGCAAGAAGCCCTCGACCAGCGGGGAGCGATGCACCGTGAGCGGCCCCCCCGCGAGCACCTGCCGGTAGAGCAAGAACAGCTCGAGCCCCGCGATCAGCACGATCACCAGGGTGGCCGACTGCACCAGGGCCCGCAGCGCGGGGAGCCCGAGCCGGGGGACGGCTGCCGACTGCTCGCCGCTTCGACGCACCGGGTCGGACGACAGCACCGAGAGGCGGCGCTTCGCGGGGTCACCCGGGAGGCGGGGAGCGGGTTCGGCTTCGACCGTGGCACGGACCGTCGTGGCGCGCATGAATGGCTTCCCTGGGCGCTGCGGCCGTCGCGCAGACCCGCGGGCCTCGGATCGCCCTACGCGCGTGGATGTAGGGACACCTTGACGCAGGTCAATCCCGCGCGTCGCCTCCCGCGCCAAGCCGCGCTCGCGACGCCCCGGTCAGTGAATGGTGATGGTGGCCACGAGCCCCGCCTCGCCTCCCCGATCACGGCGCCATCGGGAGGTCCGCGTCGCTCGCGGCGGCGGCGCGCAACCGGTCGCGCAGGTCCGGCGCCAGCGCGGCGAGCCCGACCTCGAAGGAGGCGTTCATCCACCCGAAGCCCTCGGGGGTGATGTACGCGAAGTCGGTGGCGACGTTGCCGTACTCCGCGTAGACCCGGTGGCTCCGCGCCACCACGTCGAGCTTCTCCGGCACCGTCCCGTGGTAGTCGCGCGCGTTCTCGACGATGGTGGCGAGCCACCGCCAGGTCAGCCGATCCGCGTCGGCGGTGAAGCCATGCTGCCGCAGCGCCGTCCAGGCCAGGATCTGGTGCGGCGCCCAGCCGTTCGGGTGCTCCCACTGCCGCGCCGGGCTGCGCGCGGTCGCGGGCCGGGCGGTCGCGGCGAGCCCGCCCGGCTGCTCGAGCTCGCGGAGCAGGGTCACGACCAGGCGATCGACCCGTCGCTCGTCGTCGAAGAGGCGTAGGCCGCATGCGTTCTCGCCGACCGCCCAGAGCGGGTAGAAGGCGGTGGCCGAGACGACGCCGCTCGGCTTGCCGGTGCGACGATCGAGGTCGGAGTAGAGGGCCCGCTCGTCGTCCCAGAGCCGCTCGCGCAGCAGGGCGAGGCGCCGCTCGGCCCGCGCGCACCAGGCCGCGGGCGTCTCCCGGCAGGGGCCGCCGCCCGGGCAGCGGTCGCGCTCGAGCGCGCCGCCCGCCACGCGCTCGAGGAGGAAGGCGATGTCGAGCTCCGCCTTCAGGAGCAGGGCGTTGAGATCCACGGTCGCGAAATCGGCGCAGCGATCCTCGCCCGTGGTCGGATCGAACCAGCGGTAGGTGGTGTCGTGCCCGGACTCGCGCATGCAGCGGTCGTGAGCGAAGGCGGCGTCGAGGGCGCGGAGCTCGGCCGCTGGCAGCGAGCGGTCGCGGTAGCGCGCCTCGACCTCGTCCAACGGCAGGCCGGTGGCCCGCGCTCGCGGGGCGTACAGCCAGTCGAAATGCCCTGGCTCGACCTCCGGCGGCGGCCCGACGGCGGCGCCGTGGTAGCGCGACAGGCAGGTCCCCTCGCGGCACACCTCCGTCCGGCGGGGACCGCTGGTCCAGACGCGCTCGTACTCCTCGATCACGGTGGCGAGCAATCCCCGCACCCAACCCCTCCCCTCTCTACTTGGGTCCTGGGCGTGGACCGCACGCAGCATCGAGCTCAGAAACGGCGGCTGCGAGCGCGTGAGGTAATAGGTGCGGTTGGCGTTGAGGATCTGACCGTAGTGGTCGAGCTCGTAGGCGAGGTTGTCCACCACGGCGCGCGCGAGCTCGAGACGGCCGTCGGCGACCAGCCCGAGGACGTGGAAGTAGCTGTCCCAGCCGTAGAGCTCGTTGAAGCGGCCGCCGGGGACCACGTAGGGGAGCGGCCCCTGCGGACCACGGCGGAGCCCCAGCAGCCCGTGACGGCTGCCCCGCTCACCCCCGCCGTCGAGCGCGGCCACCCACTCGGGGGTCACCCGCTCGGGCAGACGGCACACGATGAGCCGGGGGTGCTGCCGCGCCAGGGCGACGCCCTGCTCCCACGCCGCCGGATCGTCGGGCGGGACCCAGAGGAACCAGGGCATCTCGGCCGGATCGTGCGAGCGGGTGCAGCCCGCGAGCTCGCCTGTGTACTCGTGCGCCAGGCGCCGGCGGCCATCGAGCTTCTCGTCAGGCAGCACCGTGTCCAGCGACGCCGCGTCGATGCGGCGGGTGAGCGCGTCCCAGTACCGCTCGCGGATGAGCCGTGAGAGCCGATCGACCGGGTTCTCGGTGATCCGGTCGATCCGGATCTCGGCCGAGCCCGCCCGCTCCGCGAGCGTGAGCTCCTGGACGAGGTTGGCCAGCGAGGTGACCCCCGTCACCGGGAAGACGCCGCCGCCCGCGAGCGGTAGGTCGAAGGCGAAGTCGGCCTGGTCGAGCACGGTGATCCGGCGATCGCCGTCCCGATCCACGGCCGCCAGCAGGGCCTCGAGCGCGCCCGGTGCCGGGCGCAGGGTCCCCTCGGTCGCCGGCGCGGCCGCCACGACGGGCTCGAGGGGCAAGCCCCCGCGCGCCGGGGGCGGGGCGCAATGGAGCGCGCCGACCGCGCTCGCCACCAGCAGCGTTCCCGGCAGCATCCCCCGCCAGACCCCTTGCCGTCGCATGGTGCCAGCGTCGGTAGCCCAGCCCGCGGCGCGCGGCCACCGCTCTCGGCCGGGTACGGCGGAGCGCCATCGACGGCCCCAAGGTCTGGGTTTCCGTTTGGGCCGCAGGGGAGCCGCGCGGTCCAGCGGCGCGGCGGCGATTTTGGCGCATGCCAGTTTGTTGGGGCAAGGAAACGTGGGTATGCTCGAGGGTTGGGGTTGGGGACAGAGGTTTCAAATGCTGAGTGATATCGAGATGGTACGCCTGGTTGGCTGGATCGCCATCGGTGCCGGCGCAGCGATGGGCTGCACCTCCTCGACCAAGGTCGAACGCATCGACTCCCCGACTGGCGGGTCCAGCCAGGGAGGGGAAGGAGCCACCGAGGCAGGTGCCCGCGGGGGCTCCGGCGAGGATGGGGGCGAAGATGGAGCCGCGGGAGGCACGGCCGGCGACGCGGGCGAGCCGGCAACCGGCGGCGCTGCCGGCGGCGAGTGGCCCGCCGGTGGGGCCGCGGGCGAGCCGGCGAGTGGGTCGGGTGGCAGTGGTGACGCGGCCACGGGTGGAGAGGCGACCGGCGGCGGGGACGCGGCGGGTGCGCCCGCTGGAGGCACGGAGACGGGCGGGGCGCCTCCCGGGGGCGGCTCCGATCCCGGCGGCGAGGGCGGTGCCGGTG
This sequence comes from uncultured Polyangiaceae bacterium, assembly GCA_964480725.1. Classification (GTDB taxonomy): domain Bacteria; phylum Myxococcota_A; class Polyangia; order Polyangiales; family Polyangiaceae; genus JAFGBI01. Next base: position 51,789 of record CAYZQO010000039.1, on the reverse strand, counting down.
GAGCCGAAGCCGGTGGCACCCTAACTGGTGGCACCCAAGCCGGCGGCACCCAAGCCGGCGGCACCCAGACCGGCGGCACCCAGACCGGCGGCACCCAGACCGGCGGCACCCAGACCGGCGGCACCCAGACCGGCGGCTCTCCGACGACCGGAGGTGCAGGAGGTGCGTGCGTCGCGGGCCCCCATTGCGAGTGCGTTGACGATGTCGTCGTCGCCCGGGACGACGACGGGGATGGGCACGGCACGATGGACTGTGCGGCCGCTCCCGGTGACGATTGTGATGACACCGACGACGCCTTCGTCGTTAACGAGTGCGGAGGCTGCGTCGATTCTCCGCTGGTGATCGGGGATCCCTGTGGGACCTGCGGCGTTGTCGACTGTGGCACCGGCGACGAGCCCGTCTGCGTGACGCCGGCTCCCGCGCCCGACCCGCGTTGCGCGTCCACCGGCGAAGTGGTGGAGGAGTGCATCGCTGGAACCTGGCAGCAAGTCGACAGCTGCTCGGTTGAGTGCGTGGCGGGCGAGTGCGTGGAGTGCGGGATCGACTCGGACTGCCCCTCCGCGACGCCCGTCTGCCTGCGGAACGACTGCGTGGAGTGCGAGCCCCAGTCCCGCCGCTGCGGGCGGGAGTTCTCCAACGGCGACGTCAACACCGAGGAGTGCGATTCGAACGGCTCCTGGCAGAGCGACTACTCCTGCACCGCCGCGGAAAGCGAAACCTGTTCCGAGGGCCGGTGCGTCACCGCCCTATTCCACCCTCGGGACGCCTCCTTCGAGATCACGCCCGGCCACGTGGCGCCCCGGCCGCCCGCTCCGGGCCGGGTTCGGACCGAGGACGTGCTCGATCGGATCACGGGCTTCTCGTTTGCGTAACCGTCCATGCTCCTGATCGGCAGCCGGGCGATCCGCTTCCACCTGCCCGAGTTCCGCGAGCCGGTGGACTGGGACCTGGTCGGCGACACCGGAGACATCCGCCGCCTCGACACCGTGCTGGAGCGGCGGGACCGGGAGCGGCGAATCCCGGCAGCACGCCTAACCAAGGCGCACTACGAGTGGGAACGGTCGCTGGTCGAGGTGGCGAACGCCGATCGCGTACCGTACTGGAGGCGGGTCCTGGAGCTCTTCGCCGACGCACCGACACTCGACGCCGGTGTCCTCGGCACGCTGCGCGTCGCTCCGCTCGACTACCTCCTGCTCACCAAGCAGTGCGGGCTCGTGTACGGTATCGTGCACTGGCACAAAAATCTGGAGGACGTCTACTTCCTGCGGGAGCACGTCCTGGAGATGCCGGAGGCGATCGCCGAGCTGTGGCCGCTGGCAGTCCGGGACTCGGCGCGCATGTTCGCCCGGGGGCACCGCCGGGCGGCCCGCAAGGTCGGGGGCTGCCACCCGGGTTGCCTGCCTCCGGGAGAACAAGCGCGGCATCCGGTGCTGCACGAGCTCCTCGCGCTCGGTCCCCGACCGAGGGTCGCGGAGGTGGGCGCGTGGGAAGGGTTCCCCGAAGCGAGCGCGACCGAGCGACGGGGGCTCATGATCGAGCTTTTGGCCGAGGAGGCCATGGTCGTGGCAGCGGAGCGGCTCCTGAGCCATCTGGCGGTCGGCACCCAACCCGAGCGCCCCGCCGACGATTACCTCCGCGCCGCGCTGCGCGCCCTCATCGTGGGCAGCCTGCCGCTCCGGTGGCGATACTTCGCCGTCAACCATTATCGCGAGATCCGCGCGGCGGTCCCTCCTGACTGGGCCGCTCCGCTGGCTCGCCTCCCCGCGGAGGCGGTGCCCGAGGTTTCGGTCTGCGCGACTCCCGGTGAGGACGACAACTGTCGCGGCCGCGGTGGCGCCTCGCCGCGGGACGGCAGGCGATGAGGGGCGTCCGAGGCGCGCCTCGTCGTGGCGGTCAAGGGCGATTGGCACCAGAACCGCGACCGGTGCAGCGCGCGCCAGCCGGACGCCGCGGTCCGCGATCGGTCCGGTCGAGCGGCGGACGCTCGGACACCCGGGATCGGGCGACGTCACCCCACAAGTCCCCGATCCAGCAGTCCTTTTAGCCCCAACGACAATCTTTCTCGCGTGACGAGGCGGTTTGGGGTATTTACCCGCCGCACTGGTTCCCAGAGTTGTCGCCTGTTCGGTTCGGTCCGCTGGCTCCGCTTCTGTGTACCGGAGGGCCCCCGATTCCCCGGGGGCGTCGGAGTGAGCACTCGCGCCAGCGTTCGTCCGATCCACCCAAAAAGAGGCGCATCAACCAGGGATCGCTCAAATGACTACCAAGCTCTTCGTCGGAAACCTCGCCTACTCGACCATGGATCACCAGCTCAAGGACGCCTTCTCGGCGTTCGGCACGGTGTCCAGCGCCTCGGTCGTGCTCGATCGCATGACCGGGCAGTCCCGTGGCTTCGGCTTCGTCGAGTTCGATAGCGCGGAGGACGCCCGGCGCGCCGTCAGCGAGTTGGACGGCAAGGAACTCGACGGCCGCAACATCAACGTCAGCGAGGCGCGCGAGCGCAGCGGCGGTGGCGGGCCGCGCGGCGGCGGCGGCGGCGGCGGCGGCTTCCGCAGCGGCGGCGGCGGCGGCGGTGGCGGGCGCGGCCGCGACGGCGGCGGCGGCGGCGGCGGCGGTGGGCGCGGTGGCCGCGATGGCGGCGGCGGGCGCGGTCGCTGGTGAGCCACTCGGGGGCCTCGGCCGCACTGGCTGGGGCTCCCGTCCGCTCCTCCCCCTCGCTCCCTTGCGGAACGCGTGAGTTTTAACGACCTCGATCTGGTACCGCCGCTGCTCGACGCCGTCGCAGCGGCCGGCTACCGAGTCCCCACTCCGATCCAGGCGCAGGCGATCCCGCCCGCGCTGGCCGGGCGTGACGTGCTCGGCTGTGCCCAAACGGGCACCGGCAAGACGGCAGCCTTCACCCTCCCCATCCTCCAGCACGTCGACCGGGTCGCGGGGCGAAATCCCCGACTCCGTGCGCTCATCCTCACCCCCACCCGGGAGCTCGCCGCGCAGATCGACGAGAGCTTGACCGCCCACGGCAGCAAGCTCCGCGTCTGGCACACGGTGATCTACGGGGGTATCTCCGACAAGCCGCAGATCGCGGAGCTCGCGCGCGGCGTCGACGTCCTGGTCGCCACGCCCGGACGCCTGCTCGATCTGCTGCAGCGTGGCCATGTGCACCTCGACGACGTCGAGATCTTCGTCCTCGACGAGGCCGACCGGATGCTCGACATGGGTTTCATCCACGACGTCCGGCGCATCACCCGGATGCTGCCCCGCGAGCGACAGACGCTGCTCTTCTCGGCGACGATGCCGCGCGAGATCCGCGAGCTCGCCAACGGGCTCCTGCGCGATCCCGTGTACGTCGCCGTCACGCCGCCCGCGACGACGGCCGACCGGATCGAGCAGCGGATCTACTTCACCGAGAAGGCCCGCAAGCCCGAGCTGCTGGTCCGGTTGCTCCGCGGACCGGACGCTCGCCGCACCCTGGTGTTCAGCCGGACCAAGCACGGCGCGAACCGCGTGGTCAAGCTGCTCGAGCGCGACGGCATCTGCGCCGCCGCGATCCACGGCAACAAGTCCCAGGCGGCGCGCACCAAGGCGCTGGACGGGTTCCGCAGCGGGTGCGTGCCGGTGCTCGTGGCGACCGATCTGGCCGCCCGGGGCCTCGACGTCAGCGGCATCACTCACGTGATCAACTACGAGCTCCCGGCCGACCCCGAGACGTACGTGCACCGAATCGGGCGCACGGCGCGCGCGGGGGCCGCCGGCATCGCGCTCACGCTCTGCGATCGGGACGAGCAAGGGCAGCTCGCCGGGATCGAGCGGCTGCTCGGGCGTTCGATCGAGCGAGCCTCGAGCGAGGGCTCCGCTCCGGTGAGCGCGGCTCCTCCGCCTCCGACCGCCCGGCGCCGCGCGCGGCCCTCCGCCGTCCGAAGCCGTCCGGCTCCCTGCTGAGCGGGCGGCGCCTGCTGCCCCTGGATGGGCGGCGCCCCCCGGCGCCGCCCGTCACTGGCAGGACAGCTCGAACTGCGCGCCGATGCTGCCGCCGCTCGGCGACGTCGGGATCGTGCCCGTCACCTGGTGCCCGACGACGTCGGTGAGCGTGACCTGCTCGCCCGCCACGATGGCCCCGAAGTCCCAGAAGGCGTTGTTCATGGTGGCCGAGTGCCCCGCGGCCACGGCGCTGGCGATGGGGAACGCGAGGTTCTGGAAGTAGACCTGTCCCTGGTAACCGCCGTTGAAGGTGGCCATGATCTCCCCGGTCGCCGGACAGCCGACGGCGCGCCAGGTCACCCCGCTCTTGGGGTTGCCGTTCCACCCGGTCATGCCCAACGCCTCGGCCGCCGACAGGCTCAGATCGATGTGCCCCGCGTTGCAGCTGCCGCAGGCGTCGACCACCGTGGCGACGACCGTGTACCCATCGTACGAAACCTCGACGCACATGCCGCAGTAGGCGCCGGCGGCGAACTCCCCCAGCGGGAAGGCGGCGAAGTGGACGGTGGGGATGTTCTCCACCTGGTTCTGGATGAAGCCGACCGGACAGGGATCCTGGTTGTCCCCCCGCTCGCCCGTCTCGGTGCCGCAGTAGCCGCAGTAGGTCTTGAACTCCGGACACTCCGGGGCGCGCGCGGTCCCCTGCCCAAACCAGTAACAGGTAAGCTCGCCGTCCGAGGAGGAGGGTCCATCGCTCCACACACAGGCGTCGGTCCCCCCGCTCGCCGGGGTGCCACCCGTCGGCGGAGCGCCCCCACCCGGCTCGGTCCCACCGGTGGGCGGTGCCCCTCCCGGCTGGGCCGCACCCGTGGCCTCGAGCCCGCCCGTGACGGTGCCACCGCTCGTCGGTGCCCCACCGGTGGGAGCCGCTCCGCCGGTGACAGCACCGCCCGCGGGTGGCGAGCCGCCCGTGTCGACTCCGCCGGTGGGGACGAGCCCACCACCGGTGCCGCCGCCGCCCGTCGTCTCGAGTCCTCCCGTCGGCACGGTGCCGCCCTCGGGCGCGCTCCCGCCGCTCGGAGCGGCGCCCCCGGTGGCCGAGCTCGCGCCGGTGGCCTGACCGCCGGCGGGGCTGCCGCCGGAGGTGACTCCACCGGCGGGGGCGCCACCGCTCGCGACGCCGCCGCTCGGAGCAGCGACGGACCCCGACCCCTCCGGCGCCGCCGAGCAGGCGACCAGGCAGGCCGCCCCGATCACCGCGCCAAGAGCGCGATCCCACCGGCGACTCACGATCCTGCTCCTGACCACGCTGGCATCGACGAAGTGCCCCGCTGCTCTTTGCTGACTTTCTAGCACGATAGCCCGCCGCCGAGGACGGTGGCCGCCGGGCGACCGCGCTCAGCGCCGCCGCTTGCCCTTCTCGTAGCCCTCCCCCGGGGGCAGATCGAGCTCGTTCCGCGGCAGGCCCCGCCAGCGGACGACCTCCCCACCGAGGGTGAACAGCACGGTGCTCACCGGGTCGTCGGGGAGGAAGCGCAGGGTGGCGACGGGCCGGATCGCCCAGCCGCCGCTCAGGCGCCGCGGCCGCGGGAACCAGTCGTAGCCGACGCCGAGCGAGTACGACCCGCCATAGGAGCCGCGGCGAAGCTCGTCCTGGTGCTCGAGATCGACCAGCCCCACGAAGCCGAAGCCAACCCCCGCGTGGAGGGCGAGGTTGTTCACGACCTCCCACTGCCCCTCGAGGCCGAGGCCACCGATGGTAGCGAAATCCGGATCTTGGCCAGCGCCGCCGTATTCCAGGAAGAGCCCGAGCCCCAGGTGGTTCGTCAGCATCTCCCCGGTGCGGAGCGTGAGCATCGATCCCGGCCAGACGCCGAGGCTCTCCCCGCTCTCGGTGACGTGGGCGAGGGCGTTGTGGAAGCCGCCGCCGAGGTAATAGCCCTGGCGCGGTCGCGGCTGCTCCAGCGTCTGGGCAGCGACGGCGGGGGCCACGGCCAAGACCAACAGGCCCAGCGCCACCGAAACGGTCCGGGACCCGAGCGTCGCCCGTGGGAATCGATCGCCCATGATCAGATCTCCCCCCGGACGCCGATGATCGGGATCAGCGGTAGGCCCTGCTGCGGTCGCGACCGGCTGTAGTCGAAGTTGTACTCGGTCCCCGCCGCGTTCGATCGGTTGTAGACGTTCTGGATGTCGAGGTACGCGCCCAGGATGTACGCGCGGTGGATCCAGCGCTTGTCGACCCGCAGATCGAGCTGGTGGAAGCTCGAGACGCGATCCGAGTTGAACGCCCCGTAGGTGGGCTGGTACCCGTCGTCGCTGGCGTTGAACACGGCGCCGACGATGGGCGTCTCGGGATTGCCGGTCGTGTAGCGGAAGCGGGTGCTCACCTGCCAGTTGCGGGGGAGCGCATAGCCGGCCACGACGTTGAGGATGTGGGTCTGGTCCCAATCGAAGAGGCGCTCCGTCGAGTCGGGCGGACTCTGGCGTCGGGACTGCGAGAGCGTGTAGGCGATCCAGCCCGAGAGGCCCTCCCAGAGCTCCTGCCGCAGGACCAGCTCGAGCCCGCGGACGCGACCGCTCCCCAGGCTGTCGTAGTTCAGGGGTCGGAGCTCGCCGTCCCGCTCGACCAGGCGATCGGTGGGGTTCGCAAGGTGGGTCAGCCGCTTGTAGAAGAGCGTCGCGTCCACCGAGAGCTGCTCGGTGAGCTCCCGCTCGAGCCCCACCGAGTAGTGGATGGCGTGCTCGAGGTCGAGGTCGGGGTTGCCGAAGCGCGGGTTCACCTCCAAAAAATGCGGCTCCATCTCGTACAGGCCGAGCCCGCCCTTCAGGGTGGTGTCCTCGATGAACTCCCAGCGCGCGGCCAGACGCGGCTCGAGGCTCACCCGCTCGGCCAGGCCGTGACGCGTGAGCCGGACGCCCGGCAGCAGGAGCCAGCCCGCGCCCGGCGTGAGCTCGCCCTCGGCGTAGACCCCGCCGTAGTAGGTCGTGTCGGTGAGATTGATGCTGTCCGGACGGGAGAGGTCTGGCTCCTCGCCCACGCCGGAGGTCGTCTGCTGCGCCGTCATCGCCGGCATGACGAGCCGCACGTCGTAGCCGGTGACGCCCACCTCGAAGCCGGTCTTGACCGCGAAATGGTCGGTGACCTCGTAGCGAACCTTCTCCCGTGCCTCGGCCACGTTGAAGGTCATGTCGACCAGGAACTGCGCGATGTTCGCGTTCACCATGTCGCGCCCCAGCGACAGGGTGAGGCGGCTGTGGAGCCGCTCGCTCGGGACGTAGTCGTCGGTCAGGATGGCGCGGTAGAAGGTCGTCGAGTACCCGAAGTCGTTCTCGGTCAGCTCCGGATCGAGGTCGGCGGGGTTCTCGAACAGAACCTCGAAGCGATCGTCCGAGCCGAAGAGGAACGCGCGGAGCTCGTGCGCCGGGCGGGGGCGGTAGCTCCCGAGCACCTGGAAGTCGTAGTACCGCGGCGCGGTGACGATGTTCACGCCCACGTCGTCCGGAACGGCCGCGTTTATGATGGTGTCGATGTAGCTCCGCCGGCCACCGACGGCGACAGCGGCCTTCTTCCCCACGGGGGCCTCGAGGTAGAGGCTGGTGTCGAGGATGCTCACGTCGGCGTAGCCGCCGATCTTCTTCGGCTGGAGCTTCTTGAGCCGCACGTCCACGACCCCTCCGGTAGCGGAGCCGTACTCGGCGGAGAAGTTGCCGGGGTAAAACTCGATGCTCTCCAGCATCCCGGCCGGGATCACCGTCCTGAGCCCGCCGAAGTGGTAGAGCATGGGGACGTAGGTGCTCTCGACGAGCGTGGCCGACTCGTTCGGGTCGGAGCCGCGCACCACCAGGATGGCAGAGCTCCCCGTCCGCGCGACGCCGGCGAAGTTCTGGAGCACGGCCAGCGGATCGCCGATCCCGCCGGGCACCCGCTCCGCCTCGGCGGCGGTGATCACCGTGCGGCTCACCTCCTTCTTGGGGAGGACCGCGGTGACGGTGACGTCGAACGGGTTGTAGGTGCCGCGCTCGACGTAGTAGCGCGCTTCGACCCGTTCCCCCGCCACGATGGTCTCGCTGGTCCGATACGGGTAGTAGCCGGGCGCCTCGATCAGGAGCTTCCAGGGGCCGGGCTCGAGATCGACGAACTGGAAGCGCCCCTCCGCGTCCGCGGTGGCCTCGAAGCCGACGGGCTCGGGACCGTCGTCGCGAAACACGGTGACGATGACTCCCGCCATCGGCAGCCGCGTGCCGCGCTCGAGCAGCACCCCCTGGAGGTTCACCACCCCGGGTGCGATCGCCGACGGGTTCGCGGCGGCGGCCGGCGCGGCGGGAGCGGGCGCGCGCTCCTGCGCGGCGGGAGCGGGCGCCGGGGCGGGCTCCTCCTTGGGCGCGAGCGTGAAGCGGTAGCGATAGCTCAGCTGCACGGCGACCGGCTTGCCTTCGAGCTCCGCCGGCTCGAACTCGAACGCCTGCGCCGCGGCCATGGCGGCCTCGTCGAAGCCCATGCCCGCGGGCGTCGCGGGCTCGACGATGCCCACCGCCTCGACCTTGCCCTCGGCGCTGATGTCGAGCAGCAGCACCACCTCCGCCTCGATCCGCTGCTCCTCGGCCGCCTTGGGGTACTCCGCCTTGACGAACTTGGTCTGCTTGGGGACCTTGCTGAGCCGGGTCGCCTGGATCTCGGCGGGCCGCTCCGCTTGGCCGAGCCCCTCGGTGGTCTGCGCTCGCGCCGGGTCGGCCAGCGCGACGCCGACCGCCAGGGCGAGCAGGAATGGCCGAGCCCACCTCATGGCGCCTCCACGAGATCGAAGGTGTGACGCCACCAGCTGACGCCCTCGCGGTCGTCCCGGAGCACCAGGACCAGCTCCGCGGTGTCCTCGGGGTAATCGTCCTCCAGCGCCGGAAACCACCGGTTCTCCTGGAGCACTTCGATCGGGGCGACCCCCTCTATATAGCCCGTCCGAGCGGCCCACGTGTCACCGGACTCGACGAACCAGCTGAGGGTGAGCCGCTCACGCGCCAGGGTCGTCTCGCCATCGGGCCCGACGAGCTCGTAGGACTGTGCCTGGTCCTCGCCCACCAGGGCCCGCAGCTCGTTCTCCTCATCGCGCGTCACCTCGCCCGGGTCGTCGTCGGTCGCGGCGATCCAATCGCCGCCAACCTTCGCTTCCAGCCCCTCGAGCTCGGGGATCGCGTTCGGCGCCCGCGTCGGGTCAAAGCCGAGGTGGAGCGTGCGGACCGCAAACACCTCGTCCTCGTCGGTCCTGGCCCGGAGACGCACCTGGACGGGGAAGCCATGGCGGCAGTCGAAGCCCAACCCCAAACCGGACAGCTCCGAACCCTCCAGCCCCGAAGCGTCCAGCCCCGCGCAGAGGCCGGCGAGCAGCAGCGGGTCGAGCGAATTCGTGAAGCTCGCCGTGGGCTCCTCACCGAGCTCGAGCGGCGGCAACTCGAGGGGAACCCCCAGCTCGGCGAGCTCCGCGAGCTCGCCCGTCGAATCGAGCTCGCAGGGATAGCCGTCGCTGGCGCTGCCGGGAAACGGGCACCAGCTCCACTCGAGCTCCGGCTCACCCTGCCCCTCGGGAACGTAGAGCAACGGGGTCAGCGTCGTCGTCTCGCCGGGGAGCGGGGCAACCGGATCGCTCTGGATCGCCAGGACACGCAGCGAGGTGAGCCGCCCGTAAGGGGCCATCTCCTCGCCGGCGCAGCCCGCGAGGACCAGACAGAGCACGATCCGGGGAGAGCCGCGGAGCGGGATTCGCGTCATCGTTCCTCGATCCGGAAGCGGTAGGTGTAGCTCAGTGTGTAGGCGACCGGGACGCCGTCGCGCAGCGCGGGCTCGAACTCCTCGGCGAGCGCGGTCACGCGCGCGGCCTCGTTGAACTCCGGGTTGGGCGACGGGCTGATGATCTTCACGTCCGTGACCTTGCCGGACGCGTCGAGCGACACCATCACCGTCACGTCCGCCTCGATGCCCTGGCTCTTGAGGGTAGCGGGGTAGGCCGGCAGCCGCGGGCGCTTGCGCTTTGGCATCTGGTAGCTGACCTTCGCGGTCGGGATGCGGCTGGCGGCGCGGTTGGCGCCGATCGCGGTCGTCGGCGCGGGGCGCGACGGCTCCGCGATCGCAGCCGTCGGCTCCGCCTTCCTCTCCGGATCGGCCGCGCGACGGGCCGTCTCCCCCATGCGCGTCTGGCCGACGGCGAACGCCGGCCCGCCACCGCCCTCTACCGTCGCCTCCAGGCTGAGCCCCACGACCCGCAGGGGCTTGGCCTCGAGCGCCTCCGGGGGCGGGGCCTCCGCAGGCGCGGGCACCGGCGCCGCGGCCTGCTCGACGGCGGCGGCCCGCGGGGCATCCGGCTCCGGCTCCGGCTCCGGCGGCGGGGGCTCGGGCTCGCTCGCCTCCGGCTCCTTCACGGCGAAGGCGACGGGCCCCTCCTCCGCGCGCTCCACGCCGAAGCTCAGCGCCGCGGCGACCAGACCGAGGCCCACGATCCCGCCGTGGACCAGCGCCGAGCCGCCGACGGCGGCGACCGCGGCGAGGGCGCGCGCGGCGGCCGATCGCCGTCGGGGCAGCACGCGCGCCCGCTGCGCGGACGTCAACGGCCGGGTGACGTGCGCCGCGTTGCGCTCCCGCGCCGCCGCGCGCGCCTGACGGCGACGGTGAGCGAGCCGCGGCCGGCAGGGGGCGCGCCCCGAGACGGCGACGGACGACTCCAGCGGCGAGGGCGGCGACGCCAGCGCCGTCATGGCGCCCCACCCGCGGCGGGGTCCTTGGCCTTGCGCTCGAGGTCGAGGGCGAAGGTCTTGACCCCGTTCTGCTTCACCATGTCCACGATGTCGATCACCTTGCCGTAGAAGACCCCCTCGTCGGCGGCGATGACGGCCTGCGTCGTGGGATCCTTGCCCAGCTCCGCCCTCACGACTCGGGCCGCCGCCGCGAGGTCCACCATTCGCTCACCGTTGACGAAGAGCTCTTCCTGCTTGGTGTAGACCAGGTTCAGCGTGCTCTGCACCTTGGCGCCCGCACTGGCGGCCTTGGGGAGCTCCACCTTCAGGCTAGCCTTCACGATCGCCGCCGAGGTGAGCATGAAGATCACCAGCAGCACCAGCACGATGTCGACGAAGGGGACGATGTTGATGGACGCGAGCAGCCCCTCGTCGCCGTGGCCCGGGTCGTCGAGTTTGGCCATCCTCCCCTAGCCCTCCCGCGCGCCGAGATCGTCGGCCTTGAGCTCCGCGAGCAGGACCCGCGCCAGCGACTGGCCGTCGGTGACCGAGCGCTGCACCCGCGCCTTGAACAGGTTGTAGGCGATGACGGCGGGGATCGCGACCACCAGGCCCACCGCGGTGGCGATCAGCGCCTCCGCGATGCCGGCCATCACCGCCGAGCTCGCCTCGGCCATGTTGGCGGCCAGGTCACGGAAGCTCCGGACGATGCCGAGGACGGTGCCGAACAGGCCGATGTACGGCGCGTTGCTGGCCAGCGTCGCCAGGAACCCGAGCCGTCGCTCGTACACGGCCCGCTCGCGGCCGAGGCTGCCGGCGATGAGATCCTCCACCGACTCGGGCCCCTTCTCGTACTCGCGAAGTCCCGCGAGGACCACCCGCGTCTCGAGCACGTCGTGCTTCTCGAGCGTTTTCGCCGCCAGCTGGAAGTCCCCGGCGTCGAGCGCCTGCGAGAAGGCGTGCTGCACGGCGTCGACGTCGATGTTGCGACGTAGATAGAACAGCCACCGCTCGACCATGACCGCGATGGACGCGAGCGAGAGCCCGAGCAAGAGGTAAAGGACCCATTCGGAGTGGAAGATGGGGAGCCCGAGCAGGGTCTCGACGATGGCGCTGTACTCGTTCGACATCTGGGTCCTCTCGCCGTGGTCACGCGGTGGCCGGCACGCAAGGGGCCGGACCGCCCGCGACGCGCGAATCCTCTAACCGATCGGGGGCGGGCGCGCGCGTCGAATGCAACGTCCGGGCCAGCGTTCCTGACCCCCGCCGGCAGAAAAAGGTGACGCTACGACATGAGCGTTCCCGGCTCACCCGGGAAACTGGGCCCCCGCGGGAGGGGGACCGAGGTGGAGGCTGTCGCGCGTTCCGTTCACGGACACCGGAACCGGAGTTCACGCCTGCCGCTCGGGAGCGTTGAAAAGTATCGGGCCACCTCTAGCGCACCGTCGAGGCGATGACGGCGCGCAGCGGCGCGAGCGGGTGGCGCCCCCGCTCTATCGTCCGCGGGCAGCCGCTCACGGCAGGAACTCGACCGCGCCGGCGTCGCAGGGACCGACCCGCGCTCGGCCGAGCTGGTCCGTCTCCGGGCAACCCGCGGCGGCGTCGATCGCCGGGCTGCCGTCCTGGAGCGCCATCGTCGGGGTGAGCGCGCCGTCGGCGGCGAGGTCGGCGAGGAGCGGATCGGCGAAGCGGATCCCCTCCACGCAGGGGGTGTCCGCCGAACCGCTGTTGCGGGTGTCCGGCCACTGCAGGTTGCCGCCGCCGTCGGCGAAGCTCTCGTGGCAGGCGAGGGCGCTGTACTCGTTCTCGGTCCGGTTGTCGTAGAAGATGCTGTTGGTCAGGGTGACCGTCGCCGCCTCTCCCTTGAAGATGGCCGGCGCGTAGTCGGCCTGGTTCCGCGCGAACGTGCAGTTGGTGACGGTGACGGGGCTCGCGCCCGAGAAGATGCCGCCCGCGTTGCCCGCGGTCACGTTGTCGAAGAAGGTCGAGCTGGCGACGTGCGCGATCGTGCCCTCGGTGGAGCCCACGAACAACGCAGCCGCGTGGCCCTGGCTGCGGTTCCCCGAGAAGGTGGAGTTCGTCAGGTGGAGCGGCACCGACTCGTGATAGAGCCCACCGGAGCCCGCCGGACTACCCGCGAAGTCGTTGGCGTCGAAGTGGCAGCGATCGATGTACGCGGTCGAGCCCGGGTAGAAGTAGCCGAAGAGCGCGCTCCCGTGTTGCTGGGCATGGTTCTGCTCAAACACCGTCCCGCAGAGGTGAAGATCCCCGGCGGGGCCGACGTCCTCGTAGGCCATCCCGTCGATGTACAAGCCTCCGCCGTTGCCGTACTGCCCGTCCTCGGCGTAGCTGGTGGCGGCGTTGTTGCGGAACACGCTATCGACGACGGTGAGCGTCGAGCCGCGGTTGAGGACGGCTCCTCCGTTCGAGGCCGCGTTGTCGATGAACTGGCACCCCGAGATCACCACCTCGGCCAGCCCACCGGCGAAGATGGCGCCGCCGCCGATCTCCCCCGTCTCGAGGTCCGCCTGGTTGTCCTCGAAGACGACGTCGATCGCGTGCAAAGTCCCGTACCAGGGGTGGTGGATCGCCCCGCCCGACTCGTCCGCGCGCCCGTCGCGCAGGGTCAGGCGCTGGACGACGAGCTCCGAGTAATGGTCGAGGTTCAGGATCCGCACCGCCCCGCCGCCGCTCAGAGTAATGAGCCCCCCACCGTCGATCAGCAGCGTCCCGTCGACCGCGAGCTCGCTCGTCAGGGTGATGGCGTGCGCCGCCTCGCCGCAAGAGAACCGCACCGTGCCGCCGCCCTCGGCCGCGGTGGCCGCCGCGATGGCCGCCGCCAGCGCGGCCTCGGTGCAGCTCTCGGGCGACCCCTCGCCGACCACCTCCACCCGCCCGCGCTCGGCGAAGGGCTGGAGGCGCTCACCGCACCCGCTGTCGGCGACGGCTCCGGCGGCGCCGCCCGAGTCGTCGCCGCCGGTGGCCGCGCGGCCACCGGTCGCCGCACGGCCGCCGCTGGCGCCGTCACCGCCGTCGTCCGAGCCCCCCCCACACCCGACCGCCACGCCGCCGAGCCACCACGCCACCAACCACGCACCGGAGCCTCGCGATCGCCGCATGTCTGCCCTCCGCGATCGATTCTCGCACGATCGCCCGGCCGCTCACAACGCGACGCGACCGAGCGACGGGTCCCTTCTCGGTCCCCGCCCAACCGGCTCAGTAGCGCCCGAGGATCTGGCGGATCACCTTGTGCACGACGTGAGGAAAGGCCCCGTCGAGGTACTGCACGGCGCAGGTGCCGGTGCGCAGATCGATGCCGTGGTCCCGCGCGAGCGCGATGGCCTCAGGGGTGTCGGCGGACTGATGGAGCCACAGGTGCTTCACGCCGGCGGCCACCACCTGCTCCACCCAAGACCGGGTCTGCTCCCGGGGCACCTCGATGACGACGCCCTCGACCGGAGCCGGCAGGCTCGCCAGATCGGGGAACGTGGGATCGCCGTCGATGGCAGGGACGCTCGGGTCGACCGCGAACACGGTCTTGCCCCGGCGCCGCAGGCCGCCGTACGTCAGGCGGGGGAAGGGCTTCTCCGCGGAGTGCCCGATGACCGCGTAGGAGCTGAGGGTGAAGAACGTCTCGTAGGTCGAGGGCATGACCGACGATCACCCGGAGAGGCAGCGGCCGCAAGGCTCGTTCGCTGCCCCCGCGGCGGCCGGCGCCGCGCAACGGGCGGCCTCGAAGTGGTCATAGAGCGCGAACAGCACCTCGCGCAGGTTGCCCCCGCTCCACGCGAGCAGCGCGCCGAGCTCGGCGTCGGAGGGGACGGGGAACGCCTGCTCCCGGACCAGGTACGCGACCACGGCGCGGGCGTTGGTGACCGTGACGCGGGTGTCACAGAGCGTGGCGAAGCCCAGATCGCGGTGCGCCGTCACCAGGAGCCGACGGTGGAGGAGCCGCGCGAGGGTGACGCGGGAACGGGAGCGGACCGTGGCGTCATCGAGAGCGGCGACCGGGACCCCATCCCGCCGCGCCCGCGCGACGAGGTGGACGAGCAGGGTGCTCTTGCCGCTCCCGTGTGGGCCCACGATCTGCGCCCGGTAGCCGAGCGTGCGCCAGCGGGCGTAGAGCGCCTCCAGATCGCCGAGCCACGGCACCGCACCGGGTCGGACGTGGCAGGCGCTGAACGGGTTGTGCGCGGCGCCGCCGGGAGCGTTTCCTCCACCGCCGGCTCCGGGCCGAGGGCCCGCCGCTCCCCGACCGGCTGCGACTCGCTGGCTCACAACCCGGTGACGCGGAACACGAGCCCCTCGGCGACCTTCCCGCCCTCCCGGTCCACCCCCGCGGCGACGTAGAGCGAACGGTCCGGGGCGACCGCGAAGGACCCGTACCATCCCGAGCGCCCCCCCTCGATCCCGAAGAGCCGGGCGAGCGCGACCTTGCCGATGAACTCCCGCGTAGCCGAGAAGAGGGCGAGCTTCTGGAAATTGCCGTCGAGCACGCAGATCCCGACGCCGCAACCCGACACGGCGTGCACCCAGCCAAAGCCATCGTCCGCGACGCTGGACTCGACGTTACCGAGGCGGAACAGCTCCTGTCCGGCGCCGGACAGGCCCAGCACGACGCGCGGCTCCTGGGGGTTGAGCTCCTTGGCCAGGATCCCGCCGACCAGGACCGTCGAGCCCATGAAACCGACGCTGTTCACGTTGGAGAGGACGCCCTTCCGGCTCGGCTGCCCGAGATCCTGGAACACCCAGGGGACGCTCGTGCAACGCGTCTCGGTGAAGGTGACGCGAGCGACCGTCGCGTTGGCGAAATGCCCGATGCCGAAGGTCCCCGATGGATCGACCGCCACGGTCCCCTGCGGCCGTGCCTCGCACCGGTAGTACGGCTTGAGATCCTTGAGCACGGTGCTCCCGAACACACCGCTCGAGGCGACCACCAGCGCGCCGCCGGCCGAGACGGCGGCGACCTTCGGATCGAGAGCCAGCAATCCGCCGCTGCCGGCCGACCGCACCGGCGAGAGCTTGCAGCCGCCGGCCGTCGCGACGTCGTAGACGCGGAGCTGCTGGTCCGCGTCGACGGCGAAGAGCCGCGTGCCCTGCAGCGCGAGCGACGGGAGCACCGAAGAGCGGCTCTTGCCCACCGGACCGCCGCCCTCGATGGCGCAGAGCTCCGCCTTCACCGTGTACTTGCCGAGCGGGAAGTCGACCGGGCGCGCCGTCACCGGGCGCGACTGGGCGACGAGGTCGGCGAACGAGGGCGCCGTCGAGGCCGCCGTCGAGGGCGCCGGCCTGGAGGCGCTCGCCGCCGAGGGCGCCCGCGCCGAGGGGGCGGCCTGGCCGTCCGCGCTGCCGCGCTTGCACGCGAGCAGAGCCGCCAGCGCGGTCGCCGCGCAGGCGACCGTCAGCCATCTCCCTGGTGTCCGCTGCCCCGTCTTGACGCCATCCATGCCGTTGCCTCCGCTCCCGCCACGTGGGCTGCCCTGGACGCGGCGGCGCCAGCGTAACAGAGCGGGGCAGCGGCCACCAGCCACCACGCGTCACCGCGTGATGGGGGACCGCGTCACGGGACCGCGAGCGCGACCAGCACCCGCTCCAGCCGTTCGCGCACCTCGCGCGCGAGCTCGGCGAAGGCAGGCTCGGCCGCCGCCGCTGGCGACGCCGTGGGGTCCACCGCCGTCACGACGGCCCGGCCCTCGTCGTTCTCCCACAGCACCACGTTGCAGGGGAGCATCACCCCCGCCATGAGGTTAGCCGAGAGCGCCCGGTGCGCGAGCGTCGGGTTGCAGGCCCCGAAGATCCGATAGCGACGGAACGGCTGCCCCAGCTTTTGGGCGAACACGGCGTCCACGTCGATCTGGGTGAGCACGCCGAAACCCTCGCCGCCGAGCGCCGCCGGGAGACGCGAAACCGCCTCGTCAAAGCTGACCTCCAGCTCCCGCTTGATCGCAAAAGACTCCGTCATCGCGCCCTCCTGGTGCCTTGGGGGTAGGAGCCACAGCACCCCTGGATGGGTTCGTAGCACCGTGCGCTCGCGACGGCGCTATCCTCGCGCCATGACTGCCCCCGATCCCGACCGCCTCCTCGCCCGGGTCCGTGCCTTCACGGAGGCGCGAGTGCTGCTGACGGCGGCCGAGCTCGACCTCGTCTCCGACCTCGCCCGCGACGAGTCACCGAATCCGGGCTGGAGCGATCGCTCGAACCCCAGTCCTCGCCACGGAAGGGAGTTGCCGCGTCCGAGGTCGAACGAGAGGATCGCACCCATGTCCAAGCTGACCCTCACGCTAACGATCCTGCTCACCGGCCTCGCTGGTTGCTCCACCCGCTCGAGCCCCGCCGAGACGCCCGCCGACGTCGAAACCGAGGCAGATGAAGCGGGCGACCCTGCCGAGGAGGCGGAGCCCGCCATCGACGAGGTGGAGCAGGGCGCAACCGGCACCGCCGCCATGGAGGCGGAGGAACAGGCGGGCGAGGAGGAGGCCGAAGCCGCCCAGGCCGACGCCGGCACGGAGGTCGCGGCCCCCGCCAAGAAGCCCTGCGCCGAGCTGGCCGAAGACCGCTGCAAGATCACCTCGGGATGCGCCTGGTCCTCGGACAAGAAGTGCGTCGAGCAGTGAGCGGCGGCTCGGGTGCTGGAGGCCGACGCACCCACGAGCGCCGGCTCCGTGCCGGACCGACACGGCGAGGCGCCGCGTCTTCACTCGAGCCCGAGAAAAACACCCAGCCCCGGGTCGCGGAGCAGCTCGGGCCAGAGGTGGCCCCCGGCATGCTCGCACCACACGACCTCGCGCCCCTCGGCGCAGCCCTCGCGGGCGACGCAGGCGCCGCCGAGGGCCGGCCGCTGACCGAGATCGCAACCCGCGGCGAAAGCCCACGCCTCGAGGCTGTCACGGCCGCTCGAAACCGGCTCCTCGCGGTCCGCCGTGCCGTGCGCGATGAGCGCGGACACGCTGCCGGCGCAGGGCACCGAGGGCCCCCCGCCACCGACCGACACCACGGCGCGAACCCGCTGGGGCCGCGTGCACGCGACGTGGTTGGCCATGCCGCCGCCCCAACTGTATCCGACCACCGCGACGCGCGCCGGATCCAGGCAGCCCTGATCCATCGCCCACTCGAGCAACGCGTCGAACAGCAGGAGATCGGGGCTCGCCTCGTCGCGCGTGTCCCAGCCCACGGCGCCGTGCATCCAGGGCTGCGGGCGGCCATCAGGGTAGAAGCCAAGGAACGGGACGCGAATGGCGCGCTCGAGCGTGAAGGTGCGCGCCGCGTGGGCGCCGTTGCCGCCCCGCCCGTGAAACCCGACGACCGCGGGGTAAGGACCGGTGCCGATGGCCGGCGGGATCAAGTGCACCAGGCGCTCCTCTCCGGCGACGCGCAGCCGCAGCGGCTGCGGCGGTCCCCCGGCGCGCACGCGGCAGGCGCCCCGAGGGGCCACCGTCCGAGTGACCTCGGGGACGCTCCCAGCGCCATCGTCGCGGCCCGGGGTCGACCGCGACCGACAGACCCCAACCGTGACGCCACCGAGCAGGAGCGCTAGAACGCCGAGTCGCAGACCCCGGTGGCTCACGCGGAGGAGCGTATCTGCTCGCGTCCAGCGGCGTCACGCTCCCGCTCGAGCGTGCCACCCGCACCACGGCGCCGCGCGGTGCCGTGCGTCAGCCCCGCAGCCAGGTCGCCGCGCCCCAGAGGATCAGGGCGACGACCGCGACGAGCCCGGCGTAGCGACGGAAGTCGTCCATCGTGGCCCGCTCCCCGTTGGAGCGCTGGCCCTCGAGGCGCGTGATGTCGAGATAACGCAGGGCCACCATCGCCGCCGCCACGCCAAACAAGGCGAGGTCGGTGCCAAAGTGGTGGGGCCGACGCCCGTCGGCGATCATCGCCGCACCGAGGAAGAGAGCGGCAGGGCCAAGCAGCAGCCAGGCCAGCCGCACGAGGCAGCCAGCGGGCGAGCCATGCTCGCCCGGATCGCCGGTGGAGCCGGCGAGGGACACCCTCGCGTCACGATCGTCGGACATCAGTCGTCTCCGAGCGGGTCGCCAACAGAGCAACCCGCCAGGGACGGCGGCCCGACCATCCGTTCTGGTTAACCTGACGGGGTGCCCGGGAGTGGACCCACGTCACCCGCTGGATTTCTCGCCGCATTCTAGGCTCGACGGGGCAGACTGCAACCGCTCCCTCGCGCTTGCGGCCGGGCCTCACGTGGCCAGTATGGGCAGGATGACGCGGAGGGCTCGTCCACGAGCCAAGGTGCTCGGGTCGCTCGTCGGGACCCTCCTGCTGTCATTGGCGGTCGTGCTGTTCCTGCCGCCGCCTTCCTCCAGCCCTCGGCTCGCCGATGCCACCGGGGAAATGGTCGTCTGGCGGACGACCGCGCCCGTGCAGGCCGGCGCGAGCACGTCCGCGCGCCGCGCGACCGTGAGCCGTGGCGGCGCGACGCCGGCGCGACGCGCGCTCCGCAGCGGCGTGCCACGGCGCGCGCCCCGCCGTGCGTGGCGCGCGGCTCCAAGGTGCCCTCTGTTTCTCCGGATCCGCAGGCTCCTCCGTTGAGGGGGTCGTCCCGAGTCGATCTCGACTGGACCCTCCCCAACGGAAAGGAGCTCCCGAATGCTGAGATCCCAGCGGCTACGTCGTGCGCTGGGGCGAAGGCTCCTCGGCGGCGCGCGCCGAGCGCTCTGGCTGGCGAGCCGCGTGATGCTCGCGGCGTGTGCCGCGATCGGTCCCGTGCCGCCACCCCCGCCCCCCCCTCCTCCCCCGCCCGTCGAGCAACGCGACGCGGACGGCGAGGAAACCCCCCGCGAGTAGCATCGACCAATCCTCGCACCGGCTCAGCGGCGCGCGGCCCCAGTGCCAGCGACCGGAGCGAGAAGCTGCGCCAATTCCAGGGGAGTGGCGCGGATGTTGCTTCGTTCCCCGCCAGCTGTGCCAAGATCTGTGCCGCGGAGCCTGCCATGAGCCATCGCCACGCCGAGTTCCGGTCCAAGCGAGCCCCCACGCGTCGCCGCCGAGCCGGACGCGCGCGTGGCCGCTCGGGGATGGGCGCCGTCGCCCTGGCGCTCCTGTTCGCGGCGTGCGGCGGGGTCGTGCTGGAAGCCCCCACCGACGAGGAGACGGGGGCGACCGGCGGCGCCCGCACGGGCGGCGCTCCCGGCACCGGCGCGCAGTCCGCCTCGGGAACGGGCGGGAGCGGGGCGACGGTCAGCTGCGCCACGCTCTGCGACGACGGGGCCAGCGTCGCCTGCCCACGCGCCGATCCCGCGGACTGCCTGGAGCTCTGCGCCAAGGTGGCCAGCGTCCCGGCCGTCTGCAAGGGCGACTTCGAGCGTTATCTCACCTGCCTCGTCTCGCTGGGACCCGAGGCCTTCAATTGCGCGCTGGACGGCGAAGCGCAGATCCGCGCCAGCGTCTGCCCCACCGATCAGACGGCCCTGCTCGCCTGCGTCCTCGACGCCTCTTGAACGATCGGGCACCCATCGCGATGGTCGGCGCCGTCACCTCGGAGTGGCCACCGAAGCTCACGGCAGTCCTGCCCCGATGCGCCAGCCCCGCCCGCGCCGCGTCCCGGGGGCGGCGCTCAACGCGGCGGGATGGCGGGCCGTGGGCGCGGAGGGGGCGCGGCCCCCGTGCGCTCGAGAACGGGCAGTAGCGCGAGGTAGAGCGCGGACCGCGCGTCGGCGCGGTCGCTAGCCACGGAAACCCGCACGCGGACCCCACCGGCGTCGATCCCCACGACCTCCGCACGCGGTTCCTCGCCGACGCTCGCCGCCGCCTCCCGGAGGTCACCGAGCGCAGCGGCCGGCGCCGCGGCGGCGCCGAGCGTGAGGCGCACGGCCACGCGCGACCGATCGCCCAGCACTCGGATCGGCCGCCAGGCGGCCGCCAGGTGCGGGACACGGAGGTCGCGCCCCAGACGGTCGACGAGGCGAACCTCGAACAGGTCGATCGACGTGACCCGACCAACCCGCCCCCCGACGCTGACGAGCCGCCCAACGGGCAGGCGACCCGTGTAGAGGTGGATCGCGCCCACCAGGGCGCCGGCGACCAGCGGTGTGCAGGCGAGCCCCAATGCGGCCACCGCCACGCCGCCGATCAGGGTCAGGGGATTGGAGGGGTCGCCGGTGACGACCGGTCCCAAGAAGACCAGCGCCGCTACGATGACCCCGATCTGAACGAGCAGGCTGGTGGGTCTGGCCAGCTCCGGCCGTAGCCAAGTGAGCTCCGTCTCACCGCGCCCGACGGCGGCGAAGTAGAGCGTGAGGAAGCGCAGCAGGACGAGCAGCGCCGCGGCCAGGAAGAGCCCCACGATCGTCGGGGGGACCACGGTCGCCAGCCGGTCGAAGAGGGCGGAGAGCGGCGAGAGCACGAAGCCCGCCATCCGCGACGTGTAGCCCCGAGTGCGATCGAAGCGGCTGAGCGCGAAGACGAGCCACGCGTAGGCGATGCCGAGCTCGACCAACCAGCGGATCGCCGAGAGCCCGAGGTAGAGCGAGCCGCGAACCACGCGCGCGTTGACGACCTCGATCGAGCGCACGCTCAGGGCCGGCACTCGATCGGCGCTGGCATCGAGCCACCGGCGCGCCCTCCCCGCGAAACCCCGCGCGAACCGCGCGAGAAAGAGCGCGATCAGGCCGGAAACCAGCACCAGCGAGAGCGAGAAGACCGTCCGGATGGTCGCGGCCCGTCGCCGCTCAGCGTCGAGCGCCGCGCGGACCTCGGCGGCGACGTCGGCCGCAAGCGCGTCGACCGAAACCGCGCCCGCTGCGAGCGCGTCCTCACGGCCGAGGTGGAGGACGGGCGCCCCCCCCACCAGCACGATCGCAGCGTCACCACTGCGCTCGCTGTCGACGTCCGCTCCCCGGGCGCGCGGCGCCGCCCGCCCGAGCGCCTGGCTCGCCTCGGCCGCGCGCTGACGCGGGGTGAGCCCGTCGCGAGGCACCTGGAAGGCGAACACGCGCTTCCCGAACACCTCGACGACCTCCTCGCCCGCTGGTGCCGGGCGCGGGACCTCGCTCGTCGCCGGGGCCGCGCTGGGCGCCACCGCGACGACGGCGGCGCTCGCCGAGGGCGCGAGCGCACCGACCACGGACGCGCTCGCCGATGCGCTCGCCGATGCGCTCGCCGACGCGCTCGCCGACGCGCTCGCCGACGCGCTCGCCGACGCGGTGCCGCCGTCGGCACCGCGTCGCGGAGCGGCCCCCGCCACGCCGACGGTCACCACGGCCCCGACGAGCGCCGCCAGCCCGAGCGCCGCCACCCCCACCCAGCGGCGCGAACGAGACGGAGGCGACGAAGCTGGCATTTCCCGCGGTCAGCATACCCCGGGGCGGCGCCGCTCGGCCACCGCTCCGCGTCCGGGCGCGTGGAAGGGTCCCCCGCGATGGTCACCGGGACGCACAGAGGAACCGCGACGAGGACGGACCCCCGTCGCGCTCCGGATCGGTCACGAGCGGTGGCGAAGGCGGCGGCGGTCCCCGAGCCTCAGCAGATCCGCTCGGCGATCGCGGCGAGCAGCGCCACGTCGTGAACGTCGGTGGGCAGCGCCGGGATCGACACCCGCAACGGCGGCGCCTCGCCGGGCCGCACCGGGAGGGCGTCGAGGGCACGCAGGTTCTCGCGGTCCCGCGCCGCCAACGCGGCCTCCTCGCGGGCGGCGCGGACCACTCGCTCCGATAGCGGCGTCGCCCCCGGCGCCGCGGGAGCCACCGACAGCCCCGCGGCCGGGAGGGCGGCCGCGACCGCCGCGGCGTCGGGCACCGTCTCCGGCGGCGAGTGCACGCGATTGACGACGATGGCGTCGCGACGCAGCCCGTGCTCCGCCAGTCGTTCGGCGAAGAAGCGCACCTCGCGCAGGCTCGCGGGCTCCGGCGAGGTGACCAGGACGTAGACGAAACCGTCGCTGCGGAAGGCCCTCGACACCTCCTCCGCCCGGCGCTTGAACCCCCCGAAGAGCCCGTCGAGCTCGGCGAGGAAGCCGGCGACCTGCTCGATGAAGCCGCCACCGGTGAGGCGGGCGACCCCGCGGAGGGTGAGCGCCGCACCCTGCGCGACGACGCCGAACCGGAACCGCCGCGGTGCCCTGAACGCCCCCTCGAGCCAGCGCGCCATCGGGCTGTCGAGGGTGGCGATCAGGCGCTCGGGGGCGTCGAAGAACTCGAGCGCGTGGCTGGTCGGCGGCGTGTCGAGGACGACCAGGTCGTAGCGGGGGTCCCGAGCCACGGCGAGCAGCTTCTCCATCGCCATGTACTCCTGCGTCCCCGCCAGTCGTGACGAGAGGTGCGTGTAGATCCGGTTCGCCAGGATGCGGTCGCGCACCTCCGCACTGGGCGCGTGCCGCGCGACCAGTTCGTCGAACGTCCGCTTGGGGTCGAGCATCATGAGCGTGAGCGTGCCCTTGACCTCGATCCCGGCCGCCGCAAACACGGCCGGGTCCACCTCGCGCGCCTCCGTCTCCATGCGCTCGAGGCCCAGGGCGCCGGCGAGGCGGCGGGCCGGGTCGATGGTCAGACAGAGCACCCGCCGCCCCTGGCGCGCCGCCGCCAGCGCGAGCGACGCGGCGATGGTCGTCTTGCCTACACCGCCGCACCCGACGCACAGGATCACGCGACTCCCGTCGAGCAGGTGACAGAGCCGGCAGCGATCCACCCGGGCCCGTTACCATGCGGCGGCGCGCGTTTCCACGCCGCCGCCAGCAGCGCCTCCATCCGCGTCGCCGTCAGCGTCGCGTGGGTGGGGTACCGCTCGCGAAAACTTGATCCTCGGCGCGTCCCCGCCGCACCATGCGCGGCGACCATGCACGCTGGGTCGTTCTCCGACTTCGCCGCCGCGTCCGTCACCACCACGACGGTGGCCCCCTCCGCGTGGTTGGCCAGCCTGGCGAGGCTGCGCGCCGCCGCGAGCCCGGCCGCCGTCGCCGATCGAACGGACGCGCTCGACGCGACCCTCGCGCCGGTCCCGACGTGGCTCCTCCCGGCGGGCGCCGCTGGCGGTGCCGCCAACGACACCCGGCCCGACCGCCTGGACGTGATGGCGCGCCGCCGCGAGACGCGCCGCTTCCGCGTCGACAGCCTCACCGTGCTGCTCGCGGAAGGGGCAACGCCACCCGCGGCGCTCGACCGGGCCTCGTGCGTCGAGCCGAGCGGCTGCGGCGGGTTCGGCCCCGCGCCGCGCTGACCCCCCGCAGACGGCCGACCGTGCGGGAGCCGCCGCGGCGGACCCGCAGCGCGGAACTCCCGCCGCCGCCGGCGGTTTCGGGGCACAATCCGGGCCGTGAACATCCCGCCTGGCGAACCGCCGCTGTCGTACCTCGCCCACACGCTGCCGCCGCGGCCCGAGGAGGTGACCGGCGACGAGGTGCTCGATCGCTTCCTCACCCACGTCGAGCACCTCGGCCTCGAGCTCTACCCCGCGCAGGAGGCGGCGATCCTCGAGCTCTTCGCCGAGAGCAACGTCATCTTGGCCACCCCGACCGGCTCCGGGAAATCGCTGGTGGCCGCCGCCCTGCACTTCTACGCCCTGGCCCGCGGTCGTCGTTCCTTCTACACGGCGCCGGTCAAGGCTTTGGTGAACGAAAAGTTCTTCGCCCTCTGCCGCGACTTCGGTCCCCAGAACGTGGGGATGCTCACCGGCGACGCCGTGGTGAACCCGGACGCGCCCATCCTCTGTTGCACCCAGGAGATCCTCGCGAACTTCGCGCTGCGGTCGGGGGCCGAGCTCGACGTCGGCCACGTGGTGATCGACGAGTTCCACTACTACGCCGACCGCGACCGTGGGACTGCCTGGCAGGTGCCGCTGCTGGCGCTGCCGCAGCCAAGCTTCTTGCTCATGTCGGCCACCTTCGGCGACCCGAGCTTCTTCGTGGACGACCTCACCCGACGCACGGGGCGACCCACCGCCGTCGTCACCGGCGCCGAGCGGCCGGTTCCCCTCGACTACGAGTACCGGGAGACGCCGCTCCACGAGACGATCCAGGCCCTGCTGCGCGAGCAGAAGAGCCCCATCTACGTGGTGGCGTTCACGCAGCGGGCCGCCGCCGAGGAGGCGCAGAACCTGCTCAGCGTGGACTACCTGTCGCGGGAGCAGAAGCGCGCGATCGCCGACGCGCTCCGGGGCGTGCGCTTCGACAGCCCCTACGGCAAGGATCTCGCTCGCACCATCCGGCACGGGGTGGGGCTGCACCACGCCGGCCTCCTGCCCAAGTACCGGCTCCTCGTCGAGAAGCTCGCCCAGCGCGGGCTGCTCGCCATCGTGGTGGGAACGGACACGCTGGGCGTCGGCGTGAACATCCCCATCCGGACCGTGCTGCTGACCCAGCTCTGCAAGTACGACGGCCAGAAGACGACCCTGCTCCGGGCCCGCGACTTCCACCAGATCGCCGGCCGGGCGGGGCGCCGCGGCTTCGACACCCGGGGATCGGTCGTCGCGCAGGCGCCCCCCCACGCGATCGAGAACCTCCGCCTCGAGGTCAAGGCCGGCAACGATCCCATCAAGCGCAAGCGCATCGTCCGCAAGAAGCCGCCGGAGCGCGGCTACGTGCACTGGGACCGCGCCGTGTTCGAGCGCCTCATCGCGTCCCCGCCGGAGCCCCTCGTCTCGCGCTTCGCGGTCAGCCACGGGATGCTGATCCAGGTGCTCCAGCGCCGGCGCGGCTGCCGGGCAATGGCCCGGCTCGTCCGCGATTGCCACGAGCCCGCGAGCCGGAAGCAGCGCCTCCGCACCACGGCACGCCAGATGGTTCGGTCGCTGCTCGATGCCGAGATCATCCGACCCGAGCCGGACGGCGGCGTCAGCATCCACACCGATCTGCAGGAAGACTTCTCGTTGAACCGGGCCCTCTCGCTCTTTCTGGTCGAGCTGGTGGAGACGCTCGACCCGGTGCACCCCGACCACGCCCTGGATGTCCTCTCGATCGTCGAGGCCATCGTCGAGGACCCCGAGATCGTCCTGATGCGAATGCTCGACCGGCTGAAGACCCAGCGGCTCGCCGAGCTGAAGGCCGCGGGCGTCGAGTACGAGGAGCGGATCGAGATCCTCGAGAGCCTCACCCTTCCCCGGCCCCAGGAGGAGCTCCTCACCGCGACCTTCGCGACCTTCTCCCAGCACCACCCCTGGGTGGTGGGCGAGCGGATCCGCCCCAAGTCGGTGGCGCGGGCCATGATCGAGCAGTTCCTGTCGTTCGGGGAGTTCGTCCGCGAGTACGGCCTGGAGCGGAGCGAGGGCGTGCTCCTGCGTTACCTATCGTCCGTCTACAAAACGCTGGCCCAGACGGTCCCCGACCGGGCCAAGACGGCAGCGCTCGACGACGTCGAAACCTACCTCCGCGCGGTCGTGCGCTCGACCGACACCAGCCTGCTCGACGAGTGGGACAGCTTGCAGCGCGGCGCGCCGGCGGAGCCGGACGATACCTCGGCGGCCACCGCGGCGGATCTGGTCGACGTCACCCGCGACGTCCCCGTCTTCACGGTGCTGGTCCGCAACGCCGCGTTCGCCGTGGTGCGGGCGCTGGCTCGCGGCGACTGGGCCGCAGCCGCGGCGCTGCTCGACGGCAGCACCCCGGACGAGCTGCGGCGAGGCCTGGCGGCCTTCGAGGCGGAGCTCGGCGCCGTCCGGGCCGACCCCGAGGCGCGCTGGCCTCGCCATTTCCAGGTCGTCTCGCGCGACGAACGGGCGTGGGTGGTCGAGCAGCTCTTGCTCGGGAGCGCCCGGGGCGGGACCGACGGGGAGGAGCTCCTGGAGAGCGACTGGCTGCTGCGCCTGCGTGTCGACCTCGACGCGACCCGCGAGGCGGGGCACCCCGTGCTCGCCCTCGAGCATTTCGGGACCTGAGCCTCGGTGCTCCGTCGCTCGAGCCGGCACCGGCCGAGCGCCGGGCGATTCAGCGCGACACGCCGGCGCGCACGGGCGCCTCCGCGCGGCAGCCCGCGGCGGCGTCCAGGACGGCCAGGGGGGCGAACTCTCGGGGCACAGCCCCGTCCGGACCCCGCTGCTGGGCCACCACCCGCGCGCCGCCGACGATCGTGCTCCGCGGCTCCACCTCCACCGCGACGACATGGGTGAACCCCGCCCGCGTCGGGAGCACGAACGACAACTCGCCGGACTTCACCACGACCGCCCCCTGAATCATCCCCGTCTGTCCCCAGGCGCGCGGCGTGCCGACGAGGTGACAGCCCGGCGGCAGCCGGAAGGTGCTGCCAAATCGCGAGACGTCCTCGCCGTCCACGGTCTTCACGTAGCCGGTCAGCACCGCGACCTCCCCGCGGCTCGGTTCGGGCTCGCTCTCGGGATAGAGGGAATAGCCCCGCTCCCGATCCGCCACGCCCCCCGCGAGGGCGAGCGGCGCGAGCGCCGCGCCCCTCCGCCCGTCCGCCGCGCCGCACGCCCGCACCCCGTCACCACCCGGTCGGGGCCGTTGCCCGTCGCGCTGCTCCGTCTCCATCGGTCGCCGAGCGGCAGGCTGTCGCGTTATTTCCGAGCGCGCGAGCGTGCTCCCCCTGGCAATCGTCACGCAATAGTCACATCCTCCGTACTACCCTGCGGCAGTGAGTCCCCCCGTGGCCCCGTCCAAGTCCCGATCCTCCGAGCGAGAGGCGCCAGCGCGCGCCACGAAGCCATCGGTGCCGCTGATCCCCAAGGAGATCGCCTGGCTCTGCTTCAACGAGCGCGTCCTGCAAGAGGCCGAGGATCCCCGCAATCCGCTGCTCGAGCGCCTGAAGTTCCTCGGCATTTTCTCCAACAACCTGGACGAGTTCTACCGCGTGCGGGTCGCCGCGCTTCGACGCGCTGCCCAGGCGAAGACGCCGCTCGAGGACGGCACGGGGATGTCGGCGCGCCGGCTCCTCCGGCAGCTCCAGACTCGCATCGTCGGTCAGGCGTCTCGCTTCAACGCCATCGCCGTCGAGCTGTTTCACGCCCTCGAACAGAGCGGGATCCACCTGATCGACGAGCAGCACCTCGACGAGTGGCAGGCGCAGAGCGTGCGCGAGTTCTTCCAGAGCCAGGTGCGACCGCGCCTCGTGCCCATCGTCTGTGACCGCCAGCGTGAGCTGCCCGCCTTGCGTGATCACTTCATCCACCTCGCGGTCGAGGTCACCACGGCGGGGAAGAAGGCCCCGATCTACGCCTTCATCGAGGTCCCCACCGACAGCGTCCCACGCTTCTTCATCCTCCCACCCCGCGGCGAGCACGCCTATGTCATCCTGCTCGAAGACGTCGTCCGCTCCGGCCTCCGCGAGATCTTCTCCCTCTTCGATCCGACGAGCTGTCGCGCCTGGACGGTGAAGATCACCCGCGACTCCGAGCTCGACATCGAGCAGGACACCGGGGAAACCTACGTCGATCGCGTGCACCGCGGGCTCCGACGGCGCCGCGCCGGGGCACCCGTGCGGATCATCTACGACCAGAGCCTACCCGAGGCGTTCCTCAGGTTCCTGCTCAAGAAAATGAAGCTCGCCCGCGACGACAGCGTCATCCCGGGGCAGCGATACCACAACTTCAAAGACTTCATCCGCTTTCCGGACCTCGGGCGCACCCACCTCGCACGGGCCCTGCCTCCCCCGCTGCAACACCCAGCGCTGGTCGGGAGGCACAGTGTGCTGGAAGCGGTCGCAGAGGGTGACGTCCTCTTTCACTACCCGTACCACAGCTTCGGCTCCTTCATCGATTTCCTCCGCGAGGCCGCCATCGATCCACGCGTCACCCACATCCGCCTGACGGTGTACCGGGTGGCCCCGACCTCGAGCGTCCTCAACGCCTTGAGCAACGCGGCGCGCAACGGCAAGCACGTCCTCGCCGTCATCGAGCTATTGGCGCGCTTCGACGAGGAGAACAACCTCGAGTGGGTGGACCGCCTGCGCGAGGAGGGCGTCGAGGTGATCACCGGCGTCCGTGGCCTCAAGGTCCACTCCAAGCTCTGCTTGGTGACCCGGCGCGTCCGGCAACAGGTCACCCATTTCGCCACCGTTGGGACCGGCAATTTCAACGAGGAAACCGCGCGTCTCTACACCGACCACTGTCTGATGACCGCGAACCCGGAGCTCGCGGGCGAGGTCCTGCGCGTGTTCGAGTTCTTCCGCAACAACTACAAGGTTTCGCCCTACGAACAGCTCGTCGTCAGCCCCTTCCAGGCCCGCCGAACCTGGCGACAGCTCATCCGGCACGAGGCCCGGGAGGCGCGGCTCGGCCGCCCCGCGTTCATCTGGCTCAAGCTGAACAACCTGGTCGATCCGAAGCTCATCGAGGAGCTCTGCGCCGCGGGGCGCGCCGGCGTACAGGTGCGCCTCATCGTCCGGTCGATGCAGGCGTTGGTGCCCGGCGTCCGGGGTTTCTCCGAGAACGTCGAGGCCATCAGCCTGGTCGGTCGTTACCTCGAGCACGCCCGCGTCCTGATCTTCGGCAACGGCGGCAAGCCGAAGGTCTTCATCACCTCCGGCGACTGGATGTCCCGCAACTTCGACGGCCGGGTCGAGGTCGCCTGCCCGATCCACGATGGGGCCCTCGCGGAGGAGCTCATGGCCACCTTCCGCCTGCAATGGGAGGACACCGCCAACGCCCGCGTCTGGGACCGGGAGCTCTCGAACCGTCGCCGGCTCCCACCACCCGGCGGTGAGGCCCGGAACAGCCACGACGAGCTCCGCGCCCTCCTCGCCGCGCGGGCGGCGCCAGCCGGCCCCCCGACGACCCGCGCGGGCGGGGCCGAACCGGGCGGGGCCGAACCGGGCGGGTGAGGCCGGCCGCACACAAGTTGGCCCACCGACCCCACCGAGGCTACCGAGCCAGGGTCGTGGCCCCGGTCCGCCTCTTGATCGCCTCGGCCCTCCTGGCCTGCGCTGCGGCCGCGCTCACCGCGCGGCCCGCGGCGGCCCGGGTCGAAGTCGCCTCCCCGTACACGAAGGCGCAGACCTACTCCGGGGCGCTCCGCTACCTGCGCGTCGACCTTGGCTTCGAGATCGTGGAGCGCGATCCCGACGCCGCGTACCTGCTCTTCCAGTTCGTGCCGAGCGGCAAGTCGGACCCGACCCGCGGGTCCATCGAGGTCATCGAGGTCAACGAACAGATCCGCGTCATCCTCCAGCTCCCCGAGCTGCCCGAGTACCGAGAAACCATGCTGCGCGATGGCCTGCTGGCGAAGCTCGCGGGGGAGTACGGCGCCCCCCCGGAGCGCACCAGGCCGGCGGAGCGGGGAGAGGACCCGCCCGAGGAGGGCGAGGACCCCGCCGAGCCGGGCGACGAGGACGATGGCTCGGCGCGAGACGGCGAGGCGAACCCGTCGCAGTCGCACGAGGACCGGGACGACGACGCGCCGGCCGGAAGCGCGGTGCCTCGCCGAGACACACGGCGCCGAGAGAAACGGCCCCGCCGCTGAGCCCGGTCGCCGTCCCGCCGCCAACGGGTCGTGGTGCCCCGCCACCGCCGGCGCCCCCACTCAAGGGGTGACAACCCTCCGCGGTCGGGGATAAGGGTGTTTGGAGCCCATGGATCCCGAGCGCCCCCTGCCGACCGAGATCGGGCGGTACCACATCGTCCGACTCCTGGGCCAGGGGGCGATGGGGCGCGTGCTGCTGGCGCACGACTCTGTGCTCGACCGCGACGTCGCCGTGAAGCTGCTCCGCGACGACCTCGGGCTCCCGGCCGAACACCGGCGGGCCCTCCTGGATCGGATGCGCAACGAGGCGCGCGCGTCGGCGCGGGTGAGCCACCCGAACATCGTCGCCCTGCACGACATGGGTGAGGTGCCGGACGTCGGGCTCTTCCTGGTGTTCGAGTACGCCGAGGGCGAGACGCTGAAGGAGCGTCTCGCGCGTGGACCCATCGCGCCCGAGCTCGCGGCCCGGATCGCCCGACAGGTCGGCGACGCGCTCACGACCGCGCACGACGCCGGGGTGCTCCACCGGGACATCAAGCCGGAGAACCTGATCCTGACGCGTACCGGCCCCAAGATCGCCGACTTCGGGATCGCGCGCGTCCCCGACTCGACGCTGACGCGCGACGGAGGACTGCTGGGGACGCCAGCGTACAGCGCTCCGGAGGCGATCTCGGATGGATCGTTCTCCTCGGCCAGCGACCAGTTCTCGTTCGCGGCGTCGCTCTGGGAGTCGCTCTCGGGGCGACGGGCCTTCCCGGGCGACGACGCTGTGGCGGTGGCCAGCCGCATTGCCACGGACGAGCCCCCGAAGATCGCGGAGATCTGCAGCCTCGACCCACGGGTCGACACGATCCTCGCCCGTGGCCTCTCCAAGAACCCCCGCGGGCGCTTCCCGACCTGCCGCGAGTTCGGCGCCGCCCTGGCCGACACGCTCGAAGGAGCGCCGCGCCCCCCGCTGGTGACCGTCCCCGACCAGTACCACCGCACTGCAGCGGTGGCGCGAGAGCGCAATCGCTGGCTCCGCGTTGGCGTCGGGGGCGCCGCCGTCGGCGCGGTGGGGGTGGTCGCCCTCGTCCAGGTGTGGCGCGGGCTCGACCCGCCGGAGCGACCCCTGCCCATCGTCCTGAGCGCGCGGTCCCCGGCGCCGGACGCGGGCACGAGCACCGCCGGGCTGCCGCCCTCCACCCCTACCCGCACCGCCAGCCTGCGTGCCGTGAGCGCGCCCACCGCGGCCAGCTCCCGCGTCGAGCCTCGAGACGCCGGGGCGGCGCCACTCGACGCCAGCGATGACGCAGAGGCGATCCCGTCGGCCGCCCCCTCGACGGTGGCCCCAGAGGGCGCTCCGGATGCGGCGGCCCCCTGAGTTCGCCGCCGATCGATCGCGGGGAGCCGGGCCGACCTCCGGGAGGAAAACGCTCGGGACGCCCTGGATCCTGGCCGTAGCGGCCGCCGCCGGGCTGACGCTGGGCGCGCCGACCGCGGGAACCGCCCGCGTGCAGTCGGTGCGCGATCCCGGCGCGGGGACGACCCCCGCGTCGGAGATCCTCGGGGGCGGCGTGGTGCGGCTCCGGGCACCGGTCGCCGAGATGATCCGGGTTCCCCGATCCACGTTCGCCATGGGGTCGGACGAGATCGAGATCATCGAGGCGGCCGCTGCCTGCCGTCGCTCCTCCCCGTCCTTGCCCCGCTCCCGGACGAGGACCGACGAGGATCCCTGTAGCGAGGCCGTGTTCGCCGTGGAGCTCGCGCGCCACCGGGTGACCCTCTCGGCGTACTGGCTCGATCGCGTGGAGGTGTCCGTCGGCGCCTACCGTCGCTGCGCGGAGCTCGGTCGCTGTTCGCCCCTACCGCTCCGCTCGGGAGGACGGCGCCTGGACCGCCCCGAGCTCCCGGCCTCCCTGGTGCGCTGGGAGGATGCCCAGGCCTACTGCCGCTTCCGCGGCGCCCGACTGCCGACCGAGGCGGAGTTCGAGCGCGCCGCGCGCGGCGCCGAAGGCCGGCGCTTCCCCTGGGGAGAGACGTTCCACCGTCGCGCGGCCAACCACGGCCGCTTCGGCTGGGATCGCAGCGTGATTGTGGACGGCTACGCCGAGCTCGCTCCCGTCGGGAGCTTCCCCGCCGGTCGCACGCCGGAGGGGTTCCTCGATCTGGCGGGCAACGTGGCCGAGTGGGTGAGCGACCTCTTCTCGACCCCCTACCCCGGCGGCCCCGTCACCGACCCCCAGGGTCCGCCGCACGGCTTCGCGCCGGGCGCCACGACCTTTCGGGTGCTGCGGGGCGGGAGCTACGAGCTGCCCGCGTCGTTTCTCCGCGGAGCGGCCCGCCTGCCCCAGGATGGCGCCGCCCGGGACCCCTCGATCGGATTTCGCTGCGCTCGCTCGGCGACCGCGGTCGGAGCGTCGTACCCGTGAAGGAAGCCCCTCCCCGCTCGGCGATGCTGTCGCTGCCCATCCACGAGCAAACGGAGTTCATCCTCGTCACGCCCCATTACCCGGAGAACGTCGGCGCGGTTGCGCGCGCGATCAAGACGATGGGCTTTACCCGCCTCACGCTGGTGAAGCCATCCCGGATCGCCACCCCGGAGCACGAGATGGCGCGCAAGATGGCGGTCAAGGCCGGCGACGTCCTGGACCAGGCCCGACGGTGCGCGACGCTCGCGGAGGCGCTCACCGGGCGTGAGCTCATCGTCGCGACGACCTCGAGACGCGGCACCTCCGGTGCGCTCCCACCGCGGGTCGCGGCGCCCGGCATCGAGGCCGCCGCGCGCGAGGGACACACGGTGGCGATCGTGCTCGGCAACGAGAAGAGCGGCCTCACCGTCGAGCAGCTTGCCCTCGCGCACGAGCGCGTGCGGATCCCGATGGCCGCCGACCAGCCGTCCGTCAACCTGGCGCAGGCCGCGCAGATCCTGGCCTACGAGCTCTTCTTGGCGGGCCTCGACGCCCGCGCCCGCGCGCGGAGCTCGCCCCACCGATGACGCGGGCCTCCGGTCGCGCCACAATGGACCCTTCCGCGCGCGCCCGGCCCGCCGCCGCCGCCGCCCCGATGGCCCCATGATCACGGCGCCTCGCCCCTCCCTCCCATCCCGACCTGCCAGGTCGTCCACGCCGCGCCCCCGACCGTTGGTTCCGGCAGCGGTCGCCGTCGTGACGGTCCTCGCGAGCCTCGGCCTGACGGCGAACTGCGCGCACCGTCGGGACGCCGACTTCGCGCGCACCAACGCAGCGGCCGCCCGGGCCTACGGCCACGGGAGATACGGCGAGGCCGCCGAGCTGTGGCTGGCCGCGGCCTCCGCGGCGCCTCGCCGCCGCGACGCGGACGAGGCGCGCTACCGCGCAGCCGCAAGCTTCGCTCGGGGCGGGCGCGCTACCGACGCGGCGCGGCTCTACGAGGAGCTCGCTGCGGACCCCGAGGGCGAGCGGGCGGCCCGCGCCGCCTTCGAGCGGGCCGAGCTGGAGCTCGACGCTGGCCGCGTCGACGCGGGGATCGCGCTGCGCGACCGGGCCCTGCGCGCCTTCCCCGATTCTGGCCTCGCCGGCCGCGCGCTCCGCCGACAGCTGGCCTGGCACGTCGAGCGCGGAGGGGCCGCCGCCGCCCTCGTCTACCTCGACTCGCTCGCCGCCGAGCTCGGGGAGAGCGAGCTCGCCGAGGCGATCGACTACGAGCGCGCTGCCCACCTCGAGCGCGCCGGGGACAGGGAGGCGGCGCTCGCCGCCTACCTCGCGGTCGCAGAGCGTTTCCCCTACCCGTTCGGGGTCTACTGGGACGACGCGATCTTCCACGCTGCCGAGCTGGAGGTAGCGCTCGGTCGCCCGCGCGACGCGATCGAACACCTCGAACGGATGCTCGACGAACGCGAGGCGAAGCCGATCGCGGGCAGCCTCGAGCGCCCGCGCTTCGGCCCCGCGCGCTTCCTCATCGCGGAGATCCTGCGCGACGAGCTCCAGGACCCGGCCGCTGCCCGTCGAGAGTTCCTCCGCCTCGTGGACGCCCACCCCACCAGCCGGCTCCGCGACGACGCGCTGTGGTCCGCGGCGACGCTGGGCGCCAGCCTGGGCGACGCGGAGGGGGCCTGCCGCGACGCGCGCCGCCTGGCGCGCGATTTCCCCGACTCGCGGTACGTCGGGTGCCTCCAGCGCGCTTGCCCGGGGCTCGGCGCCACCACCGCCGACTGCCCGAGCTACGTCGTGACCCCGACGGGAGCGCCAACCGGTTCTCCAGCGGCGTCGACGCCCTGGGTCGCCGATTCCCCGCGGCAATAGAACCGACTGCCGCGCTCGGGAGCGACCACCCCGACCCCCCGACTCGACGAGCTACCGCGCGCCGCTGCCGCTGGTAGCGTCACTCGTCTTCGAACTCGTCCTCCTCGACCTCTTCGTCCTCCTCTTCGTCCTCCTCGACCTCCTCCTCTTCCTCCTCTTCCTCCTCCTCTTCCTCGCCCTCCTCCTCGCTCTTCCCGTCGATCTTGAGATCGATCCCGACCTCACCGAGCTGGGTTTCGAGCAGCTCGAAGAGCTCGTCCATGTCATCCCCGCTCCACTCGTCGAGGATGTCGGTCAAGAACTCGAAGAAGTCGGCGTTGTCGAGGCGACGCTCGATCTCCTCCACCTGTTCCTCGGTGAAGGACTCGAGGATGTCCTCTCGAAGGGACTCGGTGTCCCCCTCCTCGATCGCTTCCTGGGCGGAGAGCCGGATCTGGCGAACGGCACGTCGGTCGAGGTAGATATCCATCGAATCTCGCTTCCGGGACGATTACGCCCCGCCTTTAAGCGAAGCCTCGGGGCGCCGTCAAGCCCGCACGGCACTGGCCGTCCTGGGCCCAGACGGAGTACTTTCTGGTCGATGCGGCCGCCGTTGGGGGTCTTGATCGCGCTGGTCACCGCGTCCGCGACCGGAAGAGCCGCGCCCCCGGAGGACGGAACGCTCGCGGGAGTTGCCAAGCCGCCGCCGATCAACGTTCATTACCTGCAGTCGGGCGTCAGCCTCGCCGCCGAGCTGGTCCCGTCCGCCGGGGCGGTTTGTCCCACCGAGGCCCAGGCCCCGTGCATCCTCGGGGGAGGCCCCGGGCTCGCCATCCGGATCGGTTACCGCGCGCGCCGACCCTGGTTCTGGGGGGGCGCCTACGAGGTGACGCGCCATGTGTCGTCGAACCTCCTGCGCCTCGCCATCCTCCAGCAACTCCGGGCCGAGGGGCGCCGCTACTTCGACTTCGGGTCGCGACTGGTCCCCTACGGGCTCGGGGGCGTCGGCGCCGCGGCGTATGGCAACGAGTTCGGGGCCGAAACCTACGGTCTGCTTGGAACGTTGGGGATCGGCGCAGAATTCCAGCTCAATCGCGCTGCCGTCGTCGGCTCGGCGCTGGGATACCGCCCACTGTTCGTTCGGCGCTGGACGGACAGCACCGGCGAGGAGCGCGGAGACGGTCCGGGGGGCTTCGGCCTCGCGCACGTGATGTCCGTCGAATTCACCGTGGAGATGCGCCGGCAGTTGCCCCGTTGGTGAGCGGGCGGACCGCGGCGGAGGCCGGAAATCGCGCCAACTGCACGCGGCTCGGCAGTGCACCCTTGACGGACGACCGCTAGCCGGTTCCTCTTGGCGGGGTGCGAAAGTGCGAACGGTGTGGGGCGGACAACCCCGACCACTTGAGGTTCTGTCAGGACTGCGGCAATCGCCTCGACCGCGCGCAACCTCTCGCCGCTCCCACGCCGCCGCGCGGGGTGCCGGCGGCGAACGCGGCGCGAAGCGTCGAGCCTTGGCCACCGACGCGAGGGGAAGCCGGCGCGCCTCGGGCCGGTGAGCCTCCGCGGTCTCGACCCGAGGCGCCCATCTTCGACTTCTCGCCGCGCCGCCCTGAGGATCCGCCCGAACCGTGCCGGCACTGCGGCACCACGAACCCGAGCGGCAGCCGCTTCTGCGCCAACTGCGGCCAGGCGCTGCCCGGGGAAGCCGGGCCGCCTCCCTTCGCACCGGCAGCGCCGCCCGGGCCGCTCGCGCCAGGTGACCTCGGCGGGCCCGGAGCGCCAGGGGTCGCGGCCCTGCGACCCGCTGCCCCGCCGGCGCCACTGCCGCAGTACTCGTTGGCGATGGACGGGGCCGCGCCGCAGGCGCCGGTGCTCGGGATCGCCCCCGCGGAGACGGCGGAGCCGCGCCGCGTGTCCTGCGGACGGTGCGGGGGCGCCAACGCCACGGACATGGCGTACTGCCAGTTCTGTGGCGCGCCCCTCGGCACGCCCGCCGGGACTCCCCTCGCTCACCCGCCGCCCCCAATTGCGACGCCCGCTCCAGGCCCGCTGGCGGGGCCGAGCGCGCCGGGCGGGCCCTCCGCACCTCCGCCGCCGCTGGTTCCGTCGGTCGCGCCAGCGCGGGCGTTGGAGCCAGCCCGAGCGGTCCTGGCGCCAGAGGATCCCCTGCGCGCGCGGCTGGTCGTCATCGGCCAGGACGGGACTCCCGGCCGTGAGTACCCCCTGGCCGCGGATTCGATCGATCTCGGGCGCGAGGAGGGCGACATCCACCTCCCGAACGACCCCTACATCAGCCCGCGACACGCGCGGATCCGGCGGCGCGACGGGCGGTTCTCCCTCCAGGATCTGGACTCGGTCAACCGGGTGTTCCTGCGCATTCGGCGTCCGGAGCCCATTCAGAACGGGGACTTGCTGCTGATCGGGCTGGAGGTGTTAAGGTTCGAAACCGTGATCGGAGCGGAGAAAGGCCTCGGGGCGGCGACGGAGCGCGGCACCCGGGTCTTCGGATCGCCCACAGCCCCCCGCTACGCCCGCCTGGTCCAGCAGACGGTCGAGGGTATCAGCCGTGACGTGGTCTACGTGACCCGCGACGAGCTGACCATCGGCCGAGAGCAAGGCGACCTGGTGTACACCGCCGACCCCTTCATGAGCCGCCGCCACGCCACCCTCCGGCGCGACCCGGCCACGAGCACGTTCGAGATCCGCGATCTTGGCTCCTCCAATGGCACCTATCTCGCCATCCGGGGCGAGATCCCGCTACAACCGGGCGATCACGTCCGGATCGGCCAGCACCTCTTCCGCCTCGACGTGGACCGGAGACAGTGAGCGACCCATGAGCGAAGCAGGGCCCAGCTCGGATCGAGAAGTCCGCCTCCAGGTCTTCGGTCGCACCGACGTCGGGCAGATCCGGGAGCACAACGAGGATAATTTCCTCGTGGCCGACCTGACTCGGCGGACGCGAAGCCTCAAGGAAGAGGACCGCGACCAGGTCGTCGGCCCCTGCGGGACGGTGCTCGGGGTCTGCGACGGCATGGGCGGCGCCGCCGCCGGTGAGGTGGCAAGCCAGCTGGCGGTGGACATCATCTTCGAGCGGCTCACCGCCGAGGAGCGGGCGCGGAGCCACGACGACCTCGCCCGCCGTCTCGTCGCCGCCGTCGAGAACGCCGGCGCCCGAATCTTCAGCGACGCCCGCGCCGATCGCACTCGCCGCGGCATGGGCACCACGGCCACGATCGCGGCGCTGCTCGACACCCGCCTCTTCGTCGCCCAGGTCGGCGACAGCCGCTGCTACGTGCTGCGGGAGGGCCGCCTCTACCAGATCACCCGCGACCAGTCCCTGGTGAACCAGCTCATCGAGGCCGGACAGCTCACCGAGGAAGAGGCGGAAACCTTCGAGCACAACAACATCATCCTCCAGGCGCTGGGCACCGCCGAGACAGTGCAGGTCGACCTCACCTTCGTCGACCTCTGCCGGGGCGACACCCTCCTGCTCTGTTCGGACGGGCTCTCGGGGATGATCCGCGCCGACGAGATCCGGGAAGTGGTGACCGCGGTGGAGGATCCACTGGAGGCCTGCCGCCTGCTGACGGATCGGGCCAATGCCGCGGGGGGTCACGACAACATCACGGTGATCGTGGCCCGCGTCGAAGGGGCCGGGGCGCCCCCCGTCAGCCCGGACACTCCCCCACCCGCCTACCGGAAATACGCGCTCCCGGAGCACCCTTCGCGGGAACAAACGGTGCGAGCGGGACCGTCGCTGGCGAGCCCCTCGCAGTCGCCCTCTGAGCCGCTCCCGGGCGAGCCGGGGCCGCCCGACCCAGAGGAGCCCGGCGAGCCCGGGACGGCACCGGCAGCTGCGCGCCGGGACGCCCATGATCCACCCTCCGCCTCCGACCCGGCGCCCACGTCGCTGCAGCGTCACGACGATCCCGTGAGCATCCCGACGAACGGGCTGCCGCCCGCCCTCGTCGGCTTGATCGTGTTCGGCACGTTGCTCCTCGCTGCCGTCGCCGGGTTCGTCCTGCTCGGCGTCGTTCGCTGATCGAGCCATGCGCCACGCGCTCGGGCGGATCCTGTGGATCGTGCCGTCGCTGGCGCTGGTGAGCCTCCTCGCCTTCGTGATTCTGGTCGGCGCCAGCGCCAGCGCGTCCGGGTTCGGGGGGGATGTGCTCACCGAGCGGCGCCTGCGCGCCCTCCCGCTCTTCTTGAACCCGACGCCCGCCGACGTGCGGAGCCTCGCGCTCGACGCGGTGGAGTCGATCGCGCGGGACGACCCGAACACAGCGACCGCGACGGCGACGCTCGTCCGCCTCGGGGGGGCCGCGCTGCCGCACCTCTTGCCAACGCTCGAGTCCCTGCCCCCGGCAGGGCGCGCCCGCGTGGCCCTGGCGCTGATGCCGATCGCCCATCGCATGGGCATCGCGAGCGCCGAGGAGGTGCTGGGACCCGACGCAGCGATCCTCTTCTGGCAGCGCTTCTGGGAGGACCGGGGGCTCGACTTCCGGCCTGCCGTGGTGCGCCGCGCGGTGCGCCGGGCGGCCCGAGAGGCCTCGGCCGCGCGCCGCGAGGAGATCCGGGAGCTCGACACCTACGCGCTGCCCGAGCTCGTGGACGCGCTCGGGCCCGTCGCGGCGGCCGGAGACGTCGCACGGATCGCGCGGCTCAGCGCCCTGCTGGCTCCCCACTCGAACGCCTGCGCGACGGTTGATCCCACCGCCTCGGTCGCAGCCGCGCGAGCCGCTGTGACGCGCTGCCGCCGCTGGTGGTCGGCCACGGGGACCGACTACGTCGAGCTCGACGGCCCCACGCGCATGGCCGCGATGATCGGGGAGACGCGCTACGGCAAGTGGTTGGGCGACGCGGCGTGGTTCGGACTCGGCGCCACCGCCGACGGCACCCAGGTGCTCGCCGAGCTGCTCCGTCGGGGCCGCTGGACCTGTCTGCTCCTGCTCGCGGGGGTGCTCGGCGGGTTCGGCGGCGGGGCTCTGCTCGGGAGCGTGTCGGCGGTGGGCGGCCCGGGCCCCCGAGACTGGCCGGTCACCGCATTGGCGGTGCTGGTCGCGGCGACGCCCGGCGCCGTCCTGGCGACGTGGCTCTTGGCCCCGTCTGGTCCCTGGCCGCGCGGGGTTGCGGCTACCCTCGCCATGGTGCTCCCCGGTCTGGCGCTGGTGTCCCGACACCAGCGGGCGCTCGCGCGGAGGGCGCTGCGCGAGGAATCCACCCGCACCCTGATCGCCTTCGGCGCGAGCCCGCTCGGTCTCGTGCGCGTCCACCTGCGCCGAAGCAGCACGGCCACGGCCGCCCTGCTGGGGTCCGACCTGCCGATCCTGCTCACCGCAGCCTTCGTCGTCGAGCGCGCGGCGGGGGTCGAGGGGATCGGCGCGGCGACCACGGCCGCCATCGCGCACCGCGATCTCGCCTGGTTGATGGCGATCGCACTCATCTCCAGCGGGCTGGTCGCGCTGGCGCAGATCCTGAGTGACGCGCTCCTCGGCGCCCTCGATCCGCGCTTGCACGCGGCGCTATCCCCCCGACGGGAGGGCTTCGAGTGAGCCCGGCGTCCGCCGAGGCCCACGCGCGCCGCCCCGCGAACGCCCTGGGGCGCGCGCTCACGCGCCCGAGCGCACTCGCCAGCCTGCTGGTCCTGGGTGGCTGGCTCGCCGCCGCAGCGCTGGGCCCCTGGCTGGTGACGGCCGCGGGCGCCCCCGCGAAGGGGCTCGTCG
This sequence comes from uncultured Polyangiaceae bacterium, assembly GCA_964480725.1. Lineage (GTDB taxonomy): Bacteria > Myxococcota_A > Polyangia > Polyangiales > Polyangiaceae > JAFGBI01. The sequence continues at coordinate 11,833 of CAYZQO010000039.1, read as the reverse complement.
CCGTGACCCTGCTCGGCGCGCGCGAGTCGGCGCTGATCGTCGCGCTAGCGCTAGCGCTCGCGCTGCCCGGCGGCTTGCTGCTCGGCGTCGTGGCCGGCGCCGGGAGCCGCGAGCGCGATGGACTGCTGGCGCGGCTGCTGGAGCTCGCGAGCTTCTGGCCCGCCGTGGTGCTAGCCCCCTTGCTCGAGGCCGCACTCGCGCTACCGCGGCCGCTGGTGCTCGGCATCGCCGTCGCTGTCGGCGAGGGTTGTCGCGTCGCGCGGCTGGTGCGGAGCGAGGTGCTGAGATCCCGCGCCGCGCCCTGGGTGGTCGCCGCGCGCGCCCTCGGCGCGACCCGGTTCGACCTGTTCCGCCAGCACGTCCTGCCCCACGCCGCGGGGCCCTTCCTCGTGGCAGCGGCCTTCGTCTCCGCCACGGCCATCGCCACCGACACGGCGGTCGCCTTCCTCGGGCTCACCGAGGCGTCCCCCCTGACCTGGGGCGGTGCCATGGCGACCTCGCTCCACGGCGGCGCCGATGGGCTCGGCCCCCTCCTCGCCGCGCTGGCGACGACCGCCGCCTGCTACGGTTTCGGCAGCGCGCTCGAGGCCGAGCTGGATCCCCGCCCGCCGCTCACCTCCCCAGCGCGCGCCGGCTGAGCGCGCGTCCACCCGAACCGGGGCGGCCTCCAGCACGCGCCGGGTGCCGTCCTGAAGGCGGGCGCTGCGGACGGGATGGAGAGCCCTTGCGGCTCGCCGCGATATGGGTGAAGTACGGGCTGCTATGGCCGCCGTCGAAACCATCACCGAGCGCACCTTCGAGCAAGCCGTGCTGATGAGCGAGCTGCCCGTGCTCGTGGAGTTCGGCGCCGAGTGGTGCGGACCCTGCAAGCAGGTCAGACCCGAGCTGGAGGCGCTCGCCAGCGAGCTCGCCGGCAAGGCCAAGGTGGTGGCCGTAGACATCGACCGCTCTCCGCTCCTGGCACAGCAGCTCGGGGTGCAGTCCGTACCGACCTTCGTGGTCTTCCACCAGGGCCGGCCGGTCACCGGCAAGGTCGGGGCGCTACGCCGCAAGCAGCTCCGCGAGTTGCTGGATGCGGTCCTGCCCCGCGCCGCCGGCGCGCTGAACGCGGCCGAGCTCGCGCGGTTGCTCGGGGCGCGCGGAGCGACGGCGGTCGACACGCGAGACCGCACCGCTTACGACCGCGCCCACCTCCCTGGCGCCGTCCACCTGCCGATCGACCAGATCGAGTCTCGCCTCGCGGAGCTACACATGCTCCCGAGCGAACCGGTCCTGTACTGCCGCAGCGGCGACCAGACCAAGGAGATGGCCGAGCGGCTGGCCGCAGCAGGAGTCCCGGTGGCCTTCCTGGAAGGGGGGCTGCTGGCCTGGGAGGCCGAGGGACTCCCCATCGAGCGCCCCGACTGAGGGCCGGCGATGGCGGCAGCGCCAGGTCCGCGCGCTCCGCTGCTCCCCGGACTGGACGAGCAGTCCGCGCGGCTGCTCGAGGCCCGGGTGGTGCGCCGGGAGATCGGTGTCGGCGAGGTGCTGATGCGGGAGGGCGAGCCCGTCCGGGAGCTGGTCTTCGTCACGACCGGAGAGCTCGAGGTGGTCAAGCGCGAGAAGCACCACCGCCAGCGCGAGCACCGGATCGCTCGCATCCTGCCGGGGGAGGTCTGCGGTGAGCTCGAGCTGACCGATGGGCAGCCCGCGGCGGCGACGGTCCGCGCGGCGACGCCGAGCGTCATCTACGCCCTCCCCCTCTACCCGCGGGATCCGGGCCTCGACCGCGCGCTCCAGCGCCACTTTGCGCGCCTGCTCGCGGCGCGCCTGCGCGGCAAGGCAGAGGAGAGCCTGGCAACCTCGATCCAACGCGCGGCGACCGGCGAGTTCGTGGTCGACGTGCTGGTGCTGCTCGCCCTCTACGCCGTCCTGGTTTCGGCGCTCCCCGTGTTCAGCGAGCAACTCTCCTGGGACGTCGCGCTGTTGAGCTTCCCGCTCCAGGCCGTGTTCGGGATCGGGGCCTGGCGCTTCATCCGTGCGAGCGGGTACCCACTGGCGGACTTCGGCATCGGCTTTCGATACCTGCTCCGGTCCCTGCTCGACGCGATCGTGTTCACGGCCCCGGTGCTCGCACTGGTCACGGGGCTCAAGGCGGCCTACCTCCTCGTCAGCGGAGCGCCGGCTTCGCTGCCCCTGATCGAACACCCCGACCTGGCTGCGCAGTGGGCCGATCCCCAGGTACGCCTCTGGTTCTGGATCTACGTCGTCTCGTGCGTCGTGCAGGAGCTCATCGTCCGCGGCGCGCTCCAAAGCAGCCTGGAGCTCTTCTTGGTCGGCCCCCATCGTCGGCGCCACGCGGTGCTCGTGTCAGCGCTGCTCTTCTCGGTCAACCACCTCCACCTCTCGGTCGCGTTCGCCGCGATGACCTTCATTCCCGGCGTATTCTGGGGGTGGCTGTTTGCGAGGCACCGGAACCTGGTCGGCCCCACCCTGTCGCACCTGGTGGTCGGCGCTTACGTCTTCTTCGTCATGGGGGTGCCGCTCGCGACATGACGTCGCTCACCGGAGCACTTCGCGCGCCGCCGCCAGCGCCACCGCGATCACCTCGCGCACGGGAACGCCATGCCGCTCGGCCGCGACCGCGCAGGCGGTGAACTCTGGCTTGATGGTGGGGGGACCGAAGGGGCCTCCGCTCACCTTGACCGGCAGGGCTCCGAAGGCGGTCACGACCTCGATCGTGCGCCGCGGTCGCTCGCTCCGAGAAACCTCCGTGCGGCGAACGCCCAGGGTGCTCGTCTCCCGGAGCAGGACCGCCGCCACGGCGTCGCCGAGCTCGCGGGGAGCGAGCGCGGAGAGCGTGAGCGCGGGGCGCCCCTTCTTCATCGTGATGGGCGTCGCCCACGCGTCGAGGGCTCCTTCCCTCATCAAGCGCTCGATGGCGTGGGCGGCCAGTTCACCGGTGAGGTCGTCGACGTTCGCCTCCAGCACCACGTGCGAAGGGAACGGCGCGGAGTCCACCGTGGCCGTCCCCAGCACGACGCGGAGCGCGTTCGGCCGGTCGGGGAGCTCGCGCGTGCCGGCGCCCCAGCCCACACGCTCCGGCGTGAAGTCCGGCCAGCGCGTGAACGCCCTCGCCACGGTGGCGACGATGGCCGCCCCGGTCGGCGTCACGAGCTCGGCCTCGATCCCCGCTGCGTAGGTGGGCACCCCGGCGAGACAGGCCACGGTCGCCGGCGCGGGGAGCGGCAGGACGCCGTGCCGACAATGGACGGTCCCGTGGCCCATCGGCAGGGGCGACGCGATCACGTGCGCCCCCAGGTGGGCGAAGCCAGCCGCGGCGCCGACGACGTCCACGATGGCATCGACCGCCCCGACCTCGTGGAAATGGACGGCGTCGAGGGGGATCCGGTGCACGTCCGCTTCCGCCTCGCCGAGGCGCCGGAAGATCCGGCGCGCGAGCGCGCTCACCTCCGGAGCCAGGGGCGCCGCGGCGAGGAGGGCGTCGATGGCGACGTAGGTGCGCTCCGGCTGGGGATCGGGATCCAGGACCTCGAAGCGCGTGGCGCCGATCGCGCCGCAGCGCACGGGGTGGCTCCGCACGGAAACCCCCGGCAAGCCCAGCGCGGTGACGGCCCCCTCGATCACGGAGCCGGGCACCCCGAGGTCCAGGAGCGCGGCGATGGTCATGTCGCCCGCGACACCGCTCGCCGCGTCGAGGAAGAGCAATCGCCCCTCCCCGGCGCCGCGCGGCAGCGGTTCGGCCCCGCCGCGCTCGACGGGCAGACTCCCCAGGAAACCCTCGTCAGGAGCGTGTTCGTGCCCGTGGCCGTGAGCGTGGTCGTGCCCGTGCCCGTGAGCGTGGTCGTGCCCGTGGCCGTGAGCGTGGTCGTGCCCGTGGCCGTGAAGGTGGTCGTGGCTCACGGGCTCACCTCCGCCGGCACGGCGACAATCCGGTGCACCGCCATCGCCGCCCCGAAGCCGTTGTCAATATTCACCACGGTCACCCCCGCCGCGCAGCTCGCGAGCATGCCGAACAGCGCCGTGAAGCCGCCGAGCGACACGCCGTAGCCGACCGAGCTCGGCACCGCGATGACCGGGTTCGAAACCAGCCCGCCGATGACGCTTGCTAGCGCGCCTTCCATACCGGCCACCACGATGATCGCGGGTGCAGCCGTGAGCGCGGCGCGCTCGGGCGCCAGCCGATGGATGCCAGCCACCCCGACGTCCACGACGCGGTGGGTCGGGATCCCGAGCGCGCGAAGCGTCGCCAGCGCCTCCTCGGCCACCGGCAGATCGCTGGTGCCAGCGGTCACCACGACGACCGGAGCGATGGCGAGCGGCTCGCGCGGCGCCGGCTCGAAGGTCGCCACCCGCGCGATCGGGTCGTAGCCGAGCTCGGGGACCAGCCCCGTGACGGCCGCCGCCTTGTCGGCGTCGAGCCGCGTCACCAGCACGCCCTGGCCAACCCGGATCTGCTCGCGGGCAATCCCGGCGATCTGCTCGGCCGTCTTGCGTTCGCCGAGGATCACCTCGATCATGCCCTGGCGCAGCGCGCGGTGGTGATCCACCCGCGCGAACCCGAGGTCACCGAAGGGGAGGTCCCGGAGCTCCGCCAACGCCTCGGCGATCGGGAGCGAGCCCCCCTGCACGCGCTCGAGCAGCTCCCGCAGCGTGGCGCGATCCATGCCGGCGGCTTAGCACAGTCCCGCAGGCACGGGGCGGACCGACCGCGCGGCGCCACGGTGCACGGCCGCCGAGCTCAGCGCGGCAGCGCAAGCCCAACCGGGGATGACAAAGGGGCGGCGACCGGCAGCGCCGAACCCGAACGCCGCGGCGCGAGCTTCGCCAGGCGGCGGTGAGCCGCTTCGAGGCCCGGATGATCGACGACGCCGATCGGGATGGCACCAACGACCTCGAGCGCGGCGGTGTCGTCCGGTCGCTGCCGGTACGAGTGGCCCAGGCGCTCGAGCGCCGCCTGGAGCCTCCCCGCCTAGCGCTCGATGCGCGCGAGCAGCCGCTGCCCGAGGACGAACGCCGGGCTCTGCGCCACGAGCCGGGAGACGAGCGACTCCGCTATCTCCACCTTGCCGTCCTCCAGCAGCGCCCGCCCGAACGCGGACTCGGCGAGATATCCCGGAGCTCCGACGGCGACGCCGCCTCCGGCCGGAGAGTCCCCTTCGTGGACCGGGGCGTCGGTGGGTGGGCCGAATGCGCAACCGATCAAGGCTCGGGTCTGGCCCGGAGCAAAACGGAGCTAGTACCGGCCAAGGAGCCGATGGTATCCCTGCTCCGTGCCCGCGCTGGTCCTGCCGCTCGTCGCGCTCACCATAGGGATCGGGCTCGCCTGGGCGGCGGCGGACGAGATCGCGCGTCTCGGCGGCTCGGCCATCGGCACTCGGTCGCTCCTCCTGTCGACGCTCTTCGGCGGCCTCGTCACTGCGCCCATCGCCGCCTACCTCGTCGCGTTCTACCCCGACTGGGCCTACGCCTTCGTCGTCGACAGCTCCCGTCTCCCGGGCGTCGTCCCGGCGACAATCGTCCTCGCGAGCACGGCGGCGCCGCCCGTCGGCTTCTTGCTCGCGGCGCCGTTCGCGGGTGAGCGACGGCTCGGCCGCGTCCTCGAGCTCGGCGCGGGGGCGGCCGCGATAGCGCTCCTCACGCTCCTGCCCGGGGCCCAGCGCCTCGGCGTCCAGGCGACCTACCCGCAGTTCCACGGCGACTTCGGCGTCGTCCCCATCGTCGGCAGCCGCCTCGGGCTCGGGCTCGTCTGGATGCTCGCGGTGCTCGTCGGTGCCGTCGTCTGGACGGCGACCTCGATGCGGCAGCTCTCCCGCGCGCAGTCGCGAGGCTGAGCGCCACCGCGAGCCCCGGGGGCGCGGCGCGGTGACCGCAACGGAGCGCCCGTGCCAAGATGTCGGCGTGCTCCTCGACGCTCCGCGACGACGGCGCCTGCGCGCCCTGCTCGAGGCCCTCTTCGAACGCCATGGACCGCAGGGGTGGTGGCCCGTCCGCACCGAGCGCGCTCTCTTCACGACGGGAGGGGGGCCGCGTCAGGAGCGCGGCTACCACCCGGGAGAAGCCGGCTTCCCTCGCACCCGCGCCGGGCGCTGGGAGATCGTCGCCGGCGCGGTGCTCACTCAGAACACGGCCTGGACCAACGTCGAACGCGCGCTCGACGCGCTGACCGCCGCCGAGATCGACTCGCCGGAGGCGGTGCTGTCGCTCTCCCTCGACGAGCTCGCGAGGCTCGTGCGCCCCGCCGGGTACTACAACCAGAAGAGCAGGTACCTCCGCGCCGTCGCGGGGTGGTTCCTGGCCGCCGACCCCGCCCTGAGCGGAGCCCCGCGCACCCGCGCGACGCTGGAGGCCGCGCGTCCCGCGCTCCTGGGCGTGCGCGGCGTCGGGCCCGAGACGGCGGACAGCGTCCTGCTCTACGCGTATGCATTGCCGACGTTCGTGATCGACGCCTACACGCGCCGCGTCCTCGGCGCGCGCGACCTGGTGGCCCCGGACGCGCCCTACGAGGCGCTCCGGGCGCTCTGCGAGGCGACGCTCCGCGAGCCGACCGACGCGACCACGGTCGAGCGCTGGCAGGAGTGTCACGCCGTGCTCGTCGAGGAGGCGAAGACCGCCCGCGCGGGAGCCCGAAGCAAGAACTGACCGCCCGCGCGGGCGGTGATAGGCTCGTTCGGGCCGTGCTCGCCGTCGGGGACGAAGTCGCTTGACGCCGCGGGCCACGATGCCCGAAGAAGCCGCAGTGACGCGCGCGGACGATCCCACCCTGCCCCCCTTCGACCCGTTCGTGGACCGGCACCTCGGCTCCCGACCGGCCGAGATCGCGGCCATGTTGGCAGCGGTCGGATTTCCCTCCCTCGACGAGCTCGCCGACGCGGCGGTGCCGGAGGAGATCCGCCTACGCCGCCCCCTCGACCTGGGGCGTGCCCGCGGCGAGCGGGAGGTGCTCGACGAGCTCCGGGCCATCGCGGGGAGAAACCAGCGCTTCCGATCCTTCATCGGGCTCGGCTACTTTGGCTCGATCACCCCCGCGGTGATCCAGCGCAACGTCCTCGAGAACCCCGGGTTTTACACCCAGTACACGCCGTACCAGGCCGAGATCGCGCAGGGGCGCCTGGAGGCGCTCCTCACCTTCCAGACCCTGGTGGCTGATCTGACCGGGCTCCCCCTGGCCAACGCCTCGCTGCTCGACGAGGGCACCGCCGCCGCCGAGGCGATGACCGCTTGCCGCGCTGTGGCGCGGGGCGAGCGGCGAACCTGCGTCGTCGCCCCGAGCTGCCACCCACAGACGCTCGCCGTCCTGCGCACGCGCGCCGAGCCGCAGGGGATCACGGTGCGCGTCGCCGAGCCCACGACGGTGGACCCCGCGGCGGACGGGGTCTTCGCGGTGATCCTGCAGTACCCCGCGACCGACGGGACGCTCGCGGAGCTCGGGCCCGAGATCGCGCGCCTGCGCGCGGCCGGGGCCCGCGTCGTGCTCGCCACCGACCTGTTGGCGCTGACCCTGCTCACCCCACCCGGTGAGCTCGAGGCGGACGTCGCCGTGGGGTCCACGCAGCGGTTCGGCCTCCCCCTCGGCTACGGCGGACCGCATGCTGCCTTCTTCGCGGCGCGCGACGAGTTCCGGCGCTTCCTCCCCGGCCGCATCGTGGGCGTCTCGCGCGACACGCGGGGGCGGCCGGCTTATCGCCTCGCCCTGCAGACGCGCGAGCAGCACATCCGGCGTGAGCGCGCCACCAGCAACATCTGCACGGCGCAGGTGCTGCTCGCGGTGATCGCCAGCCTGTACGCCGTCTACCACGGCCCCGAGGGGCTCCGCGCCATCGCCGAGCGGGTGCGCCGGCTGACCCACGCCTTGGCTGCCGGGCTCCGCGAGCTCCATCTCGACCCCACCGCGGGCCCCCTCTTCGACACGCTGGTGGTGCGGCTGTCGCCGGCCGAGCGGGCGCGGGTCCTGGCCGCGGCACGCGCCGCGCGCGTGAACCTCCGGGAGCTGCCGGACGGGCTCGGCGTCTCGCTCGACGAGACGACGACGCCCGACGACGTCGCGCTCCTGCTCGGGCTCTTCCAGTCCCCGAGCGCGGCGGCTCCGGACGCGCGCGCCCTGGTCGCAGCCGATCCCCCGGCCCTGCCCGCGGGGCTCTCCCGCCGGAGCGCGTTCCTGACCGCACCCGTCTTTCATGCCTACCGCACGGAGCACGAGCTGCTCCGGTACGTGCGGCGGCTGGAGGCGCGCGATCTATCGCTCACCACCAGCATGATCCCGCTCGGCTCCTGCACCATGAAGCTGAACGGCGCGGCGGAGATGCTCCCCATCACCTGGCCCGAGCTCGCCGATCTGCACCCGTTCTGCCCCGTGGAGCAGGCCGCCGGCTACCACGAGCTGTTCCGTCAGCTCTGCGGGTGGCTCGCCGAGATCACGGGGATGCACGCGGTTTCGCTGCAGCCGAACTCGGGCGCCCAGGGCGAGTACACGGGCCTGCTGGTGGTGCGCGCGTACCACCGCGCCCGCGGCGACTCACGGCGCGACGTCTGCCTCATCCCGACCTCGGCGCACGGGACCAACCCCGCGAGCGCGGTGCTCGCCGGGCTGCGGGTGGTCCCGGTCGCCTGCGATCCGGAGGGCAACGTCGATCTCGACGACCTTCGGGCGCAGATCGCCGCGCACCGCGACGCAGTCGCAGCGCTGATGATCACCTACCCTTCGACCCACGGGGTCTTCGAGGTGAGGATCCGGGAGCTCTGCGCCCTCGTCCACGAGGCGGGCGGCCAGGTGTACATGGACGGGGCGAACATGAACGCCCAGGTGGGCCTCTGCCGCCCCGGGGACATCGGCGCTGACGTCTGCCACCTGAACCTGCACAAGACCTTCGCCATCCCCCACGGGGGTGGCGGCCCCGGGGTGGGACCCATCGCCGTGCGCGAGCACCTCACCCCGTTCCTCCCCGGGCACCCGTTCGCCCCGGCCACGAGCGCATCGGCGCTGGGTCCGGTGTCGGCAGCGCCCTGGGGGAGCGCGAGCATCCTGCCCATCTCCTGGGCCTACATCCGCATGATGGGTGCCCGGGGGCTCGTCCGCGCCACCGAGGTCGCCATCCTCAACGCCAACTACATGGCCCGACGCCTCGAACCCCATTACCCAATCCTCTTCCGCGGCCCCCATGGCCTGGTCGCGCACGAGTTCGTGCTCGACGCGCGCGGACTCAAGAAGGAGGCCGGCATCGAGGTCGATGACGTCGCCAAGCGGCTGATGGATTTCGGGTTTCACGCGCCGACAATGTCGTGGCCCGTCCCCGGCACGCTGATGATCGAGCCGACGGAGAGCGAGTCGAAGGCCGAGCTCGATCGCTTCTGCGCGGCGATGATCGCCATCCGCGAGGAGGTGCGCGCGATCGCGACCGGCGCGGCGGACCCCGCCGACAACCCCCTCCGGAACGCCCCGCACCCGGTCGTGGATCTCGCCGGGGACTCCTGGACGCACCCGTACAGCCGGGAGCAGGCGGCGTTCCCGCTACCGAGCCTGCGCGAGCACAAGGTCTGGCCGGCGGTGTCCCGCATCGACAACGCGGCCGGCGACCGGCACCTCGTGTGCACCTGGGCCCGGGACGACGAGCCCCCGGCAGGTTGAGCGCCCGGCAGCGCAGCGAGCACCGCCCGTGGCGCCCCGTCACTCGGCGAGCTCGTTGGGCCAACCGGGCGACGCGCCGGGCGGGGCGTGCCGTCCGAAGGCCGCCGCCACGTCGTCCGCGAGCCAAGGCGCGCGGCGGGCCACGCTGACGCCAGCGCCCGGCGCGGCGAGCGCGGGGAACCGAGAGCGAACCAGGCCGTCCGGGGAGCGCAGTCGCAAGAGCTCCCCCGCGTTCGCGAGCCCGCTCTGACCGAGCGTCGGGACCCGGATCAGGAGGGCATCGGCGGGGGGCGCGACGTCCACCTCGGGATCGGGCGCGAAGCGCTCGCTGACCACCACGGCGAACTGCCCGGGATCGAGGACCACCGCGGGGAGGGCGGTCTCCTCTCCTAGGTCCGCGAGCGTCCAGCCCGCGAGATCCACCGCCGTCACGCCATCGTTGATGAGCTCGACCCACTCTCCCGCCGGCTCGGCGCCGACCGCGTTCGCGAGCACCTCGTTGACGACGACGTGCGGCTCGGCGGGGCCCGTCACCGTGGCGCGCTCGACCTCGATCAGCGTGCCGTCGGACAGGGTGATCCGCGCTCGGAACGCGAACGCTGCCTCGGGCTCGAGCCCGGGGACCACCAGGGTTTCTCCTACGAGCAGCGGCCCCCCGCCGCCCCCCGGCGACAGGGCCCAGTGGCTGGCGGGGCCGGGGCCCCGGAGCGCGAGTCGGTCGTCGAGGACGCGCAGGCAGCCGGGCCCCAGCGGCTCCTCCGGCGCGGTGCAATCGATCGGCAAGGGGGCCGCATCGGCGTGGACCAGCGGCGCCGGCGGCACGGCGTAGCCGCCGAGGACCGGCGGCGCGACGACCACGTCGCCCGGCGCGAGCGCGTCCTCCACCTCGACGCGGGCGCAGCGAGGCGCCGCCTCGTCATCGGGCCAGGGCCCGACGCGCATCGGTCCCCGAGCTCCCTCCACGGTGGCCTCGGTCACCTCGAGGACGGTCCCCGGCTCCCCGCAGAGGATGGCACGCCGCGCCGAGGTGGCGACGTCGCGCGGGGGCCAATCCCGCTGCAGCGTGGGACGTCCGGCGTCCCGCACCGAGAGCGTCGCCAGCACCCCGAGGTCGGCCGTGGCGAGCGTGTACGTCGCCGCGGGCTCGAGGGGCGCCGAGGGCGCGACGATCACCCCGCCGTCCCCGGTGGGGAAGCGGACCGCAGGGATCTCCCGGTCGAGCAACGTCTGCGGCAGGTCCCGGCGCGCGAGCCGATCGAGGTGGTAAGCGGACAGCTCGCCGACGAAGAGGAAGATCTGGTCGGTCGCGGGGACCGCACGCCCCTCGGGCGTCAGGTGGATCCACGACACGGGCTCGACCGCGTCGTGGGGCGCGGCGGGCTCGAGGGTCACCCCGATCCCGCTCAGGTCGCCGGGAAACCCCGGCGCGCCCGCGGCGGCAGACCGGTCGCCGTCCGGCGGCCGCTGCGGCCGCGGATCGGCGCAGGCAAACGCGACCGACACCAGTCCGAGGACGCGCGCGCGGCCGCCGGGTCGTCGCATACGGGCTCGTCGGCCGCGGTGAAAGGGAGGTTTCCTGCTATCTTCCCCGACGTGACCCCCGAGGCCATCCGGCAGCTCCGCCAGGAGCTCGATCTCTCGGAGGCCGCTCTCGCCCGGGCGCTCGGCGTCGAGGCGGCCTTGGTGCGAGCCTGGGAGAGTGCGGAGCAGTTCCCCACGCGGCGCTGGGTCGCGGCGATGGAGCGCCTCCGCGCCGCGACCCCGCCCAAGGAGCCCCCGGCGCCCAACCGCGACGCCGCGCGGGTCCCGCCCGGGCTCGCGGCGCTCGCCCAACCCGAGCTCTGGGAGCTCGTCCGAAAGCTGGCAGCGCACCCGGAGCTCTTCGAGCGCACCCGTGAGCTCGCCAGCGGCTACGACGACCCCGCCGCCGAGGACTGATTTCGCTCAGTCGTCGTCGTCGTCGTCGTCGTCGTCGTCGTCGTCGTCGTCGTCGTCGTCGTCGGCCTCGTCGTCGGCCTCGTCGTCGTCGTCGTCGTCGGCCTCGTCGTCGGCCTCGTCGTCGGCCTCGTCGTCGTCGTCGTCGTCGGCCTCGTCGTCGGCCTCGTCGTCGGCCTCGTCGTCGGCCTCGTCGTCGTCGGCCTCGTCGGCGGCGGCCTCGTCGTCGTCGTCGTCGTCGTCGTCGTCGTCGTCGTCGTCGTCGTCGTCGTC
>CAYZQO010000038.1:52469-59655 GCA_964480725.1 uncultured Polyangiaceae bacterium | reverse complement strand
GCGATCATGGACGACGGCACCTACCGCACCGGGAGCGAGGACGGCGCCGACCAGTCGAGCCAGTGGTACGCGACCATCGGCGAGGACTACATCGCCCAGGCGTTCCGCTATGCCCGGGAGGCGGACCCCGACGTCAAGCTCTTCTACAACGACTACTACAACTACCACCCCGTGCGGCGGCAGGCGATCTACGACCTGCTCGCCGGGCTCCTCGCGGACGGCGTGCCCATCGACGGCGTGGGGCTCCAGTGCCACCTCAACCTCGCGCCCGGCACCGACCCCAACGAGCAGTCCTACCACCAGACGGTGGAGAACCTCGAGACTGCCATCGAGATGTACGCCTCGCTCGGGCTCGAGGTGCAGATCACCGAGATGGATGTCTCCCTGTACCTGCGGGGCATCACCTACACGCCCGACATGTTCTACACCCCCGAGAACGTGACCCCGGCGATCTTCCAGCAGCAGGCCGAGCGCTATCGCGCGTTCTTCGAGATGTTCCGGGCGCACTACGATGTGATCACCAGCGTCACCTTCTGGGGGATCGCGGACGACAACTCCTGGCTGTCGGAGTTCAGCTCGGGCCGAAAGGACTTCCCCCTGCTCTTCGACGACCAGCACCAGCCCAAGCCCGCTTTCGACGCGATCATGGACTTTTAGCGCGCGGCCGCGGGGGCCGGCGCGTCGTCGGCCTCGACGGCTACCCGGAGATGGGGACCACGAAGGTCGTGATGGACTGAGCGGGGAGGGTCGCGGTGAAGCTGTAGCCGGTGATGGGGATGGCTTCGAGCTCGACCAGATCCTCGGTCGCCGACGTGCGGTGGACCTCCACGCTCGTGCCCACGGACGGCAGCGAGGTGAGGTCGAAGGTGTGGCTCCGGCTCCCGCCGGGGTCGCTGTTGCGGGCGATCACGGTCAGCCGTGTGCCGTCCCCGGACTCTCCCGCAACCATGTTGGCGTCGTCGATGGCGACGAAGATCGCCCCCGGGCGGAGGTACCGGCTGAACCCCGCCTGCGCGTAGAAGCGCTTGAGCGGCTGCCAGGTTTCTTGCGCGTCGTTCACGGAGAAGCTGGTCCAGTTCACCGCCGGGTCGACGACCTGCCACTCGATCCAGGCCTCGGGCTGGAGTTCGCGCAGGTCCTGGATGATCCGCCCCGCCATGAAGAGCGCCGCGTCGGTGTTGCTGGCGAGATCGACGCTGAGCGGCCCCGACTCCGACTGCCAGAGCCGCTTGCCTTGGGCGGTCGCCAGGGCCCGGAGCTCGCTCCGCCGCGATCCCGCGTAGGAGTGGATGTTCATCTGCGCCAGGGCCGCGAGCGTGTCCGCGCCGTAGGCGCTCATGATCCGGTGAGCGTCGTCCATGCTGTTCTCGTCCGACGCGCTGACGGCCGTCCCCGTTACGCCCTGCGCCACGAGCTCGTCGGCAACCGCCTGGATGAGCCGCTCCTGGCTGCTGGGCCCGAAGTGGCAGCCCTCCTGCCCACCGTTGGCCTTCCACCAGTTGGCGTTCGGCTCGTTCATCGGCTCCAGGGTCCGGAAGGGGATACCCAGCTCGTCCCGGTAGTGCTTGGTCACCGTGACCAGGTAGGTCGCGAAGGCGCCGTAGGCGTCGTCCTTCAGGTTGTCGGCTCCGTCGGTGCTGCCCGAGGCGCAGCCGCTCTTGGTCATCCAGTACGGGGGGGAGTTCGAGAACGCCTCGATGATCACGCTCTCCCCCCGCTCGACCAGACGACGGAGGACCGCGGTCTGGCGCGCGTCCGCGTTCCAGTCCCAGGCCCCCGAACTCGACTGGAACCCCGGCATCTCGCGGTTCTCCCCCATGTGCTCGTGCGACGGGTCGTCCCCGCCGCCGATGTTGTAGCGAAAGACGTTGTAGCCGAGCCCGCTGATCGGATCGACGATGAGCTCCAGGAACTCGTCGCGCTTGGCGCTCGACCAGCCGCCGATCTGATAGCCCCACCAGGCGAGGCTCGTTCCCCAGCCCTCGAAGGTCTGTTGCCGGCTGGCGACGTCGACCGTGACCAGCGTCGAGCCTGGCGCTGGCACCACGATCGGCCTGCCCCCCTCGCCCTGGTCACCGCCCGTCGCACCGGCGCCACCATTCCCCCCCGGACCGCTCCCGCCGACGCCGCCGCCCCCCACTCCGTCGCCACCGCTCGAGATGTCGCCACCCGTCGCGCTGCCACCACCACCGCCCACGGGCGTGCCAGCGCTACCCCCCGAAGCGGAGCCCCCCGCGGGGCTCACGCCCCCGCTGCCCCCGCCGGTGCCGACACCACCCGTGAGCGGCGCCCCGCCGCCGGCTGGGCCGCCGCCAGCACCGACCGTCCCGCCCGTACCCATCGTGGTCCCCCCTGACGGGGAGCCACCGGCGGGTACGTTTCCGCCGGTCCCGAGCGCCCCGCCGGATGGGGCTCCGGCGCTGCCGCCCCCGCCGGACAGACCTCCCGTGCCACCAGCCCCACCTGTCGTGACCTGGCCGCCGGAGGTGGCGACGCCACCGGTCGCGGCGTCGTTGTCCGCCGGGTTCGAGCCGCAGGCCGCGCACAGGCTGCCCGCGGTGATGAGCGCCACCGCCGGCGCCAGGAAGGGTCGTCTCATGGCGTAGTGCTCCCCAGGTCGTTGACCGAGGACCAGGCTAGCGCCCCTTCGCTCGAGAGGGCAGCCCGGGGATGTTCCGGTCAATCCGCTGATCGCCGGCGCTCCTGGACGCCACCATCGGCGAAGTCGCCGTTCGGAGCGCCGCCAATGCCGCCGCTACCAACGCAAGCCGGCGCGGACGCAGGTCCACTCCGAGCCGTCGCAGGTGCACACCCGCGGATCGCTCTGGCTCGAGGTCCGGTCGCAGACGTACCCCGCCGCGAACTCGGCGCAGTCCCCGCCGTCATCCACGCCCCGGCATCTGGGGTCGTCGCCCCCGCCGCCCGTGCCACCGGTCGGGGTGACGCCCCCCGTCGGCGCGGAACCACCGGTCGGAGCGACACCGCCGGTCGGAGCGACACCACCGGTCGGGGCGACGCCACCGGTCGGGGCGACACCACCGGTCGGGGCGACACCACCGGTCGGGGCGACGCCACCGGTCGCTCCGCCGCTGCCCAGCTCGCCCCCCGTCACGGGCTCGCCGCCGGTCCCGGTGCCCCCTGACGACGCGCCTGCCCCCCCCGGGCCGCCAGTTCCGCCCGCTGGGTCTCTCGCGATGGAATCGGGGGTGATGATCTCGTCATCCATGCAGCCCGACGCCACGAGCGAGAGCGACGCCAGCACGGAAGCCATCTGGAGCCGTCGAATGATCATGGTCCTGACGTGGTCTTCCTGCGGTTCGCTTGGGTGGTCCCCACTCCCCGACGATCCCTCGCCGGACGACCCCTCCCGCCACCCGACGCGCGGGGCTCGCTGGGAGCGAGGTGGCCCAGCCCGAAGGCGAGGACTGGGCGGTGAGGCTCTCGAGCCCGATAGCCCCCACGCACCAGCCGAGCCCGCCGGAGCCGAGGAATTGGGGGATAAGCGCCCCCCAATGCCCGATGCCAAAGGGTTCGATCACGCCACCGCCACCTCGATCGGTTCCATGTCGCCGCGATTACCGAACCACTTGCGGAACCGTCGGCGCCCCCTCGCGCGAGGTGACCCCCCTCCCGCAGCCGTGCAAATCTACACCGTCACCGTCACCTCGTCCGCGGGGCGCTCGTCGACTCGGCGTCACCCACGGCCCAGCGCGCGATCGCCCGAAAGTGCTCGAAGAAGAGGAAGTGACCCGCGCCCGGGACGACCTCCAGGGTCGCCCCGGGGATCACACGACTCAGGCGAGAGGCCATTTCCAGCGGAACGCTCGCGTCCGCGTCACCGTGCCAGAGGCGCACGGGCCCACGGATCGCGCTCGGGTCGAACGGCCAGGGCAGCGCGAAGACCCGCGCGTCCGCCGCGTAGGCGCCGAGCCCCTGGCGGCTCGCGTCGGCCCAGTTCTCCTGGAGCATGGAGCGGATCGTCGGACGCTCGAGGATGGAGCGATCGCTCGGGCATTGCGCGAGCACCTCGCGGTAATGCCGATCGACTCGCCGTGGATCGTCGACGAGGCGCATGAGCAGCGGGAGCACCCAGGGGACAGTGCGCGCGAGCCGCACCCCCAGGCGGCGTACGGGGAACAGCTGGCGCAGCGTCTCGGGCGTCATCGGTCCGACCCCGCTCACCACGGCCGTGCGTCGCACTCGCCCCGGCAGGGCGTGGGCGCAGACGAGCGCGTGCGGACCACCCCCGGAGAGTCCCGCGACCGAGAAGGCCTCGAGGCCAAGGTGATCGGCGAGCTGCTCGACATCGCGCGCCCAGCCGAGCAAGTCCCGACGCGGCTGCGGGTCCGAGCGGCCGTAGCCGGGGCGATCGACCGTGATCCACCGCGTCCCGAGACCGTCGAAGGCCCCCGGATCCGGCGGGTGCAGGAGCCGACCGCTCGGCGTTCCGTGACAGAAGAGCACCGGGCGTCCATCGAACTCGCCCCACTCCGCGTAGGCGAGGCGGCGTCCGTCGCGGAGCGTCAGGGTGGAGTCGAGGCGCGGCGTCATGGCGGGCGAAGGGTAACCACACCCGACGCAGCGGTCACCGCTAACGAGAGGTATCCCAGCGCGCCGCGCGGTCACGCGAACGAACTCCGCGTTGTCAGCGGGCATCCCGGGGGCGTACCCTGGGTGTCATGATCGCGGGATTGGCGCGTGGGATTGGGCGGTGGCTGCTGATCGTCGGGCTCGTAGCGGCCTGCGCTTGCTCGAAGGACGAGGACTCCGGACCGCCGAGCGGAGGCGCGCCGCCTCAGACCGCGGGGGCGGCCGGTGATGACGCCGTAGAGCCGGGTGGCGCCGCGGGCGCGAGCGAGGGGGCGGCCGGCGCGGTGACGGCTGCCGGCGGGCCTTCGAGCGGTGGCGCGCCGACGGGCGGGAGCGACGAGGGCGGTGAAGCCGCCGACGGTGGGAACGGGGGCGTCATCGGCGCCGGCGGCAGCAGCGGCAGCGTCAGCTCCGGCGGCAGCGGCGGCGGCGTCAACACCGGCGGCAGCGGTGGCACCATCGGCGTCGGCGGTAGCCAGACCGGGGGCGCGGGGACGTCGAGCGGCGGCGCCGCCACCGGCGGGGTCATCGTGGTGGACGACTGCGGGGCCCTCGGTGAGCCCTGCTGCTCCGGCACGCGGCCCTGCGACTCCGCGGCGGCGGCCTGCGACGCCGAAACCGGTGCGTGCGTCGCCTGCGGAGCCCTCGGGGCGCCCTGCTGCCAGGGGAGCCTCTGCCTGAGCGCCGACGCGACCTGCCAGAGCGGGACCTGTCGGGACTGCGGCGAGCCCGGCCAACCCTGCTGCTCGGGAGACCGCTGCGACTCCCCCGACACGAACTGTGGCCTGACGAGCCCGCGCACCTGCGTCGCCTGCGGTGAACCTGGCGAGCGCTGCTGCGCCGGCAACACCTGCGGGGACGGTGGCTGCTGCGTCAGCGGCACCTGTCTGGCTGCAGGCAGCACCTGTACCAACGGCGAGCAGTGCGCCGACGGCGCCTGCGGCGATTGCGGGGGCCCGGGCGAGGCCTGCTGCCCCGGCAGCACCTGCACGGCGCCCCAGACCACCTGCGGCACGGGGAGTGTCTGCGTCTCGTGCGGCGAGCCGGGCGAAGCGTGCTGCGGCTACTCCGAGTGCCTCGCCGAGAACAACGTCTGCAGCGGCGTGTGCCAGGCCTGCGGCGGACTCGGCCAGCGGTGCTGCGCCGGGAACCTCTGCGACGAGGGCTGCTGCAACCCAGGAACGCTCACCTGCGTTGCGGCCGGCTCGAGCTGCTACCAGGGCGATCTCTGCGAGGACTCGGGCCTCTGCGCCGGCTGCGGCGGCGACGGGCAGCCCTGCTGCCCCGGTGACGTCTGCAACGCCGGTTGCTGCGACACCCGCGATCCGCTGGCGAAGACCTGCCGCGCCAACGGCGAGGAGTGCGCGACCGATCGCGTCTGTACCGGTCCCAACCGCTGCGACGCCTGCGGCGCCGACGGGGCGGCATGCTGCGCCGACGGCCGCTGCGACGAAGGCCTCGCTTGCGCGGGCGACGGCTGCACCGCCTGTGGGGCGATCGGCCAGCCCTGCTGCATCGGCGGCGGCTGCGACGACGACGGGGTGTGTAGCGGCACCGCCTGCGTGGCGTGCGGTGGGGACGGTGAGCCCTGCTGCGCGGGCGCCACCTGCCCGGATCCGGAGCGCGCCTGCTACCTCGGGACCTGCAGCCCCTGCGGTGGGATCGACGAACCCTGCTGCGCGCGCGCGCAGTGCGACGGCGCCGACACGGTCTGCGACTACGACCTCTGCCGGCACTGCGGCGGCGCGAACGAGCCCTGCTGCGCGCTCGGTGAGTGCGAGGCCGGCGGCTGTTGCGACGTCAACTCCTGCATCGCGACGGGAGACATCTGCAACTACCCCGACGGGGATCCGATCTGCACCGCCGGCTCCTGCGGCGGCTGCGGCGCCCTGGGAGAGCCCTGCTGCGACCCGTTCGACAGCTGCACTGCGCCCGGGACTGGCTGCGTGGACGGCACCTGCACGGCCGACTGCGGCGGCGTCGGCGAACCCTGCTGCAACTTCGACCGCTGCGAGACGGGCTGCTGCGACTACGGGGACGTTTGCGTCGACGTCGGTGACGCCTGCGAGAGCGACCGCGTGTGCGTGGGGCGCAACGCCTGCGAGTACTGCGGCGCGGTGGGGGCCGACGCCTGCCCCGGCGCCACCCCCTGCCTCGGCGGCGCCTGCCTCGACGAGGAAACCGGGCGCTGCATCGGCCCGGGCGCCGCGGGACCCGGCGGGGACACCGTGTGCGTGGACGGCGCGTTCGAGCCCTGCGGCGGCCCCGACGAGTACTGCTGCGAGGACACGACGTGCGAGGCCGGCGGCTGCTGCGCGACCGATCGCTGCGTCGCCGAGGGGGACGCCTGCGGGGAGCCCGCGGGTGGGGTGTGCCAGGCCGGGTCCTGCGGCGGCTGCGGCGGACCGGGCGAGAGCTGCTGCGGCAGCAGCAGTGGCTTCTGCACCGGAAGCGAGCTCGTCTGCTCCGGGCTCTGCGCGCGCTGTGGCGCACCCGGCGAGCCCTGCTGTGGCGGCAACCGCTGCCTCGGCGACGGTTGCTGCGACGACGGGACCTGCATCAGCGCCGGAGACGACTGCTGGGACGGGGTCTGCGA
>CAYZQO010000038.1:45352-52369 GCA_964480725.1 uncultured Polyangiaceae bacterium | reverse complement strand
CCCCCTTCGAGGCGATCGACGCGCGGGTGCGGGCGCTGGTCGCCCAGATGACCCTGGCGGAGAAGGTCCGGCAGCTCGACAACAGCGCCCCCGCCATCGAGCGGCTGAGCCTCCCTGCCCACCAGTACTGGAACGAGGCGCTGCACGGGGTGGCCACCACGGGGGCGACGTCGTTCCCGGTACCGCTCACCCTCGGCGCGATCTGGGATCCCGTGCTGATCCGCGAGGTGGCCAGCGCCATCTCCGACGAGGCCCGAGCCATCGCCAACACCCGCGGCGGGGCGCTCTTCCGCGTGCTCCGCGGCCGCTTCCTCCTGGGCGAATTCGACCCCCCGGAGTCGGTGCCCCACCGCCAGCTCCCCGAGTCCGTCATCGAGAGCGAGGAGCACCGAGAGCTCGCGCGCCGCGCCGCCCAGGAGTCCATGGTCTTGCTCGAGAACTCGTCGGCGCTGCTGCCGTTCGACCCGAGTCTCTCGGGCATCGCCGTTCCGGGACCCTACGCCGATCGGGTCGAGCTCGGCGGCTACTCCGGCGCTCCCTCCCGGACGGTGGTGGTGCTCATGGCCGGGCACCCCGTGACCTTCCGCTGGATCGCCGCCCATGCGCCCGCCATCCTCTACGGTTGGTACGCGGGCCAAGAGGGCGGGCTCGCCGTCGTGGACGCGCTCTTCGGCGAGGTCAACCCGGCTGGACGCCTCCCGCTGACCCTCTACGCCTCCACCGACCAGCTCCCCAGCATCCTCAGCTACAGCATCCGCGGCGGCGACGCGGCGGGCATCGGGCGCACGTACCTGTACTTCGACGAAACCGCGCTCGGAAACGTCCTCTATCCGTTCGGCCACGGCCTGAGCTACTCGAGCTTCGCCCACGACGAGCTCGGCGTCTGCCAGATCGACCCGGGGACCCTTCTGGTGAGCGTCCACGTCACCAACCAGAGCGATCGAGCTGGAGACGAGGTGGCGCAGCTCTACGTTCGGGATACGGCGCCGGGCGTGGTGCGCCCGCTGCGCTCGCTCCGGGGCTTCGAGCGCGTCTCGCTCGACGCCGGCGCAAGCGAGACGGTGACGTTCCGGCTCGAGCTCAACGAGCTCGGCTACTGGGACGAGGCCGCGGGGCGACTCCGGCTAGCGCCCGGTGAGCTCGGGATCGAGGTCGGGGCCTCCTCACGGAACCTCCGCCTCGAAACCACGATCCGGACCGACGGCACACGCTTTTTTCCCTGAAGGCGGCGGGCTCCTCAGCGGCGCGGCCACCGCCGTTCACTCAGCCACGACGATCCTCCACACCTGCTCATCGCCGGCGGACAGCGCCTGCTGCTCGATCGCGGCCCCCGCCGCGGTGGAGGCGCCGGTCACCCCGACGTAGTGACCGCTCTTCTTGTTGCGGAGCCGGTACTCGCCCTGGCCGAGGTCGATCAGCCGCCAGGCCTGGTGATCCCCGTCCACGTCACCCCAGAGGTGAAGGTGCACGCCGGCCGCCGTCGACTCGTCAGGGACGTCGAGCACCTTCCCCCCATCCTCGTTGGTCAGGCGAAAGTACCCGGCCCCGTCGTAGTTGAAGCGCCAGACGTCGCCGCTGACAGCGTCGGGCGGCTGCTGCACGACGTCCGCGCCGTCCTCGCTGGGCGAGCCATCCACGCCAAGGACCAGGCCGCTCGCCGCGTTGACGAAGGTGAATGTGTTGACCGCGCCGGTGACGCGGCCCCCGGGGACGTCGAGATCGAGGGTGTTCGCCCAGCTCATGGACATCGTGGTCGGCCCCGAGAAGTCGATCGGCAGCCACACGTAGGCCGAGTCGTTGACGGGGCCGCCCCAGGCGCCCGCCCACCGATCGCCGAGGTAGAGGTAGCTGGTCCCTTCGCTTCCCGCGATCTCGAGCGCGTAGGTGGGCTGCGAGTAGAAGGTATTCGAGTCGCCGACGTCCTTGAGGGCGGACCAACCGCTCGCGAGCGACGTGCTGGTGGCGTACCGCGCCTGGTTGGGGGACCAGCCCGTGGCGCCGGAGGTGACGAGGAAGTAGACCCCTTCCCGCTTGAAGAGGGCGGGCGCCTCGCGATGGCCGCCCTGGAAGAGCAACGCCTCGCGCCGGACGATCGAGAGGTAGTCGTCCGCGAGCAGGTACAGGTGCAGATCGTAGTTCTCGTTGGAGGAGGACAGGAAGTAGCCGCGACCGTCGTCGTCGACGAAGAGCGTGCAGTCGCGCGACATGTAGCCGGGCTTGTCGTGGTCGGTCACCCCCGTGTCCTGCAGGGGCCGGAAGCTCCCGTGATAGGTGTAGTCGCCGGCCACGGTGTCGGAGCTGGCGACCGCGGCGCGCGCCTCGCCGTAGTCGCGGCCGTTTTCCCAGTGCATCCACATCACGTACTTGCCGGTGGCAGCGTTGAACACGACCTTGGGTCGTTCCACGTTGGCAGGGTTCAGCTCGGGGTCGCTGGTCATCCGAAGGACGTCGTTGACGTGCTCCCAGCGCCGTAGATCGCGCGAGCGGTAGGCGGAGACGGCGAGGAAGGTTCCGTCCGGGTTCCGGTTCTCGCCGAACCAGTAGTAGTCCTCGCTCACCTTGAGCAGGCCCCCGCCGTGCGCCTGGATCGGGTTGCCCGCCACGTCCGCCCACTCGACCCCGTTGATCAGCGGCCAGGTGACGGGATCGAGCCCAGCCGAGCCCCCCGTCGGCAGCGCGCCGGCGCTGGCGCCCGCGGTGCCGCCGATGGGCTCACCGCCGGCACCGCCCATTGCCCCGCCGCCGGTCCCGCCCGTGCCCCCGGCGCCGCCGCTCACCGCGCCGCCGGTCCCGACGCCACCACCGCTCGCGCCACCGCTGCCGTCACCCCCCGTCGTCCCGCCGTCGCCCGTGGCGCCGCCATCGGCGACGCCCCCCGTCTGCAGACCGCCGCTCTCGGCACCGCCCGTGGGCGAGACGCCGCCGCCGCCGCTGGCGCCCCCAGAGGGGGCCACGACACCGCCCGTGCCCGTCCCGCCCCCCACCGCGTCCATCCCGCCCGTCGACGACGCGCCCCCCGTCGTCCGAGCCCCACCTGTCGTGTCTACCCCCCCCGCCCCGCTCGTGGAAGCGGCGCCACCGGTCGAAGATGCGCCGCCCGACGCGCCTCCGCCGGTCCCACCCGACGCCCGATCACCGCCATCCGATCCGTCGTCGCCGCAGCCCACGGCGAGCCCCAGCGCGGCAGCGAGCCCCAGCCCACGCACGAGCACGAACAGAGGGTGATGATCCGGGACGTCTCGCATGGTTCTCTCGCTCCGGGGGCCGTCGTGGCTCCCGCACTTTACCGCGCCCACGTGACCGAGGCCTCTCCGTTCGAGCCCCGAGGACGGGGGATGCCGGCCCGCGGGCGCGGCGCCGCGAGTCCGCACTCTGCAAGGGATGTGCGCTCGGCCGCGCGGCGGCCACGGCGGTCTCGCGTGTTAGGCTCCGTTCGTGGGCACGCAGCACGCCACCCTGACCCGCCCCGAGCCGCCCGCCGGATGGGGATCGACGGGCCGGACGCCGGTGCCGCGGCTCGTGCAGTGGATGGTCACCGAGCGCTGCGGCCTCTCCTGTCCGCACTGCCTTTCGTCGCCGCCCTCGACGCGCCCCGAGCTCGATCGCTTGGCGGCTGCGCGTCTGCTCGACGAGATCGCGGCGCTCGAGGTCCCGGAGCTGCTGCTCACCGGGGGCGAGCCGCTGGACCGCCCCGATCTGCCGGACCTGCTCCGCCTCGTCGCCGAGCGCCGGCTCCCGTGGAGCCTGAACACGGCGCGCGGACCGAACCGAGAGACGCGCGCGGCCATCGAGGCCTGGCCGCCGCTCTTCGTCGCGGTGAGCGTCGATGGCCCCGAGCCGCTCCACGACCGCTTCCGCGGCCGTGCCGGGTGCTTCGCGGAGGCCGCCGCCGCGATCCGATACTTCCGAGGGCTCGGGGTGGACGTCGCCGCCGGCACCACCGTCACTCGCCAGAACCTCCCCGCGCTCGGCGCGACCCACGCCCTGGTCCAAGGGCTCGGGGTGGATGCCTGGGGCCTGCACCTGCTGGTCCCTGAAGGCCGGGCTCGCCAGCGTCCCGATCTGATGCCGCGACGCTCAGAGCTCCGCGCGTTGCTCGCCTTCGTCGCCCATTGCCGGCAGCTCGGCGGCCTGACCGTGGGGATGGCGGACGAGCTCGGCTACGCCGGGCCCTGGGAGCCGCTGGTGCGCGAGAGCGCCTTCTACTGCGGCGCCGGCCGGAGCACCTGCGTCATCCTCGCCGACGGCGAGGTCGTCCCCTGCACCACCACCGATCGATCGACCAGCGCCGGCAACGTCCGCCGCGAATCGCTCGCCGCCATCTGGAGCCGTGGCTTCCCCGCGGTCGACGCGAGCCCCCTCGGCGAGGACTGCGCGCGCTGCTCGGACCTCGAGGCCTGCCGCGGGGGCTGCTGGCTGATGCGCCGTCACGGGCTGCATTGCTCGCGGGATCTCTGGCGGTTCCGGCGCCGCGTGTCCCGGCTCAGCGCCGGGCTCGGGCTCGCGCTCACCGCCTGCGGGGGCTCGCCGCGCGCCGGCGCCGCGACGCCGAGCGGGAGCGAGCCGACCGCCGCGATCGCCCCGGCGACGAGCGCGAGCGTCGGCCCGGAACCGGCGCCGCCGGGCCGGACAGAGATCGCCCCGCCGCCCTCCGCCAGCGCCGCGGCTGCGGGCGACCCGGCGCCGGCGATCGATCCCGACGCGGATCCGGAGGCGGCGTTGCAGCAGTGGCTGCGCGCTCATGCGTGGTCGCTTTGCCAGCCGTCTCCGGCGCTCACCGCCGCGCTTCGGGGGCGCCTTGGCGACGATCCCCTCACGGAGTACCTCGCCGCGCTCGACGCCGGCGGCTGCGATCGGGAGCTCGCCGTGAGGGTCGGCGCCATCCGTGCGGCCCTGCCGACGCGCCACGCTCTGCCCGCGGTCGCGAGCCTCTGGTGGCGCGACGTGCTGGAGTGGGGTCTCGACCGGAAAGCGCCCGCCGAGCGCACGGCCGCCGAGCGATCCCTGCTCGCCGCCGCGCTCCGCGAGCTCGCGCCCTGGGCGGCCGCCGCGGCGGTCGCGGAGCTCGCTGGCTCGATCAATGTGCCCTCTCCGGTGCAGCCGGCGGCCAACGATCCCCGGTGCCTGCGCTACAAGTCCGGCCGCTGCCCCCAGACCCTGCTCGCGAATCCAACCCCCCGGCAGCGGCGCCACGCCGCTGAGCAGCGAGTCGCCGCCGAGCCGCCGGGAGCGCGCCTCGCCCTGGTCCTGCGTGCGCCCGCCGGCGCAGGGCTCTCGATCCGGGGCCCCGGCGGCACGCGACCGAGCGCCGCCGGCCCGCTCGCGCTCGGGGCCTTCGACCTTCTGGTGGTCCCGAACCGCTCGCCCGTCGCCGTCGATGTCGCCGCCCACGCGGACGCCCTCGATCAGCCCGGGGGCTCCCTCCTGGTTCGCCTGCCCCCCGACGCCGAGCTGACGCTCCTCGACCTCGCCGCGCTCGCGGTTGCGCAGCACCCCGGCCTCGTTGGGCTTTCACCCCGCGAGCGGTACCGGCTCCCACCGGCGATCGAGCTCGTCCTCGCCCGCACCAGGGCACTGGCCGCGAGCACCGCGTCGCGCGGCCCGGACGACCCCTGGCGCCTGTCTCGGTTTCCGGGCTGGCTGATGTGAGCGCGACGGGCCCCTGCTTCCGCCACGCGATTTCTTAGCCCGGCCGCGCAAGCAGCTCACCCCGCGGCAGCCCCGGCACCACGGTTCCCCCCGCCCAACGCCGCGTGCCGCCGCGCGATCTCATCGGCGAGCCGCTCGAGCGCCTCGAGATCGGCGGGGCCAGGGGTCCCGCGGCAGAGCACGGGCGGCAGCACCTCGAGCGCCAGGTTCGGGATCATCGCGGCCAGCTGCTCCACCACCTTGCCCCCCCAGCCGTACGATCCGATGACGGCGAGGCTCGTCGCCTTGGGTCGGATGAGGTTGGCCAGGATGGCGGCGTAGGCGACCTTCGGGTGGGGCCCCCCGAGGACGGTGGGAGTCCCGAGCACCAGCGTCGCGGCGTCGACCAGGAGCATGGCGAGCTTTCCGACGTCCGCGTCGGCGAGGCAGAACTGTTCGGCGCGCACCCCGCGCGCCGCGCAGGCGTCGACGAGGTGCTCGACCATGCGGTGCGTGCTGTCGTGCATCGAAACATAGGCGACGACCGCGAGATCCCGCGGCGGGCCCTCCACCCAGTCCCGGTAGGCGTCGAGGATGAGCGCCGGCGCCTCGTGCACGGGGCCATGGCTCGGGGCGATGACGGCCGGCTCGAGCGCACGCACCCGGCCGAGGTTCTTCGCGATGACGCTCCGGAAGGGCATCATGATCTCGGCGTAGTAGCGCTTGGCGGCGAGCAGCACCGCTGGATCACCGTGAGCGAAGAGGTCGCCGCTCGCGAGGTGAGCCCCGAACAGATCGCAGGTGAAGAGCGTGCGCCGCTCCGGGACGAAAGTGAGCATCGTCTCCGGCCAGTGCACCCACGGGAAGTGCACGAACCGCAGGGTGAGCCCGCCGAGGTCGACGGTCTCGTCGTCCGCCACGCCCCGCATGCGCTCCGCGGGGATCCCCAGGTGCTCGGTGAGCATCCGCTTGCCCTTCTCCGTGACCAGCACCGTCGCCTCCGGGTGCTCGGCAAGCAGGCGCGGGATCGACCCCGAGTGGTCCTGCTCGGCGTGCTGCGACACGATGTAGTCGATCCGCTCGATCCCGGCGCTGGCGAGGCGGGACCGCAGTGTGTCGACGTAGATCGGGTCGACGGCGTCGATGAGCGCCGTCGCCTCCCGACCGCGGACAAGGTAGGCGTTGTAGCTGGTGCCGTCGGGCACCGGGATCAGCTCGTCGAACAGCCGGCGCTCCCAGTCGATCGCCCCAACCCAGTCGATGCCCTCGTCGATCCGCCGTGCGTGCATGCTCCGTTCCTCTCTCGGGAGCCGCATCTGGGACGAGCCGGGGGGGCGCGTCAAGCGGGGCGGCCGGCGGCAGGGCACGAACGGCTGGCCGCGCCGCGCG
>CAYZQO010000038.1:38060-45252 GCA_964480725.1 uncultured Polyangiaceae bacterium | reverse complement strand
GATGGACCTGGCGCCGGAGCGACCTCCTCGGGCGGTACCGGCGCCACCATTCCCTACCTGGGACAGGGCGCGAACGTGCAGATCCTCACCGAGACCGAGTTCGAGGAGACGGTGGTCGCGACCCCGGTGTGCATCCCGGAGCCGTTCCCCCGGGTCTACACCTGTCAGGGCGAGCCCGGACCCTGGGGTGAGGCGCTGCAGAAGGTGCTCTGGTTCTTCAACGTGAACCGGTCCGGTCCAGGGGTGCATTGCACCGACGTCCAGTGGCGCGGCGACGCGCACACGGCCGACGGGCACATCCTCCTAAACCCGACGGATCCGAACGGCGTCAACCTCCCCGCGGAGTTCATCGACGCCCACCGGGACGTCCTCGACCCCGACGGCAACGGCGAGGTGGATCTCGCGGGCGGCTACCACGATGCCGGCGACTACATCAAGTTCACCATGACCACGGCCTACGCCGCCTCGATGATCGCGTGGAGCCTGTACGAGTACCCCGACGCCTTCGCGACCACTGGGCTCACGGACGAGGCGCTCGGGCAGATCCGCTGGGCCACCGACTACCTGATGAAGGCGACCTTTCGCGACGCGGACGGTGACCTCGTCGCCTACGCCCACCAGGTTTCCGACGTCAGCGACCACTCCTGCTTCTGGATGCCCCCGGAGGTGCGCCGCCCCGACCTCTGCCCGCGCAAGGCCTACTTTGTGTGGGACGACAAACCCGCCGCCGACGTCACCGCCGCCGCCGCCGCCACGCTCGCCCTGACGGGCCTGGTCACCTACCGGCACCGCAAGACCCAAGCCGACGTCGACTACGCCGAGAAATGCGTCGAGTACGCCCGCTCGCTCTACGACTTCGCGGCCCGCAACCCGGAGACGCGCGCTACCGACGACGGTGGGCTCTACAACTCCAACAGCTCCACCGACGACCTCGCCTGGGCCGCGATCTGGCTGTATCTGGTGAACCCCTCGAAGAACGGCGCCTACCTCGACGCCGTGGTGACGGGGGAGCGCCCCTGGCTCTCGTTCGGCTCCCAGAGTAACCTCCTCATCCCCGGCCCGACTGCCGGCGTCTGGGTCCCCGCCTGGGCCGAGAGTTCGCCGCACTCCTGGGACGCCGTCCGCGCGGGCGTCATCGCCAAGCTCGCTCAGCTGATGACCGCCAAGGGCGATCCGATGGCCGGCGAGTGGGTGGACATGGCGCGCGAGATGGCCGAGGGCTTCCGGGGCGGCGCGTCCACCCCCGACGGGCTCTACATTTACATGAGCTGGGGCTCCGCCCGCTACAACGCGGCGGCAGAGTTCACCACGCTCCTCTTCGCCCGCGACTTCCCGGACGATCCCGCGACGCCCGGGCTGGTCGACTGGGCCTCCCACCAGATCGACTACATCCTCGGCGCCAACGACCTCGGCAAGTCCTACGTGATGGGTTACACGGACAGCTACGCGCTGCAGCCGCACCACGCCGCAGGGCACGCCTCGATCTACGGCCTACCCAGCACGCCCGCGGAGAACCGGCACATCATCTGGGGCGCCCTGGTGAACGGCCCGAACTCGGACGGCACCCACGTCGACGAGCGCGACGACTACGGCCAGAACGAGGTGACCATCGACTACAACGGCGCCCTGGTGGCGGCGATCGCGGGGCATTACGCCGCACAGGGCCCCGGCCAGTGCCCACTGCGCAACTTCCCGCCGCTGGAGAACCCCATCGACGAGTTCTACGCGATGGCGAACCTGAACATGGCACTCGACGGCTGCCGGACCCAGGTGAGCGTCCGGACCATGAACGAGTCGATCCACCCGCCACGCTACGACGAGACGCTCACCACCCGCTTCTGGTTCGACGCGAGCGAGGTGATCGCGGCTGGCCTCGACCCGACCACGGCCATCACCGGCCAGATCGTCCGCGACACCGGGCCGAGCGCCACGCCGCCGGACCCGACCGAGATGCGCGGCCCCATCGTGTGCGACGAGGACACAGGCGTCTACTACTTCGAGTTCGACTACACCGGCTCGCTCTTCTGGGGGCTCATCCCCGCCATCGGCGCGCCGCGCGACGTGCTGCTCGATTACGGCGTGCAGTACAACCCCGGCTGCCCGTGGGACCCGACCAACGACTGGAGCCTCCAGTTCCTCGAGGTCGGCGGCTCGGACGAGGTCGTCAAGACGCCCTACGTGACGGTGTACAGCGACGGCGCCCTCATCTGGGGCGTGGAGCCGCCCTGCATGGGCGAGCAGAAGAAGGCGGAGCCCCCGCCACCCGTCATCGAGTACCCGGTGATCCGGTGATGGCTGCCCTCCGGCGTGCTCCCCGGGCGCGGGCGGCCGCGCTCGTCGTGACCGCGACGCTCCTTCTCGCCTGCGGGGCGAGCGGCGGGACCCCCGAGCCCGGCATCGCTTCCGAAACCGGCGGCAGCGCGGGCGCGCCGCTGACCACCACCGGGGGCGCCAGGGCTACGGGCGGCGCCCCCCCGCTCGGCGGCGCCACACCAACGGGCAGCGGCGGGATCGGCCTCTACAGCTCCGTGTTCGAGCCCGCCGCGGGCGCCGGTGGCGGCGGCGAGGTCGTCATCGAGTGCGACTACTCCGCCCCTGGCTGCGACTTCTCGCGGATGGAAGGCTGCTGCGAGCCACTCGCCTGCACCCACGCCAACGGCGCCAACGTCTGGGACACCTACCCCATCGAGTCCTGTCAGGCCCTGATCGCCTGCATGCGAGAGAACCCGGGCTGTTCGACCGCCGAGGATCCGCTCTGCCTCATGGACGAGGACCCCAGCGGCCCTTGCCTGGACGAAACCTACGCCGCCTCGCACACCGACCCCGAGGGGCCCTACGCCTGGACGGTCGAGCTGATGCGCTGCGTCTGCGGCTACGATTGAGCGCGAGCGGGGCGGCTTCGCCCCGCCCTCGCTCGCCGGGGGAACCCCGGGAGCGAGCGGAGAAACCGAGCCTCCGGGGGGCGAGCGCTACTCTCGCTGACCGACGACGTGGTGGTCCAGGAAGAACAGGGCGGACGGCTTGTCGCCAGACATCCTGACCCGCTCGACCAGCTCGGTGGCGTGCTTCTCCTCCTCCACCTGCTCGGTCACGAACCACTGCAGGAAGATCTGGGCGGCCACGTCGCCCTCCTTCAGGGCCAGCGCGTACAGGGCGTTGATGGACGCCGTGATCTTCTGCTCGTGCGCCAGGACCTGCTGCACCACCTCCAGCGGCGCCCCGAACGTGGGCGGCGGCTGCTCAATCGCCTTCAGCGTGACCCGGCCGCCGCGATCGAAGACGTGGTCCCAGAGCCGCATACCGTGGCTGCGCTCCTCGTCCGACTGCTTCTTCATCCACGAAGCGAAGCCCGGCAGGCTACTGCCCTCGAAATGGGCGGCCATCGCCAGGTACAGGTACGAGGAGTAAAACTCCTGGTGGATCTGCTCGTTGAAGCCTTCCTGGAGGGTCTTGCTCAGCATTCCTTCATCTCCTTGCGTCGCCGACACACGCAGCGACGTGTTGCTCGCATCCCCATCGGGCGTAGTCGCGCCACGAACGCGGTGACGCGCAGCTCAGGTCGGCGCCGGCGGCGCTTGCGCCACGGGAGCACCAGACCGGACTGCCGAGGGAACATCGGGGCGCCATCCTAGCTCGGCCAAGGAGCGCGCGCCCGACTTGACTGGCTCATCCTCGGAGCGGGGAAACAGCCGCCGCGCGCGGTTGGGCAGGCCCGAGCAGCCCCCGCGCCCGGGCGCCTCGGGCCTCGCCGAACGATCCGCTCGTCCCCGCGCCAGCGCCCGGCTGCGGGGTCGGCTCGTGAACCCTTCCTCGGCTCCACTGGCTCCCACCGCCGTCGGGAGAGCCGGTGTAAGCAACGGACGCCCCTCAGTCGCCGTCCCAGACCGGTTTCCACTGGCTGGGGTCGAGCTCACAACCCCGCATCTGCACGAAGGTCCCCCTCGCGGTGACCCGGACTCGTCCTGCTTGGAGAAGCTCCCCTTCGAGCTTGTAGATCCCGCTCTTCTCGGAAAGGATCATCGCGGACACGGTGAGCTCCTCCGTCAGGAGGACGGGTCCATGGAAATCCACGGACATCCGGGCGGTGACCGCCGCGACCCCGCGGGCGAAGAGGCAGTGGACCATCGCGCCGTCGAGCAGCGAGGTGGTGATCCCGCCGTGGAGGCTCCCGGGGTACCCAGCCCAGAGCGGTTCGCAGCGGACCCGCGCGAGGACGCTGCCGTCGCCCTCGCTCACGAACACGGCACGCAGTCCGAGCGGGTTCTTTTGCCCACAGACGAAGCAGCCCTCGTGGATCGAGCGGACGTCCGGGTCGCCGGGGACGGTGCTTGCTGGCAGGGAAATTGCGCTCAAGGGCACCCTCGCGTGAGGAGAGAGGCAACAGTCACCGCTGACGCCCAGCGATACCCGCGCCAGTCGCGATCAGCGTGGCCACGGCCGTCTGCGCGGCCCCGACCGGAAGATCCAGCAGGAACGCCGCGACGTAGCCGAGGCCC
Organism: uncultured Polyangiaceae bacterium; assembly: GCA_964480725.1. Taxonomy (GTDB): domain Bacteria; phylum Myxococcota_A; class Polyangia; order Polyangiales; family Polyangiaceae; genus JAFGBI01. The sequence continues at coordinate 40,756 of CAYZQO010000038.1, read as the reverse complement.
CCGCTGGCCGCGCCGAAGCTGGCCGCCAGCGCGAGGCAGGCGGGGAGGCGCCGGGCGATCCTGAGCGCTCCGAACGCCGGCAACACTGCGAAGGCGAACACCGGCAGCGCGCCGAGGGCCCGGGTCGTGACGGCCACCTCGGCGGAGACGAGGAGCCAAAGGAGGATCTCGATCCGCTGAACTGGGAGCCCCTGCACCCGCGCTGCGTCCCGATCGAACCCGGTGAACTCGAGGGCTCGCGCCAACGCGAGGAGCAGCGCGGTCGCCGCCGCCCCGACCCCCACGATCAACCAGAGATCCAGCGGCCGCACCAGGACGGCGCTGCCGAACAGGAGCGAGGCCACGTCGTGCGCCTCCTGACTGATCCGCTCGCCGACGATCACCGCCAGCGAACCCGCGGCGAGGTACACGATCCCGACAACCGCCTCGCGGGGCAGGCGCGACGGGTTGCCGAAGGCGAGCAGGAGCGCCCCGACGGCGCCGAACGCAAAGGCGAGCAGGACCGGCGGCAGCTCGAGGCCCGTGTGGATCCCGAGCAGGAAGGCACAGGCGACCCCGAGCGCGGCGGACTGGCTCACCGCCGCCGTCACGAACACCGCGCGGCGCAGGACGATGAACACCCCGGCGAGCCCGAGGACGAGCCCGGCGAAGCTGCCCGCGAGCACGGGATCACGATAGAGGCCAAAGTTGTCCGCGAAGTCCCGGAGGCCCAGGGCCCCCGAGGACGCGACGAGCTCCACCGTCGTCTCGGGACGGGGACCGGGTGCCGGGACCGCCGCGGTCGGACCCGCGACGTCGCCGGAGGACGCGCTCGCGGCCGGGGAAGGCGGCGCAAGGATCGCGTCGAACTCGGCCGAGAGATCCGACATGGTCACGCTCGTGGGGAGAAACCCGCTCGAGGAGTCGCCTCGAACGCCGCCGGGCAGGCCGGATGCTCAAAGACCGCCGCTGGCGAACCAGCGACGATCGCGGGGGTGTCCCGATCGAGGAGCAGCGCTCGGTCCGCGTGCTCGGCCACTAGCCGCACGTAGTGAGTCACCACGACGACGGTGACCCCGGCCGCTGAGCGCAAACGCGCGAGCAGCTCGAACGCCTCCCGCTCGGCCAACAGGTCCATCGCCGAGGTCGGCTCGTCGAGGAGCGCCAACTCGGGCCGTGACACCGCGATCCGCGCGAAGAGGACGCGCTGGCGCTGGCCCACGGAGAGGGTGCGGAAGGGTGTCCGTGCGAGCTCCGCGGCACCCACGAGGTCGAGCGCGCGCTCCACCTCGCGCGCCTGGCGCCGAGCGGGGCCGAAGCAGGCGCGGTTGCGCAGCGTCCCCATCGCCACCACGTCCCGGGCCGTCAGCGGATAGAGGTCATCCACCCCGCCCTGCTGCCGAAGGTAGGCGACACGCAGGCCCGACCTCCGCTCCACCGCCCCGCCGACCGCGGGCATCAGGCCAAGGAGCGTGCGAAGCCAGGTCGTCTTGCCGCACCCGTTGCGGCCGATGACTGCCCAGAACTCCCCCGGCATCAGCTCGAGATCCATGGGGGGGAGGAGGGCCCTCCCTCCATGACCGATCTCGAGCGCCCGGGTCCGAAGGAGGGGTGCGGACCGCGTCATGGACCGGCTTCGAGTCGGGCCACGACGCCCTCCAGGAAGGCGACCGCGCTCTGGCCGTGGGAGAAGTCGGTCATGCCCGGGATCACCACGAGGCGGGCCCCCATGCTGGACGCCGCCACGCTCGACGTCCCGGTCGGGTGCCACGCCTCCTGCAGCAGTAGGGTCACTTGACGCGCCTTGCCGACAGCGACGACGTCCGCCACGTGCCGCGGCGAGGGTGGGATCCCGGGCTTGGGCTCCAGGTGCTCCACCACGACGAGGCCGAGCCAGTCCGCGAGGTACGCGAGCGAGCGGTGGTATCCCACGATCCGCTGCCCGCGCAGCGCGGCGAGCCTCCGCTCCCAACCCGCTCGCGCCACCCGCAGCTCGCCCACGAAGCGCTTGGTCGCCTCGAGGTAGGCGTCCCGTCCCGCGGGATCGAGCTCGGCGAGGCGCTTGCCGATGCCGACCGCGACGCGCTCGGCGCGCCGGGGATCCAGCAGGTAGTGCGGGTTTCCCTGCGGGTGGATGTCGCCCATCGCGCGATCGACCTTGCCCGTGGGCACCTCGAGCAGCGTCACCAGCGTCGAAGCGTCGAGCGAGCCCCGCGCGCCCCGCTGGATGGCGCCGTTGCGCGCCCCGGTCAAGAGCGTGGGGAGCCACCCGACCTCGAGATCCGCGCCGACCTCGACGAGGAGATCCGCGTGATGCAACGCGAGCGCCAGGTGGGGTCGCGCGTCGACGAAATGCGGGTCCTGCGTCGCGGTCGCCAGCGCCGTGACCTCGACGCGGCCTGCGCCGACCGCCTGCGTGATGGCGGCGAGATCGGGCGTGGTCGTGACGACCCGAAGCGCGGCGTGGGCGGCGCCGGGGAGCCCGAGCGCACAGCAGGCAGCCGCGAGCGCGACGACCCAACGAATGACGCCGGGCAGCCGACACCACCGCGGCCTCGATGACGGGGAAAGACCGATTCGTGACATCTCGACTCCTCAGAATCTGTGGGCGCCGTGCGCGCCGGCGCTGACCTCGGCCGTCAGGAACGTGGACGCGATCCGCCGATCCGGGCTGACGAGATCGCTGCCCCACTGCCAGCGAAACCGCGAGAACTCGG
>CAYZQO010000038.1:0-37960 GCA_964480725.1 uncultured Polyangiaceae bacterium | reverse complement strand
GCCGGCGGCGCCGGCGGCGTCGCGGCGCCTCCGGCCGAGGACGCACCTGGCTGGTCGGTGACGGCCCGCGCGAGGTCGTCGAAGCTCTGGGCCTGCGCGATGGGATCGACGGGCGGGGCGGCGAGGTCCGCGGGCGTCGCCGGCTCTTCGGCCTTCGCGAGGGACGACGACTGCAGACCGGCGAAGAGGATGAGGGCACCGGAGCACCGGAAGAGCGACATACTGGGCTCGTCTCCAGGGGCGGGCGCCGACGAAGCCGGCGCCGCCGTGCTGGCAGCAAGGAGGGGTCGAGGATCGGGCTGGGGGCAGGGGCGAGCGGGCGACCGCGCGCGGCCATCGCGACGGGTCCCCGCCAAACGCTCGCCGCGATGGCGCGGCAGCGCGACGTGTGGCCTTCGGCGGCACCGCGTCACGCGCCGACGGGACGCACGGACTCGAAGCGGCGAACTCAGGCTCGCCCGCCGGGCGGCGACTGCTTTGGGGCCAGGGCGAGCAGCGCGATGCTCATCACCGCCGCCTGGCCCCAGGACCGCGCGAACTCGACGGAGCGGCCCGACGGCCTCACCTCGAACGGCTGGGAAGCGGCTGAAACAGCGGACGGGATCGCCCCGCGCGGCAGCGCGCATCGCTCGTAGCCGCGCGGACTCTGGTCCGGGGAGGCGTGGCTCCTGCCGTCCGGTGCTGGCGAAGACACGCCTGCGACCGCCGGCGCCTCGAGCGCCGGCGCCGCGTGGACGAGCCCCCCCCCCTCCGGGCAGAGGGTGTGACGTACGAGGGCGAAATGCAGCCCCGTCAGGAGCTGCGCACCCACGAACACGGCCAGCGCCAGGCAGGCGGCGAGCCGCACCCACGCACCGCCGTTCCGCGTCGCAACGCCGGTCACGGCGCGAGTTCAGCACCGCGACGCCGGCGACGCAAGCACCTCGCGGGGGTTGCGTTCTGTGCAAATGCACATTATAGATTCCGTCACCGGCCCCGATCGGGGCGACCCTCGCCCGCTGAGCAGCGGAGCCGGGGCTCCCGCGACCGCCGCGCCAGGAGGATTGATGACAACCGATGGCATCCGGATAGCGATCTGCGTGAGCGAAACCGGCGCGGACCCCCGGCTCGATGAGACGTTCGCGCGCTGCACGGCCTTCGCCCTCTTCACGCCCGCGGGGGACCTCGAGGGCATCGTAGAGAACCGGGCGCGTGACGCGTCGGGCGCCGCCTCGACCCAGGCGGCCACCCAGCTCCGCGAGCTCGGCGTCGGCGCCGTGGTGGCAGCCAAGTACGGCCCGAATGCGGTGGGAGTCCTGCAGCGAACGGGGATTCGCGCGTACCGTTGCCCGGAGCCCGTGACGGCCCTCGAGGCCCGTCGGCGGGCGACGGCAGGTGAGCTCACGTTCGAGTGAGGACGCGCGGATGGCCGCCTTCTCAGTCGTCGTCGCGAGCGGCAAGGGTGGAACGGGAAAGACCCTCGTCGCCACCGCGCTTGCCCGCGGGCTCGCCGAGCGAGGATCGCGGGTCGCCTACGTGGACGCCGACGTCGAGGCCCCCAACGGGCACCTCCTGCTCGGCGCGACCATCGAGAATACCGTCATCGTCACCCGCTGCGCGGCCGAGATCGACCTCGACTCCTGCTCGGCCTGCGGGGACTGCGTCCGGGTCTGCGCGTTCGGCGCGCTCGGCCTCGCGCCGCAGGGGGCGCTGGCCTTCGAGGAACACTGCCGCGACTGTCGGGCCTGCGAGCTCGTCTGCCGACGCGGCGCCATCCTCCGACGGGCAAAGCCGGTCGGAGAGCTGGCCAGCGGGTCCGCGGGCGAGATTCGGTTCCTGATGGGCACGCTGCGGATTGGCGAGCAGCGCGGGGTGCCCCTCGTCGAGGCCCTCCGGAGCAAGGTGGCCGAGAGCGACGTCGACGTGGCGGTGGTGGACTCCCCACCGGGCACGGCCTGCTCGGCGGTCGCGACCCTGCGCGACGCCGATTTTGCCATCCTTGTCACCGAGCCGACCCCCTTCGGCGACCATGATTTGCGGCTGGCGTACAGCCTCTGCCGTTCGCTCGGGGTGCCGGCGGCGGGCGTGCTCAACCGCGCCGGGCTGGGTCCCCCCGAACTCGCCGGAGTCGTGACGGCCACGGGCCTCGAGCAGTGGGCGGAGATCCCCTACGATCCGACCATCGCAGGGGCGGTGGCCGCCGGCGAGGACCCCACGCGCGCGAGCGCACCCCTCGCGGCGGCGATCGCCGTCCTCTGCGATCGGGTCCTGGCCCTGCTCCCCCAAGCGCATGCGCTCGCCGCGGGAGCCGAGCCATGAGGGCGCTCGCCGTTCTGAGCGGCAAGGGCGGAACCGGCAAGACCTCGGTCACCGCGGCGCTGGCCGCGCTGCTCGCGCCCATCGTCACCGTCGACTGCGACGTGGACGCCGCCAACCTCGGGCTGCTGCTGTCCGGCACGGACGACCCCGGGGTACCCGCCGCGGTGGGCTTCTCCGCCCAGGTCGTACCGGACCTCTGCACCGGCTGCCTGCGATGCACCGAGGTCTGCCGGTTCGGCGCCATCCGGATGCTCGAAGGCCGCGCCGTCATCGACGCCGCCCGCTGCGAGGGCTGCACGGCCTGCGCCATCAGCTGCCCCGTCGCCGCCATCGAGCTTTCCCCTCGAGTGGCGGGCCAGTACTGGGTGCGGCAAACGGCCCATGGTCCGCTCGTGCACGCCGAGCTCGACGTGGGCCGGGACAACTCGGGGCACGTGGTCGCGCTCCTACTGCAGCGCGCCCGTGAGCTCACCGCGGCGGGCGCGGACGACCAGGCCTTGCTCGACGGTCCGCCCGGGATCGGGTGCCCCGTGCACGCGACCCTCTCGGGCGCCACCGCCGTGCTCTTGGTCGCCGAAGCGTCCCGTTTCGGGGTGCACGACGTCGAGCGGGCGCTCGCCGTCTCTCGTCACTTCACCGAGCGCATCGGGCTGGTGATCAACCGCGCCGATCTCTGGCCGGAGGGGTCTCGCCAGCTCGAGCGCCTCGCGGCAGCCGCGGGGATCGAGCTCGTGGCGCGGCTGCCATTCGATCGCCGGGTGCCCGAGCTGCTCGCCGAGCGGCGGCTCCTCCTCGAACTCGGCGGCGCCATGCGAAGCGGACTCGAGGACGCGGCGGTCTGGACCCGAGGAGCGCTCCGCGGAGAGCAGGGGGCAGCGTGACCCCAACCGAGCTCTGCGTCCGACGGTTCCTCGACGGCGAGAGCTGCGCACAGGCGATCTTCAGCACGTTCACCGAGGACAGCGGCATCGACCTCGACGTCCGCCTGCGACTGGCCTCCGCGTTCGGCAGCGGCGCCCGCCTGGCCGACGGAACCTGCGGCGCCCTGGTCGGGGGCCTGATGGTCCTCGGGCTTCGCGAAGGCTTCGCGAGCCCCCGGGATGTGGAGGGGCGCCGTACCCTCCACGGGCTCTCCGGGCGGCTGACGTCCGCGTTTGCCGCGCGACACGGCTCGATCCTCTGCCGGGAAGTGGGCGGCCACGACCTCAGCACCGAACAAGGCCGCGCCGCCGCCCACCAGGCGAGGGTGCGGACGCTGCGCTGCGTCGAGGTCGTGCGTGTCTCCGCTGAACTGCTCGCGACCATCCTGCAGCAACCGAAAGGAGGAGGCTAGGTCGGCAGTCGATCACCTGACGCGGGGTCGTGCCCCGTCGCGATCCGTCCTTGCGTCGGCACGGCTCGACGCCGCTCAGCGAAGCTTGCCATGAAGACCAAGTCTGATTCGCCAGTAACCGCCGCCCCCCGCGCCACGAGCAAGGCCGACGCGGGCGCTGCTGCCGTCGCGGGCGCCGCGGCTGTTCGTCGGGCGTGGATGCGCTTCGCCTTGCCAGCGACGTTGCTCTGCGGGCTTGGCTTGGCGTTCGCTGTCAAGCTCGCGTTCTTGCACTTCGCCGTGCACCACGATCCGACGACGGAGAGCTTCTGCGCCATCAATGAACAGGTGAACTGCGACACGGTCGCCGCGAGCACGTGGTCCGTATTCGCGGAGGTCCCGGTCGCCGTGTGGGGTATCCTTGGCTACCTCTGGCTCGCTGCGTTGGCCCTGGGGACCGCGCGGCCTCGAGCCACCGCGGTCACCATCCTCTTCACCCTCGGCGCCCTGGGCGCGTGCGCCGTGAGTGTGGCGCTGGCCGTCATCTCCGTCATCGAGATCCGCTCGCTCTGCGTCCTTTGCATCGGGACCTACCTCATCAACCTGGTGCTGCTCGCCCTGGGGATCCTCGAGTGGCGGCGCTTGGGAGGCCGACTCGCGTGGAATGAAGCGCTCCAGAGCGCTGCGTCCGGGAAGCGCCTCGCCACCCTGTCGGTGGTCGCCCTCGGGCTGACGACGGTGGGGGCGGTCGCCTGGTACCCCAAGTACTGGCACGACTCGGTCACGACCGCCGACTCCGCGACCGCCGAAGGGTCGGGCCCGACGGACCCGCAGCGGGGGACGACCGCCGAGGGGCACGCCTGGATCGGGGCCGAGAACCCGATGGTCACCATCGTGGAGTTCAGCGATTACGAGTGTCCCTTCTGCGCGCGAGCTCACGCCCGGATCCGCAACGTCGTCCGCGACTACCCGGATCGCATCCGCCTCGTGCATCGCCACACCCCGCTCGATCACGCCTGCAACCCCATCGTCACCCGACCGTTCCACCGCCACGCCTGCGAGTACGCCAGGATCGCGATCTGCGCCGGGGAGCAGGGTCGATTCTGGGAGACCAACGACTGGCTCTACGAGCACTCCCACGATCGACCTCCGCCAGATTTTGCTGCCGTGGTGCACGGCAGCGGCCTCGACATCGAAACCCTGCAGGCGTGCATGGAGCACGACGCGGACAGGCTGCTCGCGGTCGATCTGAAGACCGGCGTCGAGCGACGGATCACCGGCACGCCAACGTTCCAGATCGGTGAGCGGCTCTTTCCCGGACAGATCCCGGAGGAGGTCCTGGCGGAATTCCTCGGGAGGCCCAACGGATGAGGGCCGCCCTCGGGCGCCATCCCCCGTGCAACGCGAGCCATCCGTGGCTCGGCAAGCACGACCTCTCCCCTCAACGATCCTTGAAGCGTGCGAGGCGCCAAGGCTCGATCCCGCCACGCCGGACCGGCGGTTCGGCCGTACAATCCCTGCTGCCTGCGGATAGCGCCCCGAACAGAGGCCAACACGAGCTCGGACACGAAGCGACCGAGGTCAGTCCCTCCGGCATGGCCATCGATCGGCCAATGCTTGCATTTCTAGCCAGACTGCAGGGAATACCCGCCGTGGCTGACTCGTCTACCAGAAGGCATGCTGGGCGCCGAAGCGCGTATCATCCCTCAGGGTCCCCCATGCTCCCCCAGCTCCCCCAGCCGTTCCTTTGGGGGTTCGACCTCGGAACGAAGCCCGGCACCAAAGCCGTTGCCCGACACCGTCCGGCGCGCGCTCGTCTCTGGCTCGACTCGAGCGCGGTCGGGCCCGTCCCTCACCCCCTGAGCGCGTGAGCATGACGTCGAACCACCCCGCCCCAGCCGCCGCTCCCCGCTTGAAGCGGGCGCTCGGATCGCCCACGGCGATCGTGCGCGACGCAGCCGTGATCGCGACCGCCGCCTCCGTCGTCGCGCTCGCGGTCAACGCCCTTCGCACCGACCCCCTGCCCCTGGTGGCCCAGGCAGAGATCGAGACGATGGTGCCCTGCCCCGAGCCGATGGGTGCCGCCACCCCGGTTCCCCCCAGCGACGAACGCGTCCAGAGCCCGACGACGCTGCTCGTGGACGCCCGCTCTGCCGAGGAGTTCGCCGCCTGGCACCTGGCCAACGCCGTCTCCTTCCCCTTCGATTGGCTCGCCGAGAGCGACGAGGTGACGCGCCAGGCGGGTGAGGTCGCCAAGGCGATCGCCAGGAGCCGGCGACAACACGTCGTCGTCTATGGCGACGGCGGCGATCCGGACTCCGGTGAGCACTGGTCGGCGTTGCTCTCCGGCGCCGGCATCAAGAATGTCGTTTTCGTGAAGGGCGGTGCGCCGGCGCTCGGGCAGCCCGGCGCCGCCCCCCCCGCCGGCGCGAACGCCCAGCCAACGGGAGAAGCTCCATGAGCGGAACCACCCCGTACTCCGCCTTCGTCGGCTGGCGAGGCCACGCCTACGTGTCGCTCTTGATGCGTCTTTACCTCGGCTGGGTGTTCATCACCGCCTGTGTCCACAAGATCGCGAACCCGGCGAGCTTCGCCGTAGACATCGCGACCTACCAGTTCCTCCCGCTCTGGGCGGTCAACATCTTCGCGCTGACGCTGCCCTGGGTCGAACTCTTCGCCGGCGTGCTGCTGGTTCTCGGGCTATGCACCCGCGCCGCATCGCTCCTCGTCGCCCTGATGATGGTAAGCTTCATGGTGGCGCTCGGGTACGCCCTGCACCTCGGCCTCGACATGGCCTGCGGCTGTTTTGCCTCCTCCGCCGCCGTCGACGAGGACCCCATCTCCTGGCAAACCGTCGTCCGCGACGCCGGATGGCTCTTGCTCGCCCTCTACGTCCTCTACTTGGATCGCGCCCCGCTCGGCCTCCATCGGTGGCTCGCGAAGAAAGGAGTCGTCAGTCATGCGTAACCCGTTCGCCTTCCTCGTCTCCCTGCTCACGCTGAGCCTCCTCCCTCGCGTAGCAGCGGCTCAGACCCCGACGTGCGATGGCCTCACCGGCGCCAAGCGCGACGTCGCGACGCAGGTGCTCAACACGGCTCACCCGCACGACTGCTGCGACGGTACGCTGGCCGAATGCCTCAAGCGAAGCCCCGTTTGCCCGCTGGTGACCCGGCTGGCCAACGATGTCTGTCGCCGCGCGGGCGCGGGCCAGTCGAAGGCTGACATCGAGCGGGAGCTCCAGCGCCGCGCGATGAGCGTGACGAGCCCGAAGGTGACCATCGACACCAGCGGTTCCGCCGTCGCGGGCGATCCCAACGCCAAGGTGGAGATCGTCCTCTACCTCTGCGCGCGCTGCCCGTACTGCTCGCGCCTGCTGCCGCAGCTCTACGAGAGCGTGACGAATGGCAGGCTCAAGGGGAAGGCCAAGGTCATCGTGCGCCCCTTCCCGATCCGTAGCCACTCCGGCTCGACCGAAGGGGCCAGGGCGATGCTCGCCGCCCAGCGACAGGGCAAGTACTTCCCGTTCCTCCTGCACATGTACAAGAACTTCGATCGCTTCGATCCGACCAAGCTCCCTGAGTGCGCGGCTGCGGCCGGCCTCGACGCCGAACGATTCCGGCAGGACCTGCGCGATCCGGCCCTGGAGAAGCTCCTCGTCGAAGCCAAGAAGGAGGGGATCCGCAACCACGTCGAGGCGACCCCCACGGTCTACATCCAGCGTCGCAAGTACCACGCCGAGCTCTCCCTGGCTGCGATCGAGGATTTTGCCGAGGAGCAACACGACCGCACCCCGGGGAGATGACCCGGTCAACCACCGACCTGGCGCTACCCCTACCTCAACACCGGCGAAGGACGCGACGAAGCGATGGCGGACGACAAAACCTGCGGAACCTGCGGCGATGCCTCCTGCGCGGGGCGGGAGCGTCGCCCGGGCGAACGTGAAGAAGACTACGCCGATCGACAGCAACTCTGGACCCGCATGGGCAGGATCGAGCACAAAATCCTGGTCTTGTCCGGCAAGGGGGGGGTCGGCAAGAGCACCGTAGCGACCAACCTCGCCGTGGCGTTGGCGCTGGCGGGCAAGCGGGTCGGGCTCCTCGACGTCGATATCCACGGGCCGAGCGTCCCCAAGCTCCTCGGCCTCGAGGGAAGCCCGGTCAGCGGGACCGACGACGCGATGCTCCCCGTGCGGGTGAGCTGCGGCGCCGGCGCGCTCAGCGTGATGTCCATCGGGTTCCTACTCCAAGGGCCGGACGACGCGGTCATCTGGCGCGGCCCCAGGAAGTACGGTGCCATCCGGCAGTTCTTGAAGGACGTGGACTGGGGGGACCTCGATTACCTCGTGGTCGATTCTCCGCCGGGCACCGGCGACGAGCCTCTGGCAGTGGTGCAGCTGCTGGAGAACGCGGATGGAGCCGTGGTGGTCACCACGCCGCAACAGGTGGCGGTCCAGGACGTCCGGCGGTGCGTGGTCTTCTGCCGGGAGCTGAAGCTGCCCGTGCTCGGTGTCGTCGAGAACATGAGCGGTTTCACCTGCCCCAAGTGCGGCGAGGTCGTGCGGATCTTTGGGACGGACGGCGGGCGCGTGATGGCCGAACAGATGAAGGTCCCTTACCTCGGCGCCATCCCCATCGAGCCCGAGGTCGTTGCCTCCGGAGACGGCGGAACTCCCATCGTTCAGGCCAGGCCACACTCGGAGACGGCCAAAGCGTTCGGTCGCATCGTGCGCACCCTGCTCGAGCCAGAATTCCCTGCGATGGTCGCGGTTCCAGCCCCTGGCCCGACGGATCGCGCCACGCGGATCGCGGTTCCGGTCACGGCTGGGGTCCTCGCCAGCCATTTCGGTCATTGCGAGGCGTTCGCCCTGTTCGACGTGGAGGCGGACGGCAAGTCCCTCGGCCCGCAGCGGCTGCTACCTCCCCCGCCTCACGAGCCAGGCACCTTCCCCCAGTGGCTCCGTGAGCAGGGCGCCACGGTCATCATCGCCGGGGGCATGGGCTCTCGCGCGCAGAGCCTCTTCACCCAGCACGGCATCCAGGTCGTCGTCGGTGCCTCGGCTCGCGTGCCCGAGGCCCTCGCCGCCGACTACCTCGGCGGACGCCTAACGACCGGTACCAACGCCTGCGATCACTGAAGCCCTCGGATGCCAACCTACGCTTACCATTGCCCCCAATGCGGTGATTTCGAAGCTGAGCAGCCCGTCTCGGCCGCTGCCCTCCTGCATTGTCCGACCTGCGGCCACGACGTCCGCCGGATGATCGCCGGAGGGACTGGCGCCATTGTCAAGGGTGGCGGCGGTTCGGCGCCGAGCTGTGGCCGCGAAGCGCCGTGCTGCGGGCGGGCCACCCGCTGCGATCGTCCCCCTTGCGGGCACTGATTTTCCGGGTCGGGGGGACCGGGAGCGGGGGCGGCCGAGGAACGGCGCGAGCCTGCCGGCGGCCGGCGCCGGAGCTCGAAGCCCGCGTTCCGTCCGCGGGTCTTTGGCATTACTCTCCCGGCTGGTTTCGAAGCACGGAGGTAGGCATGAGGTGCATCCCCGAAGCGGTCCCGTCCCAGTCCGATGGAGCATGGTGGCGAAGGCCCTGGGCGGTCGCGTTGGTCCCCCTGGTCTGCGTGACCCTGGTCGGTTGCCCCAACCGGGCTGCAGGGCCCCGCTCGGCGAGCGCGGCAGGAATGGGTGGCGCCGAGGATGAAGCGACCGGTAACAACGGCGCTGGCGGTGGCACGACGACGGCCCCCGGACCCGTCGACCTCGGCGCCGGGGTGGTGAACGCGCGACAGGTGGGCGGCCTCGCGACAGCGAGCGGTCAGCGCGTGCGGGCTGGCGCCCTCATCCGATCCGGCGAGCTCTCGCAGGTGGCTTGCGATCGGCTCCAGGCGCTCGGAGTCGTCACCGTCGTCGACCTGCGCGACGCCACCGACGCGGGGGCCAACCCCGACGCGACCTGCGTGAACGAGGCCAGCCGCTACTTCCTGGCGGATCTCCCCAAGATCCTGCCGCCCACGGCGGAGGCGTACCTACAAACGCTGGACGCGACAGAGCCCAAGCTCGACGCCATCTTCACGGAGCTCACCCGCGAGGGGGCCCTGCCCGCCGTGATCCACTGCGTGATCGGGCGCGACCGCGCCAGCCTCACCATGGCGCTGGTGCTCCTTGGACTCGGGGTGTCGCGCGCCGACGTCGAGCGGGACTTCGTCGAGAATCATGACACTCCGGGTTACACCTCCGCGGAGTGGATGAGCGGCGTCTTCGCGCGGATCGAGGCGGCCGGCGGCGTCGAGGCCTACCTAGCGGCCCACGGCGTGACGGCCGAGGACCTCGCCCGGTTGCGGGCGCAGGCGCTGGAGTAGCTCGCCGGACAGGGTGCGGGATCTCCGCACCCCGACCCTGGACGCCCCGTCACCCCGCCAGGATCTGCTCCAGCGCGACCACCAGCCGCTGACACTGCTCGTCGGTGCCCACAGTGATCCGCAGGAACTGGTCGATGCGTGGGGCTCGAAAGTGCCGCACCACGATGGACCGCTCCCGGAGCGCCGCGGCCAGCGCGGCCGCGTCCCGACCCGGGTGACGCGCGAAGAGGAAGTTCGCCGCCGAAGGGAGCACCTGGAACCCGAGCGCACCGAGCCTCGCGTCGAGCCAAGCGCGGGTCGCCACCACCCGCTGGCAACACGCGTCGAAGTGCTCGCGGTCATCCAGAGCGGCGGCGGCGCCGACGGTGGCGAGCCGGTCCACCGGGTAGGAGTTGAAGGAATCCTTCACCCTCACCAGGGCCTCGATGAGGCCGGGGTCCCCCATCGCGAAGCCAACGCGGAGCCCCGCCAGCGAACGGCTCTTGGAGAGCGTCTGCACCACCAGCAGGTTGGGATACCGACGGATCAGCCCCGCCGCCGTGGCACCGCCGAAATCGACGTAGGCCTCGTCGATGACGACCGGGATCGACGCGCACCCGGCCACCAGCCGCTCGACCGCGGCAAGCTCGAGCAGCATCCCGGTGGGCGCGTTCGGGTTGGCGATGACGATCGCACCCGCCGCGCGGCCGAGATAGTCCTCCACCCGAATAGAGAAGTCCTCGGCGAGCGGCACGGTCTGGTGTGCCACGCCGTAGAGCTGAGCGTAGACCGGATAGAACGAGTAGGTGACGTCCGGGAAGAGCAGCGGCCGGTCGTGGTGCAAGAGCGCCTGGAAGGCGTGCGCCAGTACCTCGTCCGAGCCATTGCCCACGAACACCTCCGCCTCGTCGAGACCGTGCTGGCGCGCGACGGCGGCCTTGACCAGGCTCGAGGCGGGATCCGGATAGAGACGCAGCTCCTCGGTGGTGGCCCGCCGGATGGCCTCGAGCGCCCGCGGGGACGGCCCGTAGGGGTTCTCGTTGGTGTTCAGCTTGACGATCCCCTCGAGGCGAGGCTGCTCGCCAGGGACGTAGGGGCGAAGCGCGGCGACAATCGGGCTCCAGAAGGGGTTCATGGCACGGCTCCGGGGCGGTGGCGGCCCGTTGTGACCCGGTCGGAGCGCCCGGTGCAAGTCGAAACGCGGGCGCCGAGCTCGGCTTCCGCGCCCACGCCAACGGATCGAGCCGCGCCGCGCACGGCGCCGAGGCATGCCAGGCCGCCGCGACGCATCACCCGAGCAGCCGCGCCGCCGTGCGATGGCGGATGTCCGCGAGCTCGTCCGTGGAGAGCCCCAGCCCAGCGAGCCGCGCGAGCTGGGGCGCGGCGCGGACCCAGGGGAAGTCGCTGCCGAAGGCGACGCGGTCGGTGCCGTGCGCGCGGATCAGCGCGCGGAGCTCCGCCTCCGGGAGCGCCCCGCAGTAAGAGGTGTCGAAGATCGCGCGGGTCCCGACGAGCTCGGTCGCGACTTCGTCCCACATCCCCCACCCGCCGAGGTGCGCCAGGACCACCTTGAGCCCCTCCACCGCGAGCACCTCGCGCAGGCGGCGCGGGGTGCCGTGCACGTCCGAGAACCCCGGATCCCGCCCGGCGTGGAACACCACGACCAGCCCCAGCGCGGCGCACGCCTCGTAGACGGGCGCGAGCCGCGGATCGTCCGGGTAGAAGCCCTGGTACTCGGGGTGGAGCTTGATCCCACGGACGCCGGCCGCGGCCAACCGCGCGAGCTCCGCCGCTGGCGCCGGGAAGGCGGGGTGCATGGCACCGAAGCAGTGCACGGGCCCGCCGCGCGCGTTCTCGGCGATCATCCGCGCGTTGATGCCGGGCACCTGCTCGGGGCGGGTCGCCACCGGGAGGTTGACGCTGAGCGTGACCCCGTCCTCCGCCGCGAACCGCTCGAGCGCTTCGCGGCTGCCGTCGCCGAACACCTCCATCCTCGCCTCGCGAGCGAGGCGCGTCACCGTCCCGGCGGCGATGTGGTCCGGGAAGAAGTGCGCGTGGAGATCGATGACGCGAGGACCCAACATGGTGCGCGACTCTCGGTCCCACGTCCGCGCGCCTCGCGCAACCCCAGGAGGCCCGCGGCCCGCCCGCGGTCACGATCCTCCCCCGCTCCCCGACCCCGAAGCATGCGGCCACTGACCGCCCTCCTCCCCCTGCTCGCTGTCCTGGCCTGCGCCCCCGCACGCCCCCCCGTCCCCGCGCCCGCTCCCCCTCCCGCGCCCGCTCCCCCTCCCGCGCCCGCTCCCCCTCCCACGCCCGCTCCCCCTCCCGCGCCCACTCCCCCTCTCGCGCCCGCACCCGCGCCCGCACCCATCCCCCCTCCCCCCTTCGCCTCCCAGGACCGCGTCTCCGTCGCCGAGCTCCTCGCCGCCATCGACGCCGTCGCCCTCGACCTCGCCGACGAACCCGTCGTGTCCGCCGAGTACCGCGCGCTCTGCGCCGCCCACGGCCTGTCCCCGTCCGACGTGCTCCATCGCGACTACCTCCGCGTGCGCGCGGTGTTCGAGGCGACCCGCGACGGCGGGCTCTGGGGTCTGCGCTGGGCGATCACCAACCGCCCGGGTCGCTCCGACGACATCTGGACGCAGTGGGAACGCGCCGCGGTCCCCGCACCCGGCAGCTGGGCGGTCACCGCCACGGCCGAGTGCGACGAGCTCTCCGCGCTC
The DNA here is from genome assembly GCA_964480725.1 of uncultured Polyangiaceae bacterium. Lineage (GTDB taxonomy): Bacteria > Myxococcota_A > Polyangia > Polyangiales > Polyangiaceae > JAFGBI01. Next base: position 25,294 of record CAYZQO010000038.1, on the reverse strand, counting down.
TTCGCCTTCCTGGTCCGCAGGCTCGGGATCCGTCACGCCGGCTTCCTCGGCGCCGGCCCCTTCCACGTGGTCGCCCACTGGACGCTCCGTCCCCTCCCCGGCGAGCCCTGGCCGCACCGCAGCGCCCGGCGTGAGGTGCGCGTGGTCGTCCCGACGTCGCAGATCTTCATCTCCGCGGACGCGACCCTCGGCACCGCGGAGATCGACGCCTACTCCGCCAAGACGGTGTGGGACTACTGGCGAGCCGACGTGCCCGACGACCGCACGATCCCGGCGCCCCTGGCGCGCCACTTCGTCACCGAGCTCCGCCGGACGGCGCTCCCGCAAGCCGACCTTCAGCGACGCAGGAACGAGCACGGCGGGTCGTGAGGTGCGGGCTGACCGCGCGGCGCCCTACCGCCCGGCGGAGCGCTGTGGCGGCCGCCCGACTCTAGATCCCGCGAGTTTCAGCGCCAGGACACCCGGCGGGCACCGCCCCGCGCCCCAAACGCGAACTCGTTCGCATGCCAACCAGTTGCGGACCGTAGCGAGGGGCTCCGCGCTGCGGTGCGAGGCTCAGAAGGTGAGCCGCACGGTGAACCCACCGGCAGGGTCGAGGCCGGACGTCACGTCGGACCCGCTGTCCTCCTCCCCGAGGTCGTCCTCGTAGACGACGGTCTGGATCGCCTCCGTGTAGGTGAGGTGAAGCAGGCGAGCGTGGATCCGAAGCCAGAGGCGGTCGACGAGCTCCCGCTCAGGGAGGCAAGACTACAATTCTATTTCGACGCCGGGATGTGCTCGTTCAGCAGTCTCGCCAGGTCGGCGCGAAGGAAGGGCTTGCAGATGCTGGCGGTGAACCCGAACGCCTGGGGGCTCGCCATGACCGGATCCTCGGCGTAGCCGCTGGCGACGAAGACGGGGACGCGGGGGCTGAGCTGGCGGATCGCCCTGACGGCCTCCTTGCCCCCCATCCCGCCCGGGACGGTCAGATCGAAGACCATCCCCGCGATCGTTTGTCCCGCCGCCTGATCCGCGGTGAAGCACGCGATCGCCTCCGCACCGTTCGCCGTCAGCACCGGCGTGTAGCCGAGCGACCTCAGCATCTCCCCGACGGTTTCCCGCACGGTCCTGTCGTCGTCCATCACCAGGAACGCTCCCGCGCCCCGGTGCTCGCCCACGGCCTCCGCCGTACCCCCCGGCACCGCTTTCGCGGCAGCCGGCAAGTACACCGAGAGGACGCTGCCCTTGCCCGGCTCGGACTCGACGTCGATGCACCCAGCGTGCCGATGCACGATCGAATAGCAGGTCGCCAGCCCCAGCCCGTGTCCCTTGGGCTTGGTCGTGTAGAACGGATCGAAGATGCGCGGCAGGTGCTCCGGCGGGATGCCGATGCCGTGGTCGGCGATCGCCAGCCGAACGTAGCAGCCCGGCGCCAGCGACGGGTGCGCCCGCTCCCCGAGGACCACGTTGCGGGCCGTCACCTCGATCAATCCCCCGCCTGGCATTGCCTGGTCAGCGTTGAGGATGATGTTGTCGATGACCTGCCCGAACTGGTTGACGTCGACGTCGCAGGGCCAGAGGCCCTCCTGCACGTCGAACCGGCACGTGCTGACCGAACCGCTGAGCGCGAACCGCGCCGTCTCCTGGACGAACGGAAAGAGGCTCTGCACGCGCTTGATCGGGGCCCCGCCCTTGGCGAAGGTGAGGAGCTGTCCCGTGAGGTCACGGGCACGGTTCAGCGCCCCCAGCGCCCTGGTGAGACAGTCGGCGGTCTCCGGGTCATTGGTCTGCAGCCGCGCCAGATCGACGTACCCGAAGATCCCGCTCAGGAGGTTGTTGAAGTCGTGGGCGATCCCCCCGGCGAGCACGCCGAGGGACTCCAGCCGCGACTCCCGCTGCAGCGACGCGAGCAGCCGTTGCTTCTCCGTCACGTCCCGAAAGACGAGGACGACGCCGGTGGCTTTCCCAGCAGCATCCTTGATGGGAGCGCCGCTGTCGGCGATGGGCCGCTCGACGCCGTCACGGGCGACCAGGCGGATCTCCTCAGGCAACTCCGTGGTGCGCCCGCTGGTCAGCACGCGAGTCACCGGGCTCTCGCGGGGCCGGCCTGACGACGCCTGCACGACGTCGAACACCTCGGCCAGCGGTCTGCCTGCCGCCTCATGCTGCGGCCACCCCGTCAGCTGTTCAGCGACGGGGTTCATCATGACCACGCGGCCCTCGATGTCCGTCGTGATCACGCCGTCACCGATGCTGCGCAAAGTGACCGCCAGCCGCTCCTTCTCGTCTCGCAGCGCGGTTTCGATCCGCTTGCGCTCGGTGATGTCCTGCACGACCGCCAGCATGAGCCTCCGGCCACCGTAGGTGATGGAGCCGGTCGAGATCTCCACCGGGTAGGACGTGCCGTCCTGGCGCACGTGCACCCCCTCGACCAGGTGGCGCTGGCCCTTTGGCCACGCCCGCCAGAGCGCGAGGATGGTCTCCCTCGACATGGCGAGGACGCCAGGCGTCTGTGGGTGGTTGTCGAACACCGTTCGTTGCAGGAGCTCCTCTCGCGAGAAGCCCGACTGGAGGCACGCCACCTGGTTGACGTCGACGATTTGCCCATCCAGATCGTGCAGGTAGATCGCCTGAATCGACTGGGTGAACAGGGCGCGGTACTTCTCCTCGCTCTCGCGCAGCCCCTCCTCGGTGGCTCTGATCTCGGAGATGTCCTCGAGGGTCGCGTAGGCCTGGTAGGGCGACGTCGCCCCTTCACGGAACAGCGGCACGGCGGTCACGCGGACCCACACCGTGCGCCCCCGCTCGGGATTGCGCACGCCATGCACCACGTTCCTCACCGCCTCACCGGTGCGCAGCGCGACGACGATGGGGTGGGCTTCGGCGGGGAGGTCGGACCCGTCCTCGCGAATGGCATGCCAGCGGGGATCCGCCGACGTCAGCCCCTGCATCTGCTCGCGGTCGACGCCGAGGATGCGCGCAGCCGCGGCGTTCGCGCTGATGATCCTGCCGGCGGCGTCCTGAAAGACGACGCCCTGGGTGAGGGTGTCGAACAGAGCGCGGTACTTCTCCTCGTTCTGGCGCAACTCCGCCTCGGCGCGCTTTCGCTCCACCACCCTCCAGACGGAGTCCATCATCAGGTTCAGCTGGCGGATGTCCGCGTCGTCGTAGGGCGCTGCTTTGTTAGCGACGCCGACGACGGCAACGATCCTGGCGCCGCTGAGCACGGGAACCGTGAGGAACCGGGACAAGGGAGCGTGGCCCGCTGGCAGCCCCCGCTTGAGCGGGTTGGGCGCCTGGAAATCGTTGACGACGATGGCGCGCCGCTGCCGGACGGCCTCACCCCAGATGCCGGTCTTGGCCAACTGGTAGACGGTCTGCTGGTCCGTGATGGCGCACTCGCTCATCGCCGCCTTCGACCAGGAGTTGAGCCGGAACTCCTCGGCGTCCTCGTCGTAGTAGTAGACGTACCCGAGCCGGCTTCCCGTGAGGGCGATGGCCTCTTCCAGCGCAAAATCAAGCAATTCTGACACGCTCGGTGCCGAATGGTTGCTGATGCGCAGCAGGCTCTCCAGGCGGGCCTCGTCGAGAATGGCTTTGGCCTCGCGCGGAGGCGCGCCCCCGTCAGTCACGACCGGGGTGACCATGGTCTCCTTCGCGCCTTTGCCTTCGAGCGAGGGATCTTTCCACCGCCGCCTCCACCCCGCACGCGGCCTCGTCCCGGGTCGCAGGCCCACCGCGCCTCGCCCTCTCGCCAGCTTGGCTCGCGCGCCCCCGGATCCTGCGTCAAATCCCCCCGACTGCCAAGGCTGAGCGCCCAGGCCCCTCAGATCTCGATCTGCGCCCCACCTCCATCACCCGCTCCGGGAGGACCTCGAGGAACGCGGTGCCGCGGAGGGCGTGGCGATAGAAGCGCGCGAACAGCCGCTTTCTTGCGACTGGGACATCCCGTTCCACTCGGCGATGAGGAGAGGTTTCCCGCCGAGGAGGAAGGTCGTCAACCGTCGAGGCCGACCCTGCGCGGCCGCGCCTGCTGCTCAACGAGCCCGGCGTCGGGTATCGCCTCGCGGCGTGGTGAGCGGCCCGCTCCACCACCGCCGTCGGCGGGCCCTGGGGCCGAGGGCTCGAGCCGATCCCCGAGCGCCGAGCCCCGAGGGGGCCGAACGGACATGGAGTGCGTCGGCGCGAGGATTGGGGCAGACTCGGCACCGGCGAAGGAGGCACGGTAGCCCATGGATATCCTCTGGTTCTTGTTGGTTGGTGTGCTGGCGGGGTGGCTGGCGGGCAAGCTCACCCAGGGTTCCGGGTTCGGCCTGGTGGGCAACCTCGTGCTCGGGGTCCTCGGGGCGATCGTGGGCGGCGTCCTCTTCCGGTGGTTCGGGGTCAACGTCGGCGGCCTGCTCGGCTCGATCCTGGTGGCGACCGTCGGCGGAGTGCTCCTGGTCGTGCTGGTCAACACGTTCGTGAAGCGGGGCTAGCGCGGCGATCCGCCCGAGTGACCGCGCTGAGGAGGGGGCCCCGGGAGCCGATGCGAGCCCCGGAGCCCCTCCCCCGCCTCAAGCGGACGCCGACCACGCGGGGGTGACCGCCGCCAGCGCCGCGGAGAGAATGCCAACGGCCTCGCCGAGCTCCGCCTCCGTGACGCGGAGCGACGGCATCATCCGCACCACGTCCGCGCGGGGCGCGTTGACGATGAGCCCCCGTGCGAAGCACCCGTCGCGCACGGCCTCCGCCGTCGGGCCGGGCAAACGCAGCGCCCAAAGCAGGCCGCGACCCCGCACCGCGGCGAGGCCCTCCTGCTCCGCGAGCGCGCCGAGCGCCCAGGTGAGCCATTGCCCGCGCGCCCGCACCGCGGCGAGGAACGAGTCGCGCGCCACCACGTCGAGCACCGCGAGCGCCGCCGCGCACGCGAGAGCGCTGCCGTGGTAGGTGCCGCCGTGCTCGCCGGGCGCGAGGCAGTTTGCCCGCTCGCCCGCGACCACGGCGCCGATGGGGAAGCCGCCGCCGAGCCCCTTGCCGAGGGTCACCACGTCCGGCAACACCGCTTCGTGCTGGTAGGCGAAGAGGCGCCCGGTGCGGCCGATCCCGGTCTGGACCTCGTCGAGCATCAGGAGCACCCCGGCCTCGTCGGCGAGCGCCCGCAGCTCACGCAGGTAGCCCGCCGGGGGGACGATCACCCCGGCCTCGCCCTGGATCGGCTCGACCAGGATCGCCGCCGTCATGGGCCCGATCGCACGCCGCACGGCCTCCGCACTCCCGAAGGCGACCCGCACGAAGCCCGGCGGGTACGGGGGAAAGAGCGCGTCCCAGCCCGGCTTGCCGCTGGCCGCCATCGCCGCCAGCGTGCGCCCGTGGAAGGCGCCGTGGGTGGTCACGATCTCGTGGGCGCCGCCGCGGTGGAGCCGCCCCCATTTGCGCGCGATCTTGATCGCCACCTCGGTGGCCTCGGTGCCGCTGTTGGTGAAGGCCACGGCAGCGAGGCCGGTGAGCGCCACGAGGCGCCCCGCCAAGCGTTGAGCCTGGTCGTTGTGCAGCGCGGGGCTCGCCGTGACCAGGGTGCGGGCCTGCGCGGCGAGCGCGCCCACGAGCTCGGGCGGCGCGTGCCCGAGGGAATTGACCGCCCAGCCCTGGATGAAGTCGAGGTAGCGACGCCCGTCGGCGTCCCAAAGGTAGGAGCCTTGACCGCGCGTCATGACGATCGGCGGCCGCTCGGTGATGGTCATCAGGTGGGTATCGAGATCGCTGCTCATCGGGGCTAACCTCCCCGGACGATCTCGGCCAACGCAAGCGAGCCGCCCGGCGGTTCGTGTCCGGGCGGATGCGCTGGCTACGGTGCGCTCATGCGGCGCGCAGCCGGACGCCTCCGCCCTGACGGGCGGTTCGACGAGCGGCGGCGAGCACGAACGACATCGAGCCGCTCGAATACCACGGCCGCGATCGACGTCAAGCGCGCGCTCGGCGCCGAGCCGCCCGAGCGGCCCGTTCACTCGGCCGCGAAGGGGCCGCCGAACAGGCCGAGGTCCGCCGGTGAACCATCGCGGTCGGTCAGCTCCTCGGCGAAGCACCCGGCGTCGATCGCCGGCGAGCCCGGCGCGAGCCGGAAATTCCCGGCGGTCGCGTCGACGAACCCCGGCTCTGCCGTTTCGACCGTCTCGCCGACGACGGTCGCCTCGTGGAACAGGTTGCAGCCCACCTGCCCGGTCTGGACGAACTCGCGGACGAGCGCCGAACCGTGGACGAAGATGTTGTCGTGCAGGTGCGAATACGATGCCTGCAGGGAGACTGCCCTATCGTTCTCGAAGAAGACGTTGTTCAGAACGAGGTTAGCAGTATCCCCATGATGGTTGGCGACGACGGCGTGGTCGTTGCCGATGAAGAGGTTGTTGGCGAGCACGGCCTGCGAGAGGAAGTAGGTCATCACCCCGATGGTGTTGCCCTCGAACACGTTGTCGACGATGAACGCCGTCGCCGTGCGGCAGGGCCACGCATCCTGCATGCCGTGACCGTCCGCGTACACGGCTGCCGCGTACCAGCCGCCAGCGCACAAGAACACGTCCTCCGGATTGGCGCAGCCATTGGCGAGCCCCACGTTGCGGAAGGTGAACCCCCGGATCGTGACCTCGCGCGCGCCGCTGTAGTCGACCAGGGTCCGGCCCTCTCCCGCGCCGTCCCAGATCGTCGTGCGCGGGTCTTCACCGCGCAAGGTGACGCCAGTGCGCAGCGTCACGGCCTCCCGGTAGGTCCCGGGAGCAACCAGTACCGTGTCGCCCGGCTCGGCGCCGTCGATGGCTTCCTGAATCGTCTCGTAGTCGGCAGGGACGCGCAGCGGCGCGCGGGTGCTGACGGCCAGCACCGGGCACGCGGCCGAGCTCAGGACTGTGCGCTCGAGCCTGCCCCGGGGCCCGAACACGGCGATCCCGACCGAGGCCGTCTCGGGGAGCGTGCGCACGTACTGTTCCGGCGACTCCCCGATCACGCGCCGCTCCACCTCGACGCCCGACTCCGTGAGCGCGAGAGCCACGACCGAACCGGCAGTGGCCCCGGGCAGCGTCCAGTCGACCTCGATGACGGCGTCCTGAATCGGGCCTTCGCCCGTCGCACCCGCCCGGCCGAAGCCGTCGCCCGCCATGCCGCCGTAGCCCAGGCCATCGCCACCCGAGCCGGCCTCGCCCGGAACCTTGCCGACCGACGCGCGCCCGCCCATCGCGGGAGCGCCCCCGCGGCTCGTCGGGGCGGCGGCCCCGCCGTTGGAGCTGGGCGCGGCTTCGTCCGACGACGAGGCGCCGGCCTCCCCCAAGGAGCCGGGCCTCACGGCCCGTCCACCGGTGTCGGGCACGACGCCGCTCGAGGCAGCCGTGCCCGCCGCTCCCGCTGCGGAAAGCCCGACGGTCCTGCTATCGGACCCGGCCGTGCCCTGGCCCGGGCGCGAGTCGAGCTCCAAGCCGCTGGCGGAGTCTTCCTCGGTGGGTCCAACGCACCCCGTTGCCACGCTTGCCACGCAGGCGGCCACCGCAGCCGACACGACCTGCGCGCCCCATCGCCGGTTCGTCATGGTGCCAAACACAGCACTTATCATGCCAACGGCGGCGGCGCCGCTCTTCGCCCGGATCCGCTCGCCGGCGCGACCACCACGGTCCGTTCGGTGGCACAGAACGCGCCAGTTCGGGACGGACTCGACCTACCGAAGCTGAAGAACCCGAGCGATCAGCCAGTGGACTACGTCCTGGCCAGCAACATCGACTGGTTCGACCCCACGCTCGACTGAGACGACGATTCAGCCGCGAGGGGTCCCCCGAGACCTTGCCCGATCCGGGAGACGCGAGCCCACGCTCAGGCGGGCGGGGGGAAGCGGCCCGCGGCGAGGAGCAGGTAGAGGAGCTTCAGCGAATCCTGGAAGTAGACGTTGTCGGCCAGCGAGCTATTGAGCCACGTCGTGCAGGCGGCCTGGAACGCCTCCTGCCCCGCCGGCATGTGCAGGAAGGTGAGCGCTCCGACGAAGGCGCTGTTCTTCTCGGTCGCCGCCGCGTACGGGTCCGGGTTGGCCGCCGCCGCCGTCGTGAGCTGTCGCTCGGCGTTGGCGTCACGGTACCAGGCCCAGTCGGTGGCGATCCGCCACGGCGTGCGGCACGCGTTCCACCAGTAGCCCTGGTCGCCGTTGCGCAGGGTGCCATCGAGGTTGGCGAACTCGGGCCAGAGTTTGTTGTCCATGGCGGCCTGGTAGCCGTCGAACAACTCGTAGGTGGCGGTGGCAAGCTCGAGGTACTGCGCCGCGAGCTCCGCGCCGTCGGGCTCTGCGCTGGAGGCGAGGGCCGCCGCGAAGGCGCGATAGTAGCCGGGCGCAAAGTAGGACGGGTAGTTGCCGTTCGTCGGGGGCTGCAGGGTCGAATCTCCCGCCAGCAGCACGAGCCGCCCCGAGTAGACCGTGGTGTTGTAGGTGAGGATGTCGCGCACGACGTGCAGGGCGAGCTCGCGATAGCCGTTGCCCGGCCAGCGCACCTCCGCCTGGAGCAGGGCCAGGGCGATGTCGAGATCGCCGTCCGTCGCGTTGTTGTAGTCGGAGGCCCCCGAGCAACCGCCGATGCTCCAGGGGAGCAGGTAACGCCCGGCGAAGTTCCCGCCGGCGGAATCGATGGGCAGCAGGCTCTCGACGAAGGTCACGAAGCTCTGGAAGAGCGGCTGCGCGTCCATGTTCACCGCGATGAGCATCCCGTAGCCCATCGCCTCGGAACAGGTGTCGGCACCACACCCCCTCACGCGCTTGCCGTTCGCTCCGCAATCGACGACGTAAGCCCCCTCCCAGGCGGTGAGGGCGCTCTGAAGGTCGGAGTCCGAGATGGAGCAGGTGGGCCAGGTAGCCGTCGCGCCGCCCGTGCCCGCGCCGCCGCTGCCGCCCGTAGCGCCCCCCGTCGCCGCGCTGCCCGCATCGCCACCGCTGCTGGCGCCGCCGGTTTCCTGGCCGCCGATCGGCACGGCGCCCCCCGTCTCACCCACACCGCCCGTCTCGCTCGCGCCCCCGGTCGGCTCCGCTCCCCCGCTCGGCTGAGCGCCTCCAGTGGGCTGTGCGCCGCCGATCGGCGGGGTGCCGCCGACCGCAACGCCGCCGGACGCCAGGCCGCCGGTGCCGCCGCTCCCGCCCACCGGAGCACCACCGCTCGGACCGCCACCGGTCGCGGACCCGCCGGACGCGGCCCCCCCGGTGCCGAGCCCCCCCGTCGCCAGACCGCCGGTGCCAAGCCCACCCGTCGTGGGTTCGGTCGCCCCGCCCGTGCCGCCGCTCGACGGCGCGCCGCCGACCGGGGAGCCGCCGGTAGCCGTCGCGCCGCCAGCCGGGGCGATGCCGCCGTCATCGCCCGAGGAGCAGGCGCCGAGGACGAGTCCGAGGGGAAGGCAAAGAGTGAGGAAGGTTCGCTTCACGGTGGCGCGCACTCCTGGTGGGTGGGCGCCCGCAGGCCCCCGTCTAGAGCGGCAATCAGTTTGATTGCCGCGAAAAATAAACGACCTAGAGCACCGAGCGCGCAGCAGATCTCGCCGAAGGCGCCCTGTGAAACGCCCCCTCGCCCCGCGTGGGGGCGTTTTTTAGGGCGCCGATGCAGCTGGCAAACCGATTGGTGCTCTAGCGCGGCCTCGATCCGAGGGACGCCACGCCCCGCATGAGCGCACTGCCATGCGACAGAACCGCCGCGGCCCCGGTCCGGAGGGACCCGCCGCGTGGCCCCGCGACGGGGCAGCCGGTGCGAGGGAGCGTGACTCACGATCAGCGCCGCCCGTCCAATGTAGCACAGGCTCCGCGTCCGGACGGACCGGCCGTGGATGCAGGACGCCGGGCCACCTCGTGCAAGGCCGCGGCCGGCCCCGCCGGCAGGACGTCTGGCGCGAAGCAAAACGCCCAGCGCCTCAGGGACGAGGCGCTGGGCGCGGCCGCGCCGAGCACGGCGATGGGGCTCAGAGGAGCCAGAAGCTGAAGTAGAGGTACATGCCGAGCACGCAGGCGAGGATGGCGAAGGTCATGACCTTGTTGCCCAGATCCCAGCTCGACTCGATCTCGGCGGCCCCTTCCTCACGAATGGACCCGTAGGTGAGCCCCTTGATCTGCTCCGCGGGCGGCGGCGGCGTCATGAGCGACGCGACCACGATGATGAGCGCGCTCAGGACGGCGAGCACGCCGGTGGCGTAGTACGGGTTGAAATCGCCGATCGCAGCCAGGAAGGCCGGCGAGCTGATCTCCCCCTCCCCGTAGCCGAAGAACGTCTGCAGCGTCAGCTTGATCATGCCCAGCGCGAAGCCCGCTCCCAGGCCCCAGACGGCGCCCGCCGCGTTCACCCGCTTCCAGAACAGCCCCAGCAGGAACACCGCCGTGATCGAGGGCGCCAGGTAGCCCTGGACGTTCTGCAGGTACTGGTAGAGGCCGCCCCCCTGCACCATTTGCATCACCGGGATCCAGAGGATCCCCAGCACCACGATCGCCGCCGTCGCGATGCGCCCGACGTTCAGCAGGTGCTTCTCCGACATGCCCGGTCGGAGCTTTTCGTACACGTCCACGGTGAAGAGCGAGGCGCTCGAGTTGAACAGCGAGGCCAGGGAGCTCATCAGCGCGGCCAGGAGGCAGGCGACGATCAGGCCGCGGACGCCCGTGGGCAGGAGCTCCCGCACCAGGGTCGCGAAGACGAGGTCCGGGTTGATCTCGGCCACGCCACCGACCATCTTGGTCGGCAGGTGGACGAGCCCCTTCTGGTGCAGGGCCCAGCCGATCATGCCGGGGATCAGGAAGATCAGCACCGGCCAGACCTTGAGCAGGCCGCCGAACAGCGCGCCGCGCCGCGCCGTCTTCAGGTCCTTGGCGGACAGGGTGCGCTGCACGATGTACTGGTCCGTGCACCAGTACCAGATGCCGACGATGGGCGACGCGATGAGCACCCCGAGCCAGGGGAAGCTGGGATCGGAGAGGGGCCGCCAGAGGGAGAACGCCTCCCGATTGGCCTTGGCCATCGTCACCAGCTCGCCCCAGCCGCCGAGCTTGGAGAGCCCCAGGGCCGTGATGGAAAACGCGCCGAAGAGGATGATCACCGCCTGCGGCGTGGCCGTGTTCATGATGGCGCGCATGCCGCCAAACACGGTGTAAACGCCGGTGAGGATGACGGTGGAGAAGGCGCCGACCCAGAAGGCGTTCTCGGGGCTGCCGAAGGTGTCCGGGAGCAGCGCCTGGAACACCACGGCGCCCGCGTACACAGTAACGCTCACCTTGGTGAAGACGTAGGCGACCAGCGAGACGCAAGAGAGGATCCAGCGGGTCTTGGCGTTGAAGCGCTTCTCCAAGAACTCCGGGATCGTCTCCACACCGGACCGGTAGTAAAAGGGGACGAAGACCCCGGCCAGCATGATGAGGACCCACGCATGGAGCTCCCAGTGGGCCATGGCCATGCCGGTGCTGGCGCCCTGCCCCGCCAGCCCGACGATGTGCTCGGAGCCGATGTTCGAGGTGAAGATCGAGGCCCCGATGACGACCCACCCGGCGCTCCGCCCGGCGAGGAAGTAGTCCTTGGTGTCCTTCTGGTCACGCCCGTACCACCAGGCGACGAACCCGATGAGGGCGAAGTAGAGGCCGATAACGACCCAGTCGAGCTGTGTCATCTGAGGTTCCTTCTTTGCGCTCGCGTCGTGGAGGGCATCGGCGGCGGACAGGCTCCGGCCTGCGCGCCAGCGCGCCCGGGCCCCCCGCCGATCCCCGGGGCGCCGTGAAAAACGGGGGCGACCGTATCAGGAGGGCCGGCGCAACGGAAGGCCAACGAGGCGGGTTCGGCTCGTGGTCGGGGCTCGGTCCTACCGCTCCACTTCGTGGCAATTCTAGGGTGGCCGTCGGGCCGGACTCGGCCCGCCCTTTCGCCCCGGCTCCGGCCGCCGATCCGGACCGCCGACACCGCGTGGAGCGCGCGAGAAAGCGTCGGGACGGGACCCACGCCGAGCCGCCCGTGCGCCAGCCGGGCCCGCTCCGGCGGCGAGCCCCCCGCCATCGCGTGACCCGCGGGGTGGCCGGCAGCGGGGCGGCCCCGATCGCGGAGCGGGAAGCGCCCGTCACCCACGCTTGGAGCGCCGCCGTTCCTCGATGAACGCGAACACGCTCTCGGCCGAGCTGGAGACGACGCGCTCGCTGGGGAGCTCGAGCCCCTCCAGGAAGGGCCTCACCGCCGCGTCGCTTCCTAGCTCGTTCAGCGCGTGCGTGTCACTCGTCACCACGAGCCGGCAGCCGACCTCCTTCACCGTCCGCACGAGCTCGCGCGTCAGCGCGTCCGGTGCGCGCCCGAGCGCCGTCTTGGAGTTGTTGAGCTCGACGGCGGCGCCCGTCGCCAGCGCCGCGCGGGCGACGGCGGCGAAATCCACCGGGAAGCTCGGATCGTTGAGGTGGGTCAGCACGTCGACGGCCGGGTTGCGCTCGAGGGCCGCGAGGAGCCGCGCGGTGTACGTCTCCGAGCCGAGGCCGGTCGGTGTGTTGTAGTGGATCCCGAGCAGCACCACGTCCAGGTGCCGGAGGTACTGCGGCGGCAGATCGATGGCGCCGTCCTCGCCGACGAGGTTGCACTCCATGCCCTTGAGGAGCCGAACCCCGGCGACGGGATCGTGGAGCCGATCGAAGAAGGGCCCCGAGAGCCGCCCCTGGAGCGCCGGGCCATGGTCGGTGATGGCGACGCCCCGCATGCCGAGCGACCGTGCCCGCTCGAGCAGCTCGACGTGGGAGTGGATGCCACACTGACTGAAGAAGGTGTGCGTGTGAAGATCGACCGCGAGCATGTCCGCGCCCCCTTAGCAGAGCCGAGAGGACCGCGCACCGTTGCCGTGGGAGCGGTGCTCGGTGAAGGCGCGTTCGAGACGGAGACGACGCATCGCGCGCCGTCGATCTTCTGAGTGAGATCGGCGTCCCAGAAGGGAACAGCGCGGCGGCCGGGGTCGTCCACCGAGCACATCGGAGCGACGTCGCGACGGGCCTTCGTCTCGACCGACGGCGTCGCGAAGCGGCTCCCGGGTGCGCTTTCCCGCCGCAGAGGTAGAATGCCACCGAGCCGAGGTGAACGCGTGAGACGTACGAGGCGCTTGCTCCTGCTGCCGGCGGCGGCGACCTTGCTGATGGCCTGCCCGGCCATGCTCGAGGACGATTTCGAGGCGGTCACCGGGATCACCGGAGGCGCTGGCAGCGAGCAGCCGAGCGCGGGTTCCGGCGGCAGCGCCCAGTCCGGCGCCCCCGCAACCGGTGACGCCGGTGCCCCGGGCGGAGTCGCGATGACGACGGGCGGCGCCACCTCCGGCGGCCAGCTCGTCGCCGGAGCGACGGCGGCGACCGGAGGCATGAGCGAAACGGGCGGCGCGACGGAAACCACCGGCGGCGCCGCGTCCGGCGGCGCGGACGGCACCGGGAGCACCGGCGGCACGACGGGGGGCGGCGGCGCCCAGTCCGGCGGCGTGGGCGGCTCGGGGGGGGGCGGCGCGACCGGCGGCGGCGGGCTCGTTACGGGCGGAGCGGTGGCCGGAGGCACCGCGGGCACGACGGGGGGCGGCGCGGGCGGCACCAGCGGCGCGAGCGGCGCCGAGTCCGGCGGCACCGGCGGCGGCGAGGGTGGTGAGGGCGGCACCAGCGGCGCCGAGTCCGGCGGCACCAGCGGCGGCAACGGCGGCGACGGTGGCGCGGTGGGCTCGGGCGGGGCGCTCTGCGCGAGCTCCCCCGCGAGCTGCGAGGCGCTGCGCGGCGCGCTCGTGCACCGCTACCGCTTCGACGGAACGGGCACCACCGTGACGGACTCCGTCGGCGGTGCGGATGGGACCGTGAGGGGCGGGGCCACGCTCAGCGGTGACGGCGAGCTCAGCCTGGTCGGTGGCACCACCTACCAGCCCGACTACGTGGATCTCCCGAATGGAATCGTGAGCGCGCTCGCGGACGCGACCTTCGAGACGTGGATCGTGTGGAACGGAGGCCAGCCCTGGCAGCGGGTCTTCGATTTCGGCGACGCCATGTACCTGACCTGCGTCTACAACGGGACGTCGGCGCCCGAGGGGCAGCCGGGTGCGTGCGGGCGCACCTACCTCTATCTCATCGCCAGTACGGACGCCGACGAGGGCAGCGTCATCCGTACGGCGTTCATGAAGCAGCCCGGCGAGCACCCCGACGACCGGCAGGCGCTCAACGGGCCGAGAGCCCCGACCCAGGCCGTGCTGCACCTCGCCGTGGTGGTCGATGACACCCAGGACCGCATCCAGCTCTACCTCGACGGCGCCCCGCAGGGCACGATGGCGTTCTACGACCAGCTCTCGGACCTCCGCGACATCAACAACTGGCTCGGCCGCTCACAGTTCGCGGACGACGCGGCCAACGGGTTCGACGGGACCTACCTCGAGTTTCGGATTTACGGCGCTGCGCTCTCCGCGGACGAGCTCGAGACGTCGTACGTCGAGGGGCCGGATCCCACCTTCCTCGAGTGAGGGTCGGGGAGGTCCGAATGCGGGCGGTATCGAGTCGGTTGGGGCGGTGGTTGGCGCTCGCCACGGTCCTGCTCGCTGGGTGCTCGAAGGACGACGACGGCGGCGACGAGACGGGCGGTACCGCGGGCAGCGCCGCTGCCTGTCTCGATGTGGACCGCGACGGCGACTGCTCCCCTGACGACTGCGACGACAAGTCGGGGTCGGACCCAGACTGGGACGACAACGGCTGCCTCCTCGACATCGGCAACGACAACGAGGAAGACCGCTCTGACTTCAACCTGGTGATGCGCTCGAGCTTCCACTACGGCGGCCACCACCTCCTCGGCGTGTACGCCAATCACAACGTCATCCGCGGCAACCGCTTCCACAACGAGGAGTGGTTCGACTGCCACCGGGCCGAGATCGGCGGGAGCTGCGGGGGCCGCAACGTGATCACGAACACGAGCTTCCCCGAGCTGAACGTCCGCAACGTCTTCGAGGACAACGTCATCGCATACTCGGGGGTGCCGCGGGACAACGACTCATCGACGGGGCTCAGCCTGCGCACGCAGCACAATCTCGTCCGCCGCAACGCCTTCTTCACCAATGATTCCTCGGGGGTGACGCTCTCCGCGGACGACGGCAACCACAACGACGCCAGCCACAATCACCTGTACTCGAACGTCTTCTATCGCAACGGCTACCTGTTGTTCGACGACTGGGACGCCAGCAAGTACGGGCTGATGCTGGCGCGCTGGGTGGATACGGCGTGAGCCTGCCCTACCACGGCGCGCGACCCGACCAGGGCCTCCATGAGCGCCGCGAGTGATGACTCGGGCCCAGCCTTCTCTGGCGCGCCCGGACGCGCTAGCCTCCCAGGTGCGGCAGCGCGACGCCGACTGGACGAGGATCACCGGATGGGCCCCGAGCGAGGAACCGAGCCGAAGATCTTCTTCGGTCTGGAGGTGACTCGGCGCTGCAACCTCGCCTGCCCGCACTGCTTCACCGCGGCCGGCGCCGCAGCGCACCCCGGTCCCACGCGGCCCGAGGTGCGCTCGCTGATGGAGCAGCTCGTGGCCGCGGGTGCGCACCACCTGGCCTTCTCGGGCGGAGAGCCGCTCGCGCGCCGCGATCTCGAGGACCTGATGGCCGACGGGCGCGCGGCGGGCATGAAGAGCTTCAGCATGGTGTCCAACGGCGTGCTTGCGAGCCCGCGCCGGGTCGAGCGGCTCCGGAGGGCGGGGCTCGTCAGCGTGCAGGTGAGCCTGGACGGCGTCGACGTCCGCGACCACCGCGCCATCCGCGCCTGCTCCGCGGAGGCGTTCTTCCGCGCGGTGCGGGCGATTCGCCTCTTCCGCGAGGTCGGCGTGAAGGTGGACGTCGCCACCATCCTGGTCGGACCTAACCTCGAGCGCCTCGACGAGATGACCCTCTTCGGCCAGGCGCTCGGCGTCCGCAAGCTCCGCTACTGCTCCTTCGTGCCCACCGGCAGGGCCGCCGGGGACGCCGTCCGCGAGGAGCACGCGGCCGCTCCGGAGCAGCTCGACACCTTCCTCGACGGGTTTCGGCGGTATCGCGAGCGCCAGAGCCCTGGGGTCGATCTGGTGATCGACCACGGCATCGGCCCGTGGCGCGCGGACGGCCACTTCCGGTGCGTCGCCGGGCGCAACGTCGCCTACATCACAGCAGAGGGCGATCTCTACCCCTGCCCCTCGCTCATGTTCCCGCCCTTCAAGGTGGGCAACGTCTACCGGGAGGGGCTCGCCGCGTTGCTCGCCTCGCCGGAGCTCCACCGCGTGCGCCGGATCCGGCGACGGGATCTCGCCGAGCCCTGCCGAAGCTGTGAGAACACGCGCTGCACGGGCGGCTGCCGCGGCGCGGCCTACGCCGCGACCGGTGACGTCCACGCCGCGCCGGAGTACTGCAATTTCCTCCGCCGGACGGGCGCACCCACGGAGGCAACCGCGTGATCGCCGACGCCGACGGACCCCCGAGTTTGTGCCGATCCGTGCCAGCACGGTCGTCGCGCCGCGACCGGAGCGGGCGCCAGTCACGACGGGGGAGGCCATCATTTCCGCTCGGAACCCATCGCAAGTGACGAATCGGTCAGTCCGGCACGGGGTTTGCTAGGGGGCGGAGAGCGCCAGGACCCGGGAGTGACTGTGCCATGAAGACGACCCTCGACCCGAAGCTTCTGCAGGCCTTCCTGAATCAAGTCTGCGACGAGAACCGCACCGCGCCGGTGGGTCCGTGGTCCGACTGGCTGCGTCGGTCCCTCGGCGCCTCCGTGGCGCTCACGGTGGCGCTGGCGGCATGCGGCGGCGAGAGCGAGAGCGACGGCACGACCGGTACCAACGATCCCTGCGTCGGCGCCGAGTGCGCCGGCGCGGGCGGCACGACAGACTCCGGCGGTGCAACCGCGGGTGGCGCCGAGGACGCGGGCGCCGCCGCGACCGGCGGCGTCGACGACACGGGCGGCACCGCGGGCACGGGCGGCACCGCGGGCACGGGCGGCACCGCGACCGGCGGCACCGCGGGCATCGGCGGTCGTCCCACTGGCGGGGCGAGCTCCGGAGGCACCGCCGGCACGGGCGGTGCCACGACCGGCGGCGCCAGCACCGGCGGCGCGGCCGGCTCCGGCGGGTTCGGCGTCGGCGGCATCCTCTACGGTATCCCCGAGGACTGCACGAACGACCGCGACGACGACTTCGACGGCGCTGTCGACTGCGCCGACGAGGACTGCGCGGGCCACGCCGACTGCGTCCTCGCCGTCATGCCCGCCCCCGAGGCGGACTGCTCGAACGACGTGGACGATGACCTCGACGGCGACATCGACTGTGACGACGACGATTGCGCCGAGAGCTTCGACTGCATGATGTTCCCCGTCTTGCCCCCCGCGGAGACGGATTGCGGCAACGAGGCCGACGACGACTTCGACGGCGACACCGACTGCGACGACGACGACTGCGCCACCAGTCCCGACTGCATGATGTTCCCCGTGATGCCGCCGCCGGAGGACTGCGCCAACGAGGTGGACGACGACCTCGACGAGGACGTCGATTGCGACGACGACGACTGCCGCTGGAGCCCGGACTGCACGTACGCCATCATGCCCACGTTCGAGACGAGCTGTGTCAACGGCGTAGACGACGATCAAGACGAGAGGACCGACTGCGAGGACGAGGACTGCGCCACCAGCGCCGACTGCGTGGAGGCCATCATGCCCGCCCCCGAAGAGGACTGCGACAACGGCACCGACGACGACCACGACGGAGCGATCGACTGCGACGACATGGACTGCCTCGGCCAGGATCCCTGCCCGATCCCCATCATGCCGTCCCGCTGAGCGGACCCGGACGAGCCACCATCCCGTTCGACCCGGGGCCAGCCCGCCCACGCCTTCCCCTGGCGCGTTCCCTCACGGGCGGTGTGCGCTGCCGCCTGGGGGCGCGTGAGCGTCGCATCTCGTCGCGAGACGGGCCTCGTTCCGGTGACCGGCTCTCGCTCATCCGGCCTCCGTTCCCGTTCGGGGCCAGTGGGCCGAGGCCCGCCCCCCTCCGGCACCGCAGCCCGAACGCCTGCAGATCACAAAGCTATTTGTCCCCCGCGGGAGTCGCAGCGGAGCGAATTGGGTCGTCGAGGGGTCGTTCCCCGTCTCACTGAAGCCAATGGCGGCGGGCGTCGCCGCCCGGCCTTGGTAACGTTCGCTCCGAGGAGGAAATCCCCATGCCAAGACTCACCCCATTCATCCCCGCGGCGCTGCTCGCCGCTGCACTACCCCTGCTCGCGACCGGCGCCGCGCACGCAGCCCTGGACGCCTGCGGAGACATCTCCGTCGAGGCCAACGCCGACTGTGCGGTCGAGGTCGAGGGCGGCTGCACTGCTCGCTGCGAGCCCATCAGTTTCCAGGCGGCATGCGCCGTCGAGCTCCGGGCGGACTGCGCGGGGAGCTGCCCACCACCCGAGATCGAGGTCGACTGCGCGGTCGACTGCGCCGCCGACTGCGAGGCCGATTGCGAAGTCGACCCCGCGGAGTTCGACTGTGCCGCCGAGTGCGAGGGGACCTGCGGCGCGGACTGCAGCGCCGACTGCGAGGGCAAGTGCGAGGCCGAGGCCGAGGCGGGCTCCGCGTCCGCGGAGTGTCAGGGCGAGTGCGAGGCCTCCTGCAAGGCCAACTGCTCCGGCTCCTGCAAGGGGCACTGCGACGTGACGGAGGGCTCGGTCGACTGCAGCGGCAAGTGCGAGGCCAAGTGCGACGGCGTGTGCGAGGCCAAGGCCAGTTTCGACTGCCAGGTCGAGTGCCAGGCCGAGGGCTACGCGGACTGCGAGGCCGAGCTGCAGGGTGGCTGCGAGGGCGCCTGCGACGAGCCCGAGGGGGCGCTGTTCTGCGACGGGCAGTACGTCGACCACGGCGGCAACCTCGACGCGTGCGTCGCCGCGCTCCAGGCGGCCCTCGACATCGAGGTCGAGGGATACGCCGAGGGCTCCGCTGAGTGGGAGGACGGCGAGGGCAAGGCCGAGGGCAAGGCCGGGGCGAGCTGCGCAGCCGTCCCTCACTCGCCGGTCGATCCGCGGCTGGCGGCGCTCGGCGGGCTCGCGCTGCTCGGGCTCGCCCTCCGTCGCCGCCGCGCGTGATCGCCGTCGGCGCCCCGACCGGCGGGCGGCGGACCCTGCTCGCCCCCGCCGGTGGGGCTCGGCGCTTGCCGCCCGCGCGCTACCAGGCCGTCCGAGCGACGCTCGAGCCGGAGCCGAAGGGCACCCAGCGCTCCGGGCCGACGCCCGCCGCCGCCACGGGCCGGGCCGACCATGCGTCCAGCATGTCACCCCAGAGCGGACACCAGGCGTCCCAGTCGTGCCCGCCCGGTCGGGTGAAGACCTGCTCGCGAGGCAGCGAGCGCGCGAGCAGCGCGTGGCCCCTCGCGAAGCGATCGGTCAGACCGTAGCCGAGCCAGACGGGGATCTCGGGGCGGTTCGTCCCCGCGCCGAGGCGGCGGAGCGAATCCCACAGCAGCGGCTGCCACTCCGACTCGTCGTGCTCGGCGGGCAGGCGCCACCCGTCGAGGCCGCCCGCCTCCTCCACGGAGCGCAGGACCGCCTCGTCACCCAGGAAGGGGGCGATGAGGACCACTCCGCTCACGTCCTCGGGGTGCTCGCGAGCATAGAGCAGCGCCCCCACCCCCCCCATCGAGATCCCCACCAGCCAGACGCGCTGGTAGCCGCGCCGGCGCGCGGGCTCGACGACGTCCTCGCGCAGCCGGTCGAGGAGCGTCCGGCGGGCGTAGTAACCGATCGTCGCGTCACACGCGACCAGATCCGCGGGCAGCCCATGCGCCCGCAGGGCGGCGACGAACCCGTGGTTCGCGTAGTCCTCCGCGGCGCCGCCGCGCCCCGGAAGCAGGATCGCCAACGTCGGCGGGCGCGCGGCGCCGGGCGTCTCGTACGGGATGGTGCGCAGGGGCACCGGCGCTCGCGGCAAGAACAGGCTACAGGCGCCACATCCTAGCGCCACCAACAGGACCAGGGCGACCCGCGCGCTCGGCATGGGGCGCAGGATACTCGCTCTCGACGCCCGGCGAGGGCCCGTTCGGCACGGCGCGGGGGCACCACCAAGCCAGGCGGCCCTCCGCCCTGCTTGCCGCGCCCCCGCGCTCGCACCACACTGCGCCGCGAAAGGACGGTGGCGTGCGACTGGACAGACTCTTCGAGCGTGGGGCGACGTTCCTGGGCGCAAGGTACCCGATCGTGTGCGGGGCCATGTCCTGGATCAGCAATCATCGCCTGGTCGCGGCCATGGCGGAGACCGGCGCCTTTGGGCTTTTGGCCGCCGGCAACCTCCCCGTCGACTTGCTCCGCGAGGAAATCGCGCAGACGCGAGCGCTCACCGCTCGGCCCTTCGGCGTCAACCTGATCACCATCGCCCCCAACTACCAGGACCACCTGGCCCTGGTGACCGAGCTCCAGGTGCCCACCATCGTGTTCGCGGGATCCATCCCCAAGAGCGCCGAGGTCGCCCGCGCCAGGGACTCGGGCGCCAAGGTGATCTGCTTTGCAGCGACCGATCTCTTGGCGCACAAGATGATCGATCAGGGCGCCGACGCCCTCATCCTCGAGGGCTCCGAGGCCGGAGGTCACATCGGCCCGGTGTCGCTCACCGTGCTCCTGCAGCAGATCCTCTTCAAGGTGGACAGCGTGCCCATCTTCGTAGCCGGAGGCATTGCGCGTGGGCAAATGATGGCCCACCTGCTCCTGATGGGGGCCGCGGGCGTGCAGATGGGCACGGTCTTCGTGATGAGCGACGAGTGCTCGGCACACCCCGCCTTCAAGGAGACCTTCCGCAAGGCCAAGGCACGGGACGCCATGGCTACCCCGTCCTTCGATAGCCGGCTGCCGGTGATCCCGGTGCGTGCCCTGCAAAACGAGGGCATCATCGAGTTCAAGAAGCTCCAGCTCGAGATGATGGAGAAGCTCGACCAGGAGCTGGTCACCCGCGCCGAGGCGCAGGATCACGTCGAGCGCTTCTGGCTCGGCGCCCTGCGCCGCGCCGTGGTGGACGGCGACGTCAAGACGGGCTCCCTCATGGCGGGGCAGTCCGTTGGCCTGGTGGACGAGGTCAAGCCACTCGCTGCCATCGTGCGGGAGCTGATCGAGGACGCGGAGCGCGAGCTCGACCAAGTGGCGCGAAGGCTCGGATAGCGACGGGTCCGCAGACCAGCCAAACCCTCCAGGGCCGCGCCCGGCCCGTTGCGATCCGGTTCGAAGGGACAGTCCCGCCGACCGCTGGCTACATCGCCATGCCGCCGTCGACCCGGACGGTTTCTCCCGTCACGTAGGAGCCGAGGTCGCTCACCAGGAAGAGCACCGCGTTGGCCACGTCCGCCGGCTGCCCGAGGCGCTTGGCGGGGATGTGGTCGATGAGGGCTGTCCGCGCCTTGTCCTCCAGCTTCGCCGTCATGGCCGTCTCGATGTACCCGGGGCAGACGGCGTTGACCCGGATGTTGCGCGACGCGAGCTCCTTGGCGCTCGACTTGGTGGCCCCGATGACGCCGGCCTTGCTCGCCGAGTAATTGATCTGCCCCGGGTTCCCCATCAGCCCCACGACGCTGGAAACGTTCACGATGGCGCCCGACTTCTGCTTGATCATTTGGCGAGCGACGTTCTTGGTGAAGTTGAAGACGCTCTTGAGGTTGACGGTGAGCACCAGATCCCAGTCCTGCTCGCTCAGGGTGAGCAGGAGCCCGTCGCGGGTGATCCCGGCGTTGTTGACCAGGATATCGACCCGACCGAAGCGCTTGACGATCTCCGCCACCACCGCCTTGACTGCCTCGGCGGCGCCGACGTCCACCTGATAGGCCTCCGCCGCGACGCCCAACTGGCGGAGCCGCTCCGCCGTCTCGCAGGCCTTGTCCAGGTTGAGGTCGACCACGGCCACGGACGCGCCCTCCGCGGCCAGGCGCTCCGCGATGGCAGCGCCGATGCCCTGCGCTCCACCGGTGACGATCGCGACCTGGTCCTGCAAAAGCGCCATGAGAATCTCCTCCGCAAGGGCCGCTCCAGGCGGCGACGGGGCCGGAGCATGCGATCCGTGACAGCGGACCGTCAAGCTCGCCGCCCCGCCCCCGTGGCCGGGTCGGGGGACCCCGGGCGTGCCGCGGTGAACCGCTTTGGTGCGTGACGGCCATGGCGAAATCGGAGAGCATATTCGCTTGGCCCGTCCCTCCGATCGCCCGATCGGCTCAGGGCGAGGTCGGCGGGAGGTCGAGCACGATGCAGCCGATGGGTGGAGGACAGCAGGGACCCTACGCACCGACGCCAGAACCCCCGAACGCACCTGGGGGCGAGGGTGCCGCCGCTCCCTACGGCGCGCCCGCGCCCGCACAGTTGCCGGTCCCCGCGCCGGCGAAGGCGTCGGGGTGCAGCGGCAAGACCTGGCTCATCGGCGGTGGTTTGGTGGCCATGGCGCTCATCGGGTGCGGTGGGGTCGGCGTCGCGCTCTTCGCCTGCGGTGGCGTCGAACATCTCAAGGGCCTCGCCCTGGGCAAGACCGCCAGCGTCGCCCACGAGCACCTCCCAGGCGACTGCGAGGCAGTGCTCCGCGTCAACGTCGAGAGCCTGCTCGCGGTGCCGGCGGTGAAGGAGCGGATCGTGCCCGCCCTCGACGAGCAGGTGCGCAAGGATCCGGACGCCGGCAAGCTAGCGGCGTTCTTCGCCACCGCGCGGCTCAACCCCAAACAGGATCTGGAGGAGGCCGTCGTCTGCCTGCGGGACCTCGACGCGAAGCAGCCCGAGGTGCTGGCCATCATCGGCGGCTCCCTGAAGCGCAACGGCGTCGTCGATGCGCTCCACATCCACGCCGACAAGGACGAGATCAAGCCGCTCCGCGAGGTTGGAGGGATCAAGATCATCGAGGCCCGGGACGAGCCCTTCTTCGTCAGCCAAGCGGCGGACGGCGCGATCCTGCTCGCCAACAAGGAGACGCTCCTCTTCGCCGCGATCAAGCCGAGCCAGGCTTACGAAGCCTACGATCTCAAGCTCTCGGAGCAGGCCTCGGGCGTGGTGACGGCGTCCGCGATGAGAGCGCTCAACGACGGGCTGGGATCGCGCAATCCGCTCGGAGCGGCGACCCGGAGCCTCGGGAGGGCCGAGCTGAGCGTCTCGCTCGACACCGGCAAGGTGACCGCGCGCATCTCCTTCGGGGCGCCCAACGACGCGAGCGAGGCGGCCGGCGCCGCCAACGTCCTGCTCGGCGGAGCCAGGCGGGCGCCGATGCGGGATCCCTCGCAACAGGAGCTCCTCGACTCGTTGACGGTGCGGGCCGAAGGCGAAGAGGTGGTCGGTGAGCTCGTGATCCCGAGGCGGGCGATCGACGACGCCGCGCGCGAGATCGCGGAGGGGATCCGCGAGGCGGACGACAAGCTCTAGGGCGGCAATCGGTTTGGTTGCAGCGAACGAGCGACGACCCCAGAGCAGCGAGCCGGGGGCGGCTCGACGTACCCGGCAGGAGGCAGCGCCTCGAGGCCGACCGGACGAGTTCGGCGAGGGTGTGCGTCGCCCCGGCGTGTGGCGCAGACCGCCACGTTGTTCGTACAGCCACGCGCCCATCCCACGCTGAGGCCGTAAATCGAGCGAGATTCGTACTAGATCCGGAGTCGCCACGCGGAGACAGTGGCAGCGGCGCAGTTAGACTGACGAGGCAGATCCTGCTTCGACCCTTGGAGGTGTGACATGCGCGCTGCATCGACGACGCTCGCCCTGGGCTCCTGGCTCCTCGCCCTGCAACTGCTGGCCTGCGGCTCCGAGGACGACACCGGTTCTCAGGACGGAGGCGCGACCGGTGGCACCGTCGCGACAGGCGGCGCCGCCGGGAGCGGCGGGGCGACGACCGGCGGCGCGACGCCGACCGGTGGTGGACTCACCTCGGGCGGGAGCGGCGGCGTGGCGACCGGCGGCGTGACCGCCACCGGCGGCCTTACCACCGGTGGCACCGACACGGGCGGCACGACGTCGGGCGGGAGCAGCGGGGTAGCGACCGGCGGCGCGGCGACCGGCGGCGCCGAGACAGGCGGGACGCCGTCCGGTGGCGCAGCGACCGGCGGCGCCTCGTCCGGTGGCACGGTAATCGGCGGCGCCGAGACGGGCGGCAGCGCCGAGGGCGGAGCGTCGCTGGGCGGCGCGGGGAGCGGAGGCGTGCAGACCGGCGGCGCCGAGACGGGCGGGAGCGAGGCCGGAGCCCCGACCGTCGGCGGCACCGAGGCGGGCGGCGCCCAGACCGGCGGCAGCGCGACGGGCGGCGCCCTCGCGGGCTGCACCCCAGGGAGGCTCGACGAGAGCGCGATCTGCCAAACCCCCGACTTCCGGACCGGGGCACCGGGCGACGAGGTCGCTTGCGTCGGCGAGCTCGAAGGACGGTATGGCTCGCTCTACGCGACGATCGACGGGCAGCAGTACTTCTTGCAGGTCAACGAGTGGGGCAGCGAAGCGCCCCAGACGATGACTCACGGCGGGGATTTCTTCTATCGAATGACCGTCCAGCAGGCGGACACGGGCACGATGGGCGCCGGCGCCCCAACCGGCTACCCCTCGATGTTCATCGGCTCGAACAGCGGCCACACCACGACCGGGAGCGGCCTGCCCATGGCCATCGCCGACATCGACGCCGTGCCCACCACCTGGACCTGGACCGACAACGGGGCGCTCGCGGACACGGACGGCAACATCTTCAACGCCGCCTACGACGTCTGGTTCAACGAGAGCGTCTCCCAAGCGACGCAGTACGGACCCACCGGCGGCTTCCTCATGGTGTGGCTCTACGATCCGCCCCTTGCCGAGCCGATCGGCGGCGCACCAGCGGTTTCCGGCGTCACCATCGACGGGGTGGACGGCACCTGGGACGTCTGGATTGGCCTGAACGGCGAGACCCCCTGCATCTCTTACGTCCGCACGGAGATGACGTACTCGCTGTCCTTCGATCTCAAGCGCTTCATCGACGACGCCCTCACCCGCCCCGGCGGGCTCGACGCGAGCTGGGCGCTGACCAACGTCTTCACCGGCTTTGAGATCTGGGACGGGTCGCAGGACGTCGAAACCACCGCGTTCTGCGCCTTGGTCGAGTGAAGACGCGTCGGGAAATCCGGCTGGGCGGACGTAGGGAGCCCAGCCGGTGCCCACCCCCGTCCTGCTCGCCGCTTCGCGGCTGCGCGGCCGACCCCTCCCCAATCGCGCGCATTCGCGCGCTCAGGGAGGGGTGCAATGGCAGTCCGCGCGGCACCGGGACCGGGACCGGGGCCGGGGCCTGGGCCGGGACCGGGACCGGGACCGGAGCCGGGAGAAGGGACTGGATCTGCAGCAGTCCCGGTGTGCCTCACCCTCGCCGTGC
>CAYZQO010000037.1:12667-60770 GCA_964480725.1 uncultured Polyangiaceae bacterium | reverse complement strand
CGAGCGGGTCAGTTTTCCTGAGCAGAGGTGGGTCAGTCTTGGCGAGCGTCCGAGGCCCCGTCGGCGCCGACGGCCCCGCGTCGCCCGAAGAGCCATGCAACGCCGATCGAGACGCCGTACAGCCCCACGAGGGGCAGCGCGAGGATGAGCTGGCTGGCGGGATCGGGAGGGGTCAACACGGCGCCGAGCACGAACGCCACCACCACGAAATGTTTGAAGAACCGGATGAGGTGCCGGTGGGTGACGATGCCCGCGACCGACAGAAAGAACGCCAGCACCGGCAGCTCGAAGACCAGGCCGAACGCAATCAGCATCTGGCCCACGAAGGTGATGTAGTCGCCGATCATCACCGTTGGGACGACCTGGAACGTGCTCCCGGCGACCGCCCCACTGTCTGCTAGGAGGAAGGCGAAGGCCTGGGGGAAGGCGAAGCGGTAGCCGAACCAGCCACCGGTGGCGAAAAGGACCGAGGAGGCGAGCACGAACGGCAGAGCGTACCGCTTCTCGCGGGCATAGAGCCCCGGCGCGACGAAGGCCCACACCTGGTAGAGCAGGAAGGGCAGGGACAGCAACAGGCCCCCGATGAGCGAGAGCGTGACGTAGGTCATGAAGAGCGCCGCAGGGGTGGCAAAATGCAGGGAGGGATCGCCCGGCAGCGCCCCCGCTCGCCAAGCGGCGATGAAGGGCTCGGTGATGGTGAGCAAGAGGCGCTCGCGGAACACCCACGCCGCCGTGCTCGCCAGCGTGAACGCGATCGCCGCGCGGATGATCCGGTTGCGGAGCTCCTCGAGGTGCTCCCAGAAGGTCATCGTCTTCTCTTCGGGCGGAGCGGTCATGGCGCCGGCTCGGGATCCACCGCCGGCTCGTCCACCAGATCGTCCGGGATGACGCCCGCCGCGTCGGCGCCCTCCGGCGGGTACTCACGGAGGGGATCGACGATCACGGGGGCCGCGTAGGGATCGAAGGAGGGCGGGGGGGGGCCGTAGCGCTCCCGGGTGCGGCCGACGGCCGAGAGATCGCCGCGCAGGATGCCGCGGAGCTCCGTGAGGCCGCCATCGATACCCTCCTCGCGCAGGATCTCGTCGATGCCGGTCTGGGCGCGCACCTCGGTGCTGAGGCTGCGGAGGCGCCGCACCCATTCGCCCAACGAGCGCAGCATTCCGGGCAGCTGCTGGGGACCGACGACGATCAACGTGACCAGCGCGATCACCAGCAACTCCATGAAGGAGATGCCGAACACGCGCCAACGCTACCCCGCCGCCAACGGTCCGGCAACGCGACCCGCCGTCCGCGGGACCGCTACTCGCGCGCGCGCGCCTGCTGGCGCAGCGCCTGGGCGCGACCGGCGCGGGCCCCGAGCGCATAGCCCAGCGCGACGCCGAGGAGGAGGACGACGGGGATGTAGATGGCGTGAGTGAGGCTCATGGCTCCCTTTCGGCGCGGGCGGCGTCGCGCCGAGCGAGCGCCTCTTCCAGGTCGCGGAGGCGCGCGTCGAGCCGCGCGAGTCGCCGGAAGGAGATCCAGACGAAGCCGAGCACCAGGAGCCACATCGAAGCGTAGGCGATCACCAGTAACAGCTCGGCGCTCGGGGACGCGCCCCCACCGTCAGGGACGGAGACAAAGGCGGTGGAACGTGCCGTTGGGCTCACGATCGCGGCATCGTCGACGGAGACGGCGGGGGCGCGGGCGTCCGTGGCCGGCTCCACCAGGCCGGGAGAGAGCCCCGGGTCTCGGTGGAGCTCGTCGGGCGTGGGCGGCTGGGCGCGGTCGTCCATGGGTCACTCCTCGCCGAGCAGTCCGCCCGCGACCGCCCAATGCTCGGCCCGTTCGAGGCGGGCCGCCTGACGGTGCACGCGCGTCCGGAGCCAGACCAAGACCGCGGTGAGCAGGGTCATGGTGACGAACCCGGCTCCCAGCGCGTAGGCCATCGCCGGGGCGCGCAGCCCCCCCCCGCCGCGCGCGATGACCGTCGGGTGATTCCCGCCCCAGAGCGCCACGGAGAGGTGGATCAACCACAAGTTGAACCAACCGAGTACGCCGAGCGCGGCGGCGAGGCGGCGCTCCGCGAGACCGGCGCCGGAGAAGCGCCGGAGCAGCACGATCGCGACGTAGATCGCCCAGCTCAGCATGACGGTGGTGAGCCGGGGGTCCCAAGTCCAGTAGACACCCCAGGCTTTCCTGGCCCAGAGCGGGCCGCTGACGAGCACCATCGCGCCGAAGAGTACGGCCACCTCCGCGGAGGCTCGGGCGACCGCGTCCCGGCCCTCGCCTTCGCGCGCGAGGAAGAGCGCGCTGCTCGCGAAGCACGCCGTGCCGGCGAGGTACATTGCGTAGGCAGCCGGGGCGTGAAAATAGAGGATCTTCTGCGCCGCGCCCCCGGCGGCGGCCTGCGCCGCGGGAGTGGCGAGGAAAACGAACGGAACGAGCGCGCCAATCAGCAGCGCCGTCGCCGCCAGGAGCGCGGCGGGGCCGAAGAGCGCGCGGGGCATGGGCCGCAAGCTAGGACACGACCTGGCGCCCGGCAACCCCGGCGGGCGCCCGCACGGCCCCCGCCGAGGTGGGCTCGGTGTCCAGGCTGTCGGCGACGGGGACGGCCTTGGTTACGGCTTCGTTGCCGACGCCGACCCATTCGGCGAGCAGTCGATCAGCGTCATCGGCGGCGCTCCCGAGCGCGCGCCGCAACAGCGCCTTGGCCTGCTCTAGCTCACCGGCCCGACCGAGAGCGTGCGCATAGGAGGCCGCCACCTCGGGCTCGTCGGGCAGGGCGCGGTGGGCGGCGGCGAGGTATGGGAGCGCCGCTGCCGGACGGTCGAACGCGACGTCAAGCAGGTGACCGAGGTTGTGCAGGCAGCAGGCGTCGCCAGGATCGATGGCGAGGCCGCGAAAGTAGGCGCGGCGCGCGGAGCGGAAGTTGCCGAGCAGGGTGTGGGCGATCCCCAGTACAGCGTAGGTCTGCTCGTCCTCGGCGACCGCCAGCGCCTCGCACGCCAGGCGGGCGGCTCGGAACGGTTGTCGGGCAACCAGCAGTCGTGACAGCTGTCGCTGTGCCAGCAGGCGCGCGTCGGAACCGCGGGGAGCCGCGGCGAGGAGCCGCTCGAGCATCGGCACCAAATCGCGAGGGCCGAGGTCGTGCGCTAGCCCCCAGCGGGCCGAGCGAAGCAGGCGTTCGAGGCGGGCCGCGGGGGTGATCTTCATCGACGAGGGCTACCCCGCTACCATGGTGTCGGCGCGCGCCTGACGCTAGGTCCTCGAACGCACCGCGGCCGGTGACGGCCGCGCGGCCCAGGGCCGCTGCCGTTCCGGTCATGTGGCCGCCCCACGGCGAGCGCGCTCACGGCATGCTCGTCAGTCCGCGCGGTCACCGCTGGCGTTCCGGGCGGCCTCGGCCGCCGCCTGGCGACCCCGGATCTCCGTCCCGTCGAGGGCCTCGATGGCGTCGTCGAGCCGCGAGCGGCGCACCCGGACGAAGGTGTGCCGCAAGCGAACATTGACGGAATCGACGGACCCGCCGAGGCCCGCCGCGTCGAGGACGGCCAGGAAGTCGTCGTCCTCGGCCCCGTCGCGCCGCCCCACGTTGACGTAAATCTCCGCGATCTCGTCGCGTGCGGGTGACGGGCGGGGGCTGCCGCCCCCCTCGGCCGACTCCACCGTGTAGCGCGGGAGATCGTCGTCGAGCTCGGCGTGCGCGTCGCCGCGCGCGGGCGCCTCCTCTCGGACGGCGCCGGCCTCGCTCCGCGGGTGATCACGCCGCCGACGTCGGGGCCGCCGATCGCGGTCGCGTTCGCCGGCGTCCACGGGCCCACCCGCCGGCGCCACCGCGGCTTCGCTCGGAGGCGTGGGCTCCTCCGGCGGGCGGGCGGGACGCTCCGTCGGGGTCCGGGCCGGCGCCGCCTCCACCCCGCGCCGCCTCGCCTCGGACCGCGACGCCGACGGAGGGGCGGACGGGGCAGGGCGGGGTGGCGTGGACCGGCGCGCTCGAGTGGCGTCGTCAGCCGCCTCAGGCCCGTCGCCGAGATGATCGCGCAGCAGACCGGCGAGGATGAGGACGCCGCGGTCGTCCGTGAGGACGCGCCGCGCGAGCGCGAGGTCTTCCGGCCGAACCGGGCGGTCCGCGAAGGTGCGCACGAGCGTGCTCACCAGGTCGACCTCGGCTCGGGTGCGGAGCTCCCGCGCGGACGGTACATGCCGGGTGTCGGGGCGGATGCCGAAGGTGAGGCGTACGAGGTAAACGTTCCCGACGTCGCTCGGGGCCACCATGCTGATGGCTGTTCCGGTGCGCCCCGCCCGGCCGGTGCGCCCCGTTCGGTGCACATACGCTTCGGCGGAGTCGGGGAAGTCGAAGTTGAGCACGTGG
This sequence comes from uncultured Polyangiaceae bacterium, assembly GCA_964480725.1. Taxonomy (GTDB): domain Bacteria; phylum Myxococcota_A; class Polyangia; order Polyangiales; family Polyangiaceae; genus JAFGBI01. Next base: position 56,416 of record CAYZQO010000037.1, on the reverse strand, counting down.
GTCAGGTGCGAAATGTCGATCCCGCGCGCCGCAACGTCCGTGGCCACGAGGAACCGCACCGCGCCGCGGCGCGTCGCCTCCATCACCTTCTCGCGGTCACTCTGCGCGAGATCTGCGTTGAGCCAGTCGGCGGCGAAGCCGCGCTGCTGGAGCGCGGCGGCGACCCGCCGGGTCTGATCTCGGGTGTTGCAGAACACGATGGCGCTCTCGGGATCCTCGACCTCGAGCATCGAGAGAAATTCCGCCGTCTTGTCGCCTTGCGAGTAGTAAACCAGGTGGCGCACCTCGAGCGCCCCGATCTGGTCCCCGCTGAGGGTGAGGAACTCCGGGTCGCGCAGGCGGTTCTCTGCGATCCGCTTCACCGCCGGGGGCAGGGTGGCGCTGAAGAGGAGGGTCTGTCGGACGGGCGGGAGGAAGGCGAGTATCTCGTTGATCTGAGGGAGAAACCCCATGCTGAGCATCTCGTCGCTCTCGTCGAGGACGAGCACCCGGACCTGGTTGGGGTTGAAGGTTCGGTGTCGGAGGTGGTCGAGAACTCGCCCCGGAGTCCCGACGAGGATCTGGGCCCCCTCGCGGAGCTGGTCGATCTGTCGTTGCATGGGGGCGCCGCCGTAAACCGCCGCCACGGTCAGGTCGCGGTACTTGGCGAGGGCCTCGATCTCCTGCGTGACCTGGAGAGCGAGCTCCCGCGTTGGACAGAGGGCGAGCGCCTGCACCCCCTCGGTCCCACGGCGCACGAGGGTGTTGACGAGCGGTAGTCCGAAGGCAGCGGTCTTCCCTGTGCCCGTGCGGGCCTGGACGACGAGATCGCGGCCCCGGGTCGCCGGCTCGTAGACGGCCACTTGTACGGGAGTCGGCACCACGTAGCCGAGCTCGTCGATCGCTCGCCGCACCTCGGGGCTCAGCGGGAGGACGTCGAAGCTCGGTGCGGGATCGGTGATTTCAGCGGTCGCGACGGTCATAAAAGCTCGGCCACCCTAGTCCCGGGACCCTGGCAATTCCAGGTCGACCGGTGCCTCCAGCTGGAACTCGGCCGCGAGCCTGCGCACCCGGCGGCGGCGGCGAGCGACGTCGGTGGCGTCCTGGCGGACAGTGCGCTCCTCCGCGTAGCGGAGCAGCTCGATCTCACGCAGTAGTTGGCGCGCCATCGGATCGCCGCGGCAGGCGTCCCCGAGCGCGGCTTGGCGGCCCCATTCCGGCTCGAGCGCGCGCCGGAAGCGGGCGACGCTGGCGCGCTCCCCAGCGGGCTCGTTGGCGGCCCCGGCGCGGGCGCGCCGGACTGCGCCGAGCAGGGAAGCGAGTCCCTCCCGGCAGTCCTGGGTGGCTGTCGGACCGGGTGGAGACCAGGCCTGGGAGACGATCTGTGCGGCCCAGTGCACGGTCGGCACCCCGATGAGCAGGGCGAACGCTGCCACTCCAGCGGTCTTGCCGCGCCGGGCGGCGGTCGAGGTTCGCGAGCCTGAGGGCATTGCCGAGAGCCCCCGTACCGCTGACCCACCCCGTCCGTCAAAAGTATCCCGCGTCTCCGGCCGCGCGGCAGAGGTTCAGAGCACGAGTCTCGGTCCCGAGCCGTCCGGGTCGCGCTATATTGCCGCGGCCTGAGTTCTCGGCCCCGAGGACGGGGCACGATCCGGAGCGGGTGCCCCGAGGCGGGCGGCCGGCCGGTTCCCGTGGATTCCGAACGCACGAAAGCGGCTCTTGGAGATGTCACTTCCCCTATCGAGCGCCCTCTCCGTTCTGGCCGAGTCCCTCGACGGGAAGCCGGAGGAGGATCGGCTGGCCGCTCACGTCGCCGACGTCGAGGCGCTCCTCGAAGAGGACCTGGGGGCGCTCGAGGCGGCGCTGCTGGACGCTGTCGCCGATGGACCCTCGCCGGCCAGGGAGGCCGCCCACCACTTGGTCGCGCGGGGGGGCAAGCGCGTGCGCCCGCTGGCGTTGCTGCTCAGCGCTGCCTGTTTCGGGCGGGTGCCCCCGGCGGCGAGGGAGCTGGCGGTGGTGGCGGAGCTGATCCACTCGGCGACGCTCCTGCACGACGACGTCGTCGACGACGGGATGCAGCGCCGGGGCGCCCCCACGGCGCGGCGCGTGTGGGGCAACGCCGTCAGTGTGCTGGCGGGGGACCTGCTGCTCGCGCACGCCCTGTCGCGGACCCTGACGGCGGCTCCCGAGGCCATGCCGGACCTCGTCGCGACGCTGCGTCGGCTGGTAGACGGGGAGGTGGTACAGCTCAGGGGACGTCAGCAGCTCGACCTGTCCGAGGCGACCTACGAGCGGGTTCTGCGCGACAAGACCGCCTCCCTGTTCGCATGGTCGACCCGAATGGGGGCGCGGCTCGGGTCGGCGACCCTGGCGCAGCAGGACGCGCTGGCGTCCTTTGGCGAGCGGCTTGGCACGGCCTTCCAGCTGGTTGACGACGTGCTGGACTACACGGGCGAGTCGACCGGTAAGACCCTGCTTGCGGATCTGGCAGACGGCAAGGTGACCCTGCCGCTGGTGCTGGCGGTGCGGCGGCGCCCGGAGCTCGAGGTCGAGGTGCGCCGGATCCAGTCCGGCAACGCGCTGGGCCTGCCGCACGTGCGCCGCGCCGTGCTCGAGTCGGGGGCTTGTGAGGAGGCGCGCCTTCGCGCGCGCCAGGCGACCGATCGGGCCGTCGAGGTGCTCGCGGACGTGCCACGCGGGCCCGCTCGGGCGCTGCTCGAGGGCGTGGCGACGGAGCTGGTGGACCGCGTCACGTAGCCCGCTGTCCCGATCCGCGCCGATCCGTTCGGATCGGGGGCGTCAGCGTCCGACGGCCCTCCCTCGTGAGCGCGGTGGGGCCGTTCAGTTCAGCGGTCCCGACGGCGTGTGCTCGTGATCCGGCTCCACGAAGGTGCCGATGATCTCGCGCTCGAGCGCGGTGCGGAGCTCTGCCTCCACCGCATCCATCGAGCCGGCGAGGCGCTCCACGTTCCGCTGGTAGACGAAGAGCCGCGCCGTGGGCGAGGAGCCGTCCTCCTCGGCGGAGAACCCCTCGAGCAGGAGCAGCGCGCGCGGATCGACCCCGTCCGCAACCACCTCGGCGCCGGGGACGTCGGCGACGTAGATCTCATCGGCGCGGACGAACGTGCGGAGCTGATCGGCGAGCCCCTCGACGACGCGCCGCGCGGTGGTCGAGAACGTTTCCGGACTCAGGGACCAGGGTGGCGGCGGGACGACGAGATCGAGCTCCCGGGAGCGCAGAAAGGCACGGGTCGCCTCCAGCACCTGCTCGCGCTCGTCGAGCACCAAGCCGAGGTAGTACCAGGCCTCCGCGTTGTCCGGGGTGAGCCGCGTGGCCTCCTCGACCAGGGGGCTGGCGCGATCGAGGTCGCCGAGCTCGTAGAACGCCCTGCCGACCAGCAGGACGTGGTTCGGGTTCTCGAAGGGTCCGGTGGGGAACCGCTCGCAGGTGGCACGCGCACCCGCGAGGTCGTTCTTGCCGAGCAGCGCATCAAACTTGAGCAGCAGCGAGTCGACGATTTCGTCGTCGTTCTCCGCCAGATCCAGCGCCTGGTCGCACATGTGGATCGCCTCGTCGAACTCACCGAGCGGGTGCAGGTAGACCTCCGCCGCGTTGAGCATGGCCTCCAGGTAGGTGTCGTCGAGCGCGATGGCTTGGGTGTAGTGCTCGATGGCGTCCTCGAACTCCCCCTGGAGCGCGGCGACGTAGCCGAGGAGGTTGTGGGCCTCCGGCGACTGCGCGTCGAGCTCGAGCGCGCGGCGCGCCGAGAGCTCAGCGCCTTGGGGGTCGCCTCGCTGCGCGAGGTCCCAGCCACGATCGAGGTGAGCGGAGAACTGGTCCATAAATCGGCCGCGGTCGCACCCATCGCACGGGGTGCGGTCGCTGGCAACGCCAACGCGACCCGGGGCGGTACCACGCCTCAGGATCGTGTCAAGCAACCGACCCGTTCCGTGCCCGGGTGCTACTCGTGCACGACGACACGGCTTCCAGGGCGACCCTCGGTGGCGAATACGCCATGCCAGCCTGGGGGGATCAGTGGCTCCGTGAAGAAGAAGAGGTACCTCGCGTCGAGCGGGGCGAGGTTGACGCAGCCGTGGCTCATCCGCACGCCGAAGTTCTTGTGCCAGAAGGCCCCGTGCAGGGCGAAGGAGCGTTCGAAGTACGCCACGTAGGGGACGTCCTCGATGCTGTAGGGTAGGTCGCCCGCGGCCGAGCCATCGCCGTCCATCGTGGTGGTGAGGTGCTTCTCGCGGATGCGCCATTCCCCGCGCGGAGTGCGGTGATCCTTCTCCTTCACCGTCGACTCCTTCCCGCTCGACACCAGCGTCGCGTACGCTGGTTGGGTCCCGAGGTAGGCGACCAGCGTCTGGCTCGTCACGTTCACGTCGACCCAGCGTTCGGCAGGGGCGAGGCCCTCCGGCGGGGTCGACACCGTCGCGACCCGGAGGTGAGCGTCCTTGATCCAACGGTTGTCGCGGGTCTTCCAGTAGAGTGTGCCGGCGATCTTGCGTGGCTCCCCTTCGAGCTGGACAGCCGTGAAGGCGGGCAACGAGCCCTGCGGGGTGAGCCGCTCCGCGTCCTCCGCCAGCGCGTAGGTCGGCGCTGTCTTGCGACTCCCGTACACCCAGCCCACGGGCAGTCGCCGGTCCTCCCCATCGAGCTCCAGACCCTTGAACTCGGGGCCGGCGACCTGCCAGAAGCGATCCGCCGGTGCCACCAGGCCCTTGGTCGTCTTGTACCAGAGCCGGTTGTTCCAGCGGAACGTCTTGTCGATGGCGACGTAGAACCCCTCCACCATGCGCTGCGCGAGCACATCGTCGGCCTCCGCGCGTAGGGTTTCGATGGTGACCTCGTGGAGCTTCGCGTCTTCCTGCTGCCACCAGGGCGTGTCGGGGATCTCGGCGCTGGCCGCGGCGGCGACGGCGGGATCGCTCTCCGGGTCGTCGCGGCGCGGCGGGTTGGCGTCGGGGGGCGAAGAGGGCTGCCCCGAGGCGGAGCCGGCTGGTGGCGTCGCCTCGTCGGGTGCCCGGGTGCGCTGTGCGCGGTCGGCGTCCGGCGCGCGTGCGCTCGACGCCGGGCTACCCGCGGACGAACTCGCGGCGGCGTTGGCCCGCTCCGGCGATTCCTGCCGTGTCCGCTTCGCAGCGGTCAGGTAGGGCTCGTAGGCGTGCATCTGGTCAGGCGTGGGGACGGACTTGTACAAGGGAGTGCCGTGCTTCGCGTTCCTCGCGTAGGTGTACGGCAGCACGGAGTCGAGATTGGGCGGCTTGACCGTGAAGCGCAGGGCAGGGTCCTTCGGATCCACGGAGCCCAGGTTCATGCAGACGTAGCCACCCCCGATCACCTCACGCCACCCCGACGAGCAGCGGTCCTTCGACGCGATCGCGTCCCGCACCGGGAGCCGACCACCGCTCTTGACGTAGCCAATCTTGGTCTTGCTATCGAAGCTCGGCTGGGCGTGGATAGGCGCGGCCGTCTTGGTGACGGTCATCCAGGGGCCATCCCACTCGATGCTGGCCGGGCCGACGCGCAAGGGCGCCGCGCTCGCCGAAGCGGAGGGGCTCGGGCGCGCGCTGCCCGCGAGCAGCTCCGCGGGGAGCGTCGGATCGCCTGCCCGCGCGCGCGGGGCTGTCGCAGAGGGGGCGGCGCTGGCTGTGCCGGTCACGGGTGTCGAACGCTCGCGGCAGCCGGCCGCGAGCGACACCGCCGCGGTCAGCGCCGCGAGGCAACCGCCGGAGAGCAGGCGGAGCGAACGTCCGTTGGGTGGGGTGTAGGGCGGGGTGCTGTGGCGCATCGTTGCTGGAACCGGGGCCTGCGGGGGGGAACCTTCCACACGGGGTGGGGTCGATCCAATTTCTCGTTCGCCCCTCACGGAGCGAACGGCCACGCGGTCGGGGACCGTGGTGGCGCGCGGGGTGCGATGCGCCGGAGCGCGTCGACGCGGCCAGCTCAAGTCGCTCGTCCCGATTCGCCCGCGGGCGGGCGCGGTTGTATGGTGGCGCACGTGGCATTCACGACCGAGTGGCGTGGTGAGCCCGACGCGCTCCTCGGGCGCTTCTTCGCTCTGGTCGGCGCTTCGCTCGCGCTCCACGCGCCCTTGAGCCCGCTGGTCGTGCTGCTCGGGCTGGTGGGCCTGCTCGCGCCGCCGCCGGCTCCGCCGCCCGCGGATCTCAACGAGCTGAACGCCATCCCCATCGATCTGCTCGAGGACGGCAGTAGAGAGGTGCCAGCACCGGGGGACGAGGTCGTCGCCCCGGCCCCCGAGCCCGCCGTGGCGGCGGCGCCGGCAGTCCAGGAGGTGGTCGGCGATCCGGTGGACGCCGGCGCCCCGGCCCCGGACGCATCCCCGGAAGCCGTCGTGGACGCGGGGAACGACGCGACGGTCGTCCCGGACGCCGCGGCGGACGCCGACGCAGACGGCGCCGACGCGGCGGCACCGACGCGCGTGCGTGATCCGGTGGCGATCGCGGCGAAGGAATCGAAGGTCGTCGACTCGAACGCGGTCATCCAGATCACCGTCTACTCGGAGAACTTTCGGCAGCATCCGCTCGGGCCGCGGATGGGACGACTGCTCGCGCACCTCCCTCAGTGGCAGGACTTCTTCGGTCCCGCCGGGCTCGACCCGGTGGCGAACATCGATCGGATCATGATGGTTGGCCCCGACCTGGCGGACTCCTCGGGGCTGGCGGTCCTCATCCAGCACCGCCTGGACCCGACGCGGATCCGCGGCGCCGTCGACACCCTGGTGCAGCGGAGCCGCGGGCGATGGCTCGAGGGGTCCGTTCCGGCTGCCATCGCGAGCGCCGACCGTGCCGAGCGAGTGTTCGTGATGCCCTCGCGCTCGATGGTGGTCGTGGCGCCGCTGAGCGCACGCGACTCGGCTCTCGCTTTCCCGGCGACTGCCCGCGTGCCGCCGCCGGAGGGCGACGAGGCGCTCTACGGTGCGCTCAAGGCGCCGGGCTACGCCTTCGAGAAGCACGGCGTGCCCGTGCGGCTCCCCGAGTCGATCGAATCGGTGGAGTTCTGGGTCACTCCGCTGCCCGATGGCGGCGCGGTGGGCCGTTTCGTCGCTCGGGATCGCTCCGCGGCGGACGCTCAGCGGTCGCTCGAGAGCCTGCGCAGCCAGGCGGAGACGCTGCGTGCGGCCACCGGCCTCATGGGTCTGGGATCGACCCTGCTGGGTCGGCGCTCGAGCGGGATCGACCCCGAGGATCTCGCCGTCATCGTCGTCCTGATCGGCGGGCTCGAGCTGACGGTGCACGGGGCGGAGGTGCACGGCACGGTGACGGTGCCCCGGCCGGTTTGCGAGGCGGTCATCGCCCGCGTCGAGCGGCAGTTCCGCATGCCGGTCGCTGCGTCGAGCGCCCGTCCGCGCGGTGTGCCACCGATACCCTCCGCCTCCGGCTCTGCGGCGGCGACGAGGCCGGCGCCGGCGGGGCGACCGACGCCCGCGACGACGGCGGTGCCCGACGCGCGCTGAAGCGCGCGCGTTCGAGCCGTCCCAGCGTCCCGGGCGCGGTCCTGGGGCCGCTGCTGGTGACCGGTGCTCTACGGCCCCTCGGGCGCGGGCTTCGAGGCGGCGCGGGCGGCGGCGACGTTCTCGTCGGGGACTTCGTTCTCCGCGGTGGGCACGGGCTCGGCTGGGGCCGGGGCCGGGGAAGCCAGCTCGTCCTCCGCCCGTGCGGTGCGCTCGGCGCCTGCCGACCGAGGCCCCGGAGACGGCCTCGAATCGGCGCCAGCCCCGGCCCTGTCGAGCACCGGCGGCGAGCCGGGCGGCGGCGCCTCCGGCGAGAGCTCTATGGCGAGGCGACGCAGCAGGGAGTCGGCGTCCGCCGGAGCCAGCCCCGATAGCGAGAAGGAGCGGCCGCGGGTCGGGACGAGCAGGACCCGGCAGCGGCCGCGCGACAGATCGGACAACGCGGTCAGCCCGTAGTCGAGCGCCAGGCCGAGCGCGATCGCGAGCAGCCCGAGGCCGATGAGCGACGGCGACGTGCCCGGGACGCGGGCCCCGTCGAGGAACAGTCCCATCCCGACGTAGGTGCCGAGGGCCAGGGCGACGAGCCCCGCGTAGAGCGCGGCGCGGGCGAAGCGGACCTCCCGCGTGATCCGAGCGACGCTGTCGCGGGGGAAGAGCGTCCGCCGTTCGCGAAGCACCTTGCCGAGGAGCAACGTCTTCTGGTTGAGCTCGAGCCCTAGGGCGCTGACCGTGAGCTCGGCGGGTCTGCGCAGGCCGAGGGTGAGCCGCGCCAGCAGGCGCGCCGTGGCGGACAGGAGCAGCCAGCCCGACACGCCGAGCAGCACGGTCGCCAGCGTGGAGCGAGGCCCCCGCCCGAGCTCACCGGCGACGCCCGAGGGACCGAGGCTGATGGCGGCGGCGCGACGCACCACCGGGGAGCGGTGCCGGGCCCCGATCTCGGCGGCGAGCGAGCGAGCGGACGGGAGCTTCGAGCTGGCGAGGGCGGCCAGCGCAACCGACGCCGCGGCCGGGGACAGAGCGTCGCCGTCGGTCGCCTCGGCGACGCTGGCGATCGCGCGCCAGGCGGTGCCGCTCGCCGATCCGAGGACGAAGTCGATGGAGCCCAGCGGGTCGAAGGGACCGGCGGCGCTGAGCCGAACCAGCTCCGTCGCCAGCGCCACGGGCACCTCGGCGCCCCGAAGCTCCTGGTCGAGCCCGAGCAGCAAGAGGGCGCTGACGACGTCCGCGTCCCGCCTGGTCGCTGGGCCATGCGCGAGGACCGCGCCCACATCGACCCCGCCGATGGTGAGCGCCGTGGACCCGAGCTCGGGCGGCTCGGCGGGCTGCGTCGACGGCGCGCGGTCGGGCAGCAGGCGCGAGGCCACCTGCCCGGCCCATCGCCCCGATCCCGGGTGGGCCCGGAGCTCTGCCGCGGAAGGGTTTGGATCGCCGTCGTTCATGCGCGCCACATCCCGCCCCGGAATATCCGAACGCGGCCCAGTTCGCCAGCATTCGCCGACCCCGTCGCCGCCGAGGCAGCGGCTCGGCCGTTCCCCAGAGCGGGCAGCGCCGGCGCTGCGGCCCGTTGGCGGCTCAGGCGAGGCCCGGGTGGGTGGAGTCGAGCACGGGCCCCGGAAGCTCCGGGGAATCGTCCTCGAGCGGTCGGTTCCGCCCGTCGACCCGGAGGACACGCGGGCGATGGCGCCGCGCTTCGGCCGGGGTCAGGTCCGCGAAGGTGGCCAGGATGACGAGGTCGCCCGGCTCGTTCAGGTGCGCCGCCGCCCCGTTCACACAGACGGCCCCCGAGCCCCGGGGGCCCTCCAGGGCGTACGTCACCAGCCGCGTCCCGCGAGTCACGTTCCAGACGTGGACCGCCTCGTAGGGCAGTATTTCCGCCGCCTCCATCAGCGCGGCGTCGATGGTCACGCTCCCCTCGTATTCGCGATCCGCGTGCGTGACCGTGGCACGGTGGATCTTCGACTTGAAGACGTTGAGCTTCATCGGGGCGTCGGTTGAGTCGCTCCGTGGCGGCCCGCGCGGTGCGGGTCCACCCAGGCGACCCCGGAAGGATAGGCACCAACCCCCCACTGTTCAACCCGTTCCCACCCACAAAGCACCGATGGGCCCCCTGCGAACTTGGCCACCTCTGCGACCGGCCGGTAGCAGTCACGACGACGGCACCACGATCGGGAGGTCGGCAGCGCCATGTCGAAGAAGAACAAGCGGGAGTTGCTCGAGGATCTGCGGGGCATGCTGCGGGAGGCCTTTCACCTCCGCGAGCAGGGGGTGGCCTACGCCAAGCTTGCCCGGACCCACGGCTACGTCGACGGCTTCATGCGTGTCCTGCTCGAAACCGGGATGGTCACGCAAAAGGAGCTGCTCGCGCTCGTCACCGCGACCCGCGCCGAGGCGCTCGGTCCCGGCACCCGCGAGGTGGAAATCGAGCCGCTCGGCGTGGCCTCGGCCTGACCGGGTGGAGGTCGGCGTGGCCTCGGCAGCGGCGACGGTCAAGGGGTGAGCCGGAGCGTCCGCTCGAGCTCCTGGCAGCGGGCGGCGATCTCGGCCGGGGACGCCTCGGCGAGCCGGCGTGTCCCGACCCCTTCGACCGTGATCGAGGCGACGGCAGCTGCCACCAGCAGCGCCCGGCGGAAGGCGCCACCGTCGATCTCGGCGGCGCGCGCGAGCTCTCCGACCAGCGCCCCGGCGAAGGTGTCGCCCGCGCCGGTTGGGTCGACCGCCTGGTCGAGCAGGAACGGCGGCGCGTGGAAGGTCCCGTGTTCGTCAAAGAGCGTAGCTCCGTGCTCGCCGCACTTGCAGACGAGCCGACGTGGCCCCATCCCCAACACCGCCCGGGCGGCGCGCCGAACCGAGTGCTCGCCCGCGAGCTGCCGGAGCTCCTCGTCGTTGATGACGAGGGTGTCAGCCCGCTTCAGGACCGCGAGGAGGGTGTCGCGCTCCTGCTCGATCCAGTAGTTCATCGTGTCCAAGGCAACCAAGCGCGGGCGCTCCACCTGGTCGAGGACCTCGAGCTGCAGCGCCGGGTGGATGTTGGCGAGCAGGACGACCTGGGAGTCGCGGAACGCGGGCGGCACCACGGGGCGGAAATCCGCGAACACGTTGAGCTGGGTGTCCAACGTCGTGCGGGAGCCGAGATCGTCCGAGTAGCGGCCCGCCCAGCGGAAGGTCTTGCCGGTCGCGCGCGTGACGCCGCTGGTGTCGATCCCGCGGCCGCGGAGATCCTCCAACACCGCGGCCGGGAAGTCGTCACCGACGACGGCGACCACGCGGACGCTGGCGGAGCGGCTTGCCGCCAAGGCCGCGTAGGTGGCCGCGCCACCGACGACGCTGTCAAAGCGTCCGCTGGGCAGCTCGAGATCGTCGAAGGCCATCGAGCCCACGACGAGGACCGTTGGGGGGGTGTGGGTCATCGGGGCTTCATCTCCTCGTCGAGCAACCAGTCGAGGTGGGCGCGGCTCTCGGCGCCGATCGCGTCCGGGCGGGTCATCACGGCGCCGGTCAGGGCGCGCGAAGCGGGGCTCGTGGCAGGGTCTGGTAGCGCAGCGGCGAGCTCGGTCACGGCTCGTTGCGCGAGGTCCGAGTTTCGTCGCATCACCGACAGCACGACGTCGACGGTCACGGCCTCCTCCGTCTCGTGCCAGCAGTCGTAGTCCGTCGCGAGGGCGAGGACTGCATACGGGAGCTGGGCCTCGCGGGCGAGCTTCGCCTCCGGCATCGCCGTCATACCGATGACCGACACCCCCCAGGAGCGGTAGAGGAGGCTCTCCGCCCGGGTGGAGAACTGGGGTCCGTCGATGCAGACGTAGGTTCCGCGGGGGTGGACGGTGGCGCCGACGCGCTCGGCGGCGGAGGCCAGGGCCGCGGAGAGCGCCGGGCAGACGGGGTCCGCGAAGGCGACGTGGGCCACGGCGTCCCCCTCGAAGAACGTCGAGACGCGGCGCCGGGTCAGGTCGATGAACTGATCGACGACCACCACGTGCCCGGGCGCGATCTCGGGGCGCATCGAGCCGACGGCGGAGATACTGAGCACCTGCTGGGCGCCGAGCTTCTTGAGGGCGCAGACGTTGGCGCGCGCGTTGATGGAGTGGGGCGGCACGCGGTGGCCGCGGCCGTGCCGGGGGATGAAGAGCAGGGTGGCGTCGCCGAGCCGTCCGCGCACGACGGCGTCGCTCGGCTCCCCGTACGGGGTCTGGACCGGGAGCCGCTCCACGGCGGAGAGCCCTGGGATCTCGGTGATCCCACTGCCGCCGATGACTCCGAGGACGTGACCCATTGCCGGCTCCCGCGCTGCGCGGGAGCGCGTACCATGGGCTCGGGCCGGGGAGCAACCGCCCCCGCCGCGGGTGGGCGCTATCAGCGCGGCTCGTCCGCTCGCGGCGGGAGAGCGCCCCCGAAGCCGCGCCCCTCGGTCAGGAGGCGCTCGGCGTGGCCCGCGGCGCGCAGGCGCCGGCACTCCTCGGCGCGGAAGATGGCGACGAGCTGCGCGGTCGCCGTCTCGAGATCGTCGTTGACGAGGACGTAGTCGAACATCCCGTAATGAGCGATCTCGTCCAGGGCTGCGGCGTAGCGCCGCTCCACCGTGGCCTCGTCCTCGCTCGCGCGGCCACGCAGGCGCGACCGCAGGGTCCCCATGTCGGGGGGGAGGATGAAGACGGTCACCACCTGCGGCAAGAAGCACTTGATCTGCCGCGCGCCCTGGTGGTCGACGTCGAAGATGAGGCCGCGGGCGCCGGCCGCGGTCGCCCGGTCGACCTCGCCCCGTGAGGTCCCGTACAGGTTGCCGTGGACGTGCGCCCACTCCAAGAACTCCGCGGCGGCGATCATCTCGACGAAGCGCTCGCGCGAGACGAAGCGGTACTCGGTCCCATCGACCTCGCTCGCCCGAGGCGCCCGAGTGGTGTGCGAGACGCTGAACGCAAGCCCCGGGATCCGGGCCAGCAGGCGCTTGGTCAACGTGGTCTTCCCGGCCCCGGACGGGGACGAAACGATGAGCGGGAGCGGGCCGTCAGAGGACATTCTGCACCTGTTCGCGCATACGTTCCGTCTCCGCCTTCAGCTCCACGACGAGGTGGGCGAGGGGTGCGTCCTGGCTCTTGGCGCCCACGGTGTTGGCCTCCCGCGCCACCTCCTGGAGCAGAAAATCGAGCCTCCGGCCCACGGGCTCTTGCCGCGCGAGGAGCCGCTCCAGCTGGTCGAAGTGGCTGGTCAGGCGGGCGAGCTCCTCGGTGATGTCGCAGCGGTCGGCGAGGATGGCGAGCTCGTTTTCGAGCCGTCCCGCATCGATGGGGACTGAGACGTCGGCGAGGAGCCGCGCCACACGATCGCGCAGCCGGCCTTGGTAGACGTCCAGGACCTCCGCGGCCCGGTGGGCCATCTCGTCGCGGAGCCGGCGGGCCGTCCCGAGGTGATCGGCCAGTTGTGCGCGGAGCGCCGTGGCCTCTCGTCTCCGCATCTCGTCGAGGGCCACGAGGGCCTGGTCGAGGGCCGTGCGCAGCGCCTGCTGCGCGGCCAACGGCTCCAACGCGGGCCCGGCCGCGACGACACCGGGCAGGGCGAGCACCGCGGCGAGGGGGATCTCCGTGCCAGGCGCGACCTGGTCGCGGAGCGTGGTGAGGGCGGCGTAGACGGATCGGGCTCGCTCTACGTCGAGCTGCGGGAGGGCCAGGGCCGCACCCTGGAGGCGCCCTCCGATATCGTAGCGTCCGCGATCGAGCCGCTCCCGCGCCAGCTGTTCGACGAAGAAGTGCTGTTCGCCGAGCTCCGGGGGCAGCCGCACGCGAACGTCGAGGAAGCGGTGGTTGAGGGCGCGCACCTCCACGGCGAGCTCGCCCGCTCCGAGCGGCGCCGAGCCGCTGCCGAAGCCGGTCATGCTCAGCACTCGCGGCCCCTCGCGGGCGCGCGGCGGGCCGCTGCTCCCCCGTTCGAGGGGCGCGCCTCCGTCAGAAGGAGCGCCGCGGCGGCCGTCGGCCCCTGGACCAGGGCGCGGCCTCGCGGGCCGATCGCGTCGGCACCCGTGCACCCCGAGCCGCGAGGGGAGACGTCGCGCTTCATCGATCAGAGGCCCTTGCGACGCCGGATCTCCTCCATCATGCGACGGTACTCGACCTCCCAGAGCGCCGTCCCTTCCTTGACGTGCCGGAGCTGCCCGCGCACCTCGGCCTGGAGCTTCTCCTCTTCGGCCTCCTCGCCGCGGAGCGGATCGCGGAGCAGGCGGCGGAGCTCGAAGTCTTCGGCGAAGACCTCGTCCACGTTGTTCGAGTGCATCAGGATCTCGACGAGCTGGTCGAGCAGGTAGTCGATCGCCTCGTCGCCGATGCGGATCGACCGTTGCTCCGCGGCCAGCTTGCGGAGCCTCGGGAGCTCGGTCGGAGGCAAACCCCGAGAGGCGAGCAAATCCTTAGCTTGTTCGGTAGCTTCCCGCTCGTCTCGTATGTATTGATTGAGGATCGCCTCGAGGTCCTTCTGGACCTCGCCCGGGGACTCGCACTCGATCGCGCCGGAGCTGGTCAGGGCCTGGACCATCCGCGCAGCGATTCCGGGGACTCGAGCGCCAAGCAGCCGCATGGGGGGCGTAACTAGCCGGTTACTCCCGCGGGCGCAATCGGTCCTGGCGTCCTGTTCAGGCGGGGCCCCCGCGGTCCGTCGTTCGGCGGCCCCGGCGGGGCGAGATGCGCAGGCGGGCGAATACCGCCCGCTTTTGGCGTTGCTTGTAGGCGTCGTGGCTCGCGTCCCCGGACTCGTTGAGCGACTCGCTCTCGGCGTCGAGGATCTGAAACTCGCAGAGCATGTACACGATGGGGCCGAGCCCGTCGGAGCCGTCGGGAGCAAGCTCCATGATGTGCGCGGGGACGCGGACGGGCACGTCGGTCACGAAATGGATTACCCGGTAGTTCGGGGCGCTGAAGGCGTTGTCGCCCGCGCGCAGCTGGTCATCGTCGTCGACGTCGAGCTCCTTGAGCATTCGGTCGAGGTGCGGGTGGGCGGCGCAGTAGGAGCGGAAGGGGAGGATCGTGTTGGCGCTCTCCTGCGGCACGATGTAGGTGAACGGGAAGAGCCGCTCCGTCAGGTAGAGCAGCACCGGGAGGATGTGGTCCTTGGAGCGGGTGACGATCCGGAAGCGGAGCTTGTCGTAGAGCGCCGCCGCCGTGGCCTCCGGCTTGGAGAGGAGCTTGGTGTAGGTCGAGTCGGGGTTCTTTCTTCCGCCGATGAATTCGGTGATCGGGAAGCCCTCGCTCAGCATGGTGCCGACGACCCGATAGACCTTTTCTTCCACGAAGTGGAACAGGTCTCGGTCGCTGACCGGCAGGCAGAAGAGCAGCTCCCGCCCCGCCATGTGGTTGATGATCTGGAGGGCCTTGAGGATCGTGCAGGCGCAGAGCTGCCGGTGGCCCTCGCCCGAGGCGATCAGGAGCAACTCCTCGATCGACGCTCGTTCGATGGGGCGGGGGATGGCGAAGGCAAAGTTGCGCCGCAGGTAGCTGATGGCCTCTGCCTTGACGTGGTCGATGTACTCGCGGTCGCTCGGGGTGTCCGGATCGAGCTCATGGATACGCACGAAGGCGCGCGCCTCCTCGAGGCTCCGGAAATGCAGCCGGTGCCAGTCGATGACGGAGCTCCCCGACAGGACGAGCTGCAACGCCTCGACGTCGTGGAGCGAGAAGGCGTCGAGCGTCTTGAGAGGACCATGGCCGCCGGGAGGCTGCCAGGCCCGTGGCCGGTCGAGGCGGGGAGTTTTCGTCAGCTGCCCGAGTTGGTGGTGGTCGCCCTGTCGGCCTCCGGCCGCTGGAGCGACAGGGTCCCGAAGAAGATGCCCAGAGTGACGCCGAGTACCGCGATCTGCGCACCGAAGGCCCCGCCGGCTTCAAGCAGGAGGACGGGGACGAGCGCAGCGAGGTACCAGGGGTTTAGCTTCATGCGATTCTCCGGCGCAGGATCACCGCGTCGGCCCGGCGGCGCCTCGGATCCCTTCGGGGACCGGGAGGCAGGATAGGTCCGAGCTCGAACCGACAGCGGATGGTGTGCTAAAGTAGGAGCATGTAAGAATGTATACTACCTCAAGCAGGAACGGGCCAAACTGTTAGCGGGGCCGGTCGGGCCGTTCAAGGGGGAGCGGACGGGCTGGCTTATTTAGGTGGGTGAGGTTCCGACAGCGCTGGCTCGCCGGATCGGGAGGAGCCGACAGTCGCCGCTCAGTCGCTGCTCCGCGGCTCGGGGACCGGTCCGAAGACGACCACGTCGTTGCCGGTGATCGAGACGTGGCGTGTGACGGTCGAGTCGCTCTGGGTGCCGTTGGTGGACCACTCCACCCGAACCTCGACCAGGTGCTCACCCGCACGGAGGGAGACGGGCTGGCGGATCTGCCGCGGCGGGGAGGCGGCGAAGTTGCGGGAAAATCCGCCCCGCTCATCCGGTGCCTCCGCTCGCCAGTAGGTGACGGCGACTCGCCGAACGGCGGCGGGGTCGCCGAGGTCGATGATCAAGTCCCGGTCCGTCGGAGCCTGGCGCCAGAGCAGCCAGCCCCCGGCGACGAGCGCGACCGGCAGCAGGACCAGGGCCACGCGTCGGCGGACGGAGATCACGGGGTGATCGCCTCGTTCGCCCGGGTCGCGGTGGCGGACGGAGACGGCGCTCTGGGCGCAGCGCTCGGATCGGGGACAGCGGCGTCGGGACCGGCTGCCGCGGGTGGCCCCGGTGCCCTTCCGATCAGGCGGACGAGCTTCACCAGGTCGTCGAGGAGCGGGCCCTCCTGACCGAAGCCCGGCATGGCCCCGCGCCCGTCTCGGATCACGGCTCTGAGCTCGGCGTCGGTGCGGCGGCCGAGCCGCGTCCGATCGGTGAGGTTCGCCGCTCGCAGCGGGGCGCCGTCCGGTCCGTTTCCGGCGCCCTCGGGGCCGTGGCAACGGACGCAGCGTGCACGCCACACGTCCACGACGCTGGCTTCGATGCCGAGCTCCTCGCCGTTCGAGGTCCTCTCCACGGCCGCCCCGGGCGGCGTTGACGTCGAGGTCGCTGGCGAACCGTCATGATCGGTAGGGCGCCACTCGCGCAAGTCGCCTGCGCGGGAGCAACCGAGCAAAACCGCGATGGCCGCCGCTGCGAACACCGCGGTGCCCGGAGCGATGCTCGACCCGCCGCCAATGACGCGGGACGCCGGGGCCTGTCGCATCGCGGACCCTATAGCACGCGGGCCGGCGCGGATCTGCGCCGGCCGTCTCCGTCTTCGGTCTGGGAACGACCGGCCGGGATCCGCCGCGGCTCACGCCGGAGGGCGCTCAGCGGCTCACTCGAAGACCTTGCCACCCGGCGCCCCGAGCACGGGCTTTCCCATGTAGGGCTTGCCGTCGAGCTCGGCCTTGTGAAACTCCGTGCGGCGGTTCTGGGCCTTGCCCTCGGCCGTCGCGTTGTCGGCGATGGGTCTGGCCTCACCGAAACCGACGGCGATGAGACGATCGGCGCTCACGCCGGCCGCGACCAGCCACTGCTTCACCGCCAGCGCGCGCTCACCCGACAGCTTCACGTTGTGGGCGTCCTCGCCGTCGTTGTCCGTGTGCCCCTCGATGCGGACCTTGGTCACGCGCGGGTTCTCGTCGCAGAAGAGCTTGAGCTGCTTGAGGACCTCTTGCGTGCCGGGATCGCTCACCTGGATCTGGGAGCTGTCCTTCTCGAAGACGATGTTGCCCGGGATGTTGACCCGGCCGTCCTTGTCTACCGTGTACTTCTTCTCGGGGGCGGGGGCGGGGGCGGGCGTCGCCGTCGTCGTCGCGGTGGGCGCGGGCACGGCCGTGGCGGTCGGCGCTGCGCTCGCCGAGGGGACCGGCGGGGGAGCCTCGGGGCCCTTGTTCACCGTCACGGTGCAGGCCGCGGCGACCGACAGTGCACCCACGGTGCCGAACAACGTTGCGTAAGAAGACGTGGAACGTGCCATTTTTGGTTCTCTCTCCTGGTCAGTGAAGCTTGAGCGTGCCCGTACTGGGACTGCTGACCGGCCCTCGCGGGAAGCGGTAGCCCACCTCGAGCATCCGGCGCAAGGCGCCGCGTGCTCTCGGGTGGGCGCGCCAGCACGGGCGATGGACGGCGCGGCCCCGGATCCTGTTCACTCTCGGCTTCGTCAACAGCGACCCATGAGCCGTCCCTGGCGGGAGGCCGGGCGGCCTGCCGAGAGGTGCAAACGGGGTACTGGCGGCGACGCGCGGCCCCGGGTGCGGTAGTTGAGGTGCGGCTTCGAACATGGGCGCCGAGTTCGTTCACCTGCACGTCCACTCGCAGTACTCCTTCCTCACCAGCACGCTCAAGATCCCGGAGCTGGTGGAGGGGGTGAAGGCGCAGGGGATGAGCGCCGTTGCGCTCACCGACCACGCGAACATGTTCGGCGCGGTGCGCTTCTACAAGGAGTGCCAGCACGCCGGTATCGCCCCGATCCTCGGCGCCGAGCTGAACGTCGTGCGGCCCGGATGCGCCGGCCGCGTCGATCACCTCGTGGTACTGGCGGCTTCGCTGGAGGGGTACCGCAACCTGGTCCGCGTGGTCACGCGCAGCTACACGGCGCCCGGGAGCGACGAGGCGCCGAGCGTCACGCTCGATCAGGTCGCGGAGTGCGCGGCGGGGCTGGTGGTGCTGACCGGGTGTCTCAACGGCGTCGTGGCACAGGCCGTGCTGGAGGGGGGCGTCGACCGGGCGGAGCCGACGCTGGCGGCGTTGCGGGACCGCTTCGAGGCCGGGCGCCTCTTCGTCGAGCTCCAGGACCACGGCTTCCCGGAACAGCGTGTGCTCAACGGGGCGCTGGTCGCCGCGGCCGCGCGGCTCGACCTCCCCGTGGTCGCCACCAACGACGTGCATTTCGCCGCCGCCGAGGACGGGGAGGCGCACATCTACCTCGACTGTATCCGCAAGAACACGAGCTACGCGGACGAGCGCGCCGCCCACCACGGCAGCTTCGCCATGTACCTCAAGAGCCCGGAGGCGATGGCCGCGAGCTTCCGCGGGGTGCCGGGGGCGCTGAAGAACTCGCTCCTGGTGGCGGAGATGTGTGCCGGGTGGAAGCTCCAGCTCGGCACCCCGATGCTCCCGCACTTCCCGGTGCCGGAGGGGTACGACACCAACGGCTACCTCGCCCACCTCGCCGATGAGGGTCTGGCGCGGCGGCTTGGGCAACTCGGCCGCCTCGGTCGCCGCGTTGACGAGGCCACCTACCGGCAGCGGCTGGCCTCGGAGCTCGAGGTCATCCTCAAGATGCATTATGCCGGCTACTTCCTCATCGTCTGGGATTTCATCCGCGAGGCGAAGTCGCGGGGGATCCCGGTGGGGCCGGGCCGGGGTTCTGGAGCGGGTTCGCTCGTGGCCTACTCGCTGGGGATCACGGACCTCGATCCGCTGGCCTACGACCTGATCTTCGAGCGCTTCCTCAACCCCGAGCGGGTGAGCATGCCCGACTTCGACGTCGATTTCTGCATGGCGCGCCGGGACGAGGTGATCGGTTACGTCGCGGAGCGGTACGGCGCAGCCAGCGTCGGACAGATCGCGACCTACCAGAACCTCAAGGCGCGCAGCGTCATCAAGGACGTCGCTCGCACCATGGGGATCCCCCACACCGAGGCACAGCGGTACGCCAACCTGGTGCCCGACCTGGGCCAGGGCAAGACCGCCACCATCGGCGAGGCGCTGGAACAGGAGCCCCGGCTCGCGGAGCTGGTCGCGGGGGACCCGCGCGTGGCGGAGCTGATCAAGCAGGCCAGGAAGCTCGAGGGGCTCCCACGCCATGCGGGCACGCACGCGGCGGGCGTCGTCATCAGCGACGGCCCGCTGGAGGATCAGGTGCCGTGCTTCACCAGCGATGGGGCGATCGTCACCCAGTACGACAAGGAGGCGGTCGAGGACGCCGGTCTGGTCAAGTTCGACTTCCTCGGGCTGAAGACGCTCACGACGATCGCCGTCGCGGAGCGGCTGGTCAACGCGCGGCCGGACCGGCGGGATCAGCCACTGCACCTCGCTGATGTCCCGCTGGACGACGCCGACACCTACGCCCTCATCTCCAGCGGCGAAACCAGGAACGTGTTCCAGCTCGAGTCGGCCGGGATGCAGCGGGAGGTGCTGCGCCCCCTGAAGCCGGACACCTTCGAGGACATCGTCGCCGCGGTCGCGCTGTACCGGCCCGGTCCGCTCGGCACCGGCATGATCCCGGACTACATCGACACCAAGCACGGCAGAAAGCCGATGCGGCGGCTCCACCCGCTCGTGGACGAGGTGCTCGCGCCGACCTACGGGGTGCCGGTCTACCAGGAGCAGGTGATGCAGATCGCGCAGCGCCTCGCCGGGTACTCGCTGGGCGGAGCCGATCTGCTGCGCCGGGCGATGGGCAAGAAGAAGGCGAGCGAAATGGAGAAGCAGCGCGAGACGTTCGTCGCGGGCGCTGCGGCCAAGGGCGTCTCCGAGGAGCAGGCGCGGGCCATCTTCGAGGAGATCCGGGGGTTCGCCGAGTACGGCTTCAACAAGAGCCACTCGGCCGCCTACGCCGTCCTGACCTACCAGACGGCCTATCTCAAGGCGCACTATCCGGCGGAGTTCTTTGCCGCCGTGATGACCACCGACAAGGACAAGATCGAGAAGGTCGTGCGGACCATCGCCGAGGCACGGGCCTGGGGAGTGAACGTCCTGCCCCCGGACATCAACATGAGCGAGATCGACTTCACCGTCGTGCTCCAGCACCCGGGGGGCGACGGCCCCGCGCGCGGGCCCGGGCGGCTGCGGGACCGCCTCGGACCGCAGATCCGCTTCGGCCTCGGCGCCGTTCGCGGCGTCGGCGAGGCCGCCCTGGAGCACGTGTTCGAGGCGCGGCGCGCGGGCGGCCCGTTCCGCGATCTCTTCGACTTCGCGGCGCGGGTGGACGCTCGCCGGCTCAACCGGGCCTTGCTCGAGGCGCTGGTGCAGTGCGGCGCGTTCGACTCGACGCTGGAGTCGCTGCAGGTCAGCCGCGCGCGCTCCCTCGCCGCAGTGGAACGTGCGCTCGAACGTTCGCGCAGCACGACCCGAGACCGGGAGCGGGGGCAGACGTCGATGTTCGGCCTGCTCGCGGGGGCCGCACCGACGGCCGGGGGCGGCGGCGCCGAGGAGTACCCGAGGGTCGCTGAGTGGGACCAGACGGAGCTGCTGCGTCGCGAGAAGGCCGCCCTCGGGTGCTATGTCTCCGGGCACCCGGTGCTCCGGTACGGGGGGGCGCTGGGACGGCTCGGCGTGGTTTCCACCGTCGACCTCGCGAGCAAGGAGCCCTGGAGTGAGGTGGCGATGGCGGGGATGGTCGAAGCCTACAAGGAACGGACCTTCAAGGGACCCAACGGCGGCAAGGCCGCGTTCTTCGAGCTCGAGGATCTGTCTGGGCGAGTCGAAGCGCAGCTCCGTGGCGACAAGCTCATCGGCGAGTGCGCGGCCGTCCTGAGCGCCGGCGAGCCCGTGCTGGTGCGCGGTGACGTGCGCGCCCCCTCGGGGAGCTCCGGGACCGAGGGGGAGCCGTCGCTGCGGGTCACGTCGGTCGAGCCGCTCGCGGCGGCGCTGCTCGCGGTGGCGCGCCGGCTGGTCCTGCGGCTCGACGCCGCCGAGGCCACGCGCGAGGCGCTTCAGGAGGTGGCGGCACTGGTTGCCGCTGCACCGGGCCCCTGCGCGCTCGAGGTCGTGCTGCGGCTGGAGGACGGCGCGGAGGTGGACCTCGCGGTCGATGCCCATCGGGTTCGCCCGACGGAGGAGCTGCTCGCGGCGCTGGAGCGCAGGTTCGGCAGGGTTGTCGCCGACCTCCGGTGATCACCGTCGCTCGGGCGGCGCGCGGTGAGAAATGCTCGAAGCCGGGCGCGAAGGGGGTTATCGTGTGCGGCGATGAAGGAGGCGCGCGACGAGCTCGTCCGGATCGACTCGAGGGGAGAGGCCCACCCGATCGGGGTCGTGGCGAGCCAGCGCATGCGCACGCGCGCCGGGGCCTATCGGCTCCTCCCGGCCCCTGCCCATGTCGTGTTCATGCGGTTCACGGGGGAGGACGGCCGGCGCGACGCGGAGGACGGCGCCGTCGTCCGCCTGGCGGGCGAAGTCACCTGTCCCGGAACGCTGTGCGACGTGCTCGCGATGGTGACGCAGTCCGGGTGGCGGGGCGAGCTCGTCGTGCTCGACTCCGAGCACACCCGGTCGCTCTTCTTCGAGCAGGGCTTCATTGTCGGCTCGTTGACCACCGCGGAGGAGGAGCGACTGGGCAGGGTGCTCTATCGCTTCGGTGTCATCACCGACGCGCAGCTCGCCACCCTCCTCGCTAGGATGGATGGGGGGCAGCGGTTGGGGGAGGCGGCGGTGGAGCTGGGGCTCGTCACCCAGGAGCAGGTCTACGAGTACATGCGGC
Organism: uncultured Polyangiaceae bacterium; assembly: GCA_964480725.1. Classification (GTDB taxonomy): domain Bacteria; phylum Myxococcota_A; class Polyangia; order Polyangiales; family Polyangiaceae; genus JAFGBI01. The sequence goes on along the minus strand of CAYZQO010000037.1, from coordinate 34,591 downwards.
GCCAAGTCGAGGAGGTTGTGTTCGCGACGCTGACGGTCAGCGACGGGACCTTCTTCTTCCTGGACGGATTCGATGACGGGCGGCTGATCACGCGGCACGCGATCCCGGCGCAAGCCATCCTGATGGACGGCGTGACGCGGCTGGACGAGATGCGCTTCTTTCGCGAGAAGATCCCGAGCGCGGCCTACGTGCCAGCGCGCATCGAGGCGGCGGCGACGCCGCCCGAGGAGTGCCGAACCGTCTTCTCGGCCATCGACGGCAAGCTCACCATCGAGGAGCTCGGGCGGGTCACCGGGGAGGGCGAGTTTGCCACCACGAAGCACGTCTACCAGCTCATCCAGTCCAAGCTCGTCAGGATTGAGCCGCCGCGGATGACGGGCGGGCCCGAGGCGGTCGTGAACGCCGCCAACGCCGCGTTGAGGGCGGTCTTTCGGGTCATCGCGGCGGCGGGCAAGACCGCACCGGTGCGGGAAAACCTGGCCTCGTTCGCGGTGGGCGCCGGCGTGTACGACATCCTGTTCCGCAACGCCGGCCCGAACGAGCAGGGGATCCTCGACGCGCGTGCCGTCGCGGAGAACCTGCTCATCGTCGCGGGCGGCGCCGACCCCGAGAACGTCCTCAAGCAGATGCTGCACGAGTACGTGAGCTTCGCGCTCTTCAGTGCCGGCGCCGCGCTCGGGTCGGAGAAGGAGTCGGAGCTCGGTCGCGAGGTGGCGCCGGTGCTGGCCCAGCTCCGCCCCAAGGTGTGAGGACGCCGCGCGGGGCCGGGTCGGCGGCCGTGGCGGCGGCTTGGCCCTGGCCACCTCGGGAGAGCCGCGCTAAGAGGCTCGTTCCGCCGGGTCGATAGCTCAGTCGGTAGAGCTGCGGATTTTTAATCCGTCGGTCCAGGGTTCGAGTCCCTGTCGACCCACTCCTCGGGCAGGGGGCGGCGTGGCCCCGCCCGGGCGGCCAGAATCGGGCGTCGTGCCCGCGGCGCGGTATGATGGGGTTCACCTTGACGGTTCGACGCCCCACCCCTGGGATCGCGCTCTGGCGCCTGAGCGCCGGCGGGAGCGGCTGGCTGGTGGCCGTGCTGGCCGGGGCGGCCCACGCGGCCGTCGCCTGCGGCGCCGAGGACGAGACGTTCGTGTCGCCGTCGGCGATCGGTGGGAGCGCGGGTGCTCCCGCAGCGGGGGGGGCCACCCTCGGCAACGAGGGGGGCAGTGCGGTCGGCACGGTCTTCCTCGGACGGCGGTGCATCACGACCGTCGACTGCGGCCATCGGCTCGAGTGCCTGACCGTGGACTCGGGGGTTTTCGCGGGCGAGGGGCCTCCCGGGGGCTACTGCACCGTGCCCTGCGACGACGACCCCGGGATCTGCGAGGGTTTCGCGCCGGGGGCGACCTGTCAGGCGCTCGGCGCGAGCGCCGCGACGGGGCGCTTCTGCGGGCTCGGCTGCGTGCTGGGCGCCAACGGGAGGGACGGGAAATGTCACGAGCGGCGGGACACGGCGTGCGTGGTTTCGCCGACGGCGCCCGAGAGCGGCGTTTGCGTGCCTCGCTGCAACTCCGACACGGACTGCTGCGCTCCCGGTGTCGTCTGCGGGCCGGCCCGGTTCTGTGACCACGCCTCTGGCCTGTGCGCTCCCCAGCGCGCGACTGGGCTCGGCGTCGGTGCTCCTTGCTCGGGCACCGCAGACGACGCTTGCCGCGGGATCTGCCGCGAGGTCCCGGGGGCCGACCCGGCGCGGTTCGCCTGCTCCGAGCCGTGCACGTTCGGTGCTTCGCCGGCCTGCGGGTTCGTCCCCGAGGAGGGCGTTGCGGCAGCGTACTGCTACGACGCCGACGACCCGACGGTCGCGGCCGGTCGGGTCGCGGGGGACGGCGGTTGGTGTGTCGCCACCTGCGACTGCGGTGCCGACTGCAGCGAGGGGCTCCTGTGCCGCGCCTTCGACGAGCCCGGCATCGAGCTCGCCACCGGTCGGTTGGGGACCTGCGCTGGCGCCGCGCTGGTCGACGACCCCCTCCCGTGCGATGCTCCGGCGAGCGGCGGCACTTTCGGGGAGGGCGGAGGGGCCATCGGGACCTCGGGCAGCGGCGTCGCTGGGGGAGCGGGTGGTACGGTGGGGACGGCGGGGGAAAGCTCGCTCGGCGGTGAGGGTGGTGCCAGCTCGCCCGGAGGGAACGGCGGCGCGGCGGGAGGCGGTGGCGACCCGGCCGGGAACGGCGGGACCTGGGCCCCGCCGGGGGGAGCCGCCGGGGCCGGCGGGGTCGGTGTGGCGGGCCACGGCGCCGCGGGCGCTCATCCCCGCGCTGGTACCGACGTCGGTGGGGCGACGGCAGGATCGCCACCCCAGGCGGGTTTGCCGCCCGCTTAGACGCGGCGCCGAGCGAGGGCGGCAGGCGCATCGAAGCGGCGGCGGCAAGCCGAAAAAAGCGGAACCGGGCCGACGCGAACGCCGGCCCGGTCCGGAACGGGGCAGGGGGCTCAGCCTGGGCCGGGCCAGCCGTGCCAGGTCCTGCTCACTTGCCGGTGGACTTGATCGCGCTCGCGCCGGCCGGGGCCGCCGCGGCCGGGGGGGCCGCCGGTGCCGCTGCGGCGGCCGCGGGGGCGGTCCACGGCGGCTTGGCGGGGATGTTCGGCTTCACGCCCTTCTTCTCGGCCGCCTCGCAGCCGAGCTTCTCCTCGGTGCGCGTGCCGTCGACGTAGACGATCTTGAACTCGACCCGGCGGTTGGCGGCGTGAGCCGCCTCGTCGGTGCCCTCGCTCTTGGGGCAGTAGAAGCCATAGCCGACCGAGGTCAGCCGGGCGGCCTCGACCTTCTTGCCGACCAGCGCCGCCTGCACGGCCTTCACGCGCTGCCCGGTGAGCGTCTTGTTGAGCGCCTCGTCACCCTCCTTGGAGGCGTGGCCCTCGATCTCGACGAGCTGGATCTTGGGGTTCTCCGCCATGATCTTGGCGACCGCGTCGATGACGTCCATCGACTCACCCTCGATCTGCGCGGAGCCCTTCTTGAAGAGGATCTCCTTGTTGATCTGGATGGTGCTGCCCTTGACCTCGGCGACCGGCTTCTCGTCGGGGCAGCCGTCGTCGTCCTGGAAGTCGTTCTTGGTTTCGGCCTGATCGGGGCACTTGTCCGCCGGCAGGGGAACGCCGTCGCCGTCGGCGTCGAGGTTCGGGCAGCCGTCGTTCGGATCCGGCTCCGCCTTGTCCTCGGCCTCGTTCGGGCACTTGTCGTCAGGGTTGGGGATGCCGTCCCCATCGTCGTCCGGCGGGGGCGCCGGTGCCGGCGGCGGCTCTTCCGTGCCCGTCGTCATCTCAAGGCTGGCCTTGCAGCCGACGACCGCAAAGGCGCCAGCCGCGCAGAGGACGATGGCGCCTGTCCAGTTGGTGTTGCGCGAGAATCGCATCGGTTCAAACCCTCCAGTTTCCCCACGTGGTTGCCGGCAGGGGAGCCGGCATCGCTCGGTCTTCACACCCGCCGCGCTGGACCTGCCCCCTTGGGATCCTGGTTGGGGGGGCGTGTCAGCGAGGGATGGACGCATGAAGGTTTGAAATCGGCTCGCCCAAGGGAACGATGTGTGACTCGCTCTCCCATGTTGGGTCGGCCGGCCGCAATCTCTATTCTGTGACTGCATGGTCACTGAAGGCGCCGAAGCGGATCCCAACCACCAGCCTGGCGGCGCCGCCCTCGGGGCTGGGGAAGCTCACCCGCCGCAGGGCTTCGCACGCGCAGGCCGACGTCACCCGATCCGGGAACCGGCTCTCGTCTTCCCCAACCGCCACGACGACCCCTCGTTCGTCGAGCTCGATGAGCACCTGGAGACGGCCCCAGAGCCCGAAGTCCCGGGCCAGTCCGTCGGCATGGCACTCGAGCAGCGAGGGCAGGGCAGTGGTCAGCGCCTGACGGGTTGCGGCGAGATCGACGCGGCCAGCGTTCGGTGGCTCCGTGCCCTCCGGGGGGCCGGTGCGCAGAACTGGCGCGTCTCCAGCGGAGAGCGCGACCTCGAGTCGAACCCGCAGCGGGCGCGGGGGCGGCGGGGTGAAGGCGAGGCGGCGAGCCGCGGCCACCAGGCAGCGCTGGACCCCGTCGTCGTCCAGGTCCGCCCGGACGAGCCGCGCCGCCGAGACGCGACCGCTCGAGCTCAGCGACAGATCCACCACGGTTTTGCCGGCGAGATCGGCGCTCCGCCGGAGCCCATCCTCCATGCACAGGCGGAACGGCCAGTATCCGTCACGGCGCGCCTGCGCCACGATCGCGCTGCGGCTGAGGGTGCGAGTGGGCCGGCCCGTGCGACGGTCGACGGGCGCGCGCTCGGGGATGTCACCGCCCGGCACGCTGGCGTGCACGATGACCCGCGTCCCGGGGTGAAAGCCGGCGAGGTTCGAGGGGTAGTTGGGATCCGACGAGCCCCCGACGTTGAAGCGGGCGATTCGCTCGTCGTGGGTGGCCGCCGCGACCGCGCCGGCCGGTCTGGGCCGCTCGTAGAGCGGATAGGGCGCCTCGATCTCGACCCGCGGCTCGGGTATCGGCACCGGGACGGGATCCTCGCCGGCCGGGGGTGACGCCGAGGTGGAGCCCGCGGTGAGCGGCCCGCCGGGCACCGGCGGCTCCCCTCGCCACGGGACGTAGTCGCTCGGCGCGGGGGGCGGGATGGCGATCGGGGCTGGTTCGTCGCTCCCCTCGCGGGGCGCCGCCGGAGCGCGGGCGACGGGGGGCGTGGGGTCTCCGGGGGGCGCGGCTCGGGCGAGGCAAGCGCTCCCGAGCAGGGTCGAGAGGACCAAGAGCACCCGAACGGGCGCAGCGCCACCGGCGGTGCGGGCAGGAGTCACGTCGCCACCGACTACCACGGCTCCGACGGCGAAGGTCCCCGTTGTGTCGCGCGGCGGGCCGCGCGAGAGTCGGCGGCGAAACCCGGAGGGATGTGCCATGGACCTCGCCGAGGACGGCCGCGGCTTCGAACACACGCCCGCGTTCACCCGGGTGGACACCTCGGGATCGCTGGTGACCGGTGCCCTCGAGGCGCGCTACCAGGCCATGCTCGAGGCCGTGCTCGAGGACGGGGTCATCACCTCCGAGGAGCGGGCCAGCCTGGAGCGGACCGCCGAGGATCTCGGGCTCGATCGCCGGCGTCTGGAACGTCTCGAGCAGGCGATGATCGCCGCCTTCGAGGCGCACCGCCGGGTTCGCATCGTCGAGCGCTTCGAGCAACCCGTACCCTCGGCGGACGGCACCGTCGCGGGTACTCCAGCCGGTGAGGACCGCCCGGCGCTGGTCGCGCGCATCCACCGGCTCGAGTCCCGGGTGCGTGACCTCGAGGAGGAGCTGCGGCGCGCGCAGGCGGCGGTCAACGTCGAGGTGGATCTGACCGATCTCGAGGAGTCCGCCGGCGCAGCGCAGGAGGATCCGGAGCCAGCGCAGCGGCGTTTGCGGCGTGATCCGACGCTGCCGGAGCCCTATCGGGAGCTGTACCGCCTCTACGCGGCGCGCGGCGATCTCGACCGGCAGTGGTGCGTCGCCCAAGCGCTGGTCGCGCTGGGCGACGCGACCCCCGACCAGAAGGACGTCTTCGAGCGTCACCGAACCGGGGCGCTCATCGCGCCGCGGGGTGGCGTCACCCCCGAGGCGTGGCAGGCGTACCTGCTCCACCCGGAGGCGGAGCCATTGACCGGGCAGATCTTCGGGGTCATCGCCCCAGCCCTACTCCTCGGTCGGGTTTCGGCGCTGCGCCGCGAGGGCGAGCTCCATCAGCCGGGCCTCGAGACCCGACAGGATCCGCAAAAGGCGACGGTCACCGCAGTGCGGGCCGTGCCGTGGGCCGCCGCCATCCTGGGCCTGTCGGCGCCGATCCTGCATGTCGAGCCGGATCGCGACGGGGGGTACGAGCACGTCCCCGCGGTGCCGCCGCTCACGGTGATTGGGCGCCGCGTGCTGTCCGGACGCTCGCAGCTCGAGCTGGCGTTTCACGTGGGGCGCCACCTCGCGTTCTACCGACAGGAGCACTTCGTACGGACGCTGTGGAGCGCCGTTCCTGATCTCGAGGAGCTGTTCCTCGCGGCGCTCGCCGTCGGCAACGTCAAGCTGCCGATCCCGGCGGATCTCCGGCGTCGCGTGATGCCGATCGCCGCGGCGCTGGAGCCCCTGCTCGGAGCGGAGCAGGTGGACGCCCTGCGCGCGCTCTACCTCCGGTTCGTCGAGGAGGGGGGCCGGACGAACCTCCTTCGCTGGTGTTCCGCGGTGGACAGGACCGCCTGCCGGGCGGGACTGCTGCTCGCGGGCGACCTCGTGACGGCGCTCGCTGTGCTCGAGGCCGAGGAGGGCCGGGTCGGGCCGCTCGCGAAGGATCTCCTGGTCTTCACGGTCAGTGACCGCTACGCGATGCTGCGCCGTGAGCTCGGGATGGCGCTCTGATCCCGAGGGGGAAGGCCCGGCGGCAGGCTGGCGGCCCGCGGGGACGCTGGGCCCCCCGATCGGGATCGCAGGGAACAGACCGGTGGAATGTTCCGCGGGGCGCCGTACGTTCCGGGTGGCGCCGTGGGCGATCGACCTTGAGCGGCCGGGGGGTTGCCGTTAGATAGCACCCATCACCGAGGGGTTGTGATGAGCGGGACGGTAACCAGCGACACGGAGCGCGCGCAGGCGCTGGCGGTCGCGGTGTGCGAGGCCCTCGAGATCGCTCCCATCGGGGTCGCCATCCTGGGACTGGACGGCGTCGTGCTGGCGACCAACGGGACACTGCGACGGTGGGCCGGGACGGATCGCTCCCTGCCCGGGCCGGCGGCGGGGCTGCTGCCCGCGGGTGACATCCGCCGGCGCCTCTCCCGGGTGGCGGCGGGGGAAGCCGTGAGCTTCGAGACGTCGCGTTGTGAGCTGGTGCCGGCGGTGCGGGGCAGTTTCTCGGTGCGGCTCAGCCCGCTCACGGTGGCCGGACGCATCGTGGCCTGCTCCGTCTTCGTCACCGACGAACAAGCGCCTGTCGAGGCGCCGGACCGCCCCATGCACGAGCGGTTCCGGGATCTCGTCGACGGCGCAGCGGACGGCGTGATCGTTGCCCGCGGAGACGTCCTGCTCTATGCGAACCGCGCCGTCCGTGACTGGCTGGGGCTCCCGGGTCCCGAGGACGTCGTGGGCCGACTGCTGAGCGAGATCTTCGGCGTGGAGTCCCCCCCAGGTACGCCCGGTCAGCCTGGGGGGATCCACGACAGCCACCTGCGACGTGCGGACGGGGGCGAGCTGCCCGTGGCCGTGTCGGTCGCGCGGGTGAGGCTCCCCGAGGGGGCGACGACCGTGCTCGTGCTCCGGCGTCGCGCGCCGCCGCGGGCGGAGAGCGGCGCCTTCGCGCGCACCCTCGAACTCCTGGAGGAGGCCCTGGGTCGCGCGAAGGAGACGCTGCCGGCTCCATCTCCCGCCGGCGCCGGTTTCACGAGTGACGAGGCGAGCGAGCGGCTGGCCGTGGCGCTCGCGCTCTGTCGCGACCTGCGGTCCATGGCCTCGGTGCCGATCGTGGCCTCGGCGCGCGCGGAGCGCGCGGAGGAGCCAGCGCCGGATTCGCGCCATCTTCCTCGAGGGCGGGCGCCGCTGGGCGTGGTGCTCGTGTGCGACGACGAGGCGCGCCTCGCCATGCTCACCGCGGGGTTGCTGGAGCAGCACGGCTACGCCGCCGTGACTGTGGGAACGGCCGGTTCCGCCATCGAGGCGCTGGCGACGCAGCGGATCGACGTGATGCTCCTCGACCTGCACCTCCCCGACGGCAACGCTCACGAGGTGATCGCCCGAATGGGAGAGCAGTCCCTCCAACACCCCGTGATCCTCACCAGTGGCTATGCGGAGGAGGACGTCGATCCGACGCTGCTCCGCGGTCCCCTTGTGGTCGGATACCTGGCGAAGCCATATTCCATGGACCGCTTGATCGCCGCCATCGATCGCGCCCTGGAGCAGCGCACCTCGGCAGGAGTTCGCGCCTGAGGCAGGCCGTCGCGGCGAGGATCGGGGGACCCCTTCAGCGGGTCGGGGCGGCTCCGACGTCGAGGCGCCGCAGCAGCGCGCGGCAATCGAGCGGTTTGGTGAGCACGTCGGCGGCGCCGGCGGCGCGGAAAGAGGTGGCGAGCGCCGCCGAGGTGTCGCCCGTCACCGCCACGACGAGGATGCTTCGGGTGGCGGGGGCCTCGTGCAGCCGGCGGCAGACCTCAACGCCGGACATCCCGGGCATGTGGGCGTCGAGCAGTACGGCGTGCGGTCGCTGCGTGCTGATCTGGAGCAGGGCGTCCACGGCGTCGCGGGCGCAGCGGATCACCAGCTGGGGGGCGCGCCGCCGGAGCTCTCGCTCGGTCGCGCGCAGGTACGCGGCGTCGTCGTCCACGATCAGGATCGAGGACACTGGCAGCAGCTCTTGTGGGATCGGGATGGCGTTGTCGCGCAAGAACCGGACGAGCTCGGCCCGCTCGACGCGGCGGTGCCCCCCCGGTGTGCGGTGTGCGCGGAGCAGCCCTCGGTCGATCCACGCCAGTACCGTGGAGGGGCACACCCCGATCAGCTTCGCGATGGCGTGCGACGTGTGGTGGCTGGTTTGGGGGCTGACGCGCGCCAATTTTCAAGTCCAGACTAGTACCCCAATCATCTCGCGCGCGCGGGCCCAACGTCAAGCGGGCTCGTCGCGCCAACGACACGGGCTCCTAGAGCGGCAATCAGTTTGATTGCCGCGGCAGATCGGCGACCAGGAGCAACGAGCGAGCAGCAGATCTCGCCAGAGGCGCCCTGGGAAACGCCCCCTCGCCCCGCACGGCGGTGTCTTTCCGAGCGCCGATGCAGCTGGCAAACCGTCTGTCGCTCCAAGAGGCGAGGGCAGATCGCGATCGCGGTGTGGGTGGGATGGGGTCGATGGCGAGCCGCGGGCGGGTGAGGTGGCGCTTTCGAGCAGCGCGGCCACGAGGCACGGGAGCGCGGGTTGACGGGCGCACCCCGACGAAAGAACCGGTCGTGGCGGCTGCGCACCGCGTGGGGCCCGCGCGATGGTCGGCGACCTCCGGCGGGCACCCGCCCCTCGCGCGGCAGACCGGGCCGGTCGCGTGGCGGGGGCGCCGAGGGGGCCCTTCGGGGAGCCGGCGCCGGCCGAGGGACTGCGCGCCGGGAGGGGTGCTCCACCACTTGCGACCGGCGTCGCAGGGCGATATGCTGCGTCCGTTCGCGGGAATAGCTCAGTTGGTAGAGCACAAGCTTCCCAAGCTTGGGGTCGCGAGTTCGAATCTCGTTTCCCGCTCAATATCGGGGGGAATCGGCTCCTTTCGGCCCGTGCGGGAGCCGGCGCCGGGGCCGGGCGAGCGCGGCCTCGGGGGCGAGCGGAGGGCGGGGCGCGCGCGTCAGCTGCCGCGCAGTCGGGCCAGGAACTCGGCCATGTCGTCGGGGAGCTCGGTCGCGAAGCGCAGCCGCTCCCCCGTGCGGGGGTGCACGAAGCCAAGCGACGCGGCGTGGAGCTGGATCCGAGGCGCTCCCCAGTCGGGGAGCGGTTTCCCGCGGGCGTAGACGCGTTCTCCCACCAGCGGATGCCCCGCCTCAGCGAGGTGGATCCGGATCTGGTGGGTGCGCCCGGTTTCCAGACGGCACTCGATCAGCGTGGCCGCGGCCAGGATTTCGATCGCGTGCACGTGCGTGACGGCCAAACGTCCGAGGCGCGGGTGGTCGGTGGTGCCGCGGAGGCCGTCGCCGCGGTCGGCGACGAGACGGGAGCGCAACGTCCGGGATGCCACCCGCCCGTGGGCGATCGCCAGGTAGCGCCGCTCGACGTCGTGCACGCGGAACTGCTGCTGGAGGTGGCGCTTCGCGGCGAGGTTGCGGGCGAAGACGAGGAGGCCGGTCGTGTCCCGGTCGAGGCGGTGGACAACGCCGATCTCGCTGGTGGTGTGACGGCGTCGATCGCGATTGAGCAGCGCGCGGACGAGTTGGTCGAGCGTGCCCCGTTCGCCCTCCTCGAAGGGCACCGTGCTGACGCCTGCGGGCTTGTGGACCACCACGACGTCCGCGTCGACGTGGACGAGCAGGCTCGGGGGGAGCCGCTCGCGCGTCGCCGGGCGGGGCGCCGACGCGCGGATCCGGAGCGAGGCACCGCCGGCGACGGGGGCTCTCGGATCGGTGACCAGCCGCTCGGCGACGCTGACCTTCCCCGTCTCGATCAGCCACCGCGCGCGGGCCCAGGACAGGTCCGGGAAGAGCTCGCGCAGGGCGCGGTCGAGCGCCGCCGGAGGGGCGGCCGCGGGCCGCACCACCACGCCGTCCGGGATGGTGCGGGACGCGCGGGGCGACATCGTTGGCCGAGCGTAGCCGGTGGCCGCGGGCCGCACCAACCGGCGTGGCGTCGTTCGTCGTGCGCTCGACGCCCCCCGGCGAGGTGGTGGTGTCGGGCGCCGGGCAAGCGGCCGCCTCACTCCGACCGCGCAGCGATGGGGGGAGCGGGGCGGGCGCGGCGGAGGTCGTGGCGGCCGTGCGGGGGCTGGTGGCGGTGGCTCGAGGGGGTGCTACCGTCCGGGCGCCCCGGGTCCCACGGGTCGAGCGCGCGGGGGGGATCGGCGGATTTCGGCATGACGGCGCAGGGTCCCGCAGCAGCGAGCTTCGACGAGGATTTCTGCCGCGCGGTACTGCCGAGGGTGTCGCGGACCTTCGCAGTTTCCATCGAGGCGTTGCCGCCCGGGCTGCGCGAGGCGGTGCGGACCGCGTACCTGCTCTGTCGCATCGTCGACACGGTGGAGGATCAGGCGGGGCTGGACGCTGGGGACCGCGCCGCGCTCTACGACGCCTTCGATCGGGCGTTGGCGTGCGTGGACAGTCCGGGTGGCGAGGCGTCGGAGGCCGTGGGGAGTTTCGAGCGGCTGGCGCGCGAGCGGGCGCTCGACGCCGACGGCGCCGACGGCGCGCTGTGTGCCCGCGCGGGCGCCGTGTTTGGGGCCTTCGCCGCGCTCGAGGCCGGTGAGCGGGCCGCGATCCGCCCGCACGTGGCCGGGATGTCCCGGGGCATGCGGGAGTTCTCCGAGCGTGCGGAGCGGCTCGGGCGGCTGCGGCTCCGCGACGTGGCCGACCTCGAGCGGTACTGCTACTTCGTGGCCGGCACGGTTGGCGAGCTGCTGACCGCGCTGTTCGAGCTCGCAGTGCCGAACCTCACCGCCGCGACCCGGGCGGGGCTGCGGGAGCGCGCCGTGAGCTTCGGCCTTGGGCTGCAGATGGTCAACATCGTCAAGGACGTGGCGGAGGATCTTCAGCGCGGCGACGTCTTCCTGCCGGAGAGCCTGGCCGAGCAGCAGGGGCTGGTCCTCGAGGAGCTGCTCCTCCCGGAGCACCGGAGCGCGGGGCTGCGAGTGGTCCGCGAGGTGTCTCGGATCGCACGGTCGCACCTCGATCGCGCCCGCGAGTACGCGCTGCTCTGGCCTCCGCGAGACGGGGCCGACGTGCGCCGGTTCTGCGCGGTGCCGCTCGCGCTGGCGCTGGCCACCCTGCGCGAGGTGGACGACGGCGACGCGACCCTGCGCGTCGATCGGGCGCCGAAGGTTTCCCGAGGGGCGGTGACGCGCATCATCGCGGAGGCGAGCTGCGCGCTCGCGGACGACGCCGCGCTCGCCGCGCTATTCGAGCGGTGCGCCCGAGGCGACTATCGTTGAGCGGCCCTCCGGCGGCGACCGGGCCGCGGCGCTCGCCTTCAGCGCCGGCCGTCGAGGGGATCCACGCGCAGCCGGGCCCCCGCGGTCGAGCGCGGTGCTGGTCGCCCTGTTCTGACGGTGGGCGCGGTCCCCAGGCGCGTCGACGCGGTTGCCCCGGGTGGGGGTGTCGTGACCGGGGCCGTCGGCAGGGCGGAAGCGGAGGCCGACGGGGGCTCGCCGCGGTCGCCATTGTCGGCGCCCCTCGCCGCGGACGGCTCCGGAACGGTGAGCCCCGCCGACGGGGTGCCGGTGCTGGCCGGGAGAACCCCGGCCGGGGAAACGCCGGTGGGGGCCTCCTTCGCGCTGTCCGCCGCGTTCACGCCTGCCAGGTGCGCCGGGGTGGGATGCCCGCTGCGCAGGGCGATGGTCGCGCCAACCCCGGCGAACACCGTGACCGCGACGATGGCGCCCAGGACCACACCCATCCGGGGGGCGCGCTCCCGCGGTCGCGTGTCCTGCCCGAAGGCGGCCGCGGTCTGGGCCTGGGCCGGGGGCGCGGGTGGCGCCAGGCTGCCCAGGCTCACGCTGGTGTCGACGCCCGCAGTGAGCAAGACCCCCTTGATCCTCGGAACCGAGACGGCACCCTGGGCGGGAGCGTAGCGCTGGAGCGCCGTCGCCAGCGTCCCGACGTGCTGGATACGGCGTGCAGGATCCTTCTCGAGGCAGCGCAGCACCACGGCCTCCAGCTCGGCGGGAACGTCGGGGCGCAGATCGCGGAGCGGCGGCGCCGGCTCCGTCACCACGGTGGCGATGAGGCCCGAAACCGTCTCCGCCTGGAAGGGGGTCCTGCCGGTTATCAGCTCGTACAGGATCACCCCGAGCGCCCACACGTCGGTTCGTTGGTCGACGTTCTTGGTGCTCTTGAGCTGCTCCGGCGACATGTAGAGCGGCGAGCCCATCACCGACTGGGTGGTCGTGAGGTTCATCGGGGCTCCGGCGGGGGAGGTGGACTTAGAGATGCCAAAATCCAGCACCTTGACCAGCGGAGAGCCGTCGGCGCGATGGGTGAGGAAGAGGTTGGCGGGCTTCAGGTCCCGGTGGACGATGCCCAGGGCGTGGGCCTCGGCGATCGCCTCGCAGGCCTGCAGGACGAAGCCGACGGCCTCCTCGAGGGGCAGCGCCCCGCGGGTGGCGAGCTCGCTCGCGAGGTCGCACCCGCTCAGGTACTCCATGACCATATAGGGAGCGCCCGATGCGAGCGTCCCCACATCGATGGTCCGGGCCACGTGCTCGCTCTGGATGCGGACGGCCGCCTGCGCTTCCCGGAGGAACCGCGCCACCGCCTCCGCGTTCTGGCAGTACTCCGTGAGCAGGAATTTCACCGCCACTCGCTGGCCGAGCTGCTGGTGGGTCGCGGCGACGACGACGCCCATCCCGCCTTCACCGAGGACGCGCTCGACGACGTACTTGTCCGCCAGTACGTCGCCGGGGCCCACCGGGGTGGTCATCGATCCATTCTAGCCCGGCTCCGGCCCCAGCGGCACGCCGAAGGTTTGGCGCTGCTTGAGCTCCGCGTGCGGGCGGAGTACGACCGAGGGGTGATGGGGCACCGGTTGCTCGCTGGTCGGCTCGTGGTCGTGGGCTCGCTGCTCTCGACGGGTCCAGTCCTCGCCCAGACGGGCGCGGACCGCGCCCTCGCGGAGGCGCTTTACGACGAGGGGCGGCGCCTGATGGCCGAGGGGCAGCACCCGGCGGCATGCGCCAAGCTCGAGGAGAGCCAGCGGCTCGATCCGGCGACGGGGACGCTGCTCAACCTGGCCGCTTGCCGCGAGCTCGAGGGTCGGATTGCCACGGCGTGGATGCTCTTCAAGGACGCAGCGGCCGCCGCCCGGCGCGACGGGCGACAGGACCGGGTCGAGTACGCCGACAGAAAGGCGGCCGAGCTCGCCCCGCGGGTTTCGCGGTTGACCCTCGAGGTCCCAACCGGCAGCGTGTCCGAGGGCCTCGAGATCCGGCTCGACGGCGTCGTGGTCCGCTCGGTCGCCTGGGGGATCCCGACCCCTGTGGACGGGGGTCGGCACGTCGTCGAGGCAGGGGCGCCGGGGCACGCGCCGTTTCGGCTCGAGGTGGAGGTGGCGGCGGAGGGGGACGCCCAGCGCGTTGCGGTCCCCGCGCTGCGGCCCGCTGCCCCGCCACCGGCAGAGACTGGCGCCGAACCCACGCCGGCAGTGGGCGGTGTCCCTGCGCCGGCGTCGCCGTTGACGGAAGGGACGTCCGCACGCCGGCCGCTGACGGGTGTCTACGTCGCGGCCGGGCTGACCGGGGCGCTCGTGGTCGGAGCGGTCGCGACCGGCGTGCTCGCGCTCGGCCGTGCGGATGAGTTCGAGTCCGCCAACGAGGATCCCGATCGCTCCGTCGCCGAGCGGGAGAGCCTGCGCTCCGACGCCCGTGAGATGCAGGTCGTGAACACGGTGCTCACCGGGGCGGCGATCGCGGGCGCGGGCGTCACCGTTGTCCTGATCGCGCTCCGCCCCCGCGCCGAAGTGGGGTCCGATCGCTGGCATGCCGCCCCCTGGGTGAGCCAGGAGGGGGGCGGGGTCGCGCTGGGAGGTGTGTGGTGACGAGACGTCTGAGCCCCTTGGGCATGCTGGCGCTGGGAGGCTGCCTCGTCGTGGCCCCCCTCGACGACGTCAACGAGAGCGACGGCGGCGGGACAGGCGCAGAAACCAGCGCCGCTGCCTGTCAGGACGGAGAGGACAACGACGGGGACGGCGACACGGACTGCAATGACGCGGATTGCCACGGTGTCGCGGCGTGTGCCGAGCGGCCGAATCCAGAGCGGCTCTGCGACAATGGGGAGGACGACGACGACGACGGCTTCACGGACTGCGACGATGCCGACTGCATCGGCGCCGCGGTCTGCGTGTTGCGCCCGGGCATGGAGCTGCTCTGCGACAACGGGGAGGACGACGACGACGACGGCTTCACGGACTGCGACGACGCCGACTGTGCCGAGCGATCGATCTGTGGCCTCGTCCGGGACGCGGAGGCTGGGTCGCTGTGCGACAACGGGGAGGACGACGACGACGACGGCTTCACGGACTGCGACGACGAAGGCTGTCTCGGCAGTGCGGCGTGCCCGATTGTGGTCGAGGACGAGCAGGGTGATCTCTGCTCGAACGAGGTGGATGACGACGCCGATGGCTACCCTGACTGCGAAGACCTGGGCTGCTGCGCCCACCCGGCGTGCCAGGATCTCGGCTACGACTGCGCGGTTGTCTCCGAGGAGGCCGGCGACCTCTGCGGCGACGGGCTCGACAACGATCGGGACCTGTTCACCGACTGCGAAGACAGCGGCTGTTGCGGCTCGGTGCACTGCCCAAGCGAGACCTGCGAAGGGTTGCCTGCGGTCGAAACCGGGCTCTGTGCCAATGGCATCGACGACGATCGGGACGATCTGACCGACTGCGAGGACCCAGACTGTGCGGAGGACTTGGTCTGCTCGATCGTGACCGCCTGCGCGACGGTGGGGGCGTCCACGCACCTCGGGAGGTTCGAGGATGGCTCCGAGCGGACCGACCCCGAATGGCCCCACCCAGGGATCTGGAGCACGTTCAGCGACGCGGAGGGGGATATTTCCCCGGCCCCGGGGGCGTTTGCCACGGAGGCTCCCGGCGTCAACGGCTCGAGCGGAGCGTTGCACGTGCGGGGCGGGGCCTCCTCCGCGACCGCGGACCTCGGCGTTCGGGCGGCGCTCTCGGTTCCGGAGTCCGGGTCCTCCTTCGTGGACCTGACCGGTTCGACGGGCCTCGCGGTCTACGCCCAGGTTGACGGCTCGATGGAGCTTTGGGTCGCTGTGGTGACCGCCGCTACGCAGGTCGAAGGACCGGGCGGGACCTGCTCCGGCGGCTGCGGCGACCACTTTGGTGTCAGCGTGCCGTTCTCCGGCGAGTGGGCTTGCTACTGGTTGCCGTGGAGCGACTTCGCTCAGGAGTCTACGACGGGCAGCGGGGAGCGCGAGCGTGCGTTCACGCAGTCCATCGCGATCGAGTTTCACCCCTTGTCGCCGACCGAGGGGTTCGACTTCTGGCTCGACGATGTCGCGATCGTTTGGGGGGACGCGGACGACGCCACCTGACGGGGTTCGCTCGTCAGGTGCCGAGCCGTGCGCCCGCTCACTCGGCTTCGCCGAGGAGGAAGGCGTAGTCGTAGCCCTCGACGTCGCCCGGAGCGGCGGGGTCCGCGTCGAGCAGGAGCCGCACCGAGAGCGTCCGCGCGTCGGGGAGGCGCCGAGCGACGCGCGACGGGACGGCCGGCTGCCGGCAATGCTCGACGCCCGCCAGGACCAGGAGCTGGCGCGCGGGACGTCGGGCGCCGAGCCACCCGGTCGCCGTCTGGGCCATGGTTTCGTCGCGGAGCACGCGCGCCGCATACCGGTGCTCGGGGTCGCGACGGCTGGGGCGATCGCGGGTAGCCGCGACGAACGCATCGTGGTGCTCTGGGTCGTCGAGGTCGAGCTGGGGGAGCGCCTCGCGCTCGGCAGGGTCGAGCCCGTCCAGGCCGTGGCGCTTGACGACGCGGACCGCCGAGCGCGGCGCGTCGAGCCCGATGAACCCGCCGGCGGCCCGTGCCAGGGCGACGGTGGGGCGATACAGGCCGTAGTCATGACCCCAGCGCCGGTCCCAGCGGGTGAGCTCGAGCAGCGTCGGCTCGTCCAGCTTGCCCTCCGCGTAGCGGTCGATAGCCGGCTGCGCCGCGACGTCCCACATCTGGAGCCCGAGCCCGAGGCTGCGTCCGGAGAGCTCGGCGCGCTCCGAGAGCCCGAACATCACCGCCAGCTCGGCCCAGTGATCGATTGGCTCGGCGTACCGCTCGCCGAAGCAGATGAGATCGGCGGTGGCGAGCCGATCGAGGAGCTCGGCGCCGGTGAGGACGGTCTGGTCGGCGAGCCCCTGCCCGTGGAAGGACTGCCCCAGCCCCAGCAGCGGGTCCTTGGTGTCGGCCGGCGGGGGCGGCGCCGGCGGCGGCGCCTCTTGGGGTGCGGCCGGTGCCGCGGGGGGTGCGCTCGCCACGCCGCTCGCGCAGGCGGCGAGGCCGAGCGCGGTGGCGAGCAGGGGAGCGAGGCCCTCGGGGCCGTGCGAGATCGTCATGGTGAGGGTAGGCGGAGGATGCCGTTGCGCGGCGACCGTGCCAAGCGGTTCGGTGCCCGCACCGTCACGAGGCGCGCTGGAGCAGCTCGGCAGGAAGCAGGGCAGAGGGGCGGCCCGAGGTGAGGATCCAGAGCTGGTGGGCCGCACGCGTGACGGCGATGTGGAGCAGGTGGCGCGCCTCGTCGTCCGTCGGGTAGGCGGCGTCCGTGACCTCAGCCAGCACCACGTAGTCGAATTCCAGGCCCTTCACCTGACGCGCGTCGGTGACATCGACACCCGGCCGGAATGGGAAGTCCTGATCCGCGATGCGCCGCAGGTTCGGGACCTCGGCCTTGCGCAGCCCCTCGAAGTACACGTCCGCCTGCTCCGGGTAGCGAGCGATCACGGCGACCGAGGCCTGCGGCTCGAGGTGCATGAGCTCCCGCAGCGCCTCCCCAAGGAAGGCGACGGCGTCCCCCTGGTGGCCGAAGCCAAAGACCTCCACCGGCGCGCCATCGCGGGTGGCCTGGGGGGTGTCCTCCGGGGCTAGTGGGCCGAGCACGGCCCGGGCGAGCTCGACGATGGGGAGGGTCGAGCGGTAGCTCAGACGCAGCGGCTCGACCTCCACGTGCGACAGATCGAGCTCGGCGAGTAGGGTGCGCCAGTCGGTGAAGCCGTTGTCGAGGTGGAGTCGCTGGGCGACGTCGCCGGCCAGGGTGAGGCTGCGCGATCCGGTGAGGGTCCCCAGGACCACGGCAAGCTCGACCGGGCTGAGATCCTGCGCCTCGTCGACGAGGACGTGCTCGTAACGGAGCGCCTCCCGGTGCTTGCCACCCCGCAAGAGCGGCCCGCGCAGGCGCTGGTACAGCCGCAAGAGCAGGGTGTCGTCCTCCCGGTCGAGGGTGGCAGAATCCTCGACCTCGCGCCCGTCGACCCCCTGCGTGAGGTCGTCCTCCGGGGCAGGCTCGTCCTCGGACTCCGTGGGCGCGGCGTCGGGTCGTGGGGGCCTTGAGGAGGCCTCAGTGGGGGGCGATGCCTCGCGCGCGTCGAGCTCGCGTTGGACCTCTGCGGTCCGCGCCACGCACCAGGCGGCGGAGCGGGCGAGGTCCCCACTGGCCACCAGCTCCGGTGCCCGATCGGCGAAGGCGCGCGCGAGGGCCGGTCCATCGGTGAGCAGCTCCGCCCAGGCGGTGACGACGTCGCGAGCCTCGCGGAGCCCCTCGCTCGTGAGGTGCTCCAGCGCCAGCCGGACGTCGGTGCGTAGCTCGTCGCGGTGCGCCTCGACCGCAGCGGCGACGGCGTGGAGGCGGTGGGCGAGGGGCTCCCGGCGGGAGCGCGCCCAGGCCTGGAGTAGCACCGTGGCGACGGGCGGCGGCGGCTCCTCCGCGCGCGGTCGGAGCAGCTCCTCGAGCCGCCCCTCCACGGCCCGTGCCCGCGCGGCCACGGCGGCGTCGATGGCGTGGAGCATCGCGGGGTGCTTCTTCACGCGAGTCACCGCCACCGGCGTCGCCTCCGCATAGCGTCGCGGCAGGCGCGGCAGGTGCACGCGCCGGAGCTGCGCGGCCCAGGCCTCGTAGGTGCGGATGGGCACGCCCTCGACGTCGAGCGCCGGCAGCACCAGAGACACGTAGCGGGCGAGCGCCTCGTTGAAGACGAGCACCAGCATCCGATCCGGTCGGAACCGGCGGCGGTCCTGGAACGCGAGATAGGCGAGACGGTGCAGTCCGATGGTCGTCTTTCCGCTGCCGGCGCCGCCCTGGATGACGACGAGCCCAGAGTCGGGGCGGGTGATGAGCTCGAACTGGCGCCGGTCGATGAGCGCGGTGATCTCGCGCAGGTGCTTGTCTTCGGCGCTCTCGTCTCCGCCGACGCCGAGGCGCCCGGGGCGGTGATGCTGCTCGGCGCGGATGGCAGCGCCCTGGCCGCCGCTGAGACGGAGCGTGTTTGTGTCCAGCCGTCGCCAGCTGCTGCCGGGGTGCCGCGCGAAGGCGCCTTGCGGCGCGTGGGCGCGCCGGAGCTCCCGGTCGATGATGGTGACGCTCCGGCGGGTGGCGACGTGCCCGCTCACCTCGCGTTCGCCGAAGACCTCGTCGTAATCGTCCCCCTCCTCGTAGCGGTAATAGAGGCGGCTCACCGGGGCGTCGCGCCAGTCAACGATTCGGACGCCGGCCGCGCCGTCGAGGAAGGTGGCGCGCCCGATCAGCACCTCGCGCGACCGGTCGCCCTCGACCAGGACCAGGTGACCGAAGTAGGGGGCGCGGGGGTCCACCGTCGCCGTACCCTGCTGCTGGTTTCGGCGGCGAGCCGCCAGGCTCTGCAACCGCTCCATTTCCTCCAGCAGGGGCGGCATGTCCTCGATGCGGGCGGTCGCGAGTTGGTCGCGCAGGTCGAGCAGATCCTCGTCGTACTGGGGCGGCGCCTCTGGCGGCGCTGCCGGGCGCTGGTCCAGCGCTGCGAGGACCCGCTCGAGGGTGCACAGCTCCTCGCTCACGATCCGGCTGAGCTCGGGGTCGTCCGGCGGGAAGGACGGGGCAGGGGTGGGCTTGGGTTGCACGCTGGGGGCAGCCTCGAAGAGTGAGAAGGGGAGTCGGAGTGCCTACCACCACCGGACCGCCAGGGGCCAGTCGAGGATTACGCCGACCCCTTGAAGTTCGCCTCTGGGCGGCTCCAGCGGGGTCCGGGACCGACAGGCCGGTCGGAATCTCGCGTCCGTCGGTGCGAGCCGTTGACGCTTGGGGTATCCTCGGGACCGGCGGCTCCGGCTCGGGGCCCGCAGCGGGTCGTCCCGGGGGGGAGGCATGAGCCAAACGAAGCAGCGCATCGTCGATACGGCCGAGCGCCTGTTCAACGAGGCCGGTACCGGCGCGGTGTCCACCAACCACATCGCGGCGTCGATGCGGATCAGCCCCGGCAATCTCTACTATCACTTCGGCAACAAGGACGAGATCGTCATCGCTGCGCTGGAGCGGCTGGCGAGCTCCATACACGCGGCCTGGTCGGCGCCCTTCGACGGCGGTGCGGCAGGGGATCGCCTCGAGGCCGGGCTCGAGCGCACGCTCGCGGCCCTCGAAGAGCATCGCTTTCTGGCCCGGGAGGTCTTCTCTCTCGCGCTGCGTGGGGGGATGGTGCGGGATCGGTGTCGGGAGCTCGTCGAGGCGCTCGCCGTGCATCTGGGTCGGGCGCTCGAGCCGGCCCTCGACGATCAGCCGCCAGTGTCCGGCGCGACCGCGGTCAAGGCAGCGTGGGTTCGGTCGACGGTGCCGATCGTGCTCGCTTGGGGCTCGCTGGACGCACTCTTCCCGTCCGCCGGCGATGCCCGCGACCCGCGCGGCGCACGGGCGGCGGCGAGACTGGTCCGCGCGCTCCACCGCGCGGCGACCAGGCCCGAGACGGGCGTCGCCGCGCGGGACGGCGCGGCGGAAGGCTAGCGTTCTTTGCCAGCGGGGCCGGCGGCCCTGCGCGGCGGAGGCTCGGCGGTGCCCGCGACCGCTGCCAGGAGCCGGGCGACCGCTTCGAGCGCGCCGGGACCGATCCCGTGCCCGCCCGGAAACGTGACCCAGTCGAGGTCGAGTCCGGCGCTGGTGAGCTCGTCGCGGAGCCGTTCAGCGCCGCCGAGGGGCAGGATCGGATCGGCGGTCCCGTGAGTCTGGACCACGCGCAGCCCGCGGCGCTGGCGCATCCCGGCGCGCCAGGCCTCACGCGCAAAGAGCATCCCACTGAGGACGAGCAGTCCGCCGAGCGGCACCGTGGAGCGGAACGCGACGTCCGCCGACAGGATGGCACCCTGGGAGAACCCGCCGACGACGAGGCTCGAGTCGCCGATCGACCATCGCGCCCGCGCCGCCTCGAGCGCGCCCGTGAGCGCGCTGCGCGCCCGCGCGAGGCCCGGGGGCTCGCTCGCGCAGAGCTCGTCCAAATGGCCGCCCGCCACCGCTTCGCCGAGCGTCGCGATGTCGACCGGCCACCACGCGCGCGCGCGGGGACCGAGCGGCGGCACCGGCAGCGGCGCTGCCGGGAAGACGAAGCGGGTCCCCGCGGGCGCGCGGATCGCGGCCGCCAGGTCGACGAGGTCCGTCGCCGGAGCTCCGAAGCCGTGGCAGAGCACCACCGTGAGCGGAAGGCTCCGGGCGACCGCGTCGGGGCGGGTCGAGCCGGTCGGCTCCGTCCCCGCGGCGGTTGTCTCCACGATGAGGGTGTCGAGGTCGCCGAGGCGCGTTTCACGGACGGTGGGGTTCATCGGGCGGCCGATGGCGCGGGCGCGCCGCGGCGTCAAGGGAGTGGCTGGCCGCTTCGACGTCGACAGCGACCACTACGGCTGGCGACGAGAGCGCGTCTCGGCGCTATGCTCGCGCAGCGCGCGAACGTCATCCCGGAGAGAGCCAAGAGATGCCCTGGTCAAGGAGGTCGGCCGTCTCGAGCGTGAGCGGAGCGGCCCGGTTCGCTGGCGCCGCTGGCGCCGCGGCTGCCGCGTACGTCTGGCGGCGGCCGCAGGTGGTGGCTCGCTTCGCGCGAGGTGTGCTGGGGGCGCGGATCGGGGTGCCGCTGGACGCGCTCCGGTGGCTCGTCGACGCGTTGCTCGCCGATCGTGGGCTGCGCCGGATCGACCTCGCCGCTGTGCCGCCGGGCCTGCGCGTCGGCGCCGAGTTCACGCTGCTCGGCAACGAGGTGCATGCGGCCGCAGCGGTCTACCTGGAGGGGGTTGCCTGCGAGCCCGAGTCCGTGCGGCTCACCCTGCGCCTCGCCGACGTGACGCTCGAGCTATTGCGGGGGGAGCCGGACTCCCCGTTGGTGGCGCTCCTGCGCTCGGGCGCGCTCGACCTGGGAAAGCCAGGCAGCCTGGTGGCCTTCATGCCGCGCCGGCCCGCGTACGTCGTCGAGGCCTGTGACGACCGGGTGGTGATCGACCTGCTGCGCGTCCCGGGACTGTCGGACCGCGCGCGCCGCCGCCTCCTGCCCGCGTTGACGTCGCTGGTTGCGATCGCCGGCGTGAGGACCGACTGGGAGCACGTCGACGTGCTGGTCCACCCCTTCCCCCGCGGGGTGGGGGCGGGCCTGCTCGAAGCCGCCCGGCGCCTCCGCGACCGAGCGGACGCGGACCCCGCGAGCTAGAGCGGCAATCGGCTCGCTTCTCGCTCTAGCCCGCGGACGCCGAGGGGGTCGCCTCGGGTCCGGGCGGGGAGAGCGCGGGGGGCGG
>CAYZQO010000037.1:0-12567 GCA_964480725.1 uncultured Polyangiaceae bacterium | reverse complement strand
GGGCGGGGAGAGCGCGGGGGGCGGTGACGGCCGCGGCTCGGGCTTGCCGTCCCACCAGGCGCGGAGCCGCTCGAGGGAGAAGGGGCGCGAGTAGACCCACAGCATGACGAAGCAGAGGACCGCGAAGAGGTACGTCTGGGCGACGTACTTGTCGTCCACGAAGTAGTAGTGATCGAGGAGCATCTGGCTCGCGGCGCTGGTGGCGAGGTAGGCGGGCGCAAACTTTGGCCGCACCAGGGCGATCGCCGCCCCCAGCATGAACATCGAGTAGTAGTAGCAGGTGAGGTTGGTGAGCGAGATCGTGAGCGGCAGGCCGAGCGCCAGCGCCACCCAGAGGTGCTTGGTGCGGCGCAGTGCCCAGGCGGTCCAGAGGAAGATGCTGCCTACGATCAGCCACCGCCAGAACTGGCGTTGCTCGAAGCGCTCGACGCGGCCGAGCTTCCAGCCCGCGAAGGGGTCGTCCAGGTTGTCGTCGCGCGTGAAGCGCATGCGCCCGTCCCAGGTGTGGGTCAGCACGGCCTCGAGCCCCATTTGGTTGGTGAGCGGCGTCGTCTTGTGCGTCTGGAGCGTGTGCGCGTAGAACTCTTTCCACGAGTCAGCGCCGTTGGTGATGACGCTCGCCGGGATCAGCAGCCCGGCGGCCACGATGCAGCCGCCGATGAGCCGCCGGTGGTCGCGGTGGATCCAGGTCGCGAAGTTCGACAGCCTCACCTCGTCCGCGTGGTGCCGGAAGCGCCGGAGGGCATGGAAGGCGATGACGATCCCCCAGCCCGCGAACAGGATCATGGGGAACACCCGCAGCAGTGAGGACCAGGTCAGCGCGGCGCCGGCGAGGACGAACATCCGCTTCTTGGCGAGGCAGAGGGCCGCGACCAAGAGGAAGATCCAGTCCATGCGCAGGAAGGCGCCGCCGGTCCAATAGAAGTTCGCGGGGGCGTTCACCCCCCAGAACACGGTGGCGATCATGGTCGTCCGCCAGCCGAAGGCCCAGCGGATGAGCAGCACTGCCCCGAGCTGCAGGAGGATGTCCAGGCCGGCCAGGGTCTTGAAGAAGGTGTCGTTGGCGGGCCCGAGACTGGCGAAGAACTTGCCGGTCATGGTCCAGACCGGCGGCGGGTTGTACCCGTGGTCCTTCCACATATTCTCCCAGTAGGTCCCGGCGGCGCTCCGATAGAACCAGTCCACGTCCGAACGGAAGTCCTTCCACCGCTTGGGTGTGAAGTGCTTCTTGCACTCGTCTGGGTCCGAGACGACGTAGGTGTCCTCGATCGGGCGGATGAGGTTCACCCGCAGATCGCGCAAATCGCGCTTGCGCACCGCCTCCCCGCGGCCGTTCTCGATCTCCGCGATGGCCGAGCACTCGTAGAGGCGGGTGTAGCCGACCTCGCGCGAGTACTTGGCGCCGACGTAGTAGTGGAAGAACTCGTGGCGGTGGTAGTAATCCGAGTAGCGCGTGTTGGGGTTGCCAAAGTCGTAATAGGCGGCAAACCCGATCACGGTGAGGAGGACCCCGATGCGCTGTTTCCAGCGCTCGGTCAGCCGCTCGCCCGTGTAGCGCGTGCGCCACTCGGCGATGAGCAAGAGCGCTGTTATCAGCGGCAACCCGTAGCGGACGGGGCGCAGGACGTAGGGCTCGAAGGTTTCCTTGCGGAACCAGTCGGCTTGCCAGAAGAACGGCTTGGCCGGGTCGAAGAAGGAGTCGAAGGCGGCCAGGGCGTGGGTGGCCAGCGAAGTCGCCAGGAAGCCGAGTTCCATGGGTGCAGTCCTCGCCGCGGAGGCTAGTCGAGCGGGGCGGGCTTGAGGAGCCTCGCCCACCACATTCGGCCAGAAATCCCGCTTCCGGGACGGAACGTGACGGCCACGGGGCCGAAGCGGCGCCTGGCTCGGCTCAATCGCCCGCGTCGTCGTCGACGCGCTCGGCGAGCAGCGAGTACTCGATCGAACAGGGGAGGACCGCGATGTCACCGCCCGTGCCGACCTGGGCGCTGCAATCGGAGCCCTCGGTCGCCGCGAAGCCGTACTCCAGCGTTCCGTCGAAGCCGGCGACGTCGTCGTCGATCCCGTGCAACTCACCGTTGGCGCGGTCTTGCCGGAGCACGCTGCAGCCCGGGTGCGGAGCCTTCGCCGGCTCGAGCTCGACGGCGACCGCGGTTTCGAAGGAGAAACGCTGCGTCGAGTGCTCGATCGTGCCCGAGATCACCTCGCGCCCGTTGCCCCAGAACAGCTCGTCGCCCTGGCGCGACAATCGGACCTCGAAGCTCCAGGGATCGGCCGCCTCGAGGGCGCCCTCGCCACAGGTCGAGTCCCGTAAGCGGCCGGTGACGGCGTAGTCCCCGAGCAGCTCACCAGGGACGTCCACACGCTCGGCGCCGAAATCGAGGCAGCCGACGGTCAGGGCGAGGGGCAGGGCGAGGAGCGAGGCTCGCACGCGAAACGAGTAGTCCCGCTCGGCAGGGACGGGCAACATCGCGGTAGCCCAAGCCCAGAACGGACCGAGCCTCGAGCAACCCCACCCGGGTCAAGACCCGCGGGGCCTGTCAGCTCGCCACGGCCCCGAGGGACGACGCGGTCACTCCGCGACCGCTTCTGCTTCCGGGGCGCCCGCCTTGCGCAGCAGGGCCTGCTCGAGGCCGATACGGAGGCGCTTGCGGCGATTGAGGCGCTTGCCCTTGATGGGCGTCGCGAGCCACTCGTGGCGGCGCCGCACGTTCCAGATCGCTCGGTTCGACATAGGAGCGCGGCATTTAGCCGAAAGCTTGGGTCCGCGCAAGCGGGCGAGTCGGCGTTCACCCCGGTTTCCCGCGGGGTCGGGTCGGGAGGGGCCGCCTCAGCCCGTGGAGCTGCCGCCGCGGTGGGAACCGGGCGTCGGGCCGGCGGCGTCAGTCGATGCGCAGCGCCCGGGCGGACGCCTTCTTCTCGGCGCAGCTCTCGCAGAGTGAGTAGCCCGACGAGGGGCGGCCGCAGGCCACGCAGCGTTGCTGGGCCCGGCGCTCGTAGTAACGCTGCCGCATCTGCTCCGAGGAGCGCGCGGCGCACTCGTCGCAGAGCTGGTAGCCGCGCGACGCCTTGCCGCAGTGAATGCAGAGGCCGAGCTCGCGGCGCTTGCGTCGGTACTCGCGGAAGTACTCGAGGTGGTGGGCGCACTGCTTGTGTCCCGGTGCCGCCGGGCGGTCACACTTGGTGCACTTGCGCGCGGAACGGCGCTTCGTCTTGGTGGCGGTAGCGGTGGCTCGCATGACCTCTCCTCCTGATACCCCGGCGCGGAGCTCCCTCGCGCGACGGCACAACCAGCTTCCGGTGATGGCTCTCGCCTCGCGCGAGGCTCGCGCCGCCGGTCGCTATGGCTCCGCTGCCCCCCGGGTCACGAAGCCAGATCCTGAAACGATGCTGCTATACCCTGTACACTCCCAGTGACAATCCGATTTCGTCGCGGACGCGCGGCCCGCAGCGCCCTCGAGCTGGCTCGCACGCGCGGGGCAGAACCCGCGCCAGCGAACGAAATTCCCGCTGGACACCAGATTGATCACGGGGCGCGGGGGCCCACGGCGATCGACGGCGCGCGCCGCGCTTGGACCCGGGCGCAAGCGGAGGTGCTGAGGCACCTCTCGATTCGGCGGCGGTCGCGCTCCTGTCCATGATTGACGGTAACCTGAACGTCTTGGTCCGCGCTTTGTTCCCGCCCGCTGCTCCGGGACGGCGAGGGACCGCTCGAGGCCAGCATCGAAGAGCGAGGATTGGCCTCGGCGATCAGAGGGCATATTCCCCCGTCGCGGACGACGTCACAGGGGAGAAGGATCTCCTCAGGGTTCAGAAAAGTTCGCCCGGCTCTGGAGTGAGGGCGCTCGGGGCGTTCCGGGTACCGCGCCGCGCGTTGAGTTTCCATCGGGCAGCGCTGGGCCGCTTCTGAGGGGCAAGGGCGCGATGGACGCGGCGCGGCCGCCGGGAACGGGGCGCGGCGCCGGGGGCGCCGGGCCGCGCGATTCTTCGGAACACTCCCGCGTCGAGCCCTGACCGACCTGTGGGTGACGGCTCGCGGCCAGCGGCGAGCGGCGTGGGTGGTGCAGAGGCGCGACGGCAATCTCACAGGACGGGCGGTGGCGGGACGGGGTCTGGCATCGGAGGCGGGACGCAGTCCGGGGGTGGCGAGGGGTCGGAGGGAGGGGATGGGAGCAGCGGTGAGGAGGTCAACGGCGGGTGCGATGGCGGGGAAACCCGCACCTGCGTGGGGCCGGGGCCGTCTCCCGGCGCCCAGTTCGCGAGGACGACGGCGGGTGGTCCGTCTGTGACTGCGGCTCCGGAACCGGAGGCGTCACCGGTAGCGGTGGTACCGCCCCGAGCGGCGGGGGGACGCCGGCCACGGGTGGCGTGGACGCGACGGGCGGCGCGGTGCCGACGGGGGGCACGATGCCCACGGGAGGGACCGCGCCCACCGGCGGCGGTGGGAGCGACGCCATCGTCATAGAAGAGGGCTACGGCAGCGATCCGGCGCACGGCGTGCAGGGGCCCTGGTACACCTATCACGACCCGCTCGGGACCGAGACCACCCCCGAGTGCGCCGAAGACGCGGGCGGGACCTGCTACGGCGACGTCTCGGGCACCGAGATCTGCCTGACCGGCAGCGCGCTGATGGTGCCGTGCGATGGCAGCGCTTGCGACTACGACAACTACTGGGGCGGCGCGCTGGCGTTCAACCTGAATCAGGGCCCCGAGGAGGGGGCGTTGGAGCAGGCGTGGGACGCGACGGCTTACGAGGGGGTCGAGTTCGTGATCGACAACCCCTGGGGCACGGGCCTCCGGGTGCTCCTCAAGGTGCTCGGCAACGACACGCTCAACTACTGCTACGACGTGACGGAGAGCGGCGTCTACACGCTGCGGTGGCAGCACTTCCGCCTCGACTGCTGGACCGGCGGAACCGACTCGATCCCGGCCGCGGACCTGATGAACTTGCGGGCAGTCGCCTGGCAGATCGTCCCCAGCACCATCGAGGACATCGACTTCGACTTCTGCGTCAGCGAGCTGCGGATCTTCTGAGATCGGCAGTGGCGCGCCCGAGGCCCCGGCGCCGAGAGGTCGAAGATTCGGGTACCCGGGCCAGCGTCCACTGGGTTTGAACTGCCCTGAACGCCGCCTCCACGCTAGGCTTTGGAGCATCGTGCAAACCCGGCGTACGCGCCCCACGACCCATGCCGATTCGAGCGGCAGACCTCGGGGGATCAACACACGGTGTCGGGCAGCGGCGGGGCTCCTCGTCGCCGCCGTGGCGTGCGGCGGGCAGACCGAGGCGGGGGGACGGTCCGGCAAGGGCGGCGGGGGCGATGCCTCGGTGGGAGTCGCGGGGCTGCCGGGCGAACCCTCCGCCGGGGCCGCGAGCGGTGGCGATCTCGCGACGAGCGCTGGGACAGCGCCACTTTTCCCCGCGGGCGCGCCGAGT
The DNA here is from genome assembly GCA_964480725.1 of uncultured Polyangiaceae bacterium. Classification (GTDB taxonomy): domain Bacteria; phylum Myxococcota_A; class Polyangia; order Polyangiales; family Polyangiaceae; genus JAFGBI01. Next base: position 7,136 of record CAYZQO010000037.1, on the reverse strand, counting down.
GGTGGCGGAATTCCGACAGCCGGGATCGCGAGCCGAGGGGGCACGAGCGCTGGCGGGCCGGCGCCCGACGCGGGTCGCGGTGTGACCGCAGGCCAGAGCGGCTCGAACGGGGGCGCGGCGGGTGAGTCGGGACTGGTCGGGGGCGCGGGAATCCCACCCTCGCTCTGCGCGTCGATGATGGCCTACTCGGGCTGCTCGGGGTCGGAGACGCTGCGCGTCTGCCAGGACTGCGCCGCGGAGGGCATCGTCACCGAGGCCTGTGTCACCGGGTACATGTACCGCACGGTTTCGGCGTGCACGCCCCATCGCTGTGCCGACCCGCCCGTGCCGGGCGCCGAGGTCGCCTGCCTCCCCGGCGAACTCTGCGTCGTCCACCTCGGCGCGAACGAGGAGGCGACCCGAATGGAGTGCATCGCGAACCCTTGCGGCTCGAGCTTCGTCGATGCCGAGTGCGCCTCCACGGTCGTTTGCCCGGAAGCCGACCGCTGGCGTGTGCAGCTCGACGATGGTGGGATCGTGGTGGCTTGCCTCGCTCGGCCACTGGACTGCCCCCGGGCGCTCCCCGCCACGGGCGACGCCTGCCCCATGAACGCGCAGCAGTGCCTCTATCAGGACTGCGTGGCCTACGGCGTCGCGGACGCGCGCTGCAGCGACGGCGTGTGGTCCGTCGATTCGGCGGCGTGTGCGGATTTCGACTGCTTCTCTCAGCCGGCCCTCGTCTGCGCGGCGGGAGAAATTTGCGGGATCCAGGGTGGCACATTTTACGCTAACCCGAGCTGCGCCGCCGCTCCCGACGAGCCGGGGCTCGTGGCGCAAGTGGGCGTCGGCTTGATCTGCGGCGGCGACGAGTGGGGGGGGCTTCAGGGGGGCGGGATATCGCTGAGCTGCTACTGCGTGTCCGAGAGCCCGACGGGCTGCTGAGCCCCCGGGCAGGAGGCAACGGCACGTCGTGCGGCGTCGCGTAGGGTCGGGGTCGTGGGTTCGGGAAGCCCCCTTCACAGAGGGCGGTCGAACACGCGCGATCGCGAGTTTTCCAGGGGTTCCACTCCCGCCACCCGGCCGGAAGGTGACGCGAGAAGACGTCAGGCGACGCAGTAATGGGCAACTGGCGGGAAACGAATCGCACCAACGATCACCTTCCCGACGGAGATACGGGGAAGGTTGGGGGCCAGGAGGACCTCAACAAAGCTGGCATCACGCGGCGGGTGCTTGCGCACGAGGTTGGCGTCAGCGACTGGGTCCAGAAGCGCGACGAGGCGCCACTCTTTCTCGGCGCGCCATGAGCGGTGTTTCGCGGTGAGACACGCGACGGCGGTAGCTCGGAACATCAAGGTGACACCGATGGTCCGGATCTCGGCGGCGAGCTCTGGCCGCTCTGATGTGGCTGCCGCGACGAGTCCGGCGATTGACTGGAGATCGCGAAGAACCATGCCCTTGGTTCGGCTGCGCTGCGTGTCGACGAAGACCGCGGCAGTCATTGACCTCTCCAGGTCCGCAAGGAAGGAGTTTGCCGGTGTCGAGGCCTGAAGCTGGTTCGCCACAGGCCGCTTCACGGTTCCCCACTTCGCTTGAACAGGGCTTCCGCCACGATCCCCCCCTCGACCAGCCCCATCCACTGCCCCGCCAGGTGGCTCGCGAACACCGGATCCTCGACGAGCACCCCCACCTCGACGTTCCGCTCCTGCCCCCGCTGCGTGAAGTTCGCGCTCGACACGAACGCCCGCAGGCCGTCCACGGTGACGCACTTGGCGTGCAGGCTCGAGAACGGTGGTCCGGGCGTGAGGCACCGGCGGTCGTAGTAGATCCGGGGCAGCGGCGGCCCGAAGGGCCAGTTGTGGCGGGTGAAGTCGCCGAGATGCTGGGCGACGTACGCTTCCGGATCCGTGAGGTGCCGATCGGCCTGCGGCACGTCGACGAAGAAGGTCGCCTCGACGCCGTGGTTGCGCATCGCGGCGTGGAGGGGGGCGAGCACGTCGCGGGCGTGGTCGAAGCTGTAGCCGGCGAGGATCACGTGCTCGCGGGCGGCCTCGAAGAGGGAGCGGAGGACCACGGCCGTGTCGCGGGCGGTGGCGGCGGGGCCCTCGGGGCCCGTCCACACGAGCTCGGGCGCGGGCCTGCGGGCGGCGCGCTCGGCGAGGACGACGTCGAGGATGGCGAGACAGGCGGGGGCCTGGTGCCCGGCCAGGATCTGCTCGAGCGTGTCGAGCTGGTTTCTCACGCCGAAGGCCGCGAGGGCCGCCCGGTCGAGGGGCGTCGGGAGGGCGCCGGTGGCGAGCCCGGACCGGAGCCGCTCGAGGGTCGAGGTCGCCACCGCGGCGAGGCTCCGCGGCGGGCCGCTCACGGCCGCTCCCCGAAGTAGGCGAGTGCCGGCGGGTTGCCGATGGTCGGGACGACCAGCGCCCGGTCGAGGTAGCGGTTGAAGCGCTCGCAGGAGCACTCGGCGATGTAGAGGCAGCCGTGGCAGGCCGCGCCCTCGGCGTGGCGGTCGCTCGAGTCCGAGGCCGGGTCGTGGGCGGCGCAGACGGGATCGTTCGAGCAAAGGCGGCCGAGATCCCACGCCTCGCGGAGGTGATGCTCGATCCGCCGGCCCTCCTCGACCAGGCCGCCCAGGGTGCCCTCGCTCCCGGTCGTGCCGGTGCTGAGCAGGATGGCGGCCATCTGCGGGATCTCGGCGGCGTCCTTGCTGCAGTAGATCCGCTCGCGGATCGCGCTCGCCGAGTAGCCGCACTCGAGGCTGATGGCCGTCAGGAGCAGGTGCGAGATGGAGTGCAGGAGGTAGAAGCGGACGCCGAGGAAGTCGCCGCCGCGCTCGTCGGCGGCCATGGCCTGACGCAACCGGCTCGCGCGCTCCTGGACCTCGGGGCGCGCCTCCCAGGCGGCGAGGTGGACCGGGTCGAGCTCGACGAAGATCCCTTCGCCGCGGATCTCGGCGGCGGGGAGCCACTTCTCGTTGCCGGTGGGCAGGGTGAGCACGGTGGGCTTCACCTCCTTGCCCTCGAACTCGTACTCGCCCTGGAGGTTCGCGCTCACCGAGTCGAAGCGGCTGAAGCTCACCTGCACCCGCACCTCGCGGAGCTCGGGGACCACGACCAGGCCCCCGATCCCCTTGGGGAGCTCGAGCTTCTGCTTGGGGACCCGGTAGGCGGCGAAGAGGGCCCCGGGATCGGGGAGGATCCCGGGCTTCTCCGGCGGCGCGGAGACCAGTCGCTCGAATTCCGCGGTGCGGAGGGGACGCGCCACCTCCGCACCGGCGCCGTCGCGCTCGGCCTGGATGGTCGCGACCACCTTGGCGGGATCGAAGCCGGCGATCGCGCTCTGCACGAGATCCTGCAGCTCGGCGAGGACCGCGAGCTTCTCCACGCTCGTGACCTTCTGGACCGCCTTCCAGACGTCGCGCTCCCGCAGACGCTCGAGCAGCGGGTCGGGCTCGGGCGGGGGGAGACGCAGGGCGCTCACGATCTGGCCGAAGTAGGCGTGCGATGCCGTGCGGACGAGCAGCTCCGAGTCGAGCCCGCAGGGCTCGCGGGCCGCCTTGCCGCCGAGCCAGGGGCGGTCGCCGGAGCAGGGGTACCTCGCGCCCTTGGCGCGACTGAGCGGCTGGCTCGCCTTGCAGTTGTCGCAGCGGACGCGGATCTGGGAGATGTCGCCGACCGAGGGCTCGTCGAGGTAGAGCTCGGGGCGCTCGCACTCGCCGCCCTCCCGCTCGGAGTGCACGAAGTGGATCCAGGGAAAATCCCCGAGGTGTCCGCGCTTGCACGCCGACACGAAGCGGACGGGCACCGCGCGGGCGGACTTGTTGGACGTGCACTGGTGCCGGTACCGGCCGCCCTTGTTCTCGAAGGCCTCCTGCGCCCGCGCCAGCCGCCGGCAGGACTGGCAGACGAACCACCGCGGGAACTCCAGCGCCCGGACGCCGATGCTGGGGAACGGGTCGCGCGGATCCCCCTCGGGGGGCATGCGAAAGTAGCCGTCCTTGGCGAGATCGAGATCGGGATCGAGGGCCTTCAGCCGCGGGATCAGCGAGGCCCGCAGCCGCTCGTCGTCGAGGGGCACGTACCCGTCGCGGCTGAAGCCCCAGTGCTCGAGGCCGCCGATGACCACCGCCCGCTCGACGAGATCGACCATCGCCCCGGGACCGAAGGTGGTCACGAGCTGGCTCTGACGGAGCAGCCCCTCGGGCTGCGCCCGCTGGCCGGCGTCCTTCTTCTTCCTCGCCGCCATCACGACCTCTCGTCGAGCTGCCTGAAGCGGACCCAGACGTGCACGCTCGGCTCCACGTCGCGCATCGAGGTGGCGATCTGGAATTGCCGCTCGTCGCGATCGTCCGGTCGGGGATCGGTGGCCGTGAAGAGGAGGGGCTTGCCCTGGCTGCCGGCCTTGTCGTTCTTGCTGTAGGTCCGGTCGGTGCCGGCCTCGCGAGCGGTCGCGACCACCCGCTCCCAGGCGTCGAGGAAGTTCTTGCCGCGCCGCCGCACGAGCTCGGTGATGCGGGTCTCGGCGTCCAGGTCGTGCCACTCGCGGTGCCCGGCGGCCCGCCGGACCAGCTGCTCGAGGATCTGCTCGGCGGCGCTGCGGTTCGGGTGGAGCTTCATCACGCCCGTGGGCGGCTCCAGTGCTGGGCGGCCGTCCTCGGTCGTGAGCCCGTGGCGGAGCATCGCCAGCAAGGTGCCGACGAGGCCCCGCTCCAGCGTCTGCCCGCTGAACGGCGTGACGCTGGTGGCCTCGACGTCGCGGTAGAAGCTCTGGTGGAAGGAGACGAACCGCTCGTAGTGCGACCGGTCCCGCGGGCGCGCCGTGTTCAGGCAGGTGACGACCAGCCCCGGGTAGGCGCGGCCGACGCGGCTGGTGGCCTGGATGTACTCGCTGGCCGTCTTCGGCTGCCCGGTGACGACCATCAGGCCCAGCCGGTCGATGTCCAGCCCCACCGAGATCATGTTCGAAGCGAGCACAACGTCGAGCGGATCGGCGTCGCGGTCGGCGTAGCGGGCCGCGAGGCGCTGCTTGGTCTTCTTGACGTTCTCGGTGCTCTCGCGCGAGGTGAGCTCGGCCGGGAGCTCGAGCCTGCGGTTGGCTGCCCAGGGGTGCGGCCCGATGAAGAGCAGCGGCCGGCGCCCGTCCTCCGCGTCCACGGCCCGCACGCGGTTGGTGACCTCGTCCTCGACCAGGCGCCGCATCCCGCCGAGCTCGCGGAGGCTGTTGAAGTACCCCACCAACGTCAGGTAGGGGTCGGCGGGTTGCTCGGGGCGGCCCTGGGCCTGGTAGTGGCGATACGCCGCGGCGAGCAGCGTGGCATAGGTGCGGACGGACACGGCGCGGAGCGCACGCCCGGGGGCGGCGACCCCCACGTAGAGGCGGCCAGGCGCCTCGCCGAGGTCCGCCAGGTGGGAGAAGAAGTTGTCGTCGTCGTCCACCCCGCGGGGCGGGAAGAGCGCCATTTCCCGGCCGAACAGGGCCCGGATCTGCTCCTTGGCCCGGCGCACGGTGGCCGTGGAGCAGATGACCTTCGGCGGGCGCGGCGCGCCCTCGATCGGTCGCTCGCAGAGGTAGTCCACCGCCGCCTCGTAGAGCCCGACCATCGTGCCGAGCGGTCCGCTGATCAGGTGCAGCTCGTCCTGGACGATGAGCTCGGGCGGCAGCAGGCCCTGGGGCAAGGGTCGGGCGCCCTTGGGGACGGCGTCCATCACGCCGTAGGCCCGCCGCTGGTCGAGGTGCGTCGCCCGCCCGAAGAGCATCCCGGCCTCGCCGCGCCAGGGCACCATCGCGAACTTGTCCACGGTGGCGACGACGAAGCTCGGCACCTCCTCGTAGATCTGCTCGTCCACGAAGAGCACCGGCAGCCCCTCGCCCTCGAGCTTCCGCTCGGTGAAGGCGCAGTCCGGAGCCGAGCAGTAGACGACGGCGCGGGCGAAGTCCTTCTTGGTGACCTTGCCGCGGGCGTCGAGGAGCTTGATCCCCTCGATCTTGATGGGCGCAGCGCACCAGGGGCAGCTCGAGAGCGGGAACGGCGTCTCACCGCGGTTCGACGAGAAGTCGTGGAGCGCCTGGTGCACCTCCTTCAGGGTGTTGGCGCTCGCGGTCTTGCCGACCCAGAGCCCGACGGTGAAGCGGCTGTCCCCGAGCTCCTTGGGGTGCTTGCGGCGGAGTTGCTCGAGGGCGCAGATCAGGGTCGCCGCGCGCCCGAGCTGGTCCAGGGTCAAGAGGCGCAGGGTGTAACGCAGGATCACCGCCACCCCGCGCCCCTCGTGGGGCTCCGCGTGGCCGCGCAGGCGCCGCAGGAGCAGCGTGAAGGCGATCAGGCCGAGGTAGGCCTCGGTCTTGCCGCCGCCGGTGGGGAAGTAGATGAGCTCGGCCAGTCGGCGATGCGGGTGGTGGGGATCGGCGATGGACGGGAGGTTCATCAGCACGAACGCGAGCTGGAACGGCCGCCACTCGGGGACCCTTCCGTCCCCGTAGCGCTTGTCCACCCGGGCCTCGTCGGCCTGCTTGGCCGCGACCGACATCGCCTGGTTCGCGAGCTGGAAGGCGAGGAGCACCAGGGGATCGGTGCCGAGGAGGCGGATCCCCTCGAGGATCCGCTGCTTGGCGTCGTCTGCCTCCTTGCAGAGCCGGTCGCGCGTCCCCTCGAGCCGGTCGACGTCGAGGCGCCGCTGGCCGTCGATCCACTTCCCGTAGGCCAGCGGCAGGGGCAGAAGGGCGTTCTCCAAGCCCGACGCAGGGAGCGTGGCCAGCGCCTTCATGCTCGTCGTCACGTCCGCGAAGCGCCGGTGGTCGACCTGCTGGATCTCGTAGGTGGGCAGCGGGGTCGTGCGCAGGGTGTGGACCCGACCGCCCGTGACCTCGGGCCGCGCGATGCTCGTGTTGTGCCCGACGGCCCACTCGAGGTGCTTGCGGAACTGGAGCGCGAAGACCTGGGCGTCGGACTCGCCGTCCTCACCGCGGCGGTTCGGTCGCGCCACGAACCCCTGGCCGAAATGGAGGGCGAGCTCGACCTGGAACACGAAGGCGAGATCCCGGTCCTTCTCCAGCACCGGGCGCTGATTCACGAGGAAGAGGCTCAGGACGCGGGTCCCCTTGGGGAGCCCCTCCATGTCCGTCGTGCGGAGCTCGCCGCGCAGCACGAGCCCCCGGGACAGCGG
>CAYZQO010000036.1:59189-62192 GCA_964480725.1 uncultured Polyangiaceae bacterium | reverse complement strand
CGGCCAGCTTGAGCTCGCCGGTAGAGGCACCTGGCGCCAGGCTCCCGGCGCCGGCGCCGAAGCGGAGTTCGAGGACGCTGTCAGCGCCCTCGGCGGGCTCCGCCAGGCGAGAAACCTGGTGCTGGAGGTTCTGGCAGCCGACCGCGGCCCAGTAGCAGACGCTGCCGCTCACCGCCGCTCCCTCACTCGTGAAGTAGTAGCGCAACGTCAGATCGCTCAGCGAGATCGCCGAGCCACCCGCGTTCACGATCCTGAGCACGGGCTTGATCTCGTTGTTCGTCGCGCTGCCGTCCTCCGCGTGGTGCGCCTCCACCCGCAGTCCCCCAACGGCCATGCGCTGCCCGACGCGACCAATCCGCTCCTCGTCGACGCGCCCGTTGCAGCCCGTGGTGGCAGACGCCACCGCCGCGACCGAGATGCCCCACAACGCTACCGTGTACGCTCTCCCCGCCACCATCTCGCCCTCCTCGGTCGGGGAGCCGTCCCTCGCTCCCCGACGGCGATGATCACGCGCACAGCACCGCGGTCAATCACCCGGAGGGGTGATCCGCGGCAGGTCGTGTGAACGATGAGCGCTACAGCCCCAGTGGATTGCGCCCCGCCGCGAGCCCCCGCAGCCCCGACCATCGAGGTGGACCGGTCGTGAGGGCCCGAGCCGCAGCGACCGCGCCGGAAGGGACTTCCCCATTTGCTGCGGCCCCGAGGGCAAGGCCATCCTCCCACCGGTGGCCGCTCCCTGGCGGGACGAGCACGCGGCGGGGTATCCTTGGTGCTCGTATGCCGAGAGCGCTGGGTCCGGTGTTGCTGCTGTCGCTCGCGTTCGGTGGGTGCGGGGGTGGTGACGGCGACGGCGGCGGGCGCGGCGATGGCGGCGCGGGTGACCGGCCCTTCGCCGAGCTCTTCGCCGAGGACGCGCTGCCGACCTTCGAGCTGACGATCCCGCCCGACTGCGCGGAGGCCCTCGAACGGACCCCGGACACCTACTGCGCCGGCGATCTTCGGTACGTCCCGGGCACGGCGACGGGGAGCGAGCTCACGCTCACGAACGTCGGCATCCGCCTCAAGGGCTCGGCGTCCTTCCGCACCCTCGACCAGAAGGCGGCGTTCAAGGTCAAGGTGGACGAGTTCGTGACCGGGCAGCGCCTGCTCGGGCTCCGGCGCCTCACGCTCAACAACATGGTGCAGGACCCGAGTATGGTGCACGAGCGGCTCGGGTACCGCTACCTCCGCGCCGCCGGGGTGCCGGCGCCGCTCTGCAATCACGCGCGCGTCCTGGTCAACGGCGAGTACTACGGGCTCTACGCCAACTTGCAGACCCTCGACGACGAGTTCGCCGAGGCGCTCTGGTCCCCAGCGCCGGGCAACCTCTACGACGTCCCCACGGGCGAGTATTTCTACGACCTGTTGCCGGAGTACCTGGACCGCTTCGACCTCGAAACCAACCAGGCGGGGGCGGATCGCGCCGACCTCGCCGCGCTGATCGCCGCGGTCGGCAGCGACGCCGAGCAGGCCTACGTCAGCGCGAACGACCACCTCGACTGGTCCGAGTGGCTCACCCTCGGCGCCGCCCAGGCGGTCATCGCCGACTGGGACGGGTACTTCGGCGCGCGCAACAACTACAAGCTCTACCACGAGCTCGAGCGCGACCGCTTCCTCCTGCTCCCTTGGGGCATCGATCAGACCTTCGGGATCACGGACAGCGCCGCCGATGAGCCGCTCTTCCACCTCGACTACCGCATCGACCACGGCTCGTCGGGGCGGGAGCCAGGCCACGTCCTGCAACAGTGCCAGCGCGCGCCGACCTGCTGGGAGCGCTACCTCGACGCGGTGGAGGCGGCCGTCGCGACCTTCGAGGGGCTGCCGCTCGCGAGCGACCTCGACGCCATCATCGCCCAGACCGAGGCGGCGCGGCTCGAGGACGAGCGCAAGGAGCACAGCGATCGGGCCACGACCGAGCACCGCACCGCGCTCCGCACCTTCCTGGCGGAGCGCGCGGCCCGCGTGCGCGCCGACCTGGCGCGCGAAGGTCGCTGACGGCAGGGAGGAAGGCGGCCACGGCGCCGCGCGGGAGGAAGGCGGCGCGCGCTGTACGAGCGCGGCCCCGCGCGGTATCAGGTCGGCGCTCGCCGACCTCCGGCTCGCTCCGGGGCCAGCGCGGACGCTCCCTCCCCCCGACCAGGCCCCCAATGCGCATGAAGCTCGTCCTGTTCGACCTCGACGACACCCTCGCCGTGTCCAAGTCCGCCCTCGCCCCGGACATGGCCGAGGCGCTGCAGCGGCTGCTCGAAACCCGGTTCGTCGCGGTCATCTCCGGCACCAAGTGGGAGCTGTTCCGTGACCTGTTCGTCGCCAAGCTCGACCCGCGCGGCTACGACCGCCTCGTCATCGCCCCGGTGAGCGGAGGGCAGATCTACCGCTTCCGCAACGGGGAGTGGCAGCGGGTGAACGAGAGCCACCTCGGGCTGTCCTTTGCCCAGATCGAGGCGGCCTTCCGGCAGGCGTTCACCGCCTGCGGCTTCGAGTCGCCGACCCGGACCTGGGGCCCCCAGTTCGAGGACCGGCTCTCGCAGGTGACCTATTCCGCGCTCGGGCAGCAGGCGCCCGCGGAGGAGAAGAAGCGCTACGATCCCGACCAGGCCAAGCGCGGCCCCGTCATCGAGGCGCTGCGGAAGCTCTTGCCCGCGTACCTCTCGATCCGCGCCGGCGGCGGCAGCTCCATCGACGTCTCCGGGTTCGAGAAGGATTACGGGATCCGCCAGGTGCTACTCCAGCTCCTCCACGAGGGCATCGGCGAGGACGACGCGCTCTTCATCGGCGACGCGATCCGACCGGGTGGCAACGACTATGCGGTGACGCGGACCCGCGTTCGCTACCGCTCGACCCGCGGCCTCGAGCACACCCGGGAGCTCATCCGGCAGATCCTCGACGACGACGGCGCGGTGCTGGCGACCAGCGGACGCGGCCCCGACCACCCCGAGACGCCGAGCCGCACCTGAGCGCGCC
>CAYZQO010000036.1:39810-59089 GCA_964480725.1 uncultured Polyangiaceae bacterium | reverse complement strand
GAGCCATGTCGCGACCCCGCGAACGCTCGCGCGCCCGGTCGCCGAGCGCAAGGCCCCCGCGCGCGAGGCTCCTCCAGCGGGCCCCCGGGTGCGGCGAGCGCTTTCGGCGCCGGCTGATCACAGGCGGGCCGTCTGCTATACGGCCCGCGGGCCATGCTCACCGACAACCTGCTCGACCTGATCGGCAACACCCCCCTCGTTCGCCTCAAGGGCGAGGCCATCTTCGCCAAGGCGGAGTTCCTCAACCCGGGGGGTAGCCTGAAGGATCGGGTCGCCCGAGCGATGCTCGAGGGGGCCGAACGAGACGGACGCCTGCGGCCCGATTCGATCATCGTCGAGCCGACCTCGGGCAACACCGGGATCGGACTCGCGCTGGTAGGTAGGCTCAAGGGGTATCGCGTCATCATCGTGATGCCGGAGGGCATGAGCCAGGAGCGGAAGAAGCTCATCGGCGCCCTGGGGGCCGAGTTGGTCCTCACCCCCGACGCCGAGTCGATCCCGGGAGCGGTGCGGCGAGCCCGGGAGATCGCCGCCTCCGACCCGCGGATGTTCCTGCCGAACCAGTTCGAGAACCCCGACAACCCCCGGGTGCACTACGACGAGACGGCGCACGAGCTGTGGCGCCAGATGGGCGGGGACGTCGACTGCTTCGTGGCCGGTGTCGGCAGCGGAGGGACGATCCAGGGCATCGGGAAGTTCCTCAAGGAGCACCGACCTGCGGTGCGGATCGTCGCGGTCGAGCCGAAGAACGTGTCGGCCCTGCTGGGGCACGAGCCCGGGCTCCACCAGATCCAGGGGATCGGGGACGGGTTCATCCCCGCCGTCCTCGACACCTCCCTCCTGGACGAAGTGATCGAGGTGACGGATGAGGACGCGATCGAGACGACGCGGCAGCTCGGTCGCGACTTCGGGCTGCTCGTCGGCATCTCCTCCGGGGCCAACGTCTGGGCCGCGCGGCAGATCGCCGCGCGAGGCTGCGGTAACATCGCGACCCTGCTCCCCGATCGCGCAGAACGCTACTTCAGCACCGCGTTGCTCTGATGACCCACCAGGGCGACACGGCGCCCGGCCCCCGACGCGCGGCCGGCGACGCCGGTTTGTCGGCGGGTGGCAACGGACTATCATCCCGCTCATGAAACCGATACGTGGGGGCATTGGGCGAGGGATCGGGCTGGTGCTGTTGGGCGGACTGCTCGCGGGCGGCGCGGCCGCCTGTGGGAAGGCCGCGGTCGGCACGGGAGCCGCCGCGGGGATGGTGGGGCGCGACCTGGCCGGGAGTGCGACCGAGGTGCCGCGCGGGGCGGAGGTGTGCGCGATGCAGAAGGCGCTCGCCGCGCCCACCCCCGGCGCCGAGAAGCCGCTCCGGGAGACCTGCGAAGACGCGGCGACGAGCGAGGAGCTCTGGCGCCGGGCCATGATCGTCCTCGGCGCCTACACGGCACGCCTCGAGGCGGTGACCGCCGGCGCCGATGCGACGAGCTCGGGCCAGCTCGCGGCGGCGCGCACCGGAGTGACCGGCCCGACCTGGATCGAGGTGGACGATCCAGCGGAAGTGGAGGCCCGCGCCGCGGTCGCGAAGCTCGTGGAACTGCTCGAGCGCGACGAGCAGAGGCAGGATCTCGACGACACGGTGAAGGCGGCCGCCCCGCACGTGCAGACCCTCTGCGAGGGGATGGATCCCTACTTCGACGCGCAGCTCGGGGCGCTCGCCGAGATCCGACGCGACGTCGAGAAGCGCCAGACCACCCGGTCCGATCGGCGCTGCGGCATGGTGGACAACCGGAGCTTCTGCGTCGGCGAGTCCGCGCAGGATCGCCTCGATCAGGGCGCCATCTATGGCCAGGTCGCCGCGCTCTCGCGCGGCTACGTCGACGCGAAGAACGCGCTCTCGCGGCTGTGCGCGGCCCACGCCGAGCTCGCCGAGGCGGCGGAGAACGGCCGGGTGAAGCAGCGCGAGACTACGGCAGCGCTGGTCGACGCGGTGAAGGGCGCCAAGGTCACGACGCTCGCTGATGCCGCGGCGTCCGACACTGCCGCGTCGGCGCCATCCGGCGCCTCGAGCGCGGGTACAGGCGCCGCGCCGCCGAAGGCGAAGTGAAACCGTCCCTCACCTCGTCACCATCAGCACGACCAGCAGCGTGAGCGCAACCACGAGGGCGATAGCGATGAACTCGGGCGAGATCCCGGAGCCCGTCGCGGGTCGCTCGGCGGTGGAGGGCCCTCGCGGCGCGACCGGCGCGGCCGCGCGCTCGACGGCGGGGCGGCGGCGCTCGGCGGCGCCCTCCCGCCGCGTCTGGCGCCGATCAACGGAGGGCTCGGCGCGGCGTGGGCGAGCCGCGCGCTGCATGGCGACCGCCTCGCCGCCCTTCCGGGAAGCGCGGTCGGCGCCGGCGCCCGCGCGCGCCTGGGGCTCGAGTGAGCTCGACCGCCGCTGCTGATCGCGCACAGCGAGGCGCGACGACCCCTCCCCCGACGCCGCCGGCAAGCCCATGGCGCCCACCGTCTCCGGCAGGGGCTCGGTCGGCTCCTCCGTCCGCGGGGCGACGGGCTCGAGATCCTCCGAACCAAGCTCCAGCACGGCGCCGCCCGGATCCGGCGCGGGCGCGGCGACGGCCGGCGCCACCGTGCCCACGGCCGACGGCGCCCCGGCGACCGGCGCGGTCGGAGCGGCATCGCCCCTAGTGGGCGCGGTGATGGGCGGGACCGCGTCGGCGGCGCGGTCCTCGATGGTCGGCGGCGGGGCCATGCGCAGCGATGCCCCCGGGACCTGCGCAGGATCGACGGCGAGCGTGGGGCGATCTTGCTCCCGTTCCTCCTCGTCGTCGTCGTCGTCCACGGCGTCGAGGAGCTCGGCGGGGTCCTTGATGGCGTAGGCCGAGAGCTCCTCCGCGGAGAGCGCCGGGATCGACGTCCAGGTGATACGCCCGGCGAGCGGACCCGGCAGGTTCGACCAGGTCACGCGCGTCACAGGACCCGGGGGGAAGCTGCTGTGCACGACGGGGACGGGCTCCCCCGAGGCGAGGCCGATCGCGGTTGCGACCGGCGCCAGGATGGAAACGAGCGTGGGATCGAGCAGCTGCTCGACGTCGACGGTCCCCTTGCTGCGCCGCAAGAACACCGCCAGTGCGGCGAGCCCCTCGAGTCGACTGCGATCGGGGAGCCGCGCGGAGGCGCCAGCGACGACGCCGTCCGCGGCGAGTTCGACACGCAGCAGGCAGGACGCCTCGATGTGGGTCACCCGGACCGGGACGCGGGCCATCGCGACCGCGTGGAGGAGCCGCCCGGGCCCGAGCGACGCGAGGTCGACACCGAAGCGTGAGCCCGTGAGGAGCCGCTCGGCCACCGCGCGCTCCTCCCCGTGGCTGGGCAGAATGAGCTCGAGCAGGCGTTCCGTGTCGAGCATTCGCTCGCCCGCGTTCCAGAGCTCGCCGAGCGGAGCCGCGACGAGGCGGGAGTGGTTCAGCCGGCTGTCCTTGGCGATCTCCGCCAGCAGGCGCTCGACCGTGCCGCCGAGCTCCTCCTCGACCAGGAGTGCGGTCGGATCGAGCTCGGCGATCCGCGACATCTCGCTCAAGAGCTCCTCGGGCGCGCAGGCGAACACCGCGGCGCCCGCGCGGCGCAGCGCGGTGCAGACGGCATCGACGCGGGACACGCGCTGGTCGATGAGGACCAGGCGGGCTCCCGCTAGGGGTCCGTCCGCCTCCGGGTCGCGGGGGGCCTCTCCCGAGATCGGGATCGCCGTGCCGCTGAGCTCGCAGGCCGCGGGGGCGACGTCCGCCACGACGCGAGAGACGGCCGCGCGGAGGCGCCGCACGTAGGTCGCGACCAGCTCGGGGTCACGGAGGGTGAACCGCACGTCGCCGTGCGACGGGACCGGCGCGAAGCGGGCAAGCCCCGCGCGGAGCTCCTGCTCCAAGGTGGCGAGGAGATCCCCGAGCGTGGCCGACCGCGGGACCGCGAGCTGGGAGAGCGGGCTCGGCTCGGCGACGAGGGTCGCCGAGAGCGTCGTCGCCAGCGCCTCGACGCTGAATGACGCATCGACCACCTGACGCGCCCCCAGCGAACGCGCCGCCATCACCGTGCGCAGCCGCGCGCCGCCCCCGAGCACCACGATGGGCAGCTGGCGAGCGTGCAGGGCCTGAACGAGGTTGGACCGCGTGCAGGCCTCGAGATCGAGCACGGCGAGCCGCGGCTCGAGGTGCGCGAGCCGATCCAGGGCCCTGACCGGCGACGTAGCCACCACGGCGTGTCCGAGCTCCCCGAGCCGCGTCACGACGGCCCGCAGCATCGGACTGGGCCGAGCGGCCAGGATGAGGTCGATGGGACCTATCCCATTGGGCGTCGCCGGACGCACGGTGGAGCGTGCTGCGGCCCCTTCTCCCTCCGCGGGAGGAAGAGCACCTTCTGGATCAGGCGTCCCTGGCGTACTCAACGTCGCGCTCCTCGCTCCCCGGGCGACACGCCACTACATGCCAGCAGATCCGCGGCTCTGCAACACCCGCCCGACGAGGGGGCGGGCGCCCGGCTCCGGCCGTGGCGTCGCGGCAGGCTCGCCACGGCTCGGCCGAGGGGTGATCCAGATCGGGGCGGCCGCGGCGCCGGCGCACGTCGCATCCGGTCCGTCGGTCGCCAGCTCCAGTTGCCACGGGCAAGCCGCGTTTCACTCAGCCGGCGGTGCGACCTTGGCGGTGGGCGCCGCCGCAGCCTCCCGCCGCCGCGACCACCAGGCCTTCGCGATCACGAGCGCGATCACGAGCAGGATGAGCAGGAGCAACCCGTGCTCGAACCGCCGCACCTGGGCGATCGCCCAGTCGATGTCCGCGCCCCAGTACCAGCCCGCAAAGATGAAGGCGGGCACCGAGAGCGCCGCCGCGAGCCCGTCGAAGGTGAGAAACGTCAGGTACCGGATCCCGAGCGAGCCAGCGGTGAAGAACCCGACCGAGCGGAGACCCGGCATGAACCGCGCCGCAAACAGCATCTTCGGCCCATGCTCCTGCACCACCTTCCGCGCGTGCTCGAGCCGCTTCGGCGTCAGCACCCAACGGAACGGGCGGTGGCTGACGATGCCCAGGCCATAGCGGCGGCCGATGCTGAACATGATCCCGTCGCCCGCCATGCACGCGACGAACGCCATCACCGAGGCGAGCGGCACGCTCGCGTTGGGCCGCGGGCTCCCGTCGGGGAGGGGCAGATAGGTGAGGTAGCCCATGGTCAGCAGCGTGATGTCCTCGGGGATCGGCAGCCCGAGGCCACAGATCGTGATGACGGCGCAGCCGACGAGGTAGACGGTCAGGGCGTCGGAGGACTCCAGCGCGAGCGTCAACCAGGTGAAGAACTCGTTCATGGTTCCGCGGAGCGCGGTCTAACCTAGTGTGCGCGGGGTCGGCTCGCCAGCAGGTCGTCGCGAAAACCGCGCGCCGCACCCTGGCGGCAGCGCCCTGCCGGGATGGCAACGAGCCGGAGCCAGCGCCTCAGTCCCCCGCGCGCCGGCGCCACTCCGCGAGCCAACGCGCGGCGCTCTCGACGTGACCCTCCGCGGTACGAAGGCTCGCGGGCCGGAACTCGCTGAAGACGTCGTCGGGCTCGTCGGCGGTGACCGAATCGGCCGCGTAGGGCCCCGCCACACCGGCGAGCCACGCGGCGCCCACCTGCTCTCGAAAGCGGAAGACGAAGTAGTCGCCTTCCTGCCGGTGGACCCGACCCATGAACGCGATCGCCGCCGGCGGCTGCCCCAGCTCCGCCGGGTGGGCGAGCCAGCCCACCAGGTGCGACCGGGCCAGCGCCTCCTGGGTGCAGGCCTCGGCTGGGAGCCGCGCGAGCTGGCCTCGCGGTGCGAGGACCCGGAAGATCGTCGCCCGGGCTTGGTCATCCCCGGCCAGACCGGCGAGCGTCGCGTCGCTCACCGGTTGGTCGAGCGCGAGGAGCGCCTGGACGGCGTGGAGCCGGAGCGTCGCGTCGGGCTCCTCCTCCAGGACGCGCAGCGTCGCGAGGCGCCTCGCGCTGGGCTCCGCGAAGCAGCCAAGGGCCTCGATCGCGAGCGCGGCCTGGTCAAGCAACACCCGGTACAGGTCGGACGGGCGCGCCTGCGCACGGGCGTGCGCGGACAGCCGATCGCGCAACGGCGAGAGGTGCGCGAGCAACAGCGCCTCACCGCGTGCCCCGGCCGCGGTGACCTCGCGAACGTCACCGCAGCGCTCGACGACGAAGTCGAGCAACTCCGGCCACCAGGGGTGAGCCTCCCCGAGCCGCAGCAGCTCGGGGAAGAGGAGCTCGGCGCGGATCGGAAAGAGCGCCCGCGCCGGGAACTGCACCGCGGGGTCCCGCTCGCCGACGACCCGCGCGATCCCGCGCGCGAGCGCGTCGCGATCGTTCGGCTCGAGCAGCGCGCGCAGCGCGGCGCTCCGCGTGACCGGGGTCAACGCCGCGTAGCCTTCGTCGATCCGCCGCAGATCCTCCGGGCTGGAGGAGCGCGCGGCGGCGTCGAGCAGCGCCGCCGGCCGCGGATCGACCCTGGGCACGGGCCCCTCGGGCGCCGAGCGCGACCCGGCAGGAGGGCGCGCGGGCGCGGCGCGCGGATCCTGCGCCGGCCCCGGCGGCGTCCCGGCGCGATCGAGCTCGAGCGCGAGGCGCAACATGCGGGTCGTCTGCGCGGGCGTGAGCGGGCGCCGGACGCGCCGGAGCGCCGTGAGCGCCGCCGCGCGCCGGGCGGGCTCGGGCGCAACGAGGTCGGCGAGCACGCGCGCATCGTCGAAGTCACGAGCGTCGGCGGCGCGACGGATGAAGCGTTGGATGGCCAGCAGGAGGCTCCGCTCGGCGTCGCCTGGGAGCGTCTCGACGCGGAGGTTGCGCCCGGCATCGAGGGCCGGCTTCATGCGCGCAAGATCGGCCCGGATCGGATCGTCCTCGCCGACGTAGGCGTGGTGAGGCACCACCAGCTGATCGGCGAAGCGCACCGGGGTGCGCAGATCGCGCTCGCGCGCAGCGAGCGGGCGGAAGGGGACGTAGCCCTCCCTCGCCCAGGCGAGCAGCACGCTCGGCGCGTACAGCCCCCCCGAGCTGCCCGTGAGCCGGACCGACGGCTCGGGGTCGAGCGCTAGCAGGGCGGCGAGGGCGCCGCCGGCGGCGTGACCGAAGACGTACAGGCGATCGTCCAGGACCCGCGGGTGCCCAGCGAGGTGCCGGGCCGCCGTCTTCACGTCGTCCACCTCGCCGAGGAAGAGCTCGAAGTCGCCGGGGTTGCCGTTCTCGCCGCGCAGCGACGGGAGGAGCACCGCGTAGCCCGCCGTGACGAAGTTCCAGGCGCTGACGGCGTCGAACTCGGCGAGCGCGAACCCGCTGTGCAGGTAGAGCACGCCGGGGACGGGCTCTTCCCCGCTCGGGAGGATGAGCCAGGCCTCGAGCGGGCCCGTCGCGCCCGCCAGGGTCACCTCGGTCGCGTAGGCCGGGGGTGGCGTCACGGAGGCCTGGTCGGGCGACGGCCCGCGACGCGTGAGGCGCGTGCGGTGCGCGGCCCGCGCCTCGCGGTAGGAGTAGCCGGCGAGCCCGATCGGCCCGTGCTCGAGCTGAGCCCGCGACCAGCCCGAGTAGACGGCGAACCCGATCCCCCCGATCAGAGCGTGCACCGCGAGCCCGGACACCACGCCGCCGAGCGCCAGCGCGACGCCGAGCCACTCGTCCTCCGCCGACTCTCCGGCGCGACGCCGCGCGCGGATCCCCACCGCGCCGAGCAGCAGCGCGACGGCGGAGACGAGCAGGAGCGGGTTGAACAGCAGGCTCGCGATCGCCCAGGGCACCGGGCGCCGCCAGACCGGGACCGGCCCCGGCGGGCGGCGCGATCCCGGTGACGGTCCGGAGAGGTCGCGCGCCGCCCACGATGGCGCCGCCATCGGCGGCGAGGGCGGGTCGGGCGCCGCAGGCGCCCGGGGCTCCTCGGTCAGAGCTGACCGGAGTCCGCGATCGCGACGGCCGCCGAGGTCTTGCCGTCGCGCGACCCCTGGGCCTCCATCTTCTTCACGACGTCCAGCCCCTCGACCACCTTGCCGAAGACGACGTGCTTGCCATCGAGCCACTCCGTCTTGGCCGTGCAGATGAAGAACTGCGACCCGTTGGTGTTCGGCCCGGCGTTGGCCATGGACAGGATGCCCGAGCCCGTGTGCTTGAGCTGGAAGTTCTCGTCGGCGAACTTTTCGCCGTAAATGGACTCGCCGCCGGTGCCGTTGCCGCGGGTGAAGTCGCCGCCCTGACACATGAAGCCGGGGATGATCCGGTGGAACGCCGAACCCTTGAAGCAGAGCGCCTTGCCGCTCTTCCCCATGCCCTTCTCCCCCGTGCAGAGCGCGCGGAAGTTCTCCGCCGTCTTGGGCACGACGTCGGCGAAGAGCTCGAACACGAGGCGGCCCGTCGGGGCGCCTCCGATGGTGATGTCGAAGAATACGCGCGGATTCTGCATGGTTGGTCCGTCCTCCCTGGGTTCGCTCGGGGGGCGACAACTCTTGCGGGTCCGCGAGGGCAACGCAAGCCTCGAACGGCACTAGCGCCCATGGCGCCGTCGGGACCGAGCTCGGGGTTCGATCGACTACTCCTCCGCGCCCTCCAGCCGCTCCGCCTCGGCCCGCCCCCGCGCCTCGTCCACCCGCCAGAGCAAGGCGCCGCCGGCGAGGAGGAGCAGCGCGAGCGAAAGCACCGACCAGCGTGGCCCCACCGAGGCCGAGGTGATCCCCACCAGCAGGGGCCCCACCACCGCGGCGAACTTCCCGAGCATGTTGTAGAAACCGAACATCTCACCCGCCTTGCGCGCGGGGATCAGGCGAGAGTAAAGCGAACGGCTGAGCGCCTGCGCCGCCCCCTGCACCAGGCCCACCACGGCGGCGAGCACGTAGAAGAGCGTCGCGGTCATGGCGACGCTCATCCCAACGACGCCGAGGTAGACGGCGATGGCGACGAGGATGCTGGTCCGGGTGCCGAGCCGCTCGCCGAGCCGCCCGAACAGGATCGCGGAGGGGAACCCGACGAACTGGGTGACGAGCAGGGCGACGATGAGCGCCGAGTCCGGCAGGCCGAGCTCGCTGCCGAAGCTCGTCGCCATCACGATGATGGTCTGCACCGCGTCGATGTACAGCCAGTACGCGAGCAGGAACCGCGCGGCCGTGGGCAGGGCCCGAAGCGCCCGCACCGCCCCGCCGAGCTCGCGCAGCGCCCGCCCGACCGCGCCGCGGAGCGCGCCCCCGCCGGGGGGCTCCGGCACCCAGAGCAGGAGCGGCAGGGTGAAGCCGGCCCACCACAGGGCCACGGAGAGGAACGCGAGCCGGGTCGCCGCCGTCCGGTCGGGGAGGCCGAAGGCGTGGGGCCAGAGGACCATGGCGACGTCGAACGCGAACAGCAGCCCCCCGCCGAGGTAGCCGAGCGCGTAGCCGAACGAGGAGACCCGATCGCGCGCCTCGGGCCGCGCGACGCTCACCAAGAGGCCGTCGTACGGCACGTTGGCGCCGAGGAACCCCACGGTGCCGACGACGTAGAGGGCCGCCGCGAGCCACCACGCGCCGGCGGGGACGAGGTAGAGCGCCGCCGTCGCGACGACGCCGAGGAGCGCGAACGCCGCGAGCAGGGCCTTGCGCAGCCGCCCCGCGTCGGCCAGCGCCCCGATGAGCGGCGCCAGCACCAGCACGATCGCGCTCGCCGTGGAGCTCGCGGTCCCGAGCCGCAGGGTGGCGACACCGGGCGCGGCGCCGGCGCACCAGACCTTGTGAAAGAAGATGGGGAAGAGGGCGGCCATCACCGTGGTAGCGAAGGCCGAGTTGCCCCAGTCGTACAGGGCCCAGGCGAGCGGCGCGCGGCAACCCGGCGCGGGAGCGATCGCAGCGCGCGCGCTCACGGCGACGGGCGCGTCCCCGCGCTCGCCCGCCGCCGGACGAGCGCGTGGGCGAGGTGGCCGAGGAGCAGCGCCGCGACCAGCGGCAGGACCGCGTAGCCCATCGTCATCGTGAAGCCACCCAGGACTGGCGAGCGGACCTCCGCCAGGACGAGGTACGTGACGTAGGCCACGTAGCCCGCGAAGAGCAGGGCCCCCTCCCAGCGCTCGAGCCGAAGCCCGGTGGCGAGCATCGACCACGCGACCAGGGCTATCGCCAGGCAGAGTGGGATGTCGAAGCCCTGCATGGCGGGGCTCACCACCAGGCCGGAGCCGGACACCACGCTCGAGGCGCCGAGGATCATCAGGACGTTGAAGATGTTGCTCCCGACCACGTTGCCGACGGCCATGTCCCGCTCGCCGCGCACGGTGGCGATGACCGACGCCGCGACCTCCGGGAGCGAGGTGCCCGCGGAGACGATGGTGAGGGCGATGATGGCCTCGCCCACGCCGAGGTTGCGGGCGACGGCGGTGGCGCCATCGACCATGAGCCGACCGCCGAGGACCAGCCCCCCGAAGCCGACGAGCACGAACAGGCCGCTCACCAGCCACTCCCGGGCGCGGGCGGGCGGGGCCGATGGCGGCGCGCCGGGCCGGAGGCTCGCGGCCCGCTGTTCGCGGCGGCTCGCGACGACCGAGTAAACGGAATAGCCCACGGCACCGGAGAGGAGGAGGGCGCCCTCGAGAGGGTGGACCAGGCGATCCCAGGCCATCACCGCGAACGCCAGGCTCACCACCGCCAGCAGCGGCAGATCGCGCCGGACGAGCTGCGGCGAGGTGACGAGCGGCGCCAGTATCCCGCAAAGGCCCAGGACGAAGAGAACATTGAAGACGTTGCTGCCGACCACGTTGCCGACGGCGATGTCGGGCTTGCCCTGCAGGGCCGCGTAGCTCGAGACGACGAGCTCGGGCGCGCTGGTGCCGTAGGCGACCACGGTGAGCCCGATGACGAGCGAGGAGATGCCGGCGAGGGTAGCGAGGCGGGTGGCGCCCCGGACCAGGAGGTCCCCCCCCACGCCCAGGACGACGAGCCCGAGGACGATCGATCCGACGGCAAGCAGCATGGTGGCCGGGCCCTTCTACCTCATCCCGGGGCGAGCCGCTCCAGCGCCGTCAGGTCCTGATCGATCAGATCGAGGCACTCGTGCCAGAAGCCCGGGTCACGGAGGTCGATCCCGAGGGTGGAGCGTGCCACCTGCTCGGCGGGGGCGCTGCCGGAGGCGGCGAGAAAGCGCTCGTAGGCCGCAAAGAAATCGCCCCGCGCGGCCCCGGCGGCCGCGGCCCGCGCGGCGAGCCCCCGCGAGACGAGGTACCCGAAGGTGTAGGGGAAATTATAGAAGCTGGTCCCGACGAGATAGAAATGGAGCTTCGAGGCCCAGAACCAGGGGTCGAGCTCGTCGGGGTCGAGCGCGTCGCCGAAGGCCGCGCGCTGGGCCTCGAGCATCAGCTCGGCGGCGCGCGCCGCGCCGATCTCCCCGCGCTGGCGCTCTTCGTAGAAGGCGCACTCGAAGTCGAAGCGCATGGGGATGTTCAGCAGGAACGCGACCCCGTCGTTCAGGCGCTGGTCGAGGACGGCGAGGCGCCGATCGCGCGAGGCCGCCGGGTCGCCGAGGACGGCGTCGGTGACGAGCTGCTCGGCGAAGGTCGACGCCGTCTCGGCCAGCGTCATCGGGGTGCTCCGCTGCCAGGGGCGCAGCTGGTTCATCAGCTCGTTGTGAAAGGCGTGGCCGAGCTCGTGCGCCAGCGTCTGCACGTCGCCCGGAGCCCCCGCGAAGGTCATGAACACGCGCGACTCGCCGAGGAGCGGAGAGCTGGTGCAGAACCCCCCCGGGCGCTTGCCCTCCCGCGATTGGTGATCGATCCAGCGCCGGCCGATCGCCCGGTCTGCGAAGCGCCCGAGCGCCGGGTAGCTCGCGAAGGCGGCGCGGACTCGCGCCACCGCCTCGTCCCAGCTGAGCCGCCCCTCCTCGCTCGTCGGCCAAGGCGCCTCGAGATCTTGGAAGCCCAGCCGCTCGCGGCCGAGCGCGCGCGCCTTGCGCCGCAGGAAACTCCGCGGGACCTCCTGGCGGGCGCGAACGGCCGTCAGCATGGCGTCGAGCGTCTCCCGCTCGATCGCCGCGTCGAAGAGCGCCGGCTCGAGATAATGCGCGACACCGCGACGCCGGTTCAGCGTGAGCCGCGTCCCCGCGATGGCGTTCAGGGCGGCGGCGACCGTGTCCCCCACACCTTCCCAGGCGCGGTTGCCGCCCGCCAGCGCCGCGCGACGCACGGCCGAATCGGGATCCCCGAGCAGGCTCCGGACGATCGAGGCGGGCCGTCGCTCGGGCGCACGACCGGGCACCTCGAGGGTGAACTCCAGCTTGCCGGAGAGCTGGTCGTAGAGCCGGCCCCACGCGGCGATGCCGTCTACCCCGAGGTCGGCCGCTAGCGCCTCGAGCTCGGGCGCCATCGAGCGAGACGCCTCGTACCGGAAGCGCGCGAGCGGGTACGCGATCGCGGCGACGTCGTCCCGCGCGACGAAGGCCGCGAAGTCGGCGTCGGAGCTCGCCCCGAGGCGGGCGCGGAGCTCCGCCAGGGCCTGCTGCAGGTCCGCCCGGGTGCGGGCCAGGGCGGCCACGTCACGACGCACCGCCTCATCGCGCGAGTCCCCCGCCGAGACGCAGCCGAGGAAGGAGCCGAGGTGCCACAGGCGTGCGGAGAAGGCCTCGAGATCGGCCAGCAGGGCGGCCCATTCGGCGAAGCCGGTGGCCTCGAGCGGCGGCAGCGCTGCGACGCGCGCCCCGAGCGCCGGCAGGTCTTGGGCAAGCGCGGCGACGAACTCGACGTGATCGGGCGCGCCGTGAGCCGAGAAGTACGCCGTGAGGTCCCAGTCGGGCGCAGGAGCGACCACGCCGGCAACGATGGACGACACGTCGCCGGCCCCCCGAGAGGCGCCGCTCATCGAGCGCCCGGTTCGCCGAGGTCCCCGTCCTCCAGCGGCGCCTCTGTGCCCTCGTCGAGCGGCACCCCGGCGTCGGCGGTTTCGCCTGAGGAGCCGCCGTGATGCCCGCCGCCGCCCATCGGCCCGCCGGGGACGCTGGGCGGCATGGCCGCGTCGACGTGGGCGTCCTCGAACGCGCGCTCGATGATGACCTGCGCCTCCTCCTGGATCCGGCGCACGTGGTCGGGCCCGAGGAAGCTCTCGGCGTACAGCTTGTAGATGTTCTCGGTGCCGGACGGTCGCACCGCGAACCAGGCGTTCTCGGTCACGATCTTGATGCCACCGATCAACTCGCCGTTGCCCGGCGCGGTGTTGAGCTTGGCGAGGATCGGTTCGCCGGCGAGGGTCAGCTCCGGGATCGTCTCGGGCACCAGGCGCTTGAGCACCGACTTCTGGTCCGCGGACGCGCGAGCATCGATCCGCTCGTAGACGGGCTCGCCGTACTTCTTGGTGAGGCGCCGGTAATGCTCCCCCGGATCGAGCCCGGTCTTGGCGGTGATCTCGGCCGCCAGGAGCCCGAGCAGAATCCCGTCCTTGTCCGTGGTCCACACGGTCCCGTCCTGGCGGAGGAACGAGGCGCCCGCGCTCTCCTCGCCGGCGAAGCCGAAGCGCCCCTCGAGCAGTCCCTGCACGAACCACTTGAATCCTACCGGCACCTCCACGATCGGCCGCTGCACGGAACGCGCCACACGATCGATCATGCTGCTCGACACCAACGTCTTGGCGATCGCCGCCTCCCGTGGCCACAGGCGCCGGTTGAGTGAGAGGTACCAGGCGGCGACCGCCAGGTAGTGGTTGGGGTTCAACAGGCCGGTGGTGTGGGTGACGATGCCGTGCCGGTCGTGGTCTGGATCGCTGGCGACCGCGACGTCGAAGCGATCCTTGAGCTTGATCAGCCGCCGCATCGCGTACGGCGACGAGCAGTCCATGCGGATCTTGCCGTCACGATCCACCGTCATGAAGCTGAAGGTCGGATCGATGATCGGGTTGACCACGTCGATCTCGATGGAGTAACGGCGCGCGATCTGCTCCCAGTACCGGAGCCCGGAGCCACCCAGCGGGTCGACCCCGAGGGTGATCCCGGCGGAACAGATCGCGTCCATGTCGATGACGCCCCCGATCTCCTCGACGTACGGCCCGGCGAAGTCGTAGTGGTGGGTGGTGGCGACCTCGAGAGCGCGCGCGTAGGTCATGCGCTTCACCCGCCGGCACTCGTCGCGCAGGTGCGCGTTGGCAGCGTCCTCGATCCGGCGCGTGACCAGGGAATCGGCCGGGCCGCCGTGGGGTGGATCGTACTTGAAGCCCCCGTCCGCCGGCGGGTTGTGCGACGGCGTCACCACGATCCCGTCCGCGAGGCCCGTGGTGCGCCCGCGGTTGTGGCGCAGGATCGAGAAGGAGACGACGGGCGTGGGCGTGTAGCCGCCGCGCTTCTCCACCATCACCTCGACCTCGTTGGCGGCCAGCACCTCGAGCGCGGTGGCCTGGGCGGCCTCGCTCAGCGCGTGCGTGTCCATGCCGAGGAACAGCGGCCCGTCGATGCCCGCCTCGCGGCGGTAGTCGCAGATGGCCTGGGTGGCCGCGAGGATGTGCCGCTCGTTGAAACCCCGGTGCAGGGCCGAGCCACGGTGGCCCGCGGTGCCGAACGCGACCCGGTGGTCCGCCTGCTCCGGGTCGGGGATCAGCGTGTAGTACGCCGTCATCAGCCGGGGGACGTTGACGAGCAGGCTGCGCGGTGCCGGCTTGCCGGCGAGCGGGTGGACCCTCTGCGACATGCGCGGAGCATACGGAACCCCGTCGAGGCCGGCTACCGAGACGGGGCCGTCGTCCGCCGCCGCGCCGCCGCCGGACCCCGTCGCCTCCCGGGCGCGAGGCCGGAACGGAGCGACCGACCGCCTAGTCGAGGTCGATGCGCTGGACGCCAAACTCGCCGCCGGCGCAGAACGCCACGTCGCCGACCACCTCGAGCGAGCCGCTGTTGCAGTACCAACTCCGGAGGTCGTACGACCCCACCGTGGGACGCTGATCGTTCGGGCTCGTCACGACCGAGAGCGTCCCGTACCCGGACACGAACGCGCGCTCGCCGCGGGCGACGAGGCCGTACCAGTAGTCCGCGTCGGTCTGGACGCTGCCGAGCGCCGTGAGCCGCCCGTCGGTGCCGTAGCCGAGCGCCGTCACCTGGTTGTCGAGGGTGCGGTAGTTATCCCGGTCGACCAGGTAAGACTGGAAGAAGACGCGGCTGTCCGAGATGGCGATGGAGCCGACGCTGCGGAAGGTATCGTCGTCGGCTCGGTTCAGATCGAGCATGCTGACGCGGCGCGCGACGTCGCCCTCGACCAGCAGCGAATTGAGCTGCCGGTGCCACCGCACGCAGGTTCCGGGCGTGCTCTCCCAGTCGTAGCCGTTCGCCTCGTAGGCGGCCTGGTCGTACTCCCAGGAGGCCATGGGCTCGAGGTCGTAGCAAGCCTGGTAGTTCGCGAGCTCACCCAGATCCTCCCGGAGCTCCTCCACCGTGACGAGCAGCCCCCGCTCGTGCTCGTAGTGCAGGACCTGCCCGGGGATGTTGACCGGGTCGAGTAGAACGGGTGCGGCGGGATCGCTCACGTCGATGCGATCGAGGAAGTAGCGGACCCGGCCCGGGTCGTCCTCGACCGACTCCTGGTGTTGGCTGGCGATGATGTCGCCGGAAACCGGGGTCGCGCCCGAGTCGTAGCCGTACCAGCCCCAGTACATGTCGATCATGCAGCCGTAGGCGCCGTAGCCCCAGCCACCCTGGGCGAGGTCGTCGGGGACCTCGAGGCGGCTCACCACGCGCGCGTCGGCGCCGGCGGACAGATCGATCACGTCGTAGGAGAACCTCGTCTCCGAGCGCTCGCCCGTCGCCGGATCGTAGGAGTAGTAGCCCGTGCGACGGCCGACCAGGAGCGCGCGCTCGGTCTGCACGAAGCCCGCGTAGTAGCTCGACACCTCGTGCGCCGAGTCGTAACCGGTGGGCTCGAGCGCGAGCTCCCCGACGACGCGGGGGGCCCCCGCGCCCGTCAGCGCCACGACGGTGATCCGCATCGTCTCGCGGTCGTAGTACTCGCTGCCGCCGTTCTCGTAGCCGTACTCGTACACCTCGCGGGGGACGAAGGCGTGGTCTCCGTGCACGAATACCTGACCGGTGAAGTAGGTAGAGTTGTACCGGTAGCTGCCGTCCGTCTCGTTGCAGGTCCGATCGCGGACGTCGGAGAGGGAGGAGAGATCGAGCATCGCCGCCGACTCCGCCGCCTCGGCGGCCGCGAGCGGGACCAGATCGAGCGACACCTCGTCGGTCCACCAGTCCTGCCCGAAGCGCAACAGGTCGTCCCCCAGGACCTTGATCGCGGAGACGTTGCGGGCGACATCGAGGCGGTCGAGGCGGGCCGGCGCGTCGAGGTCGCCGAGGTCGAAAGCCTGAATGGCGTTGTCGGAGACGCCGAACAGGGTGTCGGCGTGGAGCAGCGCGCGGCGCGCTTCGCCGATCTGCGGGGCGACGCCGCGGAGGACCAGGTCGTCGCCCTGGACCTCGATGATCTGGATGCCGCTGCCGTAGTCGTAGTAGCAGGTGGCATCGTCGTAGACACTGCCGCTAAACGGCATGAAGACGAGCCCCTCGTCGAGCGCCAGATTCAAGAGCTTGTGGACGCGGTCCTGATCCTCGGCGAGCCAGGCCCAGTCGCCGCCGAAGTTGACCCGGTCGAGCATGGTCGGCCGGGCGAGGTCAGCGACGTCGAAGACGGAGACGTGCAGGGCGCCTTCGTCAACGCTGTTGTCGAAGCCGAGGGCATAGAGGCGATCCCCGCGCGGCTCCATGTGGTAGAGGAAGCCCGGGATCTCGAGCTCACCGACCTGGACCGGGTGCGCCGGATCGCTCAGATCGAAGGTGAAGAGCGGATCGATCTGCTCGAAGGTGACCGCGAACGCCCGTAGCCCGTCGAAGCGCACGCTCTGCAGCGACTCGGCGGTGGGGAGCGTCATCGTCAGGCTGCCGAGCGGGGTGAGCTCCTGTGACGAGGCGATGGCGAACGTCTCGACCACCGGCGCGGGAAGCGAGGACCAGGTGCTCGGCTGGCTGATCACGCGCAGCACGCCGTCGTACTCGTCCATCTGCCAGCGGTTGTCGATTTGCCCCGCGACCTCTACCACCGCGCCCGGCACGATGTCGCCGCCCGGGTCGGAGATGTCGACCACCTGGATGCTCCCGGACTGGGGCGTGTCGTCGCTCGACCAGGTGTACCCGGAGACGTAGATGCGGTCCTGCGAAACGCTGACGTGCCGGAGTCCCCAGCTCTCGTTCTCGCTCTCGAACCGCTCCTGATCGACCGGGTCGAAGACGCTGGGGTCGGAAACGTCGAAGGAGCTGATGCGGGTGTTCGCCACGGTGTCGCAGTTCCAGCAGTAGCTGTTCTGGTAGGTGACGACGTAGACGACGTCGCCGACCTTGCGCGAGTCGGAGATGGCGCCGGGAAGATCCTGGTAGCCCAGCACCCGTGGCGCGGCGGGATCGCCGACGTCGAGGGCCAGCATGCGGCTCGACGACTGCCAGACGTAGTACCCCGCGTCCTCGTCCCACTCGCGGTGGTAGAAGTCGTTGTACATGACGTAGGCAGTGCCCGCCTCGAGGTACATCTCGAAGGGCATCGCGGTGCTGCGGTAGCTCCCCAGAACGCGGAGATCCGTCGGATCCGCCAGGTCGATGATGGTCAGGCCGGAGTAGCGAGAGAGAGCGTAGAGGGTGTCGCCCTCCACCTTGATGATGTCGGCCTCCGAGATCGCCCGCTCCGGGCTGGCGGCGCCGGTATCGCTGTCAGTGCCGGGCGTCGCGCTCATGGACCCGCCGCTGCCCGCGGCGTCCCCGCCCTCCTCGCCCCAACCGGAGCGGCTCGTGCTTCCGCTCACGTCCGAGACGAAGTCCGTCTCCCCGTCGCCCTCGACCGGGGTGCCCCCCGGATCCTCGACGCCCTGGTCCCCCGCGGTCCCAAACGGGTCGTCGGGATTGCCGCCGCCACCCGAGCCGGAGCCCGCGGCCCCTGACGGTTCGTCTCCGCCCCCACACCCGGCGAAGACCAGAGCCGCCCCGAGCAGGAGCGAAGCGTGTGTGACCGAGCCGGCGACGCGCGGAAGTCTGCGAGACATGGGGCCTGGAAAAGCAAGAAGAGTGCCAGGACGAGACTCCTCGCCGCTCCCTGATTCCAGGGGGATTTCAACCAGATCCCGGGGTGCTCCGGTTGTGCCACGGGGCCTCGCCCTGGCACAGAACCGGGCGGCCATCGCGGGCACCGCCGGGTCGTCCGGTGCCGTGCACGCTCAGCCCGTGGGGGGATCCCCGGGGCACTGCCACTCGCCGTTGACGTAGCAGACGGTGAGGGTGTGCACGTAGCGGATGCCCGGGCTCTCCATGTTCGGGTACGTCTTCTGGACCCGGAAGAGGTGAGAGTCGGGACCCGGGAGGTTCAAGAAAATGACCGACAGCCCGCGATCGACATCCGCTAGCGAGTCGTTGGGGCGAGGCGCGAAGCTCTGGTCCGGGATCCCGACGGAGCAGTCGGCGCCCGCGCGGTAGCCCGTGTACATGCCGCCCTCCAGGCGCGCGCACGGAACGCCCCAGGGCACCGCGACCGTCTTGTCGGCCCAGAACGCGAAGTACGCCTCGCCGGCGGCAACGAGCTCGTCGTATCCATAGCGCTCCCCCTCGGGCACCTCGTCCCAGCCGCCTCCCTCCACCTCTTGACGCGAGTAGTTCAGGTAGGTGTCGCCGTCGAAGCCCCAGTCATCGGCGTCGGTGGCGATGACCGAGATGGCCGAGATCAGGCCGTCGCTCACGTCGATGCGCACGCCGTTGACGTAGTCGTGGCTCCCGGACGCGATGATCACCTCGGTGAAGGAGGCGCAGCGCGCCACGTCGAGCAAGCTGAGCGCCTGGTCCGCCTGTAGCGGCGTCGCCCAGAGCCCTTGCCCGAGGGCCACCGTCTCCGCGTTCTCTTCGTAGGTCGCCGAAGCCGCGAGCGGGAGGAGCGAGGGGTCGCCCGCCGCCATCGCCGCCAGGTAGGCGTCGACCGCCGCCTGCAGCCCCGCGCGATCGCAGCCCACGCTGCCAGCGGTTCCCCCGGACCCGGAGGCGCCACCCGTGTCGGACCCGCCGGTGCTGGCACCGCCGGTCGCCGTCCCTCCCGTGGCGGCGCCACTCGTCCCGGCCCCGCCCACCGGCGCACCGCCGGTCGCCGTCCCGCCCGTGGCGGCGCCACCGGTGTCGGAACCGCCGGTGCTGGCGCCCCCCGTAGCGGTCCCGCCGGTATCGAAACCGCCGGTGCTGGTCCCACCGGGTGCGAGGCCGCCGGTTTCGGTGCCGCCCGTCACTGCACCGCCGATCGCGA
>CAYZQO010000036.1:34238-39710 GCA_964480725.1 uncultured Polyangiaceae bacterium | reverse complement strand
TCGCGACCCCGCCCGTGGTGGTGCCGCCCGTCGCCGCACCGCCCGTCGCGACCCCACCCGTGGTGGCGCCTCCGGTCGCGCTCCCGCCCGTAGTGGCGCCGCCCGTCGCCGCGCCGCCCGTCACTGCACCGCCGCTCGCCGTACCCCCCGTGACGACCGCACCCCCCGTGCCGCTCGCGGCGCTCCCCTCGAGGTCGCCCTGCGTTGCTTCGGGCTCCGCGCATGAGAAGAGGCAGAGCCAACAGATCCCGGCCAGGAGACGACGAGCGCACATGACGAAACCTCCCTCGCGCACCTCGCTCACCGACCGTCTTGCGAGGCGACGCACCAAAGGGTTGACGCGGCAAGTCTGCCGCAAGCACCCCCCGAGGGCTAACCTCTGTTTCGCTCACCGAGGGGAGCCGACGTCGATTGCATGTTGACCGCATTGTTCCGCTCGTGGTGGCGGGGACAGCGGGCAGCACGAGTCGCCAGCCGAGGCCCCGCCATCACCGGGAGCGGTCCGGTCGGAGCGAAGCGCCCCCAGACCCTCCGGCGACGACCGCGGCCGCCAACCGCGGCCGCTAACCGCCGCTCGGCTGACCCATGCGCAGGGGTCCCCCGCGGGAGGTCCAGAGCACGCAGTTCTCGGCGGAGCCCGGGACCTTGAACACGTCCATGCCGTGCTCAAAGGTCTGGACGAAGATCTCGAGCTCACCATCGCCGTCGAGGTCCCCCACCCCGGGCGCGGCCGGAGCGCCGTTGCCGTTGCCGTTCTCGCCCGGATCGGGCAGCGCCACGTCGAAGAGCTCGGCGCCGTCGGCGGCGAGGATCACGAGGTTGCCGGAGTCGAGCTCCTCGGGAGCGCCGTAGGTGGAGATCAAGACCTCGGGAGAGCCGTCCTGATTCAGATCTGCCACCGTCGGCTCGGAGGCGTACATGATGGATTTGCCGTGGCTGTAGTCGTAACGCCAGAGGCGCTGACCGTCCGCGTCGAAGGCGTAGAGGAACCCATCGTTGAGCGACACCACGACCTCGGGTCTGTTGTCCCCCTGGATGTCGACGGTCGCCGGTGCCGGCACGCCACCCGGGGGATACCAGCCGTCCACCGTCACCGGGAAGTCGCCGCGTGGAAGCGTCTCCCAGCCGGCCTTCCGCATCGCCGAGCGGCTGCCGTCGCCGTGCGCGCCCTCGACGACCATGATCGCGTAGGCTTGCGTCTCGTACGGCTCATGGAGCTCGACGTTGGGGACGCCCAGGACCTCGTTCAGGCCGTCCCCGTCGAGGTCGACCACGTTCGGCGGCGAGGCGGTCCACTGCAGCCACTCCGCCCAGCTCGGGTGGGGCCAGTCCCCGTCGTGCTCGTGGTAGTGGGCCGCCTCGACAGCGGGATCCGCCCAGCGGATGAACTGCCCCCAGGTCAGGCGCTCGCCCGCGAACTCGCTGGCGCGGTTGGTGAACCAGGGCGCGGCGTCGATCGCGACCCCGTCGTGATCGAAGGCCTGCAGATGGTGGTTGTCGTAGGTGACGAGGATCTCGAGCTCGGGATCGTCATCGATGTCGCCGATGCCGGCGTTCAGGCCGTAGCAGCCGTAGCCATGGTGGCCGTACCCGTTCCGGTCGGCGTCGTTGCCGATCCCCGCCGCGGCGTTGTAGCGCGGCCAGGCGTCCCAGGCGATCCCCGGGGGCTGGTAGAGGGTGCCGTCCGCGTTGTAGACCCAGACCTGCGCGCCGCCGTCGGGCTCCTCGGCGGTTTCGGTGGTGGTCGCGACGATCTCGAGGCTCCCGTCACCGTTGAGGTCGCCCGCCGCAAGACCGCGGACTTCCACACCGTCGGACGACCGGGTCGCGCTCGCGGGCCACCCCTCGCGCACCACCGCGGCGCCGTCGCGCCATTCGTAGGCGTGCACCTGGGCGCCGTTGCCGAACACGATCTCGGTGACGCCATCACCCTCCAGGTCGGCCACCACGTGCGGCGCGTACACGCGGCTCTCCTGCTCGATCCGGGCGAGAAGCTCGCCCCGATCGTCGAACACGAACAGGTCGTAGTAGGCGGCGACGAGTTCCCGCCGCCCATCGCCGTCGAGGTCCGCCACCACCGGCGAGGCGTACCAGGAGGTCTGCCCCGGGAGGTTCTGCCAGAACTCAGGCGCCTGGACCGCGCCGGCGGTGGTGCCCGGCTCGCAGGTGACCGTCCTCTCGCCCCCAGTCGTGCTGCCCCCGCTCGGCGGGGCACGCGGTGGGACGCGCACCCCGCCGTCGCCCTCGGACCCGGAGCCCTCGCAGCCACCGAGCGCGAGCGCCACCATCACCCCCCCGCAGCCCAGCCCCGTCAACCACCCGAGCGTCCTCATCTGCACCTCCCAGAGGGGCAGGATACCACGCCCCCGCGCGCGGCACGGTCCGCCGCGGCCGTGTTGGAGCGGCAATCGGGTTAGATTCCCGTGCTAGAGTTCCCAGTCCCCGTTCGCCTCCGGCTGGTAAGGGAGTCCGCTGACGTGAAGGGGTCGGTCCGCTGCGCCCACGCCAACCGGCACCGTGGCCCCGACACGAGCACCGAGCAGCGCCAATCCCAGCGGTGAGAAGACGGACACCACGCCGCCGTCGTCGCTGGATCGGGGCGTGGAGTAGACCAGACGGGCCTGTCGTGTTGCGCCCCCCAGGGGTAGCTCGAAGCGCACCTCCGAGTTCATCGTGACGAGATCGCCCGGAACCTCCGCGGGAGCCACCACGGTGGCCTCGGCCAGGATCTCGTCGAGGGCGTCGAGCAAGGGAGTCTCTCGCTTGCTGAGCGCGGCGGTGACGAGCGCGACGAGGCGGGAGTGGTCGAGCAGCGAAATGAGCATGGGCATGGTTTCCTTGGAAAAAACGTACGCGGCCCGACCGGCGGCCCGCGGCGCCCGCGGGTCAGCCCGCGCGCCGCGGCTTCAACCGCGAGGACCAGACGCAGAGGGACGCTGCGCGCGAGCCGCCGACGGCAAGCGGTGCTGGACGGCGGTGCGCGGCTGCCCTTCCACGATGGTGGTAACCATACCCGCGTTATCGGGCCCGTCAAAGTCCGACGGGGCCGCGAGGAGCCTCGGGGCGGCACTCCCGGGGGGCCGACGCCGGCGTGCTCACCGAGCGACCGAGACGTGGACGTGGGTCCGCTCGTGGTACACCCACCCGAACCCACCCTCTACCGCCAGCGCCGCCAGCCGGCCGAGCTTGCGCTGGTCGAGGTCGGAGGTCGTGAGGTCTGCGGCGCGGCCCTCGTAGTGCAGGCTACGTTCGCCGTGCTCCGCGTCCTCGTCCCAGGCCTCGGTGACGCGGAGCTCGACGCCAGGCCACTCGCGCCGCACCCGTTCGCCGAGCGACACGATCCGCGCCCGCAGGCGCGGGGTCATCCAGCGATCCGCACCGGTCCCCTCCTCGTCCTTGAACACCACCCTCGGGTCGGTGCACCGGACCAGGCCCGCGAAGGCGGGAGTGCCACGGCGAACCCGGTCCGTGAGGCCGCCCACGGTCTCCGCCTCGCCCGTCGTGGGGACGTGCGCGCCGACGCGCAGCACGTCCGCCCGCCGGTGCTGGGACAGGCCCGGGCCGTCGTCGCCCAGATCCCGGAGGGCGCCGAGATCGCCACACGCCGCGAGCCCCAGCAAGAGGAGCAGACCGGCGGACCCATGGCGTCGCACGAGGGGCGCGATCTTCAGCCAGCCGCGGTCGGGGGGCCAAGATCGGCGGCCACCTCCACGCCGCCCCCCTCGCGAAGCTCCCTGGCCGCACCCCCGGCCGGCACGCGGTCAGGGCGCCGCGCGGGTCGCGAGTGGGAGCGCCGCGTCGAGCGCGGCGATCACCTCGGGAAGCTCGGCGAGAGAGCTCGGCCAGTGCGGGGCGAACCGCAGCAGGCCGTCCGGAGTCGAGACGACGACACCGCGCGCGTCGAGCTCGCGCTGGAGCCGCGCGAGCTCCACCCCCGCCGGCGGGACGGTGGACAGGATCCCCGACCGTGACGCCGGATCGGCGGCCCGGAGGCTGACGAAGCCGCGCGCGACGAGCGCCGGCTCCAGGCGATCGAGGTACTCGCCAACGTGCGCAGCGATCGCCGCGGTGCCGAGCTTCAGCAGGATCCGCACGCTCGCGCCGAGGCCGGCGAACCCCGCGCCGGGCAGCGTCGCACCCTCGAAGACGTCCGCGCCTCGCTTCAGCGGACGGTCGTAGCGGAGCAGCCCCGGCCCTCGGGCGAGGAAGTCCGCGCCCTGCTCGTGGCTAAGCCAGCCGGCGGTCGCCGGCTCGAGCGCGCCGATTCGGTCGGGGTGTACGTAGAGCAGCCCAGCCCCCTCGAGCCCCATCAGCCACTTGTGAGCGCCACACGCGACGAAGTCCGCCTGCCAGGCCCGCACATCGGTAGGCAGGACGCCGCACGCCTGGACCGCGTCCACCGCGAACAGGGTGTCGTGCGCCCGGCAGCGCGCCCCGATCGCCTCGAGCGGCATGCGAAAGCCCGTCTGGAACTCCACGGCGCTCACCGCGAGCAGGCGCACCCCGCGCTCGAGCGCCCGCTCGAGCGCGGACGCCGCCGCCTCGGGCGCGACCCGGAAGGCGTCGGCATCGAGCCAGACCAGCTCGAGATCGAAGCGCTGGGCCACACGTTGCCAGGGGGTGGTGTTGGCAGGGAACTCGCCACGAAAGCAGACGATGCGATCGCCGCGCCGCCAGGGGACGGCGAGCGCGACGTCACCGATCCCGCGGGTGGTGCCCGCCGTGAGCGCGATGGACGCCGGGTCGACCCCGAGCAGCCGGGCGAGATCCTGCCGCAGGGCGGCGCGGCGCTCAGCCCAGACGGGAAAGGCGCGGACGCCGAGCCTGGCGGTGTCCCGCAAGTGCTCGGCGACGTCCGCCTCCACGGCGAGTGAGACGGGCGAGATCGCCGCGTGGGCGAGGTACGCGCGCGCCTCGAGGTGCGGGAACAGCGCCCGGTCGCCCAGGTGTGGCGCGGGCAGCGCCTTGCGGTCCGGGGGTTCGCGCATGGGCACGATCGGAGACGGAGGTGAGCCCGCGTCGAGGCGACGAACGCGCGGGTCCGCTGGGTATGCCGGTTCGAGCGGCAACGGTCTTGGCTGATCGTGTGTTCCCTGGACCGATGAGCGGTCCGGAACCGATGGCGGGTGAATTTCTGTTCACCTCGGGGTCCGTCGGTGTTACCGGTGTGACTCCCTGGAGATCCCCGAATAATGGCCGGACCGCGTCAGAGGCGACCTTCCGTTCCTTCCCGCGGGCGCAAGCCGACGGGAACGGAGCGAGCGACCCGCCCAACGAAACCCGCCGCCCGCAAGGCCGCCCCGGCCAAGCCCGCCGCGCGCAAACCCGTCGCGCGCAAGGCCGCCCCGGCCAAGCCCGCCGCGCGCAAACCCGCCGCGCGCAAGGCCACCCCGGCCAAGCCCGCCGCGCGCAAACCCGCCGCGCGCAAGGCCACCCCGGCCAAGCCCGCCGCGCGCAAACCCGCCGCGCGCA
>CAYZQO010000036.1:2142-34138 GCA_964480725.1 uncultured Polyangiaceae bacterium | reverse complement strand
CCCCGGCCAAGCCCGCCGCGCGCAGTGCCACCCCGGCCAAGCCCGCCGCGCGCAGTGCCACCCCGGCCAAGCCCGCCGCGCGCAGGGCCACCCCAGCCAAGCCCGCCGCTAGCAGGGCGACCCCCGCCAAACCCGCCGCGCGAAAAGCCGCCGCCCGCAGGGCGACCCCGGCCAAGCCCGCCGCGCGCAAGGCTCGCGCTGGGGTGGCCGCCACTCCCCGATCGACCGCGACGGGAAGCCCCGGCAACGGCGTCGCGCGGAGCCGGCCCCCGGCGCCCAGCACCGCGCAACCGAGCTCGCCCACCGCGACGAGCGCGGATCGGTTGGCGCCGCACGACGATAGCCAGGTCGTGGCTTTCAAGCTCGGCGCCGCACGCACGGCGGCTCCCGAGGCCGCCCTGACGCGACGGACACGGACCGGCGTGATCGTTCGGCTGGCGGTTTCGCACCGCACGATGAAGCCGGCTCCCCTCGCCAAGGTCGGCACCGGGCCCTCGCTGGCTCGGACCAGCGCCCCCCCGGCGCCGTCGTCCCCGGCACGCGCCCCGCTCCCCGCCGGCGTCGTGCGCGGCAGGCCGCTCGGCGTCACCGCACCGGAGGGCTCGCCTCGCCTGCCCCCCGCCATGCGCGAGCCCGTCGTGGCGGCGAGCACCGAGCCGCTGCCGGGCCCGGCCGACGGGGACCTCGACGAACGCCTCGACGAAGCGGCACGAAGTGCCGGACTGCCGGAGCTCGGCCGCGCGGGGCGGCGCGTCGCCCACGCCCTGCTGGAGGGGCGCTCGGTGCTGGCGCTGGCGCCCGACTCGGCCCGGCTCCCCGCGGCCGTGCAGAGCGCGGGGTTGATCGCGACGGCCCCCTTCGTGATCGTTTCGCCGCGGCCCGAGTCGCTCCGCGACCAGTGCGACCGGCTGCGGCTGCGGCGGCTCCCCGCGGTCCACCTCCCGGCGGGGACCTCCGCCGACCACAGCGAGGCGCTCGCCCGGATCGCGGCGGGCGGGCCGCTGCTCGTGTTCGCGAGCCCGACGGCGCTGCGGGATCCTGCCGTGCAGAGCTCGCTCCGGACCGCTCGCATCGCGGCGATCTCCGTCGAGGAGGCGCACGCCCTCTCCGAGTGGAGCCACGAGCTGTCGCCCGCGCTCTGCTCACTTCCGCAGACCATCGACGAGCTCGGACCGACGGCGCTGGTGGCCCACGTCCCCGTCGCGGTGCCCGTCGTCGCCCGGGATGTCGCCGAGCGGCTCCGACTGCGGCACGCGCTCCGGATCGAGCTGCCCGTCCTGAGACCCAACGTCACCCTCGAGTGCGTCGTGAGCCGGGGTGACGCTCGTCACCGCGCGCTGACCACGCTGGTGTCGCGGCTCCGCCGCCCCGGGATCGTGCTCTGCCACACGGCGGTGGACGTAGACGCGGTCTACGCGGCGCTCGGCGCCCACCGCGTGCCGGTCCATCGCCTCCACTCGGGGCTCTCGGCCGCTGAGCGCAGCAGCGAGCTGCTCGCCTTCTCGATGCCCGGCCGGCGCGCGGTGCTGGTCGCGACCAGCGCCTATTCGCCGCTGGCGTCACCGCCGCTGGTTTCCCCGCCGCCCAACGCCGCCCCGCCGCTCAATACCCCGCCGCTCAATACTCCGCCGCGCTGGGGCGACGCGGAGCCCGCAGCCCAGCCGGAGATCGGCCCTGGCTTCGAGAAGCGCGACCTCCGCTTCGTCATCCACCACCAGGCGCCGTCCACCCTCGAGCAGCTCGCTCGGGAGATTGACCTCGTGGGGCGCGACGGCGAGCCGGCGAACGCGGTGCTGCTCTACGATCCGGAGGATCTCCGCCGCTGGGAGCGGTCCCTCGCCGAGGTTCGGCCCCGCTCCGGCGAGCTCGTCCGCCTCGCGAGCGAGCTCGCCGCGCTGGCTGACGGCGGGCGTACGACCACGCTCGACTCGCTCGCGTTGACGGCGGGCGTGACCCGGACGCAGGCGGGCGCGCTCGCGCAGTTGCTGGCCGGCGCGGGGTGGGTGGGCCTCGCCAACGGCTGGGTGCAGCCGCTGTTGCCGCGGGCAGCGCTGGTGGATCGAGCACGACGCCTCGCGGACGCCCTCGAGACGTTCTTCGTCCAGGACCCGGAGCGGCGGCGCGCCGTCCACCTGCTGGGGGAGGCTCGCGGCTGCCGCGCCGCGGTCCTCACCCGGTACTTCGGCGGCAGCGGCGAGGCCCGCTGCGGACGCTGCAGCGTCTGCACTGGGTCCTCCGCCGCGCTCTGGGGGAGCGAGGCCGACTCGGCGCCGCCGCGGCGACGACCCGATGCCCGGGACTTCGCCGTCACGCCCGCCGGTTCCGCTGAGGCCGACGCGCCCGCCACCCGCGAGGCGCTGACCGCGACGCTCGAGGAGCGGCTCGGGGGCTGAGCGTCGCTTCGCGCGCCGTGAGCCCCCGTCGGGACGGGGGCGCTGTCGGCGAACTGACCGATGCTCTAGGGTGAGGCCTGAATGGACTCGTCGCACCCGACTCACACCCTAATGCTGAACACCTCCGTCGAGGCGGAGCTGCGACGCCTCGCCCGCGAGCAGCTCGACGCCGCCCTGTCGCACCTCGCCGGCGCCGCCCGGGACGCCGATCCCGCGGGCCCCGTCCACGAGGCGCGCAAGACAATGAAGGGCCTCCGCGCCCTGCTGCGCATGGTTCAGGGTGCGCTCGACAGCCCCGGCTTCGAGCGCGAGGACGTCACCTTCCGCGACGTCGCCCGGCGGCTCGCCTCGGCCCGCGAGCACACGGCGGCGCGGGTGGCGCTGGAGCGGCTCGCCGCTCGCGCAACCACGATCGGCCCCGACGCCGCGATCTGGGGCCGCGCCCGCGAGCAGCTCGACGCCATCGCCGATGGCGGTGGCGCGGACCGCCCCACGGCCGCGGCGCTGGAGGCGGCGACCGCGGCGCTCGTCGCGGCGCACGGGCGGGTGGAGGCCTGGTCGCTCGACCGCGACGGCTGGTCCGCCCTCCGAGGCGGCCTGCGGCACACCTACGCCCGCGGTCGGAGCGGCTTCACCGCCGCGCGCCGTCATCCCACGGCTTCGCGCCTGCACGAGTGGCGCAAGTGGGTCAAGCACCACCAGTATCAGCTCCGCCTGCTCCGGCACGGTTGGACCGCAGCGCTGCGCGTGCGCCGTGAAGCGCTCGACGAGCTCGGAGAGTTGCTCGGCGACGATCACGACCTCGCCCTGCTCTCCGAGCAGCTCCGCCCGGACAACCCCGCAGCGGTGGTCGCGGACGGCGAGCTCGAGGCAATCCTGGTCACGCTGGAGGCGCGCCGGACCGAGCTCCAGCGGACGGCCTTCCAGCTCGGCGCGCGACTCTACGTCGAGCGGCCGCGACACCTGGTCCGCCGCCTGGCGGCGTACGTGGACGTCGGCGACGCTGGCGCGATGTCGAGCGACGACGCCGACACCGCGGACCCGACGCCGACCGGTGCGGCGAGTCACTCGAGCGACGACGACGGCGGGACGAAGCTCGCGTAACCCTCGCGAAAAGATGGGTAGGCGAAGCGGAAGCCGGTGGCCAGAAGCCGGCGGCTCGACGCTCGCTTGCTGGTGGCACCGCGCGGCCCGACCGCGGCGGGGCTGGCCCGCGGGGGCGGCGCGCCGACGCGCTCCGCGAGCCACTCGAGCACGCTCCGTAGCTCGGCGGGCTCTGGATCGACGCCCAGGTAGAGGGGCGCGGGCGTCGGGAGGTCGAGCAGGTGCTCGAGCGCGGCCGCGCAGTCGTCGCGGTGGTTGCGGTTACCGTAGCTCGGTCCCGACGCCGGGTACGTCGCCGCCCCCGCGCGCACGCGATCGACGAGCCCGGCGCGCCCGGGGCCATAGATGGCTCCCAAGCGCAGCACCACCGCCGGGTGCCCGCACGCGGTGACGGCGCGCTCCCCCTCGAGCACGCGGCGCCCGGTGAACGCGACCGGCTCGGTCTCCGACGCCTCGTCGACCCACTCACCATCCCGCTGCGCGTAGACCGCGGTGCTGGACGTGAACAGGATCCGCCGCGGCCGGATCCCGCGCTGATCCAGGGCTGCAAGTACGTTGCGGGTCCCCTCGACGTAGGTGAGCGCGTAGGCCTCGTCCGTGGTCGCGTCGGGGGCGATGGTGAAGACGACGGCGTCGAGGGCGTCGGGAATGGCGCCGAGGGTGGCGGGACAAGTGACGTCGGCCTCGACCGGCCGGAGCGGCGGCGGCACGGCCCGAGGGCGTCGCCGCAGCGCGAAAACCTCGTCCCCGCGCGCCGCGAGGCGACCGCCGAGAACACAGCCGACGTAGCCGGCGCCGACGATCAACACCCGGTCCATCGGCGCTCAGCCCCCGGCCGCGAGCGCCCTCAGCGACACCCGGCGACGCAGACGCACTGACCGGCTCCGTGGCAGTCGATCGAGCAGGCGCTGGGGCAACTCGCGATCGAGCAGTCCCCGGTCCCCGCGCAGTGGAGGCGACAGCCCTGGCCCGGGCACTTGACCACCGTGGTCCCGTCTCCGGTCGAGCGCGCGGTGCAGTTGCCCCCGCCGCAGAGCAAGGTCATCTTTCCCGACCCCTCGTTGACGGCGTTGCAGTCCCCCTCTGGACAGGAGAAGTCGCAGGAGCCGCTCGCGCCGCAGTGCAGATCGCAGCCCGTGCCCTCGCAGGTGACCCGGCATCGCCCCATCCCGCCGCAGTCGCACTGCTCCCCTTCCGCGCACACCTGAGGCTTCGGATCACAGGCGACCAGACCGAGCAGGCACGCCCCATGCACCCACGCCACGCACGCACGCCGCCAGGTCACGCCACCCCTCGCGCGTCGTTGGGGCCGGGCGCGGGGCGCACTGGCGCTCGGGCGCTGAGCGGGCCCGCGAGGAGCGCCAGAAGCTTGGCGTCGATCTCCGAGTAGTAGTCGCGAGTGGTCTGGCTCGCCGCCTCCTCGTCGTGAGCCCGGAGCGCCGCCATCAGCTCCCGGAGGTGACGCACGAACGCGGGATCCATCACCCAGATCCCCGGCATGCGGTCAACCAGCTCGCGGTACGCGTCGAGGAATGGGTTCGCGATCCAGCGCTCGGCGACGGAGTGGCCGGCGTCGATCAGCGCGTCGAGCCAGGCCTGAAAGCCGTGCGCCATCACCTGCGGATCGCGGCCGTCGAACGCCGAGATGAGCAGATCGGTGATGTCCTGCAGGCGCTGCAGATCGCTGGCGTCGGCGCGCTGCACGGCGAGGCGACTCGCAAACTCGAGCACCATCATGCGCACGGGCAAGAGGTCGGCCAGGATGTGCGCGATCTCCGCCGGGTCGGGGCGTGTCTCGAGCAACGGCGAGAGCAGCTCCAGGGTGCCGAACCGGCGAAAATCCGCCACGGTGACGCCCTGCCCGTGGCGCACGGTGACCAGCCGCGACTGCTCGAGCTTGCGCACCGCCTCCCGCAGGGTGTTCCGGTTGGTGCCATACTTGGCCGCCAGCTCGCGCTCCCCGGGCAGGCGCTGTCCAGCCGCCAGCTCCCCGGCGAGGATCTGCCGCCGGAGGTCCAGAAAGATGGTGGCGGCGATGTTTACGCCGTGCGGGGCGTCGTCCATAGCTCCCGTTCCTGCCCAAGATCGGGCCGCGCCGAAGCGCCGTCAAGCGCGTTCTGTCCGCCTCACCGCGGGCGCCGCGCCCGTTCGCACGCCGCCGCGCTTCTCGGCGCGCTCCGTCAGGGGCCACGGGGCTTCGTGGCGGGGGCCGCAGGGCCACCGTCTCGCGCGGCGAGCCAGCGCGCAACGGGCGCGAACACGCGCAGCGGCGCCGTCGGCGCGACGAAGAGATCCGCATGCGCGAACCAATCCTCGCGCGTCCCCACTTCGAGCACCTCCCGATCGGTGCCGCCCCACGCCGCCGCCGCCGAGCGCGCCGCGGCGGGCGAGACGATGCCGTCGCGGTTGGCGGCCACGACCAGCAGCGGGACGGTGATCCGCCGCAGCGCCGCCGCCACGTCGGTGCCGGCAAGGACGAGGTCCCGCCGCGCGAGCCAGGCGGCGATCTCGGCATTGAGCGGGGGTTTCGGATCGGTGATCGCGCCGATGAGCGTGCGGGCGTCCTCGACGTTGACGTGGGCCGGGTTGATGTAGGGCGCTAGCCAACCGACCCGACCGAGCCGCGGCAGCGCACGGGTGACCAGGCGGCTGGTCCCGTCCATGGGGGCGCGCGCAGCGAGCCGCCGCGACGCGAAGAGGGCCCGCAGGAGCGGGTGCGGAGCTTCCCACCGGAGCGGCGCGCCGAGCGCCGCCACGCCCGCGACCCGAGCCGCACCGGAGCGCGCCAGGTAGCCGTAAGCGACGCTGCCCCCGAGGCTCGACCCGACCAAGAAGGCCCGCCCGCCGTGTGCCCCTCGCCCCTCGAGCACGAGCTCGAGGGCGGCGGGGAGATCCTCGTCGGCGTAGGCCACCAGCGACACCGGCCCGGCACCACCGCGGCGCGGTTGCGACTGACCGGTGCCGCGCAGGTGGAGCGTCCAAGTCTCGAAGCCCGCGGAGAGGAGCGTCGCGAGCAGGCTCGGACCGCGCGGGTGCACCCCGAAGAGGTAGGGCGTCTGCGCGTACCCCGGCACGAGGAGGACCGGTGTGGTGCGACGGGGCTCGCCGCACCCCGCGGGGGAGTAATGCCAGAGCTCGAGCGCCCACCCGTCACGGGTAACGGCGAAACGCCGCTCCTGGAGCCCCGCTCCCCCCGCGGTCAAGAGCCCCCCACGCCCGAGGCGAGACCGTCCGCGCACGCGATCGCGCCGGACGGTCCAAACTGGGGTGAGAGATCGTCGCGGAGGCGCGCGAGCAGCCCCGGCAGCGTCGCGACGACGGGCTCCCGCGCGCCCGCGAAAAAGTCGGCAACGGCCGCGCGCTGGGACTCCGACACCGCGAGGCGGGGCCGCTTCGCGAGCACGCGCAGGACGCGATCGGCGAGCTGGGCGGGCTCTGGATCGGCGACCGCGAGCCCGCGCTTGGTGAGCAACGCATGGAGCCGCTCGTAGCGGGCCGCCTCGTCGGGTGACGCCCAGCGCACCGCCCCGGCGAGCCGGGCCGGAGCGCCGGCGGCGACGGCGGCGAGGAAGTCCGTTGCGACCGCGGCGTCTCGACCGAGCGCGCAATCAATGATCAGCTCGACGCCGACGTGCGCCGTGGCGAGCGCGGGGCCGCGACCGAGCCCCCGCGCCATCAGGTCGCGCACGCCGTCCCCGGCGAGCTCGCGAAACTCGCGGCTCCGATGGAAATGCTCGTCCGTCGCGAGATGCAGCGCGACGCCGCGGGCGATTTCCGGGTGCGCGACGCGCGGCGGCGCCGCGGCGACCATGCCGACGAAGTCCGGCAGCATGGCGCCGAAGTGGGCGGCGGAGTCACGAGTCCACCAGCGCGCCACGGCGGCGTGGCCGAGGAAATTCATCCGCGACAGGCTAGAGGCGGCCTGGTCCGGCCGCAACGCGACCCGCCTCCGCGGGACGGCGCACCTCGTCTCCGGGTCGGGCCGGTGCCCGTTGCGGCGCCACGTCGGCGGTGAAAGGCTCGGCGCGTGCAGCGGCTCGACAGACGGGGCTTCATCGCGGGGGCCACGGTCGGCGCGGCGGGCGCCGCCGGCGGATGGCTCGTGCGGGCGCGCGTGCGCGAGGACACGCTCCCGAACGCCGCGGGGCGCGAGCTCCGACTCCTCACGGCCTGGGAGTACCGGGTGGCCCAGGCCGTGGGAGCCCGGATCGTGGCGCCCGAGCGCGCCGAGGTCGCCCGCACCGTGGACGAGACGTTGGCCGAACTGCCGCCCGCCGATCAGCGAGACGTGCGGCGGCTGCTCGCCGTGGTGGAGCACGGCGCACCGCTCGGGACCGGGCGCTGGCGGCGCTTCAGCGCGCTCGA
Source organism: uncultured Polyangiaceae bacterium (assembly GCA_964480725.1). Classification (GTDB taxonomy): domain Bacteria; phylum Myxococcota_A; class Polyangia; order Polyangiales; family Polyangiaceae; genus JAFGBI01. Next base: position 26,276 of record CAYZQO010000036.1, on the reverse strand, counting down.
GCCGGGCGACCAGGACGCCGTCCTCCGAGCGCTCGAGCGGAGCCCGTCCGCGAGCCTCCGCGGCGGCTTCGGCGTTCTCAAGGCGCTGGCCTACCTCGCGCTCTACCAGGACCCACGGACCTGGCCGGCGCTCGGCTACACCGGCCCGGTGATCCACTTCGGCCGATGACGACCCCCGCGGCACCAGACGCCACGCCCGCCATCGAGTCGGCACGCCACCTCACGGGCGATCTCCGCCTGACGGCGGACGTCGCCGTCGTGGGCAGCGGGGCCGGCGGCGCCATGGCCGCGCACGAGCTCGCCCGCCGCGGCGCCCGCGTGGTGGTGCTGGAGGAGGGGCCGGGGCTCGAGCCGAGCCAGATGCGCCAACTCGAAGACGAGATGCTGCCGCTGCTCTACCAGGAGCGGGGTGGGCGCTCGACCGAGGATCTGATGATCCGCGTGCTCGGTGGGCGCAACGTGGGGGGGAGCACCGTCCACAACACCTGCCTCTGCCGCCGCGCTCCCCCTGAGCTGCTCGACCTATGGTCGCGCGAGCACGCCGTGTCTGGCGCCACGGCGCGGGATCTCGAGCCCGCGTACGCGAGCGTGGAGGAGGAGCTGTCCGTCAGCGTGATCGAGGCGGAGCGCCGGAACCGCAACAACGCGCTGCTGGCCCTCGGCGTCGCCCGACTCGGATGGCGCGGTGGCCCGCTCTCCCACAACCGGATCGGCTGCCAGGGTTCCGGGTTCTGCGAGCTCGGCTGCCCCTTCGACGCCAAGCAGAACGCCGCCCGGGTGCTGTTGCCGCGCGCGCTGCGCCAGGGCGCGCGGGTCCTGGCCGACGTGCGGGTCGTCCGCGTGATACACCGGGGCGGGCGCGTCCGAGGGGTGTCCGGTGTGGCGCTCGACGCGCGTGGCCAGCGGTGCGCATCCGTGGAGGTCGATGCGGCTGCCGTCGTGCTCGCCGGCAGCGCGATTGGGAGCGCAGTGGTCGCCGGACGGAGTGGCCTGCCCGATCCGCACCGCACCCTCGGGGACGGCCTCCGCCTCCACCCGGGCGTGGCCGTCGCGGGCTGGTTCGACGAGCCGGTGGACGCACACCGGGGCATCCCGCAGAGCTACGAGTGCACCGAGTGGCTCGACCCTTCGCCCGGGAGCGAGCGCCGCGCGTGGATCACCACCGTCTTCGCCCACCCGGTGGGCGCCGCGGCGATGCTCCCCGGCTTCGGAGCGGACCACCGGCGCTGGATGCTGCGCTATCGGCACCTCGCCGCGCTCACGGCGATGGTGCACGACGAGTCGTCGGGACACGTCGGCGTCCGCCCCGACGGGCGCGCTCGGATAGACTACGCAATGTCGCCGTCGGATCGGCACCAGCTCATGATCGGCGTGCGAGCGGCGGCGCGCCTGCTCCTCGCCGCCGGGGCGCGCGAGGTGCTGGTTCCCTGCTCGCCGCCGATCGTGCTCGTCGACCCGGCGCAGGTGGAGCGGATGCCGGACGCCGCCGCCGACCCGCGCGCGATCGCCGTGACGTCGGTGCACCCCCTGGGCACCCTGCGCCTCGGCGACGATCCTCGGCGCGCCGTGGTGACCAGCGCCGGCGAGCACCACCAGATGGAAGGCCTCTTCGTGCTCGATGGGTCGCTGTTCCCCACCAGCCTCGGCGTCCCGCCGCAGCTCTCGATCTACGCGTTCGCCCGCCACCTGGCCCCCCGCGTGCTCGATCGCCTCGGAGCGTGAGCCTCGCCGGCGCGAAGCAGGCCCAGTCCACGCAGGAACCGGGAGCGGGGGAGCGCGGCCCGGCGCCGATCGGCCACGCGCCCGGGCCACTCGGCACGGACACGAAGACCCCTGCCACCCCGGCGAGAGGATGGTAGATAAGCGGCGACACGGACCCCGGAGGGTCCGGCCTTCGCACTCATGGCCGCTCGAAGATCGAAGTCAGAACGCCCCCGAAACGACGACGCCGGCGCCCCTTGGGTCTGGGTCGGCGTGGTGGGATTGGCCGCAATCGGACTGGCATTGTCGGCGTACCTGTTGCAGGAACACCACGTCGCCTGGACCGATCCGGACGTGAAGGCTCTGTGCGACATCAACGACACGCTCTCCTGCTCTGTCGTCGCCCGTAGCCCCTACGCGGCGTTCCTCGGGCTGCCGGTCGCGGGCTGGGGCGTCCTCGGCTACGTCGTGATCGCCACCGTCGGTTTCTGGGGCTGGTTCAGTCGCCGCCCTGCCCCAGCGATCGCAGCGCTCGGCGTGCTGGCCGCTGTCTGCGTCGTCGTCAGCCTGACGCTCGGGATCGTGTCCAAGCTGGCCATCGGCGTCCTCTGCCCGTTCTGCATCGGCACCTACGGCGTGAACGGCGCCCTGGCGATGCTGTCCCTCACGCTCTTCGCGAAGACGGGCTGGCGCACGGCCTTCACTGACGCCCTGGCGATGCTGCGCGAGCGCCTGGCGCGAACGGTCCAGCTCGGGGCCACCGGCGCCGTCGCGGTCGGCCTCCTCGCCTGGTTCTACCCCAAGTACTGGCTGGTGGACGACCCGATCACCGAGGCGTTGCGATCGATGCCGGCGCCGCCGCCCAGCACGAGCGCCTGCCCGGAGTCAGGCATCGCGACAGGGACCACGGAGGACGGGCTGCCGTGGATCGGGGCCCAGACCCCCAAGGTGATCATCACCGAGTTCAGCGACTATCAGTGTCCGTTCTGCGCGCTCGCCCACCACAAGCTGCGAGCGCTGATCGAGGCACACCCGCAGGTCATCCGCACCGTGCACCGGCAGTTCCCCCTCGACCAGGCCTGTAACCCCATCATCCAGGAGCCGTTCCACGGCGCCGCCTGCTACTACGCGGGCCTAGCTGCCTGCGCCGATGAACAGGGGAAATTCTGGGCCGCCAACGACCACCTGTTCCTGCACGGGCGGGACGCCAAGCCGATCGAGGTCGCCGGGTTCGCCGGCGAGCTCGGGCTCGACCGCAAGGCCCTGGAGGATTGCCTCGAGGAGCGTGCCTGGACCAAGATCCGACCTGATCTCGAGGCGGGCATCCGCCTCCAGATCCGCGGCACGCCGAGCTTCTTGGTGGACGGCAAGCTCCACATGGGCTCCGATCCCGCAGAGATCCTTGCCCCGTACCTCGAAGGCGGCGGCGAGCTCCGCGCCACGCCCCACGCCCCCGGTTCGGCGTCGAACGCGGTGACGCGCGACCTACCGCCCCAATCCGCGGCGAGCGTGGCGGCGTCCGCAGCGATAACGCCGCGAGCCGACGCCCAGCCGACCGCGACCGCCTCGAGCCCCGCGCCGTCCCCGGCGACCCCGGGCGAAACCGCCCCCTGAGCGCGCCAGGGACGCCTTGCGCCACCACCGCGCCGGGGGATCCGCCCGTCGCTTGCCCGGTCACGCCTCCGCGGTGCGCGCGTGGATCTCGATGGTGACGTGGGTGAGCTCCGGCACGTCGCGGAGCACCTCGTGGATCTGGGCTCGACCGCAGGCTCCGTCGACGTCCACGGCGACGATCAGCCCGAGGTGACGGCCGCTCAGCCGCCACAGGTGCAGATCGCGCACGGTGACGGCGCCGAGCCCCTCGATGCGCTGGCGGACCCGCTCCATCAGCGCCGCGTCGGCACGCCCGTCGAGCAGGATCCACGCCGTGTCCCGCAACAGACCCCAGGACCAGCGCAGGATCAGCCCGCCACCGACGAGCCCCATCAACGGGTCGAAGAACCCCCAGGCGAGCAGCTTGCCGGCGGTCAGCGCCAGGATGGCGAGCAGCGAGGTCAAGGCGTCCGCCAGCACGTGCAGGTAGGCGGCGCGCAGGGCGTGATCGTGCGGGTGGGAGTGCTCCGCGGGGTGGCCCCTGAGCAGCCACGCGCTCGCCAGGTTGACGACGAGGCCCAGGGCCGCGACCGCCAGCGCCTCGTCGAAGGCGATCGCGCGCGGGGCGAGTAGCCGCTCAATCGACGCCCAGACCACCCCGAGCGCGATCACCGCGAGGACGACCGCGCTCGTGTAGCCGCCCAGCACCCCGACCTTGCCGGTGCCGAAACTGAAGCGCGGATCGTCGCGGAAGCGCCGCGCGACGACGAGGGCGCCGGCCGTGATGCCGAGCGCCGCCGCGTGGCTGCCCATGTGCCAGCCGTCGGCGAGCAGCGCCATGGACCCGAACAGGATCCCGGCGCCGACCTCCACCACCATCATCGCCAGGGTGACGGCGATGACGATCCACGTGCGCCGCTCGGCGCCGACATCGGTGGGGGTCCCGGTGTCGTGCCGGTGCGGGCCCGGGAGCGGTGACGCGCGGACCATGATCAACCTCCGAGCGATCGCCGTCGCATCGCGAGGCCATCTCGGTCCGTCGATCGCTGGTTGGGGGGGCGGCAGCTCATCGAGAGTCCCGGCGAGACGATACTTTGGTCACGAGAACCGATCGTCAACGATCGTGCCCGGAGCGGCGACCGGCGGCCCGACCCCGCTCAGCGGGGACGGCCGCTCCGCGCCGGATGCTCGAGCGGGGACATGCGTTCAGCCCGACCCCCCCAGCGCCGTCTGGCATGACGTTGCGTCACCTAGCGAGCGCAGGCGGCGGCGCTTCAAATCGACCCCGACCCCGGTAGACTCCGCTGCCACATGACTGCCGCCGGCAACCGGGTCTCCCCCCCGTACCTCTGGGTTCCGACCTCCTACATGGCGATGGGGTTCGTGTTGAGCTCGGTCACGCTCAGCACGAACTTCGCGTTCAAGAATCTCGGCCTGCCCAACGGGACGATCACGATGCTGGCCAGCGTCCTCACGCTGCCCTACGTCCTGAAGTTCCTCTGGGCGCCGCTCCTGGAGCTGTACCGGACCAAGAAGTTCTGGGTGGTGGCGACGCAGGTCGGGATCGCGGGGGGACTCGCCCTGGCCGGGCTGGCGCTCCAGCTCCCCGCCTGGCTGGCGTTCTGCTTCGGAGCCCTGATGCTCTGTTCCATCCTGGGTGCCACCCAGGACGTCGGCGCCGATGGCGTCTACGTCACGACGCTCAACGCCAAGCAACAGGCCGGTTACGCCGGGATCCAGAGCATGGCGTGGACGGCAGGCCCGCTGATCGCCACCGGTGCGCTGGTCCCGCTCGCGGGGTGGCTGCACACGAGCCAGGGTCAGACCTGGAACGGCGCCTGGATGATCGTCTTCATCGCCGCGGGGGTCTTCCTCACCATCGTGGCCCTCTGGCACGCCTTCATCCTGCCGCCCGGCGGTCGGAGCGCGGACGCGCCGAAGAACGCAGCCGACGCGATGAAGACCTTCGGCGACGCCTTCAAGACCTTCTTCGAGAAGAAGATGGTGTGGCGAATGCTCGCCCTCGCCTTCTTCTACCGCTTCGGCATCTACCTGCTCGAGAAGGTCGGCAACGTCTTCCTCATCGCGGAGCGCGCCGAGGGTGGCCTCGGGCTCAGCAACGAGGCCGCCGGCGCCATCATCGGCACCTGGGGCTCGATCGCGTTCCTGGCGGCGAGCGTCCTCGGCGGGATCACGCTCGCCCGCTTCGGCCTCAACCGCTGGATGCTGCTGCTCTTCTGCGCGCTGATCAACGTGCCCAACGTCACGTTCTTCTACCTCGGCCTGGCCCAGCCCGACCCGAGCCAGTTCTGGCTCATCACCGCCGTCATCTTCGTCGAGAAGTTCGGCTACGGCTTTGGGGCGGTGGCCCACATGTACTACATGATGCGGCAAATCGCGCCGGGGCCGTACAAGACCGCGCACTACGCCTTTGCCACCGGGACGATGGGCCTCTGCAACTTCTCGACCGGCTTCGTCAGCGGCTGGCTGCAGGAGCTGGTCGGCTACAACACGTTCTTCCTGATCGTGCTCGTGTGCGCCATCCCCGGCCTGATCGCCGCCTGGTACGCGCCCTTCATCCACAGCATGACCGACGATCCCGCGGACGCGCCCAAGGAAGCGGCCTGAGCGCCCGGCGCGCGCCCTGCCCGGAAGAGGCGCCTCCCTCGGGCCTGACCCTCACTCCGTCGTGCGTCGCGGCTGGAACCCCGCCCGCTCCAGCCGCGCCACCAGTCCGTCCGCGCCCACGACGTGGCCGGCCCCGACGGCGAACAGGTGGGCTCGCGCCGGAATCGCGCCCAGACGCTCGGCGATGCGCTCGGCCATCCGCGCGTTGCGAGTCGTGAAGAGGCGCTGCCGGATCTTCACGTCGAGCGGGTCCTTCGGGTCAAAGTCCTCGTCGAGCAGGCGGGTGATGCGGGCCTCCTCCCCGGAGACGTAGGCGGCGACCAGCTCCGCGGTGGGGTCGCGTCGCTCGCGGCGGTAGCGGTCGAGCTCATCGATGGTGTCACGAAGCAGCGCGACCTGCTCCGCCGGAGTGAGCTCGTCGAACACGGCGAGCTGCTCGGCGGCGCTCTCGAGCCCGCCAACCTCCTTGCCGTCCGCCTCCGCCCGAGCGTAGAGCGCCGCGTCGAGGGGGGGCTGCTGAGCGAGGAGCGTGAACCGATCGAGCAGGGTGACCTGGACGCTGACGACCCAGGGCTTCATGCGATCGAACGGCGCGAAGGGCAGCTCGCGCGAGGTCCACTCCCGCTCGACGCGGGCGTGGAGATCGGCGGGGAGCAGATCGTCGAGCGTCCGCCCGCCGGGGATCATGAAGGCCGCCGCGAGGCGGGACTGGGTCACGGCATCCAGGGGGATCTCGCCGAAATAGGCCTCGCACTCGACCAGGGCGCGCTCCAGCGCCGGAGGGAGCACGGCGAGCCGGGGATCGGGCAGATGCATGGTCCCGAGCAGGTAGGATGCCTTCGGCGGCGGCGTGAGGCGCCAGAGCAGCGGGCGCCGCCAGGGGCGGTCCGGGGCCGCGACGGACGCGGCCCCGGCGGGCGGCGCAGTGAACGCGGTGCCAACGCCGGCCGACGCGGACACCGACGCCGGCCGGGGCAGCTCGCGGCGGCACCCCACCACCGCCAGCAACACCGCGGCGAGCACGATCCACGCGCGCCCACGCCGCCCCCACGCCGGTCGGATGGGCGCCGCGCTGCCGCGAAACCCCAGGCGACACCACGCGAGGATCGCCGGCCGCGCCGAGGAAGTCACGAGCGCCCCGCGTCGCCACCCGCCGGTGGCACCAGCGGGAGGTCCATCACCAGCTCGGTGCCACCGACGGGTCCGGACGCGCAGCGGAGCAACCCGCCCTGGTTCTCTACCAGCGCCCGCGCTGTAGGGAGCCCGAGCCCGAGCCCGAACGGCTTACTGCTCACCAGCGGATCGAACATCTGCTCGCGGAGCGCGACCGGCACCCCCGCCCCCGTGTCGCGGATCCGAACGCGGACGCCCTTATCGCGCCGCTCGGCCGTGATGGTCAGCGTCCCTCCGCCGACCATCGCCTCGAGGGCGTTGCGCAAGACGTTGCGCAGCGCGGTCCGTAGCTGGTCGCCGTCCCCGAGGAGCGTCAAGTCCTCGGGCACCTCGCGGACCAGGGTGACCCCCGGGGGGAGCGCCTGGGCATCAAAGGCCGAGTCCACGAGCTCGCCGAGCGCGACGTGCATCGGGCGCGGCGGACGCACACGGGCGTACTCGAGCAGATCGCTGATGATCCGGTTGGCGGCGAGGACCTCCTCCTTGATGATCGACAGGGCGAGGGCCGCCTCCGCCGTCTTCCCCGTCTCGAGGCGCCGCTCGATGACGGAGGCGGCGTTGGTGATGGAGGCGAGCGGGTTGCGGACCTGATGCGCCAGCCCGGCGGCGAGCTGCCCCACGACCGAGAGCCGCTCCTTCTTGAGCAGCTCCTGCTGGGCCTGACGAAGCTCCGCCGTCCGCTCGCTCACCAGCCGCTCGAGCTCTTGCGTGCCCTGCCGGAGGGCGCGCTCCCGCTCCTTGAGGTGGGTGATGTCGTGGATGATCCCCACCAGGTGGGTCACCTCGCCCGAGGCCGCCCGGAGGGGCATGACCAGCGCGTCGATGACGTGCACCCGCCCTGCCCGATCCGTCAGCGGCTCCTCACGCAGCTCGACGGCGACGCCCGACGCCAGCGCCTCCACCTCCCGACACCGGATGCGCTCGGCCTCGGCCGCCGGGAAGACGGCGTAGTCCGTACGACCGATCAGCGCGTCCGGCGCCAGCCCGATCGTGGCGCCGTACGCGGCGTTCGCGTAGACGAAGCGACCCTCCCGATCCTTGACGAACACGGGCTGGGCGAGCGAGTCGGCCACGGCGCCGAGGGGGCCCTCGCTCGGGTCCGCCAGGGAAGGGACCCTTGCATCGGCAGCGGGCGCGGCACTCGAGGGCATCGGATGGGCCTCCACGCACCATACACCAGCCATCGGCTGGCGGCGGCACCGAGCTGGTGGGACCGCCGGGTTCCCGCCGGAATCCGTGGCAGAATGCCGGCCATGCCTCCGGCGCCGCGGACGGTCGTGCTCCCCGATTTCCTCGAGGCGGCGCTGACGGCGGGGCACCCGTGGGTCTACCGGGACCACGTGCCCCCGCGCTTCACGGCCGAGACCGGGGCCTGGGTGCGCGTGCAGGCTGGACGACGGACGGCGTTCGCGCTGTGGGACGCCACGTCACCGATCGCGCTCCGGCTGTTCTCCGCGCACGCGGTCCCCGACGCCGGCTTCTTCGCGGAGCGCGCGCGCTCGGCCTGGGAGCTCCGCGCGCCGCTGCGCGACGCCGGTGTCACCGCTTATCGGTGGCTGTACGGCGAGGGCGACGGCCTGCCGGGTGTGGTCGTGGACCTGTACGGCGACCACGCCGTCCTGGTCACCTACGCGGACGCGGTGGCGACCGTCGTCCCGTGGATCGTGGACGCCCTGTGGCGAGTGGCCCGCCTCCGCGGCATCGTGCAGCGTCCGCGGGCGATCGAGGACCGCTCCGAGGGGCTCGTGGTGCTCCGCGGCGACCCTCCGCCCGCCGATCTCACGGTGGTCGAGCACGGGGTGCGCTTCCACGTCGACCTAGCGCGGGGGCAAAAGACGGGCTTGTTCCTGGATCACCGCGAGAACCGGCGCTTCGTCGCCGGGATCGCTTACGGTCGCACCGTGCTCAACCTCTTCTCGTACACGGGGGGCTTCTCGCTCCACGCCGCGGGCGGGGGCGCCCGCGAGGTCGTGAGCGTCGACTCGGCGGCGCCGGCGACCGCCGCCGCGCGGGACAACTTCGCACTCAACGGGCTGCCGGAAGACCGCCACGTCGCGGTGACGGAGGACGCCTTCGCGTTCCTCGAGCGCGCCCGCGCCGAGGGGCGGCGCTTCGATCTCGTGATCACGGATCCCCCGAGCTTCGCCCGGAACCGGTCGCAGCAGCGGGCAGCGCTCCGCTCCTATGTCCGGCTCCACGCGGCGGCGCTCGGCGTGGTCGCGCCGAGCGGGCTCTACGCCGCCGCCAGCTGTACGGCGCAGGTGAGCCCAGCCGAGTTCCGAGCCACCCTGGCGGAGGGCGCGGCGCGGGCCCGCTGCCGACTCCAGCTCGTCCATGAGGCGGGGCAACCCCTCGACCACCCCGTCGCCGCCCAGCACCCCGAGGGGCGCTACCTCAAGTTCGTCGTCGGGCGCGCGATCGCCATCCCGTGAGGGGACCGCGCGGGTCCGCTACATGAAGTCGGAGCGCCGGGCGAGGGCGACCAGCGGCAGGCCCGCCTCGCGGATCGTCTCGGCGCCCCCCTCCTCGCGGTCCACGAGGGCGACGATCCCCGTCACCACGGCCCCCGCCTCGCGCAGCGAATCCACGGCCTTGAGGCTCGATCCACCCGTGGTGATGACGTCCTCGAGCAGGGCCACGCGGATGCCAGGGGACATCGACTTGTCGCCCTCGACCAGCTTGACCGTCCCGTGATCCTTGCGCGCCTTGCGGACATACAAGGCAGGCAAGGGGCGGCCACGCTGAAAGCTCGTGAGAGAAACCGCGCTCGCCAGCGGGCAGCCCCCGAGCTCGACACCACCGACGGCATCGCACGGCGGCAGGTCGTCGAGGGCGGCGAACATGAGCTCACCGATCACCGCGTGCCCCTCGGCCGTGAGCGCGGTCTGCTTGCAGTCGATGAAGAAATCGCTCTCACGACCCGAGGCGAGGGTCACGCGACGGCGCTCGAAGCTCCGCTCGCGGAGCAACTCAACCAGGCGCGCTCGACGGGAAGGGTCGATCACCGGTGGGCCACCTTCTTCTTCACCCGAGCCCCCTTCGCCAGCGAGGGGACCACCGGCGGCGGCGGAGCGGCCCGCACCGTCTTGACGGCAGCAGAACCGGTGCTGGGACGGGTCCGCGGGTTGCCGGCGGGACCGCGAGGGGCGGCGGCGGCCGGAGCCGGCCGGGCGCCAGTCGGCGTCGTCTTCGACGCCGCGTCCCGAGCGGGAGGGGAAGCCGGCGGAGCAGCCACAGCGGCAGGGGCAGCCGCAGTCCGCGCGGTCGCGGCGGGAGCGGCCGCGGTCCGCATGACCACCGCGCGCGGGACCTCCGGCGCACGCCGGACGGCGACGGCCCCCCGCGCGGTCGGGGTGGCAGCGCCCCCGCGCGCCGTCTCCACTTTGCCGCGCACCAGCGCCCCTTCGGCAATGCCGATCCGAGGCGCGGAGAGATCGCCCACGACGCGCGCGCCGAGCTCGAGCAGCACGGCCTCGGTCCCGATGAGATCCCCGGCGACGGCGCCGGCGACGCGGAGGGTCGCGCCCTGCACCGCGCCTTGGATCTGCGCCTCGGACGCCACCTCGACGTCCCCGTCGGTGATGACGTCTCCCTCCACACGACCCTCCACCCGGATGGCGCCGGTGCCGGTCACGCGACCGCGGATGGTGGTGGTCCGACCAATGATCGATCCGTCGCTCATGCGCCCCTCGTCACACGTCCATGTCGACGTTGCCCTTGAACGAGGCCCCGTCCGCAATGGTCAAGCGTGCCGCCTTCACGTCGCCGATCAGACGCCCGCCAGCCTGGATGTCGATGCGATCGGTGGCGGTGACGTTCCCCGTCACCTGCCCGCCGACGCTGAGCGAGGCCGCTTGCACGTCCGCCTCGACGACACCGCCGGAGGCGATGGAGACGACGTCGCCACTGGTCAGGGTGCCGCGCACCGTGCCCTGCACCACGACCTCGTCGTCGGTGACGATCTCGCCCTCGATGGTGAGCCCTTCGCCAATTACCGTGCCTGCCATTTCGCCTCGTGATGAGCCGCTCCCTAGCGGGAGCGTCGCTTCGGTGAGAGGTCCAGATCGAACTGTGAGTCCAGCGTCAGCGATACGTCGGCACCGGGCTCGATGGCGATGCGCGCCGCGCGCCACACGCCGCGCACGATCGCCGTGCTTCGAATGGTCGCGTCACCCGCGGTGGTGGCGTCGCCAGTGACGGTCCCCGCGACGTCGAGGGACTCGGCCGAGAGATCCCCCGTGACGGAGGCGCCGGCGGCCACCTGGCACGGCCCGGAAACCCGTATGTCCCCTGCCACGTGCCCCGCGACGGCGACGCCACCGTGCCCTTGTACGCGCCCCGTGACGCGCGTGCCGGGGCCTAACACACTCATTTCGGGTCGTTGCGGTGCCATCGGATCGCGGACGCCGACGCTAGTACAGGCGGGCGACGGTGTCATCGCTCCGCATACGTCGAGCGGATCCGGCCGCCCGCCAGCGTCGCGCGAGTGCCAGCGGGTCCGGGCCGCGGGCCCGTCCGGCCCCGGTCGCTCCCGTCAGGGGTTCCCCCGGGATCGGCGGCGATCTATCTTCCGGCCACGCTCGCGCACGCGGAGGATCCAAAAAGTGTCCCAAAAGGTAATCGTCCTGAGCGATGAAAATTTCGACCGCGAGGTCCTCAAGTCCGATCTCCCCGTGCTGGTGGACTTCTCCGCGGAGTGGTGCGGGCCCTGCAAGGCGCTCGCCCCGATCGTCGAGCAGTTGGCTGCCGAGCTGGAGGGCCAGCTGAAGGTGGGCTCCGTGGACGTGGAGAACTGCCCGGTGACAGCGGGCAAGTACGGCGTGGCGAGCCTGCCAACCCTCCTGGTCTTCAAGGGCGGGACGGTGACGGCGAAGCAGGTGGGAAGGACGACCAAGGCTCGGCTCACCGAGCTCTGCGATCTGTGACCTCGGTGCGCGAGCCCGCGCACGGCCAGCGGGCCCGACCACCGGTCAGGGCCGTTGTGGGGCGGGGCGCGGGTTGGCGACGAGCAGCGGGGGCACTCGCGCTCTGCGCGGCGGCCTGCGCCCCACGATCGCTGCCGAGCCCGCGGCCTTCGCTCCTCGGGCCCATCGCCGACGCGAGCGACACCGTATCGCCCGCGCGCTGGCGCTTCCACCCGGCGTCCCTTCCGGCGGCGTTCGCCAGCGTGGCGATCGGCGAAGAGACGCTCTTCGTCGGTGCGCACGGCGAGCGGTGGCTGGTGGGCAAGCGGGCGGTGGCGGCGGCTGTGCGCGCCCCGGAGACGCTGGTCGGCGTCCAGCCCGGCGGCGCGGGGTGGCTCTTCCTGGGGGGGTCGGGCACGACCTACGAGGCGGAGGAGCCATTGGGCGCGTTCGTGCGCTCGGCGGCGCCGGCCGTGCCGCTCCACAACGTCTCCTCCACGAGCCGGGCCATCCTCGGCATCCGCGCGGGGGGACGCCTGACGCGCAGTGCGGATCTGGGGCGGTCATGGGCCGACGCCGGACCGCCGGGTCTGCTCGTCGCCGACGCGGCGCTCGAGCCGGGGGGGCGGGGGCTCGCGCTGGCGATCCCCGAGCGCCTGCTCTTCACCGACGATCACGGAGCGACCTGGGCGCCGCTCGACACGACGACGGTGGGCGCGCTCGCGATCGACGCCCGGCAGTCCCGGCTGAGCGTCGAGGGAGCGCTCGGTGCCTACACTCTGACGGACGCGCCCACGCCCGCGCTGAAGCCGTTCGCTGGGACGCCAGCGCGAGCGCCCAGGAGGACCGGCGCGAGGCCGGCGCGGGGCCCGGACGCGACCGCCATCGCCGCCGGCAGCGCCGTCATCACCGGGGGGCGCTACCTCGAGATAGTGACGGCGTCCGCGGGGAAGGGCGGGCTCGCGCTGCTCGCAGGCCCGCTCGAGGGCCCGCTGCGCCGGCGCTCCATCGACGCTGGGACCGGCTGCAGGGCGGCCCGGATCGCCGCCAACGGCACGCACCTGGAGCTGTCTTGCACGGGGGACGTCTCGTCCAGCGCCGCGATGGATCGGGTCACCGGGCCCGGGATGCTGTCCTTCTGGCGCAGCCAGGACGGGGGAGTGAAGTGGCAGCGAGAGTCCTTCGTGGCGCGCGGCAACCTCGGCGCGCTGCGCATGGCGGTCGGTCCTGCTGGCGAGCTGCTGGTCAGCGGTGTCTGCGCCGGCGAGGGTCCAGCGGGGCCCTGCAAGACCCACGGGATCCAGGTCCGGAAGCAGGGCCCCCCACCCGAGAGGGCGACCAAGCCGTCTCGCGCCCGCCGCGCGGGCGAGCCGCGCTCGGCGGCGCCCCCCCCGAGCGAGCACCTCGCGGCGGCGGTCGCCCCCTCCCTGCGCCGAGCGCCCCTCGCCCTCGCCTTCGGTCCGACGGGTCGAGCATACGCGCTCGGCCGACGCACCAAGGGCGGCGACCTCGCGGTCTTCGTCTCCCAGGACGGAGGGCGCACCTTCGCCGCGCACGACCTGGTCGAGCGCAGCGCGAGCGCCAGCGGGCGGGACGACGATGAGTCCCGCTGGAACGAAGCCGAGGACGACGACGAGGCGGTCGTCGAATCCTTCGCCGTCGGTGACGAAGGCATGATCGCGCTCGTGATCCGGCGATGGGGCGCGCTCACCTACTGGGTGCTCGACGCGGAGGGGCGCTCGATCGCGACGACGACGAGCCCCGAGGACACCAACGCGCTGGGCGCCTGCGGTCGGCGCGCACTCGCCCTCTCTACCGCGGACGGCATGACCTGGGAGACCCTGGATGGCGGCGTCTCCTGGCAGCACGCTGGCCGTTGGCCCACGCGCGCTTGCCAGATCGCCGTCGCGGGCGGCGAGGACGGCTGCAGCGTCACGGTCGCCTGCTCGCCGTCCGGGTGCGTGCTCGGCGACGAGCTCACCCGCCTCGGGTGGGGTACGGCCCCCGGGGCGCTGGACATCGAGGCCCCGCCGCTCCCGGAGCCGCCGACGGCGCGCCCGGCGCCGCCGCCCCGGACGCCGATCAGCTGCGCGCTCGGCGCCGAGCCCTGGCGCGTCCTCGATCACGCGAAGACCCTGCCGGACGCCACCGACGCGGCGATCGGGGACGTGGCCTGGTTCCTCCCGGCAGAGGACGACAAGAGCGGGAAGGCAGGCGTCTGGAACGCGACCGGCGGGGCGAGGGCGCGGGTGGAGTACGTCCCGCTGCTCGGACCCGTGCCGCGACCCCGCGAGTACGCGCAGCTCCTCTCACCCCAGGTAGAAGGGGCCGCGGCGCTCCGCTTCCGGCTGCCGACTCCCCAGGACCCGCGGCTCGGCGCCATCGAGGTCGCCTGGCAGAACCTCTTCGAGCGCCAGGTGGTCCGCACCAGCCTCGGCCGCTCGGTCCCCTATCGCCCCGGGGACTACCAGCGTGCCCCGGGCGCGACCGAGCGCGCGACCCCGGCGCTCCTCAGCATCTCCTCCGACGGGATCTACCTGCAGCTCCACGGGGCGACGGGCACCAACCAGCCCGCGTACTTCCTCGATGGGCGCCACGTCGAAGAGGTCCCGCCGCTGGTTTGGCCCGGCGAGCTCACGATCCGAGGTCGCACCGAGATCGCGCACCTGGATGGACACGTCCCCTTCGTCCTCGTCGACGGTGGGCCGGTCCTCGTCCGCGCGACCCGCACCGCCGATTCCTGGTCGTTCGGCGCCGTCGCGCTCGGCCCGGCCAACCCCGGGGACCTCGGGCTGACGCAGCGGTCGAGGATCGCCTACCACGGGGCGAGCATCTCCATCGCCGTGCAGATCACGGACGAGGCGACCGGGCGGACGCAGGCCTGGCTCTACCCGATCGCCAGCCAGGGGGCGGTGACGCTGCCGCCGATCCCGCTCCCCTCACAGGGCTCGCTCACGGATCCCCCGGCGGCCTGCTCCCCGCAGGATCGAGCGGGCAGTCCGCGCAGCATCGCCGTCGCCGCGCCGGGAACGAGTCACCCCGTCATCGTGTCCGACGCCCGCGAGCCGCTGCGGCTGCTGGATACCGGCGACGCCGTGCTGCACGGCACGCCGGACCGCCCCTGCGTGGCGGCGTTCCACGCCATCCCTACGGCGCCCGTGCGCGGCGAAGCGGATGTGGTGAGCGCCATCCTGCCGATGGGCGATCTCGAACATGCTTGGCTCTTCCGACCGATCGTGGCCCCGCCAGACGGCAGCGGCGTCGAGGTCCGCTCGATGTCCTGCCGCTTCGATCCGGGGGCGGAGATCCCCGACGACACCGCCCCCCCGACGCCGTGAGGGTCACAGGAGCGGATCGGGCTGGTAGCGCGCGGCCTCCGGGTGGCGTGCGACCAGGCGCTCGACCCGCTCGACGAAGGCGCGGACCTGGCGCGGCGCGGCCCCGACGAACTCCAGGGGCGCGCCCCCGGCGGCCCCGAGCGCATCGCGATCGAGGCCGAGTCGACCATCGGAGGCGAGCCGGTCCATGAGATCGTTCTCGGGGCGTCCCGCCTCCCGCATCGCGAGCGCCACGGCCACCGCGTGCTCCTTGATGGCCTCGTGCGCGGCCTCCCGACCCACCCCCCGACGCACGGCCGCCATCAGGATTTTGGTGGTGGCGAGGAACGGCAGGTACCGATGGAGCTCCCGCTCGACCACCGCCGGGTAGACACCGAAATCGGACAGGACGTGGAGGAAGGCCTGGAACAGCCCGTCGGCCGCGAAGCAAGCGTCCGGGAGCGCGACACGCCGGACCACCGAGCAGCTCACGTCGCCCTCGTTCCACTGATCGCCGACCAGCGCGCTCACCATGGTCAGGTGCCCCGCGAGCACGTGGACGAACCCGTTGATGCGCTCGCAGGTGCGCGCGTTCATCTTGTGCGGCATCGCCGAGGAGCCGACCTGCCCGGGGCGGAAGCCCTCGGTGGCGAGCTCCTGCCCGGCCATCAGCCGCAGCGTCTTGGCAAAGCTCGACGGCCCCCCCGCGGCCTGCAGGAGCGCGCTCACGACGTCCAGATCGAGCGACCGCGGGTACACCTGCCCCACGCTGCCGAGCGTGCGCGAGAACCCCAGGTGTCGCGCCACCGCCGCCTCCAAGGCGTCCACGCGGGCGGCGTCGCCGCCCAGGAGGTCGAGCATGTCCTGTTGCGTCCCCACCGGGCCCTTGATGCCGCGGAGCGGGTACCGCGCGAGCAGCCCCTCGACGCGCTCGAGCGCGACGAACAGCTCCTCGCCCACGGTGGCGCAGCGCTTACCCATGGTGGTCGCCTGAGCCGGCACATTGTGCGACCGCCCCGCGATCACCAGCGCCTCGTACTCCGCCGCGCGCTGCCCGAGCCGGGCGAGCGAAGCCACCATGCGGTCACGGATCAGCGTCAGCGCGTCGCGGAGCTGCAGCTGCTCGACATTCTCCGTCAGATCGCGTGACGTCATCCCCCGGTGCACGTACTCGGCGCCGGCGAGGGCGCAGAACTCCTCGATCCGTGCCTTCACGTCGTGGCGGGTGACCCGCTCGCGAGCCTGAATGGAGGCGAGATCGACCGATCCCTCAACCCGCTCGTAGGCCGCGATGGCCGCCTCCGGGACGTCGAGCCCGAGCTCGCGCTGGGCCCGCATCACCGCGATCCAGAGGCGCCGCTCGAGCACCACCTTCCGTTCCGGAGACCACAGCGCGCGCATCGGCGCGCTCGCGTAACGGGCGGCGAGGACGTTGGGCACGGGGTCGGTCATCGGACGTCGGGGATAGCGCCCCTGCCGACGGGCGGCAACGGCGCGCCGGGAATCCGCGCGTGGTGCGCGTCCTCGCGGACCCGGTGGTTCAGGGGTCGGCAGGGAGCGGGCGCGCCCCCGCCGGGGTGATCTCCAGCACGCCGAGCCGCCCACCGTAGTGGGCGGAGAGCCCCACGTCGATGCGCCAGACGCGCCCCTCGCAGGCGGAGGTGATCCCCGACTTCTGCACGGTGTGTCCGACCACCATCCGCGCGACGCCGATGGCCGCGGTGACGCGGGCCGCCTCGGCGCAGACGCCCGGCTCCAACGGATCGTCGGAGAAACGCCGCGTCCAGACCGGGGAATCCTCGCCCACCAATCTCGGCGGCTCCCCGCCGGCCCCGGTCATGAAGTCGCGGGCCTCCCGCTCGAGGCGCGTGAGCCCATGGCTGAGGA
Source organism: uncultured Polyangiaceae bacterium (assembly GCA_964480725.1). Classification (GTDB taxonomy): domain Bacteria; phylum Myxococcota_A; class Polyangia; order Polyangiales; family Polyangiaceae; genus JAFGBI01. The sequence continues at coordinate 9,073 of CAYZQO010000036.1, read as the reverse complement.
GCGCCTCATGAAGGCCCCCGTGCACGAAGAGGCTGTCGCCGATGACGAGCACTGGCGGCAGTTCCGCGAGGGCTCGCGCCTGGGGGCCGCCGGGGAGGAACGCGTGCGCGCGGCCTCGCGCCTCCACAGCGAAGCGCGCGAGGCGGGGGTCCGCCGCCGCCTCGGCCGCGGGCGCCGCGAAGTCCGCCAGCCCCGCCGCCGTGACGTAGCGGAAATCGCCCTGGACGTTCAGCACCTCGTGGTTGCCGAGTATCCGATGGAGCGCGCCCCCGGCCGATTCCGCAGCGGCCGCGATCCGATCGAGCCACTCGAGGAGCTCCCGCTCCTGGTCACCGCGATCGAGCACGTCCCCCGTCTGCACGACCACCAGCGCGCCGCCGACCCATTGATCGCGTTCGTCGACCGCTCCCGCCAGGCGCAGTGCGGCGCGGGCCGCAGTGAGATCGCCGTGAAGATCGCCGACGGCAACCAATCGGGGGACCGCCGGGTGGCGCCACTCGGGGTCGAGCGCGTCCTCGTCGAGCAGTGCGGGCAGCGTCGGGCTGGACGCGACCGGACCGGCCGAGGAGGCGACCGGCAGGCTCGAGCCCGCCGCCGCGCCAGGCCCCACCGGCTCCGGCGCACGGCTGCGACAGGCGAGCCCGACGACCCCGACGACGACCAGGAGGACCCCGCGACGGTGCATCATCCCTCCACCACCTGGAGCAGGATTTCGACCGGCGGCCGGTAGCCACAGGCCGCGTGCAGCGCGCGCCGCGCCGCCCGCCGGAGCTCCTCGACGAGCCGGGGATCGCGCGGTCCCAGCTTGCGGTGACGCTCGAGCGCGCGCACCACGTCCCTGGTCACCGCGCGCTCGGCGCTGGCGTCGATGGCGGGCACCCCGGACGCGCGCAGCGTGGGGCCGGACCGCAGGCGGCGCTCCCCATCGATCACCAGCGCGACGACGGCGATGCCGCCCCGAGCGAGCTCCTCGCGACGAGCAAGCGTCTCGACGTCGAGCACCTCCCCGCCAATCGCCACGTGCACCTCGCCGTGCGTCGCCGTCCCGCCGCGCGAAATCCCGCTCGAATCCAGCCGGAGCACGGTGCCGTCCTCGACGACCAGCACCTGCGGCACCCCGCACGAGCGCGCGAGGTCCGCGTGGCGCATCAGGTGACGGAGCGTCCCGTGGACGGGCACGAAGCACCTCGGCCGCACCAGCTCGATCACGCGCCGCTGCTCGGATTGCCCGGCGTGTCCGCTCGTGTGCACGTCGGGGTCCGTGTGCCGGTCGTGCACGCGCGCCCCCAGCCGCAGCAAGTCGCAGACGAGCTCGTGCACCGCCAGCTCGTGGCCTGGGATCACGCGACTCGAGAACACGACCGTGTCGTCCGGCTCCACCGCGAGGTGCGGGTGGACGCCCCGCGCGAGCCGCGCCACCGCCGAGGCGGGCTCGGCCTGGCTGCCGCCGGCGAGCACGAGCAGCTCGGAGCGCGGTGCCTCCGCGGCCTGCTCGGGGGCGATCCGCAGATCGCTCGACCAGGTCAGGTGCCCCATCGCGGTCGCGATCTCGGCCTGCTGGACCAGGCTCCGACCCAGCAAGCAGAGCTTGCGCCCCACGCGCTGGGCGATCTCGCCGATGGACCGCAGGCGCTGCACGTTACTGGCGAACATGGCGATGATGACCCGCTGCTCCGCCGCTGCCACCAGCTCCTCGAGCCGTCGCGCCACGCCCCGCTCGGAGCCGGTTCGCGACGGGACGTCGATGTTGGTGCTGTCACTGAGCAAGAGCGCCACCCCGGCAGCGCCGAGCTCGCCGAGGCGCGCCTCGTCGGTGGCCGCGCCGTCCAGCGGATCGAGATCGAGGTTGAAGTCGCCGGTGTGGATCACCATCCCCGCCGCGGTCTCGATGGCGAGGGCCATCGCCTCGACGACGGAGTGAGAGACACGGATCGGCTCCACGCTGAAGGGACCGACCCGGTGCGTCTCACCCGCTCGGATGGGCAGGAGCTCCACGTCGTCCAGGTCGACCTCGTGCTCCTCGAGGCGCCGGCGGACGACGGCGAGAGCGTGGGGGGAGCCGAACACGGGAACGTCGAGCTCGCGCAGCAGGAACGGCACGCCGCCGACGTGATCCTCGTGGCCGTGGGTGACGAACACGCCGGCGACGTCGTCGGCCCGGTCGAGCAGCCACCGGAAGTCGGGGTGGATGAGGTCGACCCCGAGATCGTCGTGGGGAAAGGCGGCGCCGCAGTCCACGACCAGGATCCGCCCGTCCTGCTCGAGCGCGAGGCAGTTCATCCCGATCTCGCCAAGCCCGCCGAGCGGGACCAGCCGGATCGCGCTCGAGCTCTCGGCGGCGGACGACACCAGATCCCCTCATAGCGCGCGGCCCGCCCCCTTGCACCGGGGATCGCTGCGACCGGTCGCGAGCCGCCTCCGACCGCGGGCGAGCCCCCCGCCGGCGCCAGGCCCCCGCGGGCGCGGCGGGGCTCGGTCGGTCCCCAGGACGGGGGCCGTAGCCCCGGAGCTGTGCGCGCTCAGCGGGGGGCGACGGGGACCGCGCCGCTCGCCGCAGCGTGCGCGCGGACCCGCTCGTAGTCGGCGGCCGCGCGCTCGATCATCCCCGCGTCGCGCGCGGCCTTCTCCGCCTCCGCGACGAGCACGGCGGTGAACTGCGTCAAGCCCCAGATCCCGTTCTCGCGTCGGCGGAAGGAGTAGCGGGTCCCGCGCACGGTCTGCACCGTGGCGCGGTCCCCCTCCACCGTGACCTCAGCCACACCGGAGAGGTCGCGCCGGAGCAGATCGAGCCAGGCGTGGCGTCGGGCGTAGATCGCGAAGACGTCGGCGCCGTCCGGGGCCAGCGCCTCCTCGCCGTGGGCAGCGAGCCAGGCGTCCCCTTCCCCGGTCGGGTACGCGGCGAGGATCCGCTCCCGTGCCTGGCGGCGGTAGTCCCGGATCGTGTAGCAGGCGTGCTGCGCGGCCGTCTCCGTGTAAGGGAAGGCCCGCTCGGGGCGCCGGTTGTTCACGGCGCTCACCACCCGGAAGTACGCCCCCTCGGGGGAGTAGCTGGTCGGGTAGGTGATCATGTCGAACACGATTCGCCCCGCCGGCACCAGCAGCAGCCCGAGCGCGACCAGCAAGAAGACGCGACGGCGCGACACGGACCACGCCTTATCACCTCGCGGGGCTCCGCACACGCCCCCCCCGCGCGTCCGGCCCCGACGCGGTCACCGAGCCCGGCCCGATCAGCGCGCGTACCGGATGGTTTCGGCTGCGCGCTCCGTTCGCCGCCGGCCATCGCGATCTCCGAGCACGAGCTCCCCGGCCGCGCCCAGCGCGAGGACGCGGTACGGTTGCCACTCGAGGCTCTGCCGCGGCGGCCGGCTCGGGTCGACGAGTCGCCCCTCACCGGAGAGCGCGAGCCGGTCCAGCCCGTGATCCTCGCGCGCCTTCGCCAGCACGAAGTCCCCGGGCGCCGCCGCCGGTCCCCGGGCGCCCCCCGGGCGCGGCAGGGGCACCAGATCCTTCAGCGGGCGGGTGGATGGCGTGCGTGCAGCGCCGAACCAGCGGACGGAGCAGCCCTCGGGCGTGACGGCGACCACCTCCGCCGTGAGGTACTGCGGTCCGGAGGCAACCAGCACGACCTCCCCCACCACCGGCAGGTAGCCGGCGGGGACGGTGGGCTTGCCCGCCGCCTCGACGGCGACCCGGAAGGCGTCGCGGCTCCGGGCTTCGACGAGGAAGCTTCGTACCTGCCGCTGCAGGGACGGCTCGAAGACGACCAGGTCCGCGCGGGAGAGGGAGCGCTCCGTCCCCGAGTGGTCCTCCACGACGACGCGCCTGTCGTCGCCGGAGACGACACGACAGGCCACCCAGAGATCGCCCGTCTTGCAGCCGCCGTAGCACCCCCCCGGTGCGGTGGTGGGGCGCGGGAGATCGAGCGGGTAGACGCGGTCGCGCTCGACGGTGAAGGGGTTGCCCGTCCACGACGCGACGCGCACCGCTCCGTCGTCGAGGACGGCCTCTACCCGCGCCGGGAGGTAGTTGGCGCGAATGGGCACGACGAGCACGGACGCGCCCGGCGCGAGCGTCCCTCCGCGGTCGCTCGCGCCGCACGGCTCCGGCAGGCGGGCGAACTCGAGGTCGGGGACGACCGCCCCCGAGGCGGACGGGACCGGGGCGGGCGCCGCGCTCCTCGCGCGCGTCGAGGGCACCGCCGACGAGGTCAAGCGGCGATCCACCGCGTCCGCCCGCGGGCCGTCGCGGAGCGCGCGGCGGTCGCACGCCGTGACGACGAGGCCAACGAGCAACGCCGCCCCGAGCGCGCGCGCTTCGAACCTCGTCGGCATGCCCTGCATCATACCAGGGTGCCGCGCGCGGACGCCCCCCTTGCCGCCCGAACGACGGCGAGCGATGACCCGGACGTGCGCGCCGATGTCCAGGTATCGGTGGTCGTCCCCGCCTTCGACGAGGCCGAGCGGATCGCGGCTACGCTGGCGAGCGTGCCGGACTGGGTCGCTCGGATCTGGGTCGTGGACGACGCGAGCCGGGATGCCACGGCCGCGATCGCGGGCGCGTCCGCCGACCCCCGGGTGTCGGTGCTGCGGCACCCCCACAACCGGGGTGTGGGTGCGGCGATCACCACCGGCTACCGCGCCGCGGTCGAGCAGGGGGCGGACGTCGTGGCCGTGATGGCCGGCGACGGGCAGATGGACCCCCGCGACCTCGCCCGGCTCGTCGATCCGCTCGGGCGCGGCACGGCGGACTACGTGAAGGGCAACCGCTTCGTCCACCCCGAGCGGCGCCGCATGCCCCTCGAGCGACGCCTCGCCGGGCGCGCCCTCGCGGGCCTGACCTGGCTCGCCACGGGCCTCCGAGTCTCGGATCCCCAGTGCGGGTACACGGCGATCACCGCCGACGCGGTGCGCCGGCTCGATCTCGATGACCTCTGGCCCCGGTACGGCTACCCGAACGATCTTTTGGCCCAGCTCGCGGCGGCCGGCCTGCGCGTCGCCGAGATCCCGGTCCGCCCCGTCTACGCCGGCGAGCGGAGCGGCGTGCGGCCCTGGCACGTTCTGGTCATCGCCGGGCTGCTCGCGCGCCGGGGGGCAGCGCGCGTCGCCCGCAGCGCCGGGCTCACGCGGCCACGAACGCCGCGGTGACGTTGAAGCGCGTGTGCTGCGGGTCCAGGACGTTCTTGATGCGCGGGAGCATCCGGCCCTCGCCGCTCGCGCCGAGATCGATCTCCCGCGGGGCCGGCAGAGCCCGGCCGTTCGCGTCGGTGACCACGCGCACGCGCGGCAGGTGGAGCGCCTGCTGGTTCGCCGACGGACCCACCACCACCGCCCACTCGCCCGTCTCGAACTCCACCACCGCGCCCGCTGGCACGACCCCCACGGCGCGCACGAGGACCCGGACCAACGTACGGTCGAGGGTCGGATCCGCGGCCATGGCCGCGAGCGCGTCCACCGGTCCGAGCGGGCGGACGGTGGCGTCGCGTGGCGCCAAGTAGTCCAGCAGGCGGCGCACCACCAGCAGGATCAGGGCGTGCGGGAGCGGGGCCTTGCCGCCGTACACGGGGCCGAGAAGGGACCGCCGCTCGGTCCAGGTCGCCTCGTAGGCGGTCACCGTCCGGAGCGCGTTGGCGACGTTGACCCCGCCGGCCGCGATGGCGGTGGCGGCGGTCATCGCCGGCACCGTCGCCTCGTCCGCGTCCGCGAGGGCGACCAGGCGATCCCGCCCCTCCGGGCCCGCGATGCGGACCCGGCCCCCCTCGGCCATGAGCGCGGACATCGCGAGCGCAGCGAGCTGGAGCCGGTCGGTGGTGAGGTGACGCGCCAGCACCAGGGCCAGGATCGCCGCCTGCACCGCCCGCCCCGCGTCGTCACGGTGCGCGTGCGCCATGGCGCTCATCCCGAGGACGGCAGGGTTGCCCGTCCCGATCAGGCTGACGAGCTTCTGCGCTAGACGCTTGACCCGGCTGGGGACGACGTTCACCCCATGGGCCACCGAATCGTAGTAACCGCGCATCACCATCAGCGCGACCGCGTAGAGGCGCAGGATCTGCTCCTGCAGCGGCTGGTCCTCGTCGTCCTGGCGCTGGGTGAGCACCCGATCGACCTTGCGGATGGCGACGTTCGGGATCGTCGCGTCCGTGAGGGCGCCGCGGCGGTTCGGGTCACGGAGAGCCGCCGAGAAGGCAGCGGCGAAGTCGAGCACGTTCTGCGTGGTGAGCCTCGCGTCGAAGCTCACCTCGGAGACGCCGGCGCGCAGCAGGAGCTTGCCGAGTTCCTGCGTCGCCTCGTAGATCTTGCGCGAGGCGCGCAGGAGCTGGCCGCAGACGAACACCGTGTCCTCGATGAAGGTGATGGCGGCCGCAGCCCCGATCTCGGCGGCGAAGGCCGCCAGGACGCCCGCCGACTGCTCGGCGCACTGCACCATCGCGTCGTTGTCGATGGCATGCACGAGCGCGTTCTTCGCGACGCGGAAGATGGCGAGCGCCGCCTCCGCGCTGCGGTCGCGGATCTCCTCCAGCATCGGGTTGCCGGTGGTCTCGGCGACGCAGTGCGCGAGGAACCCGGGCTCAGGCTGAGGTGCGTCCATCTTGCTTCCGTCGTGCGGGGCCGGTCGCCGCCTTGGCCGCCGCGCGCTCCTCGATGCGGGCGAGCGCCTTGGTGGCCGCAGCGCGGACCCGCTCGCTGTTCTTCCATCGCGCGGTGGCCGCGGCGGTGAGGAGCTCCACCGCCTCCGGGCTGGCAGCGACCTCGCCGAGGAGCTCGGCGGCGAGGCCGCGCGTCTGCTCGTGAGACTCCGAGGTCACCATCCGCGACTCCTTGAGCAGCTCGACGCAGACGGCCTCGGCGCGGCTGGGCGCCAGCGCCACCACGGTGTGGAGCGCCTCCTCGCGCTCCTCGAAGGCCAGTCGATCGAACTCCGCGCTGCGGATGCG
>CAYZQO010000036.1:0-2042 GCA_964480725.1 uncultured Polyangiaceae bacterium | reverse complement strand
AGGAAGAGCGCCTGGTTCGCGCCCTCGGCGACGGCGCCGTCGAGCACGTACTCCATCGTCTTCTTGGAGACGATGGCCCCGGTCAGGGCGGCCCGCGCCTCGGCCACCTCCGCCGGCGGGGTGCGGCCGTCCTCGACCCCGGCCGCGAGCGCCCCGATCATGGAGATCGCGCCCACGGGCGCGACCTTGGCGAGCCCGTCGATCGCCGAGCGGATGGGGCTGACGACGCCCCGCTCGGCGCCGCGGCGCCGCGCCTCCCGATACGCCTGGGCCGCGGCCACCGCGAACCGGTCCCCCGTGAGGTTCACGTCGGGCTGCAGGCGGACCCCGAACATCTGGAGCATCGCGGGGTCCACCGCGAGCGCCCGCTGGATGGCGACCGGATCGTCCAGTCGGGCGTCCGCCATCTGCGCCTGCACGGCCTTGGCGCGCGACTCGGCGTCGGCGCGCTCCGCCGTCGTGATCAGCGCCACCATCCGCCGCCGCGAGACGTCCGCAGGGGCGCTGCTGCGGACCGCCTTGGCCTTCTTCCAGGACTCCTCAAGCTGCTCCGGCGTCTCGTAGTGGGCGAGCGCTACCACCTTGTCCACGTTGCGCTCGAAGTCGGCCCGCTCGTCCTGGCTGCCCTCGGCGAAGGTGTCGATGGCCTGGTGCAGGATGTGCTCGAAGCTCGCGTCCCAGATCAGGGTGACGAAGTCGTCCTCGGGCGCCATCTCGCGGGCGCGGTCGAGGGTGACGATGCGCAAGAACTCGAGGAACTCGGGCTCGGTCAGCCCAGCGTCGAGCCCGAGCAGCCGGATGCCGTCCGAGAAGAGCTGATAGGGGATGCGGTCGAACGGCGCCTTCGGCTCCCACAGGGTGTGCTCGCCGGCCACGAAGGAGTACGGCGTGACGTTCCAGGCGAGGGCCTCTTCCCGCGACAGGAGCGCCGAGGCGACCTGGCTGAAGACCCGATCGAAGCGCTTCCGCGCCTCGGGGTGCTCCTTGCCGTACTGCACCTGGGCGATGAGCGCGCGCTCCATCGCCACGAAGAGGTCGGTCAGGGTCTTGACGTCCTCCTCGCTGATCGATGCCTCGGCGAAGGCGTCGCCGCGCGCGAGGATGGCGACCGCCTCGGCGTCGGAGGGGCCGAGGTCCTCCGCGGCGCCGCCGAGCCGCCCCCCGTCACGGGTGCGCAACCGCGCGCCCGTCCGCGCCGCCGCCGGCCCGCCGAGCCCGGCGACCGTGGCCGCGACACCCGCGGCCGCTCGCGACCCCGGGACGCCCGGGACGACGGACGACCCCGTCGCACCGGTGATCGACTGCACCGCCGCGCGCAGCGCCACGCGCATCTCGTGCGCGTCCGCGAACCGCCGGTCCTGCTCGAACGCGAGCGCCTTGTCCACGAACTCGACCAGCGGCTGCGGCGCCTGCACGACGCGGGCCAGCGAGGGGGCTGGACGCGTCGCCGCCTGGACCAGCATCTCGTTGGCGGTCTCCCCCTCGTGCACGGAGCGGCCGGAGAGGAGCGAGAACACGACCGCCCCCATCGCCCAGAGATCCGTGCGCGCATCCACGCTCTGCCAGCGCCCAAGCGCCTGCTCGGGGGCCATGTAGGCGGGCGTGCCCATCAACATCCCGGTCGCGGTCTTCTTCGTCTCGGCGCTGTCCCGGAGGCGGGCGATGCCGAAGTCGAGCACCTTGACCACGCCCTCCTCGGTGAGAAAGAGGTTATCGGGCTTCAGATCGCGGTGCACGATCCCCACTCGGTGCGCGACCTCCAGCACCGCGAGCGTCTGATCGACGATGTTGAGGACGTGGGCGAGCGGGAGCTGGCCGCCGTTGCGCGCCGCGCGGTCCTCCACGGAGGCGCCCCTGAGCAGCTCCATGACGAGGTACGGCTCGCCCTGCTCGGTGATGTCGTCGTCCAGCACCTTGACCGAGCCGACGTGCTCGACCTTGTTGGCGATGTACGCCTCGCGGAGGAACCGCGAACGGAGCTCGGCGTGCCCGGCGAGCTCGCCGTGCAGCATCTTGATGGCCGCGATGGCGCCGTTGCGGTG